>JACZTL010000013.1 GCA_022573715.1 Bacteroidota bacterium
TCTGCATCGTAAGAAGAAGCTGTAAGTGTACCTGTCATATCAATAACTGAATCATCATCTTGATCAAGAACACCGGAAATAGTTACATTGCTTGAGCCTTTTAATTGGCTTGTATTGTTTAAAGAAGTTGTATTTGTAATACTAACACTTGTTGTATTTAAAGTTAATACAGAAGCATTATCCAAGGTCACTGTACCATTTATTAATTGTAGAGAAGTAGTTGTAAGACCACCACTTGTTAATGTAAGGTTATTACCAACTGTTGTTAATTGAGTGAAAGTAACTGTTTTTGTATTTACATCCACTGTAAACGGTGCATTAATCTGACCGACACCGCTAACTGTGATATCGTTTGCAGAACCACCGGCACCGATTGTGAAAGTACCTGCACCATTTATGTTACCACCAATAGCAGCTGTAGCACTATGGGCATCACCCAATGTTAGATCAAATGCACCAATGTTAAGAAGACCACCTGTAAAATCAAATAGATTTGTAACTGTAAGGTTACCGCCAGCCAAAACAACTGTTGAGCCACTAGGCTTATTAATTGTTAAGTTACGTAAATTTGCTAAAACAGCAGCATTATTAAAAGTAACTGTGGAGAGTGAACCTGAAAAAATAAGTTTACCACCTGTTGTTACGTTAGTATAAGCAACAGCAGTACCACCAGCGAAAGTAATATTACCTGGGGTAGTAATATTAAAGTTTGCAAAATCTAATGCGCCTGCAGCTACATCAATTAAGCTTGCAGTAGCCTGGCTAACATTAGAAAAAGTTAAATTAGATCCTAATGTTTTAGTATTTGCACCAGTGAAAGTGAGATTCTGGAAAGTACCAGAACCGGAAATTGTTTTGGCAGCTGTCATTACTACTTTACCGGCAGCTCCAGTAGCACTATATGAACCGTTATTGGTAAAGTTGCCATCTGTGGATAAATTCAAACCTACAAGGGCAACACTAGCACCAGTAGCAATAGTTACATTACCTTGTGCTGTAAGTGCAGCGCCTAATGTTACAGCACCAGCACCATTAAAATTCACATCACCTGGTAGGTTACCAGATAAATCAGAAAGAATAATTGTTAAAGCAGATGAGTTTGAAAAAGTTAGAGTAAAATTACCTGCAGTTGTTGTAACAGCAGATTGAAGACCGGTTGTTCCAGTTGTTGCAACCCTTATTTCAAGTGTACCACCACTGGCTACAATAACATTTGCCGTTGTAAGTGTATATTTTCCGGATTGCACTAAAAGAGTTCCGGAAATTGTTAAATTACTCGCTGCGTTACCAAATACAACAGCAGTTGTAGAACCGGTATTTAAAGTAATATTTGTCACGGTAATAGCACCAGTAGGGTTAAGCTGTACGCGTTTTGTTAACGTAACTGTTTCAGCATATGTTGCTGCTGCAATACTTATAATATCACCGTTTCCAACCTTTGCGTCATCAAGCATCGCTTGAATAGTTTTCATTGGCCCGACGTCACCGCCTATATTATTGACGGCTGTACCAGTCCAACTATCGTCACCGGCAACTCCGTCAACGTAATACGTGGTTTGCCCAAAAACAGATCCGGCTGTAAAGAACAGCACTATTAAAAGCAAACTAAGTTTCTTTATTAAATTGTAAAGATTCATTTTTTACTCTCCAAGATTGATTAAAAAAAAGTTTTGATTAAATATGGGAAAATAAAAACCCCATAGAGTTAGGGTGGTAAAATTTCTATCATATATAATCTCCCTACATTTAGTTTTAAAATTAATATTTTTTATTATTATAAAATTCGGTATTAAAACGTTTTTACAAAATATCGTAATTAACATAAGATATAAAAAAATATATCCGTTAGACAGCGGATCAAAATTGTAATTCAAATTTGTCATGTAAGATTGGTGTCCCAATTAGTTATATAAATGAAAATATATAAAACAATGATAAAAGTATGAATTCATAATTTTAATGTCAATATGATATTAAAATTTTTTATTTTTTTAAAAAACACTTGCCGGCAAATATTTATTAGAATTAGTATCAATATTATAGTTCAATATAAATTCTAAAAATACAATTAATTTTCTCGCCATATTATAGACATTTAAAAACAGTGAATTTTAAAATACAACATATTCTATTAAAAACAATAAAAAAGATAATTTATAATTAAAAATTTTATCCGTCAGATAGCGGACCAAAATTGCAAAACAAATAATCTTTTACAAATAACTTATGATATTTAATATAAATATGCTTATTAAAATTTATTTTATTGATAATTTCTAATTTCTTTTAATTAAATGCAACAGTTTATTTATTTTTTTTGAAAATTTATTTTGCCGCGTGGTTTTAGCAAAATTTGAGAAATCTCTTTATTTAGGGGCTTTATCGCATTTTTCAGAGATATACTTAAGTTTTGGCATTTTTAAAAAATAGAGATGTCATCTTTTTTTGTTATGAAAACAAAAGAAATTAAAATAATACGAATAAAACATTAAGTGTTGAAACTTCATCAAAAGATGAAATTCCTTCTATACTTAATAGTATAATAATTTTACCGGTCATTCTCTATTACTTGTCATTCTGACCCCCCGACCTGTCGGGGGAAAGAATCTCCATATTTTAAAGATTGGGATAATTGCCACGAGCTTTATATCCATAAAAAGAAAATAATATTTTTAAATTGAGATTATTGCCACGAGCTTTATTGCCACGACCTTCAGGTCGTGGAATAGAAATAAAAAAACAACTGGGGGCTTCAGCCCCATTTAAATTAATGTGGCTAAAGCCAATATATATAATTATTACTTTCATCCACGACGTAAACGTCGTGGCTATAGCTATAATAAAGAAGAGAATATCTTTTAATTTAAAATTTACATTTTGAAATGGAGTCCATTGCCGCGTGCTTTAGCTCGTGGGATACAAAAATAAAATCTAACGAGGGCTTCAGCCCCATTTAAATTAATGTGGCTAAAGCCAAAATATATAATTATTACTTTCAGCCACGACGTAAACGTCGTGGCTATATTATGAAAATTAAAAAATATCTTTCATCTGGCAGGCAGAGTCGTGAAAACGGAACGGGCTATAAAATGAATATAATTTTTTATAATTTAGAATTTGTTTTTGAATTGAGATTATTGCCACGAGCTTTAGCTCGTGGATATTTGAAGAAAGAAACAATTAGGGCTTCAGCCCCATAACAAATAAACTATAAAATATTATGCCTTTTATTAGAATTTGGGTTCACTTAATTTGGTCAACAAAAAACAGAGAAAAAATTATTCCCTCTGAAATGAAAAATATATTGATTGAACATATTAAATCGAATTGCAACGAAAAAGGTGTTTGGTTAGATTCGATTAATTGTGTTAGTGACCACATACATTTACTGATTTCTCTTAATGCTGAAATGCCGATTAGTAAGTTAGTAATGCTTATTAAAGGTGAATCATCTCATTGGATAAATAAAAATAAATTGATTAGAGGAAAATTCCAATGGCAAGAAGAATACATTGCTTTATCTGTGAGTGAATCAATAATACCAAAAGTTAGAGATTATATAAAAAATCAAGAAGAACATCATAGGAGAATAACATTTTCCGAAGAATATGATGATTTTATGAAAAAATATGGTGTAAAAATTATTCAAAAATAAAATATGGCTAAAGCCAATATATATAATTATTATTTTTATCCACGACGTAAACGTCGTGGCTATAGCTATAATAAAAGAAGAGAATATCTTTTAATTTAAAATTTACATTTTGAAATGGAGTCCATTGCCACGAGCTTTAGCTCGTGGGATACAATAATAAAATCTAACAAGGGCTTCAGCCCCATTATCCACGTCCTGAAGGACGTGGCTATATTATGAAAAATAAGAAATATCTTTCATCTGGCAGGCAGAGTCGTGACTATAAAAAGAGATTAATTTATTATATTTGCATAACTATTTTCGGGGTGTAGCCCCGATTGTATCGGGATAAACTCCGTCCGGTTAGCGTGCCCCGACTTGTCGGGGAGGTCGGAGATTTTTTTATTGTGTATTTTATTTATTTTTAAAAATAGAGATGTAATCTTTTTAAAAAGATGACATCTCTTATATCCAATTTTCGGGGTGTAGCGCAGCCCGGTTAGCGCGCGTCGTTCGGGACGACGAGGTCGGGAGTTCGAATCTCCCCACCCCGACATATTTTATGGTCTATTCAAATATTTATAGCGCGCCCCGACTTGTCGGGGAGGTCGTAGGTTCTCCCGTAGGGACTCCTTCGGAGGAATCCTATCACCCCGACGGTTCTTATTTATTATTTATTATTTTCTATTTATTATTTTCTATTTATTATTTAAGGAAATGTTATGGCTAAAAATCATTCTTTTGATATAGTATCTGAAATTGATTTCCAGGAAGTGGATAATGCCGTTAATCAGGCTTACAAAGAAATTACTCAAAGATATGATTTAAAAGATTCACATACAGAGCTTTCACTTAACAGAAAAGATAAATTGTTATCTATTAATACTAAGGATGATTATTCACGCAAAGCTAGTATTGATATACTTGAAACAAAGATGATAAGAAGGGGTATATCTATAAAGGCTTTAGATTTTGAGGAACCTGAAAGCGCTTCCGGCGGGAGACTAAAACAAAAAATAAATTTGCGTTCAGGTATTTCCAAAGAAAATGCTAAAAAAATCACCAAGCTTATTAAAGAATCTAAATTAAAAGTAAGCGCACAAATACAAGATGAACAAGTACGTGTACAAGGGTCAAAAATTGACGATCTTCAATCAATTATAGCCCTTGTAAAAGAAGCAGATCTTGAATTCCCTACACAGTTTACAAATATGAAATAAATCTTGATTGCAAGATAACACACTTGGCATCTACGGGAGGGAATAATAATTTTTGTGAAATGGGAATATGTATGATTGTATGGTTGAATGTTGAATGATTGAATGATTGAATGGTTGTGTGAGATATGATTGACAAAGATTAATTAAATAGGACATCAGACTTCAGCCAGGGTCCTGATTAAAAATTTGACTAATAGAAACAGAAATATTAATAGCGGATATAGAAAACTTGTTATAATAAGTTATGTTAAGCATTATTTTACGATTTATAGCCACGACCTTTAGGTCGTGGATTAGATATAGTAAGCATACACGGGCTTTAGCCCAAAATCTTTTGTTTTATGTGGCTAAAGCCGATAGTTATGGATATCATTTGCCCACGACCTAAAGGTCGTGGCTATTTCCGTCAGTTGACGGATTAGCTAACGGATAATATTTTGCGTAAGTGGTCAACTTGAGTTAATTATTTCTTAATCCATTATCATTTTTAAAAATGATGAGCTGTCTTCATCATTATCTGATTTTTTTTCTTTCTCTTGTCCGTCAGTTGACGGATTCTTTTCTGCTTTATTCTTTGCCCAATTATAACGTGATGATTCAAATTTGAATCCACTTTCAGCCGGTTTTTCTTCCTCATTTTCTAAAGATGCTTTCGGTTTTTTAACTCTCATTATCGTTGGAACATCTAAATCATTCTGATCAACTTCGGTTGCATTCAGAAAATTAAAACCGCCTCTAAAAGTTTCTTTCTCTTTATCTTCAGTTTTCTTATATGCCGGTTTAGCCCTGGCAGAATCAAACCCTGTTGCAATAACCGTATAAGATACATAATCATTCATCTCGTCTTTTCTAACACAACCGAATATAACATTCGCTTCTTCACCGGCGGCTTCAAATATTACATTATTACCTTCATTTATTTCTTGCATTGTAAGGTTATTTGAACCCGTAACATTAAGAAGAATACTTTTTGCACCCTTGATGTTTAAGCCTTCTAGTAAAGGACTTGAGATAGCTTTTTGCGCAGCTTCTATTGCCCTATTTTCACCGCTTGCTATTCCGCATCCCATTAATGCTTCACCACTCTGATTCATAACAGACCTTACGTCTGCAAAATCAACATTAATTCTTCCTTCTACCGTAATTATATCGGCTATGCCTCTTGTAGCTTCATAAAGCACTTCGTTAGGTTTATCAAAAGCATCAAATGCGTTTATATTGGCATCAAGTATATTTAACAGTCTATCATTTGGTATAACAATCAAGCTGTCAACATATTGTCTTAATTCTTGAATACCCTGCTCTGCGTTAAGCATACGTTTTTTACCTTCCCATTTGAAAGGTTTTGTAACTATGCCTACAACTAATGCACCGGTAGTTTGAGCAATTGATGCAATAATAGGAGCACCCCCGGTACCGGTTCCTCCGCCCATACCGGCGGTTATAAAAACCATATCACTTCCGGCAAGTATCTCGGCAATTTTTTCCCTGTCTTCCTCTACTGCTTTTCGTCCTACATTAGGATCAGCACCTGCACCAAGTCCCCTTGTAATATTAGCACCGACTTGTAATTTATGTGTAGCGCTGCTATTGTTTAACACCTGAACATCAGTATTAACCGCAATATATTCAACACCGGTTAATCCCTTATTAATCATGCTTTCAATAGCGTTGCACCCACCACCTCCAACACCGACTACTCTAAGTATTGCCGACATGGGTTTGCCTCTATCTATTGTTGCAAATTTTGACATGATTTTACCTCATTATTAATGTTAAATTATAATTCATCAAAAAATTGTTGTACTCTTTTTACATAAAATGAAATTGTTTTCATTCCTTTTTTGCGTTTTGATTTTATTAATCCTTGATATTCACTTGATGTACCTCCTGGAATACCTTTTATTAGTCCTGCTACTGTTGCAAACTCCGGACTTTCAATTTCGTTAGATAAACCCGCACCCAAATCCTGAGGAACACCTATTCTAACCGGTAGTCCCAAAACTTCCTGTGCTAATTCGGTACATCCTTTTAAGAGAGAACCTCCACCTGTTAATACTACGCCGGCTTTAATTTTCTGTTTATAACCTGCATTACGCATTTCATTATCTATTAAAGTAAAAAGCTCTCTCATTCTTAGGCTTATAATTTGTGTCAGCAGCGTTATTGGAATTCTTGTATTAGCTCTTGCACCTACACCTTTTATTAAAATGTCTTCATCTTTTATGATTGCATTTTCCGTGGCATAGCCATAATCTATTTTCAGCATTTCTGCTTGATTTGAAACTATACCCAAGGATTCTCTTATATCATTAGTAACCTGGTTGCCTGCAATACCAATAACCTTAGTGTGCTTTATTGATTTATTATGGAATATTGCAATATCTGTTGTGCCTCCGCCAATATCTATTAAAGCCGTACCAAGATCTTTTTCACTCTCTTCCAAGACAGATGAACTGGAAGCAATCGGTTGTAAAACATAGTTTCTTACTTCAAGTCCTGCTCTTTCAACCGACTTTCTTATATTCATAATTGCAGGAACAGAAGCCAATACAATATGGTTTGTTGCTTCCAACCTAGAACCTGACATTCCGATCGGATTATCAATTTTGCCTTCATGATCAATATAGAATTCTTCAGGAATTATGTGAAGTATCATCCTGTCTGCAGGGATGCGGATTGTTCTAACATCGGCTTCTAATCTTTCCAGATCTTCTCTTGTTATTTCTTTATCTTCGTTATTGATAGTGACATAATTCCTATGACGCATACTTGTAATATGTTCACCGGCTACACCTACATTTACAACATTTATACTTACACCGGCTCTGTTGGAAGCAATAGAAACTGCTTCTTTAATTGCTTCCGCTGTTTTACCAATGTTAGCTACTAATCCCTTATTCAAACCCTCAGAAGGTGCAACTCCGAATCCTAAAATATCCAACAAACCGCTTTCCAATTCTTCGGCAATAACTGCACAGACCTTTGTAGTACCAAGGTCTAAACCAGCTATATATTTATTTTTTTTCATCGTTTATAACCTATTTTTTCCAATTTGCCAACATAAATATCATTAGCAAATCTTAAGTCAATGTAACTACTGTTGTTTACTAACATTTCACCTTTTAACAGACTCGGCCAAAGCATTTCCAAATAAATAATTTTTCTTGCTGTTGCTCCCCTGCCGAATATTACAGGTGGTTTAATGCCTGAGAATGTTAATATTATATCTCTGCCGTTTCTCAAATTTATTTCCGAAAGACTTAACAACATTTTTCTGTCTGTATATCTAATAGCATCTATTATCCTGATAGCATCTGAAAGCTCATTCGATTTTATTATAGTACGGGGTTTGATATCATCTATATTTTTAGGATTGCTTATAATCGGTATTGATGTAAACCTTGAATTAGATAAAATCGGCAGCACTTCGGATTGATTTGTTAAAAATAAAGGTTCACCTTTGCTTAATAATATTGCCGTGATTTTTTTCTCTTTTATATTTACTTGGGCTTTTTCATCTCCTACAAATTCAATATCTGCGTTTTCCACGTAAGGATGTTTTAACACCCTGTCTTTTAATATTGAAAGATTAAAAGTGTGAATCGGTTTTGTCCCATTGTTATAAATAAATTTTATATATTCATTAGAAGACATCAACTTGTTGCCTGTAATTTCAATCACTCTAATATTACCTCCTGTTTTATTCTGCGGGTTAAATAGAACAAGCAGAATGATTGCCATAAATAAAAAACTGAAAAGAATAACTGAGAATATTTTTCTTTTGTCTTCATACATTTACTTTTTCACCCTTAAGCATTTCAACAAACTTATTGCAGTATTTCCATATATCTCCTGCACCCATAGTTACAATAATGTCGCCGTTTTCTTTAATTTTATTCAACAAATCAGGCACATCATTTTTATTTTGAACGTACATTACATTTGTATGTCCTAATTCCTTCAATGCATCTGTGATTAATTTTCCCGACACACCGTCAATTGGTTCTTCTCTTGCGGGATAAACATCCGTACAAATAAATAGATCCGTATCCATAAATGATTTTGCAAATTCATTGTAAAAATTTCTTGTTCGTGTATATAAATGAGGTTGAAATACTACTACCAATCTTTTTTTCCACCCTTCTCTTATGCCCGAAAG
Organism: Bacteroidota bacterium; assembly: GCA_022573715.1. Taxonomy (GTDB): domain Bacteria; phylum Bacteroidota; class Ignavibacteria; order Ignavibacteriales; family Ignavibacteriaceae. Next base: position 9,017 of record JACZTL010000013.1, read on the forward strand.
TGTTGCGCTTGTTTCTGTTGGGTGATGCGCATAATCATCAACAACAAGTATTTCTTTATTATATTTCACTTCAAATCTTCTATAAACACCAGAAAACTTTTCCAATGCTTTTTTTATTACATTAAATTCAACTCCTAATTCTAATCCAATGCAAACTGCAACAAGTGAATTTTTTACGTTATGCTTACCGGGAATTTTTAAATTAATTCTACCTAATTCTTTATCATTATAAATTACCGTATACGAACTATTGAAAGTGTTATGTGTAATATCAACTGCTCTTAAATCAGCTTCTTGTAATAAACCGTAAGTAATAATTTTTTTGTTTAATTCGGGCATTATGTTTTTTAATTCCGGTTCATCAATACAAAGAGTGACAAATCCATAAAAAGGTACTTTGTTTGCAAACTCAATAAAAGCACATTTTATATCATCCAAATCTTTATATGTGTCTAAATGTTCACTTTCTAACGTTGTTAAAGCTGCAACAGTAGGGGTTAATTTTAAAAATGTTCTGTCAAATTCATCAGCTTCAACAACAATAAAATCACCCTGGCCCAGGCGGGCGTTAGTTCCACCCAAACCGCTAAGTTTTCCACCGACAATAATTGTAGGGTCAATTCCACCCTCGGTAAGTGTTAGTCCAACCATAGAAGTAGTAGTGGTCTTTCCGTGTGTACCGGCAATACCGATTCCGTATTTCATCCTCATACATTCGGCTAACATTTCGGCTCTTTTAATTATCGGTATATTTCTATCAACAGCGGCTTTCACCTCAGGGTTATCAATTGTAACAGCAGATGAATAAACAAGTACATCCGCATCTTTTACGTGTTCGGGTGAATGACCTTCATAAATAGTCATTCCCATATCACTTAATCTTTGTGTCACTTCCGTTAAATTTTTATCTGAACCGGAAATTTTAAAACCTTGGCTAAATAATATCTCAGCAATTCCGCTCATTCCGATTCCGCCAATTCCAACAAAGTGAACTTTTTTAATATTCTTGAACATTATTCTTTTTCAATTTCCTTTTTCAAATTTTGAATACCGGCTAATAATTCCATTGAATTTTCATAATCGTGGGGTCTTAATATCAACGGTCGCTTTCTTTTTTTTATTTTCATAATTATAAATTTAAAAGCTTCTTTTCTCTTGTTATCTTTTGAATTAGTTATTCTAATTGAAATTATTTGATCGGCATTAAATTTTCTTGTTTTAAATCTGTCTACAAACAAAATTCCGTTGTTATCTATTTCTAAGTGACGATTTTTATATATGTTATAAAGCAAACTAATGACGGAAATAAGAACAATAATTGCAAAGAAAGAAATGATAGGGTCTTCGGTTATTACCGTAAAGGAGCCCTCTATAAACTTACCGCGAATAACCACATACAATACAAAAGCTATAAAGTAAATTATTGTAGCTTGATAATAAAAACCTACATTGTATTTAAACACTTTTTTGTTTCCGTTTTCTTTATTCATTATTCTTCCGCTAATTTTATTGCACTTTCGGCAACAATTGATGCTGCTTCGGGTTTAGCCATTGTTAAAGCTTTTGACCTTAATTCATCTAATTTATTGTCATCAAAAATTGATGATTTAATAACGTTCCACAATTCACTGTTTAATTTTGAATCTTCAATTAATAAGACAGCACCGTTATCAAATAAATATTTTGCGTTTAAGTATTGATGATTTTCCGCAACATTTGGTGAAGGGACCAAAATTGCAGGTACACCAAGTTTAAGAATTTCAGCAATAGTAATTCCCCCTGCTCTTGAAAGTACAATATCACAAGCAGAATAGGCAAGACTCATATCATCTATAAAAGATAATATTTTAAATTTTTGGGATGAATATTTTTTAAACTCATCTATATAGTTTTTACCTGTCTGCCAGATTAATTGAATTTCTCTAATATAAAAATTATTTAAATTTTCAGCTACAGCTTTATTCAAGGAAGCAGCTCCTAAACTACCTCCCAAAACCAAAAGTGTTTTTTTACCCGGTGAGAGATTAAAACTTTTCAGTGCCTCATTTCTATCAATTCTCTGCAAATTTTCTCTTACAGGATTGCCGGTATACCTTAATTTTTCATTTTGCTTAAAATATTTTTTTGAGTCTTCAAAACTCAAATGGATTTCCCGTGCATATTTTTCAAGCAGACGAGTTGTTACGCCCGGGTAAATATTCTGCTCCAATAAAATTATTTTTGCGCCCATAACATCGGAAGCATAAATTGCAGGACCGGAAACATAGCCACCCGAACCAATAGCAACTTTGGGCTTAAATTTCATATTAATAATTATAGATTGTATAAGCGATATAAATAATTTTAAAGGAAACAATATATTCTTAAGTGTAAACCTTCTGCTGAAGCCGCTAACCCATATTGACTTAAAATTAAAACCGAGCTTTGGAATAATTTTTCCCTCTATTTTAGATTTTGTGCCTATAAACATAATTTCAGCTTCCGGTTTAATTAACATTATTTTCTGAGCCACTGCAACCGCCGGAAATAAATGACCGCCTGTGCCGCCGCCGGCAAATAAAAATCTATATTTATTAGAACTTTTACTCAAAACTTTATCCCATTCAATCTGTTTCAGAATTTGGAAATTTATAATTTTCTTTTTCGACAATAGAATTTGAAATAGCAATGTTCACTAAAATTCCTACCGAGATACACATCAGTATCATTGATGTACCTCCGTAACTAATAAACGGTAAAGGCAGTCCTGTAGTCGGTATTAACCCGATTGCTACTGATGCATTAGTTAAAGCATAAGTTAAAATTGAAAATGAAATTCCGAACGCCAGTAATTGTCCGAATCTATCTGTAGCTTTTTTTGCTATATAAATACCTGCAATAAAGAGGAACAAAAATGCAAGAAGAACAATTAACACACCGATAAATCCCATTTCTTCGCCTAAAATTGCAAAGATAAAATCGCCGTAGGATTCCGGCAGAAATAAATTGCTTTGCCTGCTGTGCCCAATTCCCACACCCGCTAATCCCCCGCTGCCCAATCCGTATAATGCTTGCTTAACTTGAAAATTAAGGTCAGACCCATTTTGTATTGAGCTGATAAACGATATTATTCTTTCACGCGAGTGTGTAAAAATCATTGCTATACTTCCCGCACTTAATAAAGCAATAAAAGATGTGACAATGATATGTGTAAATTTTGCTCCGCCGACAAATAGAATAACAAGAGAAATAAAAATTAAAAGTATTCCGTTACTAATGTTCGGCTCTAACAGTATTAGTACAGAAATGAGAATAACCCAATAGAATAGTTTACAGAAACCCTCCCAGAAATCCTTTATCAAATCTCCTTTTTCTTCTATAAGTTTTGCCAAATGAATAATCAAAGCAAGCTTTGCTATTTCTGCAGGTTGAAATGTTGAACCGAATATACTTATCCACCTGTCTGCACCTTTTACACTATTACCGAATAAAAGTATAAAAACAAGAAATAATGCAACTAGTATTAAAGCCGGTTTGCTGTATTCTTTATATATTTCATATGGTATAAATGAGAATATCATCAATGCTGAAATTCCGATAATTACTTTTATGAAGTGTGAGTTAAACAGATAAAATACATTTGAAAATTTATGAATGCTGTATGTACCGCTTGCTGTCATTACCATTACCAGCCCGAGCATAACTAATATAAAAGTCTCAAAAAATATTGTAATAGCTAATTTTTTCATTTATAAATTTTCAATAATTTTTTTAAACTGATTTCCTCTATCTTCATAATTTTCAAACATGTCAAAACTTGCACAAGCAGGAGATAATAAAACCACTTCACCTCTCTCAGCATTATCAAAGGCATTTGTTGCAGCACTTTTTAATGATGAACAAATTTCAACATCTATTTTTCCGGAGAAAAATTCTTTTATTATTTCCGATGACGAACCGATTGCATAAACTTGCTTCACATTTTTTTTAACCAATTCTTCAATTTGATTATAATCGTTTCCCTTATCCTGTCCGCCTAAAATTAAATGGATTGGGTCATCAAAACTTTTTAAAGCACACATAACTGAATCTACGTTTGTGGCTTTAGAATCATTTATAAATTTCACACCGTTTATTTCCATTACTAATTCTAACCTGTGTTCAACTGCTTTAAATGTTCTTAAAGCGGATATTATTTTTTCATTGTCAAGATTAAACAATTTCGCGGCTGTAATAACTGCCATAGAGTTTGACCAGTTATGTTCTCCCCTAAGTTGTATATCACCGGTTTTGCATTCAAATTTCCTGACGCCTTTTTCTTCATAATAAATATTTTCTGCGGAGAGATAGCAGCCATTTGTAAGTTTCCGACTCAGTGAAAAGTAGTATGTTCTGCTCAATTGATCCGTTACATTTTTTTGTAATTCCAAATCATCTTTATTGATTATCAAATAATCTTCTTTAGTTTGATTTTTATAAACTCTCAATTTTGATTGGGTATAGTTTTCCAATTTGTAATCATATCTATTTAGATGGTCAGGTGTAATGTTTAAAATAATTGACACTTTGGGTTTAAAAGATTCTATATAATCCAATTGAAAACTTGAAACTTCAAGAGAAACAAATTCATTTTCTTTTACATCAAGTGCTATATCCGAGAACGGATTTCCAATATTACCGGCAACGTACATTTTAACACCGCAATGATTAAATAAATATCCGCATAATGAAGTTGTTGTGGTTTTACCGTTTGAACCCGTAATTGCAATTATATTACCTGCACAAAAACACGAAGCCAATTCTACTTCGCTTATTATTTTTATTCCTTTCATCTTTGCGGTTTTTATTACTTTTGAGTCCGTAGGAACACCCGGACTTACAACCATTAGATTGCAATCGTATGCTTTTTCAGAATGCTGACCAAACTCAAATTCTATATTTATATTTTGTAATTCCGTCATAGATTTTTTTAACTTTTCCGAATCATCTAAATCACTTACAAACGGTTCGCCGCCGAGTTTTTTTATAAGTTTTGCCGCAGCCACACCGCTTCTGACAGCACCAATAACCGATATTTTTTCACCTTTTAAATTCATCATCTAATTTTAAATGAAGCCAAGCTTATTATTGCAAGAATAATTGCAACGATGTAAAATCGTGTAACAATTTTTGGTTCAGCCCATCCTTTTAATTCAAAATGATGATGAATCGGGGCCATTTTAAAAACTCTCTTACCTTGTCCGTATTTCTTTTTTGTGTATTTGAAATAAACTCTTTGAATTATTACTGATAAAGTCTCCAAAAAGAAGACTCCGCCTAAAATCGGGATGAACAATTCTTTTTTTATTAACACCGCTAAAATTCCAAACGCACCACCCAAAGCCAGCGACCCGGTATCACCCATAAAAATTGACGCTGGATACGAATTGAACCAAAGGAACCCCAGTGATGCACCAATCAATGCTGCAATAAAAACTGTCAGTTCGCCTGAACCGGGCAGGTAAATGATGTCTAAATAATTTGCGTAAATTGCATTACCGCTAACATAGCTCATTACCGCAAGTGTAAGCATAACAATAATAGAAATACCGACTGCCAATCCATCCAATCCATCCGTTAAGTTAACCGCATTTGAAGTTGCCGTAACAATAAAGATTACAGAGGGGATATATAAATATGAAAGATCAAGGTTTACATTTTTCAAAAACGGAATTGTAGTTAGAGTATTTATTCCTTCAAACTGTGGAGAGAAATAGATGACAGATCCCACAGCCAATCCGATAATTATTTGACCAAGTAATTTATATCTTGCGATAAGCCCGTTTGGCAATTTTTTAATTACTTTTAAATAATCATCAAGAAACCCGACACCACCTAAAAAAACTGTCCCTGCTAAAACAAGAACAATGTAAATGTTCTTAATATCACTCCATAAAAGCACAGGTATTATTAAAGAAGCAATGAGAATCAGTCCGCCCATAGTAGGGGTACCGGCTTTTGATCGATGTGATTTAGGTGCATCAACTTTTTCAACTTCACCTATTTGATGTTTTTCTAAAACTCTAATGATTTTAGGTCCTAAATAAAGAGCTAAAAACAGTGCAGTAATTGCAGCCAACGCTGAGCGGAATGTAAGATAGCGGAAGATATCAAATCCAGGCGGATTAAAATTTTTATTTATATAATCAAATAGATAGTAAAGCATTTACTATTTTATTCCTTCTTCAATAATTTTTGAAAACTGTTCCATCTTCATTCCCCTTGAACCTTTAATTAGAATTACAGAATTACTGAAATCTTTTTTGTATAAATAGTCTTGAAGTGCATCTCTTTTTGAAAAATGCTTGTTAACAATTTTACTGTTTTTTAATGCATTGTTGAGATATTTTGTTTTACTGCCGATTGTAAGTACTTCATTTACTTTAGCTTTTTTCAAAATCGGCGCTAAGTTATTATGTAATTTTATGCTGTCTATACCGAGTTCAAGCATATCACCCAAGACAACAAGCTTATATTTATTCTTTCCCAAATTACCAACAGTCATAATCGCAAAAGCTGTTGAATCCGGGTTTGCGTTATAAGTGTCATCAATGAGTATAGTGCTGTTTATTTTTATGATGTTAAATCTTTTATCAACAGCTTTAAATTTTTTAATTCCTTTTAACAATTGTAATTTTGTAATGCCAAGGCTTAATGCAACTGTTGAAGCGGATAAAAAATTATTTGTGTTATGCATTCCGTAAAACGGAAGTGTTACTTTATAAGAGTGATTTAGATGTTTTATTTCTATAATATCTCTTCCTTCTTTTGTTTGACCTAATATGCCTGCTTGATAATCAGAACTTTTATTAAAGCCGTATGTAATTTTATTATTAAAATATTTTTTTGACTTTTTTAATAGCACGTCATCATTATTAATAAAAACCACTCCGCCGTTTTCATCAGTCACTCTAAACAAAGATAATTTCTCTTTAAGCACGCCCTCTTTGTTTTTAAAATATTGAAGATGCGAATAGCCGATATTTGTTATCAAAGCGTAGTCAGGTTTTGCCATTTTTGATGCATATTCAATTTCACCGAAATGATTTGTTCCCATTTCAAGTACGAGATAATCATTCTTTGAATCCGTATCTAAAATTGTCAACGGCACACCGATGTGGTTGTTATAATTAGCTTTTGTTTTATTCACTTTATATTTTTCTTCTAAAATCTGAGCCAGCATTTCTTTTGTTGTAGTTTTGCCTGCGCTTCCTGTTATTCCTATAATTTTTGTATTTATTTTATTTCTCCAAATATTTGCCAAATCACCGAGAGCTTTGGTTGTATCTCTCACGGTGATTACCGGTACATTCAACCTGTTAAATTTATTGTAACTTTTTTTATTTATCATAACAGCTGTTGATCCATTTTTAACAGCTTCTTTTACAAATGAATGACCGTCAAAATTTTCTCCTTTTATTGCCACAAACACAGAATTTTTTCTAACATTCCTTGAATCAATTGTAACCGATGTAACAGATTTAAACTCATCATGATTATAAATAACTGCGGCCGGCAGATTGAAAAAATCCTTAAGGTTTAACCTGATACTGCTCATATTTTCAAAAAACTTTGTACTATTTCTTTATCTGAAAAATGAAAACGCTTTCCTTTAATTTCCTGGTAATCTTCGTGACCTTTACCGGCAATTAAAATCACCGCATCTTCTTCCGAACCTTCAATTGTCTTAATTATAGCTTCTTTTCTATCTTCAATAATTTTGTAATTGTTTTTTTTTACACCTCTTTCTATTTCTTTTATTATTTCCAAAGGTTCTTCATCTCTCGGATTATCAGATGTAATAATAATTTCATCACTCAATTCGGCAGCTATTTTTCCCATTTCAGGTCTTTTACTTTTATCCCTGTTTCCCCCGCATCCAAATACTGTATAAACAGGATGCTTTTCTTTTTTTATTTGTTTAATCGCAAGTAATGCTTTCTCTAAACTATCTGCCGTATGTGAATAATCAATTATGACAGTTTTATTTCCAATATTAATTTTTTCAAATCTCCCGGGAATTTGTTCAGTTTTTTTAATCCCCATAATTGCTGTCTCTGCTTTAACACCAAATAAAATTGAAACTGCAAAAGCTGCACAAGCGTTGTAGGCATTAAATTCCCCAATAAGAGAAGTGCTTACGTTATAAGAATTATTGTCATAGTTAATTACAAATTCGGTTCCATTCAAATTGTAATTAATTTTACTTATATTAAAATCTGCATTCAATGCTTGTCCATATGAGTACAATGGAGCATTAGAATTTTTAATTAGGTCGATGCTGTGACTATCGTCAGAGTTATAAACACCAAATGCAGATTGTGTTAGGGAGAGGAATAATTTTCTTTTGGCAGAAAGATAATTATTAAAATCTTTGTGGAAATCTAAATGTTCCGATGAAATATTTGTAAAAACCCCTGCATTAAAGTTTAAAGAATGTGTACGTTCTAATTCCAATGAATGAGACGATACCTCCATAACAGCGTATTGGCATCCTTGTAAATACATGTCATTCAGCAGCTTATTCATATCGTTTGATTCAGGCGTTGTAAGAGATGAATCTATTTTTTTATTCCCGATATAATTTGCAATAGTCCCTGTTAACCCTACTTTATAATTACTTGTTTCTAAAATCTTCTTAAGAAAATATGATGTTGTTGTTTTCCCGTTCGTCCCGGTAATACCAATAAGATTCAGTTTATCCGAAGGTGAGTCCCAAAAGTATTTTGATAATTCAGCAAGTGCTATCCTGCTGTTATTAACAACTATTTTAAGAACATTTTGATGTCTAAATATTTCATCCGGAATATTTTTATCATCTTCTAAAACAACTGCAATAGCCCCTTTGTTAATTGCATCTAAAATAAATTTATGACCGTCTGTTTCATATCCTTTTATAGCGACAAAAATTGAATTCTTTTTTACATTTCTCGAGTCATAAACAATAGCTTCCACATTTTTACGCTGGAATTCTCCGGTAACTTGAACAGCATGAATATTATTTAATAGATTACTTAATTCCATTAGTAAATTGTAACTCCTTTTAATGAAGTTTCTTTCGCGTTTATATTGCACAATAAACCGGCTCTTAACTTTGTACCGGGTGTTATACTTTGCTTTACTATCTTACCTGTTCCACTAACTTTAAATTTTAATCCGATTTTTGTTAAAATTGATATAGCTTCCGAAAGTGTTCTGTTAATTAAATTTGGCATAACATTCATTCTTGCCTTACTTATGTTACCGGTAAAATCCAAATCCAAATATTTTAAATTTCCCTTAGTTTGAAAATCCTTTTTTACATAAACTATTTTTGTATCATCAACCGGAATTAAGATTTCTTTCTTTTCTAAAAATTTATTATAGTTACCCTTTATTATTCTTTCGGATATTCTTTTAAAGATTGGTGCTGCAACCTGACCGCCGTATTTGCCTACTTTTGGAGAATTAACAAGGACCAAACAAATAATCTGCGGATTATCAACAGGGAAAAATCCTATGAAGGAAGAATTATATTGATTTTTGGAATACTTGCCATTAATCAATCTTTGTGAGGTGCCTGTTTTTCCGCCGGCATTGATAAATTTAATTTTAGCTTTTGTTCCTGTCCCGTCTTCTACAACAGTTGATAATATTTTTCTGATTCTCATGGATGTGTTTTTAGAGATCACAGTCCTGACTAAATCCGGATTTGAATTATAAACTATGTTTCCCGAAGCATCCGTAATCTTTTTAATTATTTGAGGTTTAAATAATTTACCTCCATTAACAAGTGCTGAGTATGCAGAAATTAATTGAATGGGTGTTACTGCAATTTCATAACCGAAGGACATAAACTCTTTTGAAATCTTTGACCATTGATCTGGTTTTTTTAATTTGCCTTTTACCTCACCAGGTAATGAAACAGAAGTATAATTCCCGAAACCAAATCCACGCAAATATTTGTAATAAATTTCATTATCAATTTTCTGTACCAGCTTTGCTATACCAATATTACTCGAGTATTTAATAACCTCAGATACTGTAAGCCATCCATGTTTATGAGTGTCTGTTACATAAGTATTATTGAATTTATATCTTCCGTTTTCTGTAAAAACTATATCATTTTCCTTTACAAGATTTTGATCAAGTAACGTTGCTATTGTTATTGATTTAAAAGTTGAGCCGGGTTCATATATGTCTGTAACAGCCCTGTTCTTTCTTTCTGTATCCGTATATTTCCAATAAATATTAGGATCATACCCTGATGAATTTGCAAGAGCTAAGATCTCTCCGTTATTCGGATTCATAATAATACCAATCACATATTTACCTTGGTATTTTTTAAGCCCATTAATTATTTCTTCTTCTAAAATTATTTGGTAGGATTTATTTATAGTTAAAAATAAATTATTACCCTGAACAGCATTTTTAGTCATGTCCTCTTTTACAGTGATAATTTTACCGGTTGCATCTTTAACGACTAATCTTTGTCCGTTTATACCTGCAAGTTCCCTGTCGAAATAATTCTCTACTCCGTTTACTCCTTTATATTGAGTGTTTACATAACCAAGAATATGCGAAGCAAAATTGTTGTAATAATAATCTCTTGAAATTCCTTTCCTGTAATAATACCCGGGTAGCTTTAACTTCATTAGGTCTCTAACATCTGCAAGCGGGATGTGTTGTGCTAAAGTTATTGTTTTGTTTTCACCCTTCATTTTTGTTAAAAAGAATTGCGGTGTTTTGTTTGTTAATTTTGAAAATTTTTCTGCCAGTTCTTCCTTTGTTTGTTTGTTTGTTTTTGAAAGATCCAAGTAAAATGTTGCATCATTTCTATTGTAGGCAAGCAGAACATTATTTCTATCATAAATTAAACCTCTTTCAGCTTGAATTTTCTCTATTTTCATTTGCTGTCTTTCGGCAAAATATTTTAATTCATCTCCCCTTATAAGTTGAATATTTACAAGCTTGGCTACAATTATTGAAAATAAAACCAGCACACCGAGTAAAACCAAAAATGCCCGGAAGTTATTCATTATGCCCTCCCAGTTTATTTGATAGTTCTTTGATTTTAATTTTTTTAACCACTATTGTCTCTTCCGGTTTTAAATAACTTATCAATCCTAATTCTTTTTTAGCCACTTCTACAATTCTACTTTCTGATGTTAAGCTCTGCTTTTGTGCTAATAAGTTTGTTTTCCAATTTTTTTGGTTGTTCAATTCCTTTTGCAATAAGACTTTGTCTTTTGCAAGTATATCATATTTTAATTTTACCCCAACGTAACCAAGAACAAAAAATGCAATTGTTACAATTAATATTAGATTAAACAGAATTGTTTTTTTTGAATTCTTTTTCATATTCTTACGGCTGCTCTTAATTTTGCACTTCTTGCTCTTCTATTTAATGATAATTCTAAGGCAGAAGGATAAACAGGTTTTTTGGTTAAAATTTTTAGCCTTTGTACTTTTTCACACCGACATACGGGGTAATCTTTTGGACAAATACACGCAAGAGATTCATACTTAAATTTTTCTTTAACTATCCTGTCTTCCAATGAATGATAAGTTAAAACAACTATTCTTCCGCCTTCGGCAAGCAGGTCTACTGAATCATCTAAAAATGTTTTTAATACATCAAGTTCTTTGTTTATATAAATTCTTAATGCCTGGAATACTCGTGAAAGGGTTTTCTTTAAAAATCTTTCAGGTACAACCTCTGAAATAATTTCAGCAAGATTGGTAGTGGTATTTATTGAACTTAATTTTCTTTTTTCACAAATCCTTCTAACAATTTTTCTGCTGTTTCTTTCTTCTCCGTATTTAAAAATAATATTGGATATTTCATCTTCCGCAAATGAATTGATTATTTCGGCAGCAGTTAGTTTAATTGTTTTATCCATTCTAAGATCTAACTTTGCTTCCTTTCTAAATGTAAACCCGGAAGCCGGATCATCAATCTGATATGATGAAATACCCAAATCAGCAAAAATGCCGTTAAAAGCTTTTATTGATTCAAGCTTAGAAATTATTTTAATTTTCGAAAAGTTAAAGTTATAAAGCTTCATATTTTGTGCTTTTCCCAATTTTGATTTAGAATAATTAAATGCGTCTAAATCAACATCGGTTGAAACTAAAAGCCCGTTTTTATTAATTGTTTCTAATATTTTAGATGAATGTCCACCAAAACCAAGAGTACCATCAAAATAAGTTCCTGACTTATCTGTTATCAAATAGTCAATGCTTTCATTAAGCAAAACGGGTGTATGAAAATCACCCATTATTGACCCATAACTTTTGCTGCTATGTCCTCATACGTTTCAGTGGAACTATTCAAATAATCTTCATAAACTTTGGGATTCCAAACTTCAATTTTCTTTAATGCCCCAAGTATGATTACTTCCTTTTCTATTTTTGCATATTCCAAAAGTTTTTGCGGTATTCTAATTCTTGATTGTGAATCAAAAGAATCTTCGGATGCGTGTTGGAGAATCATTCTTATAAATTTGGCTTCGTTAGGTTGAAACGGATTTAACTGTAACAATTTTTCTTCAAATTTCTGCCATTGATCTAGCGGATATAAATCAATGCACAATGCAGTTCCCTGTGTCATCACAAAAGTTTCATTGGCTTCAGCCGAGAGATGTTTTCTTAACTTTGCTGGTATGCTGATTCTTCCCTTTGCATCTACTGAATATTTAAATTGTCCTCTGAACATGTTTCACCAAATTTTTAAATGGTTTAATTCACCACAATTCCCCACTACTCCCCAAAATAAGACAAAAACTATTGTAAAGTCAAGGAAAATCTTTAACTATTTACCACTATAAATATTTATGCTTCCCACTTACATAATAATTTACTTTAAGTGATTGGCTAAATCGTTTTAATGAAATGGATTTACAAATTGGAAAATGTAAGATGTTATATTTTAAGGGGTTAAAAATTTTATTTATATATTTTTCCATAGGAATGTCTATGGCACAATTTTGGGAGATTTGTGTGGGCAACTATGGGCAAAACAAATTCAACTGTTTTATTAAATCAGCACCAAGCTTCAGCTTGGTGGTTAAAAAAATTTCCATACCCATATTTTTAACTGCTTCAGCAGTTTCCAATAAAATGTTAAATTTGTAATAACAAAATAAATTACTCACTATTTATAAGGAGGGAAACAATGGTAATCCACTCACACGTAAAAATATGGGTGCATTTCATTTGGGGCACACATAATCACGAAAAAATAATAAGTTCAACTTCTGCCTGCCGCAGGCAGGCCTGACGGAGTTGAAAGACACAGAGCAGTTTCTTGTTTATTACAAACATTCAATCCCTACGGGATTGAAAAATTTATACAACAATGTTTTCAATGAGACCAGATAACAAGTAAAAAAATCATTTCCCCCTTGATTGATAAAAATTCATATTATTGTTCTTTCGCAAATTCCAAATAGCAAGCAAAAAAAAATTATTCCGGTTAGGGAATAAACGTTTGTAACATTTAGTAGTCCTAGTATAAAGACAATCCCTTAGGGATTGAACTGTTAGTAATTGATATAAACGAAATAATGCAAATTTAGGAATTGAGATTTGTAATTTGAAATTTAACTTTGTTTGGAGCTGGTGACCGGAATCGAACCGGTGACCTACGCATTACGAGTGCGTTGCTCTGCCAGCTGAGCTACACCAGCAAAAATAAAATGAATAAAATTAAAGACAAAAAAATTATAAAACATCTTCGAGTCTTCTATATTAATGAACCTACCCAATCAAAGTTCTTCTTTTTAGATCGAAGAGGAGGACCTGCCCGCCGAAGTCTGTGAAGACGAAGGCGGGTTTAAATAACAAATGGTAAATGTAAAAAAACATTTACCAATTATTATCATCCGTTAACTCTTGCCTACCGGCAGGCAGGAACGGATTAAAATCAGTTTATCTTAATTTCTTTTTATGTCTGTTTTTTCTTAATCTTTTTTTTCTTTTGTGGGTAGCCATTTTATGTCTTTTTCTTTTTTTGCCGCAAGGCATATATTACCTCCAATTAATTAGTTTGATGTGCATTTAATAATTCCTGAGCCCTTTTTGCAATTTGTGAATTTGGGTCAACATTAATTGCTTTATTCAGCCACTCTTTTGATTTATCTAAGTTGCCTGCTGTTAAATTTACTACTCCCAAGTTAAGCAAACCAATTTGATGATTCGGTTTTATTTTAATAGCTCTTTCCATTTCTTCTATAGCTTTTGTGAAGTTATTTAAATTATAATAACAAACTCCCATATCAATTCTTGCATCAACATTATTAGGTTTCTTTTCTAAATAAGTATGATAATTATTTATTGCCTTTTGAAAAAAGCCTGAATCATTTCGTAAGTGTGCAAGTTCGAGCAACAATTCCATATTATTTGGGTTTGCATTTACCTGAGCAGCAAGTTCATTTATCTTTTGTAAGTTTGCAAGGTTTACCTGGGGATTGCTTGGAGGAGGCACGTTGTTGGTTGCTGTTACAGTTTGGTCAAACACACCCACGGAAATTAATAATATTAATATTAAACCCAAAACTCCAACTAAAATTGTATATAATTTTCCTTTACTTAAACTTTTTTCTACTCTCTTTTTTATCTTCTGATGAGAAGTTCTTTCTACTGTTTTTTTCTTCTTTTCATTTTGATTTTTTTTGACATATTCCTTTTCATCTCTTTTTTCTCTCTTAACATTATCACTATTAAGTTTAAGCCCGCATTCTGTACAGAATGATTCGTTATGAGTATTTCCATTTCCGCAATTACTACAAATTACTATATTGTTATCGGAGATGCTTGTACCGCAACCGGGACAAAATTTATAATTATCTTCTACAAATTTTCCGCAGTTTATACAAACTTTATCCATTTATACTGGCTTCTCCTTTTCTTTCATTCCTTGGTTGACAATTGCTTTAAAATCCTTTGAAAATTTAAAAGTCGGAACATAATGTTCCGGTACAAAAACCTGCTCTCCTGTTTTTGGATTTCTGGCTTGCCTGGCATTTTTCTTTTTTACTTTATATGTCCCAAAACCTCTTATTTCTATGCCATTGCCGTTTTTTAATGAATCAATCACAGTCGAAAAAAATCCTTCAACTATAGCTTCTGTTTCAAGTTTTGTTACGCCCGTTCCAGAAGCAATTTTGTCAACTATATCAGCTTTTGTCATTTTATTACCTTTAATAAAAAATGATTGTAAATATTTCTAACTTATTATAAAACAATTATTTAATTTATTGAAGTTTTCATGGAAAATCAATTTTATTGTATATAATAATTAAACCTATCAAAATTTACTAAATGATAAACATAATAAAGCGTTTTTTTTATGTATTATCATAGTCTCATAATGATAAAATATCTCAATTTTTATTCACTTTTATCAAGAATCCTTAGAAATTTTACTGTAATCAATTGGTACAGTAATTGATTAACTACGGTAATTATTATACGAAATTAAGGAATATGGAACTAATACCGATTATACAAGCTTCATTAAGTATTTTCACAGTGTTTACAGCATTTCTTGTCATTTTATCATATCTGCTCTATAAACTACGTGGTAAATCAAGTGATAAATCGTATTTAAAAGAATTAGCGTCTGATAATTTGATTTCCATTATAATTGAGAAAACCGAAATAATTGAGGATGATACTGAAAAGCTTAAAAGATTTGAAAGATTTAAAGTTATAAACACAGTGCAAGCACCAACAGTAACAGATGAACAACCCAACGAAAAAATTAATATACTTAACACAGTTGCAGAATCATTTAAATCCTCAAATATAATTCTAAAACCACAAGTAGTTAACAACAATTTGAATATATATAACTTGTATTCAAATAGCAGCATCCGCCCAATGCATAAACTTCACACCCACGAATTAACAGCCGTTCAAAAAAAATAAAATTTAATACATTCAATTATAACAAACCAAACATTTTTAATTTTCAATAAATTTCTTTATAATTGATTATTATTTAATAATATTCTGATAAATTAATTATGATAGAATAAATGACTAAGACTATTTATATAAAAAATATGGTTTGTGACAGATGCATTAAAGTTATAAAAGAAGAAATTGAAAAATTAGGTTTTAGTGTAAGTAAAATTAAACTTGGTGAAGTAACTATTGAATCTTCAAAAAATTTAAACACGGAAATAATTAAAGAAATTCTTAATAAGAATGGATTTGAGTTGCTTGATAATAAGCAATTCAAATTAATAGAAAAAATAAAAATTTTTATAATAGAATATATTCATTATAAAAGTGAAGAAATTGGTGCTCAAGAAAAATTATCCGATTATATCTCAAAGAAGATGGGATATAGTTATCAATATTTGAGTAATTTATTTTCATCTTTAGAAAATCATACAATCGAAAATTATATAATAAATCAGCGGATAGAAAAAGCTAAAGAATTACTTGTTTATAATCAGCTTACATTAAGTGAAATTTCCTACCGATTAGGATACAGCAGTGTACAATATCTATCAAGTCAGTTTAAAAAAGTAACGGGTTTTACTCCCACCAAATTTAAAAAATTGAAGTACAAAAAAAGAGTCCCTTTAGATAAAGTTTGATAGTTTTGTCAATTCAAAATTATTCTAATATTTATATAGATAGCATACCTTAATATTTTATAAAATTTTTATAAAATTGTATAACACAACATTTTTTGAATACCTTAATTTACACGTAAAAAATTAAATAAATAAAAGAAGTATAAATTGAAAAAAGAGCAATTAAAAATAGAGGGAATGTCTTGCGAACATTGTGTAATTGCAGTTCGAAAAGAATTGTCAAAATTAGAACTTAATGTAATAGAAGTTAATATCGGTTCTGCGGAGATTGAATATGATGAATATAAATTTTCTGATAATGATTTATCCAATGCTATCGAAGTAGCAGGTTATAAATTATTTGAAAGAATTAATAATTGATGGATTAATTAATGAATGTTGAAAAAGAAAATATTACAGCACCGGTAATTGGGATGACTTGCGCTAGCTGTGTAGCAAGAGTAGAGAAAACATTAAAAAAAATTGAAGGTATTAAAAAAGTTTCGGTTAATTTCGCCACAGAAAAAGCTTCCTTTGAAATTGATAAAAGTAAAATTGATTATAATAAAGTTGTTGAAGCAATTGAAGATGCAGGTTATAAAATTGAAATACCAAATGAGAAAACTAATGCAAATGATACAGAAACGGAAAAAAACAAAAAGAATGACGAAGCAAAAACTTTTGAGTTAAAGTTAAAGAAGGATGTTATTCTTTCAATTATAATAACTATTCCCATTTTAATATTAAGTATGGGAAGTAAATTCTTTTCCAGTGTGTTTACTTCTGATGATCTTAATAAGATTCTTTTTCTTTTAACATTACCTATGATCTTTATTACCGGTAAAAGATTCTTTATCATTTTTTGGAATAATCTTAAACACTCCGTCGTTGATATGAATACATTAGTTGCTATTGGAACAGGTTCTGCTTTTATCTTCAGCACAATAGTTACGCTATTCCCAAAAATAATTTACAGTAATAGTAGTAATATGCATGTGTATTTTGATACTGCTGCTGTCATCATTACTCTAATTCTTATAGGCAGGTATTTAGAAGTTAGAGCAAAATCTAAAACAGGAACTGCTATAAAAAAACTAATCGGACTTAGACCTAATACTGCTTTTATAAAAAAAGAGGGCCAAATAATTGAAATAAATTTGAATGAATTAAAACTTAATGATATAGTTATTGTAAAACCTGGAAGTAAAATTCCTGCCGATGGAGAGTTAATAAGCGGTAACTCGGCAGTTGATGAAGCAATGATTACAGGTGAAA
The DNA here is from genome assembly GCA_022573715.1 of Bacteroidota bacterium. Classification (GTDB taxonomy): domain Bacteria; phylum Bacteroidota; class Ignavibacteria; order Ignavibacteriales; family Ignavibacteriaceae. Next base: position 26,881 of record JACZTL010000013.1, read on the forward strand.
GTATTCCGGTAGAAAAAATTGTGGGAAGTAAAGTAATTGGAGGTACAATAAACAAAACAGGTTTGTTCGAATATAAAGTTACAGCCATAGGAAATAATTCGCTTCTTGGTCAAATAATTAAAATGGTTGAAGATGCCCAAGGTAGTAAAGCACCCATCCAAAATTTAGCAGATAAAGTTGCAGGTGTTTTTGTCCCTGCAGTAATTGGTGTTGCAATTATTACATTTATAACCTGGATGATCATTACAAACGGTTCGGGATTTAATATTGCACTAGTAAATTTTGTAGCTGTTTTAATTATTGCTTGCCCTTGTGCTTTAGGTCTTGCAACTCCGACAGCTATTATGGTAGGCACCGGCAAAGGGGCACAATTAGGTATATTAATTAAAAACGGTGAAAGTCTTGAACAGGCACATAAAATATCTACAATTATTTTTGATAAAACAGGAACAATAACGGAAGGCAAACCAGTTGTAAATTCTGTAAATTCAATAAATATTACAGAAAATGAATTAATAAAATTAACTGCCTCGGTAGAAAAAAGTTCAGAACACCCATTGGGCGAGGCTGTAATAAACTATGCAAGATTAAAGGGAATAGAGTTGGAAGAAACAGAATCTTTTATGAGTATTACCGGTAAAGGTATTACCGCAGTAATAAAAGGAATGAATATTGTTGCTGGTAATAGAAAATTAATGGAAGAATATTCTATTGATATTAATAATTATAACGATATAGAAAGCACCGTAATATACGTCGCAGTTAACGGCAAATATAAGGGTTATATTACTATTGAAGATCCATTGAAAGAAAGTTCAATTATTGCAATCAAAGAATTGAAATCTATGGGAATTAAAACCGTAATGATTACCGGGGACAATAAAATTGTAGCTAAAAAAATTGCAGAAAAAGTTGGTGTTGATGATTTTAATGCCGAAGTTTTACCCCAAGATAAAGCTAAGAAAATAAAAGAATATCAAAATAAAAATGAAGTTGTTGCAATGGTAGGTGACGGTATAAATGACGCTCCTGCTTTGGCTCAAAGTGATGTTGGTATTGCAATCGGCAGCGGTACAGATGTCGCAATAGAAACTAGTTCAATAGTTCTTATCAAAGGTGATTTGCAGGGAGTTGTTACCGCTATTAAATTATCAAAAAGGACTATCAGAACCATTAAAGAAAATTTATTTTGGGCATTTATTTATAATATAATAGGAATTCCTTTGGCAGCAATCGGTATGTTAAGCCCGATGATAGGAGCTTTTGCAATGTCGTTAAGTTCGGTATCTGTAGTTAGTAATTCATTGAGATTAAAAAGATTCAAAAATAAATAGGAGTGTATCTTGCAAAAGTATGTATCACAAAATAGTCCATTTATAGTGCCTACTGATGACGGGAAATTAATTGATGAGTAAATTATTTTTTCGGTAATCTTTCCAGATAAGAACTGTTGCTCAAAACAGCAAATGTATCCTTACTTTTTAATTCGTCTAACGATAAACAATTCATATAACTCATAGAACTTTTTAACCCGTCTGATATTCCATCTATAACATTTTTAACTGCTCCTTTGTATGGAATCATCGTCTCTTCCCCTTCTATAAATTCGTTTCGCATTTTTACCCCAAATGATGCTGAACCTCTGTATTTCTTCCATAACTGATCAGCATATTTTATAACTTCTCCGGGTGTTTCCCTTGTACCGGCTAACATTCTACCCAGCATTACCACATCTGCACCTAACGCGATTGCTTTTGCAATATCTCCCGGGCTTTTTATTCCGCCATCTGCAATAATTTTTATCTTTAATTTTTTTTCGTCTCTTTTTGAAATGACATCTAAAATTGATGATACTTGACCTATACCAATCCCTGTTTGAATTGAAGTTGTGCAAACACTGCCCCCACCTATACCTACTCTTATTGCATCAACACCGGAAATTTCTAACTGACTTAAGCTGTCCCCTTGAGCAATATTACCCACGATTATTTTAACATCACATGCTTTTTTTATTTCTTCGGTTTTTTTTAACACTTCTTTATTATTAGCGTTTGCAGTATCTATACAAATTATATAACCGTTCTCAGCTAATTTTTTAATGTCGTCCAAAGAAGTGTTAAGGGCAATTGAAACTCCTTTAACACCATCTGTTTTTTTTGTTAATACTTCATTTAATGACGAGTCAAACCGGTTCAATATTCCTAAACATCCTTGCACAGTAAGTGCTTTTGCCATTTCTATCCCGGTAACAGTATCCATTGGACTTGAGATAACAGGAAGAGATAAATTGAGGTCTAAAAATTCGCAATTAATTTTTGTTTCTGCTCTGGATTTTATTCTGGATATTTCTGTGGGTATTAAACTTATATCGTCGTAGGTAAGAGATTGGCTGTATTGATTAAGCAAACTTTTTGAATATATTTTCATAGCATAAAAAGATAAAAATAGTAGTAGATGTAAATAACTATTCCCCTATTATATTTTCAATTTCTTCAAGTATTTTATTCATTTTTTTTGTAGCTGAAAGTGTGGGACCAGGAGAATTCATATCCACACCGGCTGATGCCAATAAATTGATTGGATAATCTGAACTGCCGGATTTTAGAAAATTCAAATATTTATCTACCGCCGGTTTACCTTCATTTAATACTTTCTCTGATAAAGTTTCAGAAGCAGCAAAACCAGTGGCATATTGATAAACATAAAAATTATAATAAAAATGTGGAATTCTTGTCCAAGTATATTTTTTGTCCTCATCAAGGACCATATTTGGACCCCAATATTTTTGATAAATATCACTATATAATTGGGATAAATTATCCGTGGTTAATGCTTCCCCGTTTTCAGCCATATCATAAATTTTCATTTCGTATTCAGCAAACATTACCTGTCTGTAAAATGTTGAGGCTATATTATTAAGATATTTTTCAAGTAAGAATAATTTTTCTTTTTCATTATTGGTGTTTTTAATTAGATAATTCAATAGAAGTGATTCATTAAAAGTTGATGCTACCTCAGCCACAAAAATTGAATAGTTTGCATACGGGTAAGGTTGGTTTTGTCCTGTGTAATATGAATGCATATTATGCCCAAGTTCGTGAGCAAGAGTAAAAACATCACTAAGTAAACCATTCCAATTTAACAACATGTAAGGATGAACTCCATAAGTGGTACCGGAGGAATATGCACCGTTTCTTTTTGCTTTTGTTTCAAAAACATCAAGCCATCTATCATTAAAAGCCTTATTTAATGATTTTATGTAATCATCTCCTAAAGGTTTCATTGCTTCAATTACAATATCCCGTGCTTCTTCATATGAATATGTTTTAGATTTTGTTTCATTAAATAAAGAGACATAAACATCATAAGGATGTAGTTTTTCAATTTTTAACAAACGTTTTTTTAATGAAGCCCATTTGTGTAAAGGAGATAAATTATCATTTATAGTATTGATAAGGTTATCGTATACAGAAATAGGAATATTGTTTGAATCGAGTGAACCTTCTCTAACCGAATTATATTTTCTTGCTTTTGCAGTAAAAATATTAGATTTAATATTTCCGTATAACAAAGATGAAAATGTATTCCTATAACTTTTATACGATTCATAATATGCCTTAAATGCTCTTTCTCTATATTTTCTGTCTATTGAATACATTGCAGCATAATATCTGCCATGTGACATCCTTACATTTTTACCTTGTTCATCTTTTATTATAGGAAAAGTTAAATCGGCATTAGTTAAGATTGAGAAAGTGTTGTATGAAGCTTGAACAGTATCACCGGCTAACGACAACAGCTTTTCTTCCTTTTCATCTAACGTATGTGCTTTTGATCTTATGAGGTTCTTTACGAAGTGTTCATAAATGTTTAATTCAGGTTTTGAAGAAACCATTTCTAATAATTGGTCTTCAGGAATTTTAATTAATTCAGGACGGATAAAAGAACTTGCAGTAGCTACTTGAGTATATAAACTTTTTACCCTATCATCCATAGCCTGGTACTTAGTAACGCTCATATCACCATCGTGCGAAAGCATTGAATAAAGATGTAATCTTTCCAGTTTCTTCCCGGTTTCTTCATCAAACTTCAAACATTTATATAATGAATCCGCATCCTTGGAAAGAGTACCTATATAAATTGAATATTCCGGTATTCTGTTAGTTACCCATTTAAAATCTTTTTCCCAATCCTCATCAGAATTATAAATATCAGATATATTCCATTTATATTTTTCTTCAATTTCTTCTCTGGTAGGCAAAGAGGTAACTTCAGTATTAAAATACTTATTTTGGTATGAGAATATATTTACGCGCATCTATCGACGAGAAATTTATTGATTTACTGGGAATTCATTAATCCTGGGATTTAACTTAAGTAAATTATTTTAAAAGGTAAAATTTTAGAAAAAAATTAATTTGACTTGGTAACTCTTACTTTTAAATTTCCAGAAAAATTTCTAAATTCTAACCTAACTTTTTCAGGCACATGATTTGTAATCTTAGTTGACTGTCCGGCTGCATTATCAGTAAAGCTCGCAGAATATAAATTAAGTTTATTATCCCCGATAACAGTTATACTTACTATACCGGAAGAATAATTTCTTATAGAGACAAATACATCTGCCCGGGTTATATTTAATTGAGTATTGTCGGTTTCGTTAAATGTAATTTTAGAAGCATTAATTTCGAAAGTATAGCTTTCAGGAGATTTAGTTTTAATTGGCTCATTAATGTTTCCGATAGAATTTTCTGAAGAAAGAATGTTTTCACGACAAGAAAAAAATACGAATATAATGAGAGTTAATATTACCCGTATTGAAATAATGAGAATTATGTTTTGTTTATAAAACATTTTTAAACTAAATAGTTACTAATTATTAAAATTTTAATTCTAAATAACATTTAAAAATAAAACCTTCAAGTCATAAGCTAATAAACAAACTAAATTGCTTCCATTACTTTTCTATAAGCAGTAACTTTTCCATTAAATTTATCAGTATTCTTTTTTGGTAAATCCGGTGCGGCTTTTGCGGAATATTCCAAATATTTTTTAAATGATTCACATTTGTAAACAAAAGAATAAACTACTGTATTGGGTTCGCTTGTGGGTTTTATCATTTTTGAAACTTTATGACTAAGAAAATACTTGGTCACCAAAACATCCGGAATATAAGTTTTTTCATCCATTTCGGACATTCATTTTCAAAATCTTTTTAACTCTAATATTTATTTGATAGTAAATCATTGCAACTGTGTAAATTTACATATACTCAATAGTTAACTTAAAAATATAAACGGATTAATTGCAATAGGCTAAATTTACATATAAATTAACAATCTCATAAATAATAATTTTTTAGAGAACATTGAAGAACTCAAAAGTATTTACTTTAATTATATCAGGACTATTATTAGTCCTTTTTATAATAACAACTACAAGTAATAAACCGAAAGAAACTCCTGCAATTATTATAGTTAAATCAGTAAAAAAAATAAACACTGAGTTTGGTATAGATACTTCTGCAGTAGTTAAACAAATTCATTCTGTAAAGCGAAATGAAACTCTTTCTAAGATTTTATTAAAATACAAAACACCCTACAATAAAATTTACCAAGCACAAATATTAAGCAAAAACTTATTTGATCTAAGAAAAATAATTTACGGACATAAATATTATTCATACTCATCAACAGATAATTCCAATTCATTACAGTACTTTGTTTATGAGATTTCACCCATAGATTATTTGGTAATAAATTTTAAGGATACTGTAAGTGTTGATTTAATCCATAAAAAAATTGTATTAAAGAAAAAGATCGTTTCGGGTGTAATTAAAAATTCATTGTATATGTCATTAGCCGAACAAAATGTTGATCCTGGATTAGTGATAAACCTCTCTGAAATTTATGCTTGGCAAATAGATTTTTACAGAATAATGGAAGGTGATAAGTATAAAGTTATTTATGAAGAAAAATATGTTGACGATAAACCAGTCGGAATTAACAAAATTATAGGTGCAGAATTCTTTCATAGGAAAGAAAATTATTACGCTATAAATTATAAAACGAATAATAAAAATGAATACTACGATGAAAAAGGTAACAGTTTACAAAAAACATTTTTAAAAGCTCCAATAAAATTTTCGAGAATTAGTTCTCGTTTTACTTACCGAAGATTTCATCCTGTTCAAAAAAGATATAAAGCTCATTTAGGTACTGATTACGCAGCTCCTCAAGGTACACCTATTCATGCTGTGGGTGATGGTATTATCATTACAGCAGCATATTCAAAATATAACGGCAGATATATAAAAGTGAAGCATAACGGTACATATTCTACACAATATTTACATATGTATAAAATCGCTTCGGGTATTAGACCAGGTGTTAAAGTAAAGCAGGGACAGATTATAGGATATGTTGGACATACAGGATTGGCAAGGGGAAATCATGTTTGCTTTAGATTTTGGAAAAACGGACAACAGGTTAATCCGTTAAAGCAAAAAATTCCTGCTTCAAAACCTATTGTAAAAAAATATTTAGATGATTTCAATCGCCTGAAAGAAAAAATTATTACAGAGTTAAAAAATATTGACTTTGTTGAAAATAATAATACTTCCACAGCTTCACTATAAAAAATAATTTGATATATGTATAAAGAATACGAAGCCATTATAGGTCTGGAAGTTCACGCACAATTATCAACCGAAACCAAAGCATTTTGCAGTTGTTCAACAAAATTTGGTAAAACTCCGAATAGTAATGTTTGTCCTGTTTGTCTAGGACACCCGGGTGTGCTGCCCGTTTTAAATGAAAAAGTAGTAGAATATTCAGCATTAATGGGATTAGCTACAAATTGTAATATAAATGAATATTCGGTTTTTGCACGCAAAAATTACTTTTACCCTGATCTTCCAAAAGGTTATCAAATTTCTCAATACAAAGAACCGATTTGTTCAGACGGATTTTTAGAAATCACTACAGCAAATAATGAGAAAAAAAGAATAAGAATTGAAAGGATACACATCGAAGAAGATGCTGGTAAATCAATACACGATTCAGGTTCGGAAACATTAGTTGATTTAAATCGTTGTGGAGTGCCATTGATTGAAATTGTTAGCAAACCTGATATTAAAAGCCCTGAAGAAGCATCACTTTATTTGCAGAAAATCAGACAGATTGTGAGATATTTAGGAATCTGCGATGGAAACATGGAAGAAGGTTCTTTGCGGTGCGATGCTAATGTTTCAGTAAGAAAAATTGGTGAAAAAATACTTGGGACAAAAACAGAAATTAAAAATATGAACTCTTTCAAAAATATTGAGAGAGCAATTAATTTTGAAATTGAAAGACAAATTGATTTACTTGAAGACGGAAAGCAAATTGACCAACAGACACTTCTTTGGAACGCAGATTTAAATAAATCTGAAAGTATGCGAAGCAAGGAAGAAGCAGACGATTATAGATATTTTCCAGAGCCTGATCTTTTTCCTGTAATAGTAGATGAAGCATGGATAGAAAAAATTAAAACACAAATGCCGGAACTTGCGAATGCAAGGTGTGAACGATTTATTAATCAATATAATATACCTGAATATGACGCACGGATTTTAACAAATGAAAAATCACTTGCAGATTATTTTGAAAGTGGAACAAACTTTACAAATGATTTTAAATCTCTAAGTAACTGGGTAATGGTTGAAGTTCTTGGGATAATTAATAATGAGAAAATAAGTATAAAAGATTTTCCCATTTCATCCGAGAATTTAACTCAACTTATAAATTTTATAAATAACGGCACTATTAGTGGTAAAATTGCCAAAGAAGTTTTTTCTGAAATGTTAACCGACAATAAAACTGCAGAACAAATCATAAGTGAGAAAAACATTAGCCAGATATCGGATGTATCAGAATTAAAAGAAATTATAAGCAATATTTTTAATGATTATCCTAAACAAGTGAAAGAATATATTGATGGAAAAGAGAAACTTATAGGCTTTTTTGTAGGTAAGATAATGCAGCAAACACAAGGGAAGGCAAATCCAAAATTGCTTAATGAAATATTAAAAAATAAATTGAGCTCTTTAAAGAACAATTAGATATATTCAATATTTAAAAAATTATTATTCACGGAGAAGAACTTGTCATTTAAAATCGGATTTAAAAAGTTTATCGGTATTAAAACTGAAGAAGAAATAAACAGAGAAAAAACACCAAAAGAAAAATTTAAAGATTTTATTTCATCAATTTCATTTGCACTTATAGCTGCATTTTTTATTATTACATTTATAATACAAAACACACGCATTCCTACCGGGTCAATGGAAGATACAATTCTTGTAGGCGATTTTGTGCTTGTTAATAAATTTATTTACGGTACTTCATCACCGAGATATATACCATTTACCGACACACCTCTTCCCTATTTTACACTACCGGCATTAAAAGAACCCAAAGCAAATGATATTGTTGTGTTTGAATACCCCGGAGAAAAAGACAGGCTCTTTGCAAGGGAAAGAGGTGTTAACTATGTAAAAAGATGTGTTGGTACACCTGGGGATACAATTAAAATTATAAATAGAGTTGTTTTTATTAACGGGAAGGAATTCAGAAGACCACCCCATATTAAATATTTAGACTATTACTCAAGACCTGTAAATGTTGTTGAGCCCAGAATTTTTCCTAAAGGTGCGCCTTGGAATGAAGATAATTACGGTCCCCTTGTTGTTCCAAAAAAGAATTCAACAACGGAATTAAGCCTGAGCAATATTGAACAGTGGCGGACTATAATAGATCGGGAATACGGAAAAAAAGTTGTTAAAGTAGAGAATAATATTATTACTATTGAAGGAAAACCAGTAAGCAGTTACTCATTCAAAAAAGATTATTATTTTATGATGGGTGACAACAGAGATGATAGTCTTGACGGCAGGTTTTGGGGATTTGTAGCCCGTGATACAATTATAGGTGAAGCATTTATCACACTATTTTCTTGGAATAGAGATATTCCTTTCACACAAATTTTTAAATTGATTGGCTCAATCCGTCCCGATAGAATCCTAAAATTATTACATTAAACCTGTAATAATTAAATCTTTTTAAAAAGAAATTCCAACATAAAATTTTAAAGGTCTAAAATTGAAAAAAATAATTTTCATATTATTTGCTTTAATATTATTACCCATCAGTATTTATTCACAATCACAACCATATGTCATCCTTATTTCTTTTGATGGTTTCAGATGGGATTATGCAAACAGGGGAATTAGTCCAAACATTGACATAATGAAGAAAGACGGCGTCTCAGCTTTATCACTAAGACCATGTTTTCCGACCAAAACTTTTCCTAATCATTATGCCATTGTAACCGGTATGTATCCCGAAAATAACGGGCTAATTGCAAATTCAATGCACGACCCATATACGAATGAATATTACAAATTGAGCGACTCAATTCAGGTGAGAAACGGAAAATGGTATTTGGGTGAAGCGTTTTGGGAAACCGCACAAAGAAACGGAATTATTTCTGCAAGTTATTTTTGGCCAGGCTCGGAAATATCTCCCAAATATAGAAGACCTAAATATTTTAAAAGATATGTGCACACCAGGGCTTATAAAGCAAGAGTGGATGGTATTATTAATTGGTTAAAACTCCCCTATGCAGAAAGACCTCATTTCCTAACTCTCTATTTTTCAGCAACAGATGATATAGGACATAAATTCAATCCAGATTCAAAAGAGGTAAATGGAGCTATTATTAAAGAAGATAGTATGTTAGGTCTGCTTTTTAAAAAACTGAAAAAAATAAATCTCTATGACAGTACTAATGTAATTTTAGTTTCAGATCATGGAATGACCGAAATAAACAAAGATCGCACAGTGAATATTCAAAGTATTCTTAAGGATTTTGATGTTGAATATCAACAGGGCGGACCATTTATGTTAATACAACCAAAACCTGATGAGGTTAATGAAGTATATCAATTACTATTAAAGAATCAAAATCATTTTAATGTTTATACAAAAGCTAATATACCAGCACGCTTCCATTACTCAAATAATCCTTTTATACCTGATATAATTATATCAGCTGATTTGGGCTGGAGTTTAACTACTGATAAATCAGCTAAATATATGGCAAAAATGAAAACTGGTGGAAATCACGGCTGGGATAATAATACACTCGATATGCAGGGTATTTTCTTTGCGATGGGACCAGACTTTAAAGTGGGATATAAAACAGCAACTATTAATAACATTGACATTTATCCTTTATTATGTAAAATTTTTAATATTTCTCCTCGTTCCAATATAGACGGCAAATTAGAAGACATAGAATTCATTTTGAAGAACCGTTAGAAATAAATATGGATTTACTAAATATTACTTACGAAAAATATTCACTTAAAAACGGGCTGAAAGTAATTCTTCATCAAAAAAAAGATTTACCTTTAGTTGCAGTTAATATATGGTATAAAGTAGGATCGTCTAACGAAGTTAAGGGTAAGACAGGTATAGCGCATCTTTTTGAGCATATGATGTTTCAGGGTTCTCAAAATGTTCCGAAAGAAAAACATTTTAAATACATTCAAGAAGCTGGGGGAACAGTTAATGCTTCAACAAGTTTTGACAGTACAAACTATTATGAAAAACTCCCTTCTAATCATTTAGAGCTTGCTTTGTGGTTAGAGTCAGATAGAATGGGGTTTTTTATTCCTGCACTTGACCAGGTAAAATTAGACAATCAAAAAGAAGTTGTAAGTAACGAAAGACTTCAACGTTACGATAACCAGCCCTACGGTTTGGCTTGGGAAACTATAATCACAAATTTTTTTCCTAATAATCATCCATACAGCTGGCCAACTATAGGTTTTATGGATGATATTAAATCATACACATTGGATGACGTTTTTCACTTCTTCAAATCTTACTATTCCCCGTCAAATGCTACGTTGGTTATAGTTGGTGATTTTGAAATTGACAAAGCTAAAGATTTAATTGAAAAATATTTCTCGGAAATAAAAAGTTCAAATATAAACCATCTCCCTTCTTCAAAAAGTTTTAAGTTAAATGAAAATATTTTTATACAGAAAAAGGAAAAAGTTCAGCTTGATAGGATTTATTTTGTTTGGGCTACCGGCAAAGTTTACAGCGATGTTGATGCTTCTATTGATATACTGTCCGATATTTTAGCAGGTTCAAAAACTGCAAGATTAAACGAAAAATTGGTCCACAAATTAGAAATTGCTCAAGATGTCAGCGCTTTTCAAATATCGGGTAAATACGGAGGTGCTTTATTAATAAGTGCTACAGCTAAGCCGGGGATTAAACCGGAAAAATTAAAATCAGAAATTTTTAAAGAAATTGAAAATTTAATCTCCAATGGAATAAATGAAAAAGAATTGCTGAAATCAAAGAACGGAATAAAATCTCAATTTATTTATTCACTTCAAAACATAGATATGCTGGCAGATCAACTTAACCATTATAATTTTTATTTAAACGAACCTAATTCATTTTCATTTGACCTTAATAGGTATTCTTCAGCAACCACAAAATCTATATCTAAAATTGCGGATGAATATTTAAGTGAAAAATATTTAGAACTTAGAATTTCACCGAAAGAATAATTGATGATCGTAAATAGAAAAGAAATCCCGAAACCCGGTAATGAGCCTAAATTTTCTCTTCCAAAAATAGAAGAGTTTAAAACATCAAATTCTTTTAATATAATCTTTGTACATAAAGATAATTTACCCATCATCAAATTTCTATATATAAGTGAAATCGGAAGCAGAATTGATCCTGAAAATAAAAAAGGTTTGGGGAATTTATTCGGAATGGTTCTGGATGAAGGTGCCGGCGGCTTAAATGCTATCGAATTGAAAGAAGAGTTCCAACTTTTGGGTACAAATTTTTCGATCAATACAAATAAAGATTCAACATCTTTATCATTATTAAGTTTGAAAGAAAACTTTGAAAGATCTTTAGAATTAGTAAACTTAATTTTAAATGAACCTGAATTTGCAGAACAATCATTTAAAAGGGAAAAAGGAAAGATTTTAACAAGCTTACAGCAAGTGCAGGACTTTGCTGATATCACTGCGGATTTGGCTTTTGATTCTCTCATCTTTAATAGAAATGAACCATACGCATATCCAACAGAAGGTTACCCCGAACATATAAATAATTTATCGGTTAAAAATTTGTTGGATTTATACAAAGATGTTTTCAAAAAATCTGAATCTCGCTTAATTGTGGTAGGAGATATTGCAAAAGATAAGTTAGGGCAAATTGTTGATGACAAATTAGTGCCATTAAAAAATCATATTGATATAATTGGCGAAGAAGGAAGTGTAAAAAAGGATAAAACAAAAATTTATTTTGTAGATAAAAAAGATTCTGTTCAAAGTGAAATTAGAATTGGACATCTTACTCTAAAACGAAGTGAAAATGATTTTTATTCAAAAGTGATTTTAAATACAATTCTTGGCGGTCAGTTTACAAGTAGATTAAATTTAAACTTGAGAGAAGATAAAGGTTACACTTACGGAGTTCACTCAAGTTTCAGTTATCACAAATATGCAGGTTCTTTTTACGTTACAACGTCTGTAGCAACAGAATACACAGGAGCTGCGATAAGTGAAATAATAAACGAATTGAAAAATATTCACCAGGGTGTTACAAAAGATGAATTAATTTTTGCAAAATCTTCCATAACAAAAAGTTTCCCCTCAAACTTTGAAACCTACGGTCAAATTGCTTCCAATTTATTGAGCAAAATAAAACACTCATTACCGGGTAATTATTTTGATAAATATTTAAATAAAATATCCGATGTAACTATTGACGAACTTGTAGGTTTGGCTTTAAAAAATATACGCCCTGAAAATGCTGTTATTATGGTAGTTGGTGATAAAGAAAAAATATTACCTCAATTAAAAAATTTAAAATTCGGTGAAGTTACTGAAGTTGGAATCTTCGGCCAAGAATTATAGAATAGAAATTGTAAAGCGATTTGCCTACCTCGACGGTAGACGGACTGAATCGCTTATATACTTTGTTATTGAGCGAATCGGTCTGTCTTCAGCGTATAAATACCAACTCCGACGGATTAACGTTTCGCTCTACAAGTAAAGTTTATCAATTGGGTCCTAAATGAATCTGATTGTTTTAACCCCGCCGGGGCTGTGTGAAAAATAACAGAAAACTGGGTCCCCAAATAATTAATTATTCCCGTAGGGAATATATGTTTGTAAATAAATCCTTCGCTACTAAATATCAATCCCATAGGGATTGAACCAGTTCTCTAAAAATATATTCAGAAAACATTCAACTCCTACGGAGTTGTTTTTATATTACCCTTTTTAGTTACAAACGTTCAATCCCTCTGGGATTGTGGGAAAAATTGCTTCACAAGAAATATTAATAAGTAACAAACTTATAACCTAATTTACCGTACTTTTTCAAATCTGAAATTATTTTTAAATAATTATCAACTGACAGTATTGTATTTAATGTATCATTAGCGCTTGTGCTAGTGACATAAGATTTAAATAATTTTTTCATCTCACCCTTGTATTCTTGTGTAAAATTAATAAGATTTTTTTGATACAAGATTTTTACTTTCAATTTCTTAAAAGCTGCTACGATTTTATAATTCGGGCTAAAACTTTCAACCATAAGCAGAAATTTTGTACGTGGGAAAGATTTAATAATTGCACTTACTCCCTGGTTAATTCTACTTTGATTGAAACTGTTTTTAATTTCAAACTTTAACTCATCAATATTATTATCAATAATTAAGGCGTAAGATTTTTCGTTTTCCAATACTATTCTTGCTAAATATATATTTTTAGTCGAAGGTGAGAACAAAAATGTGATATTTTTAGAAGAATTTAGCAAATCATTTCTTTTTTCAAAATCCAAATCGTCAGGCATAATAACTAATAAATTTAGGTAACCGGCAACATGAGAAATATCATTGCTATAATTAAATTCTGAAGTTAAAATCAAATTGTTTCCGTTTGAAATTTTCAGTAAAGAAGTGCCGCCAACTTTTAATTCTTTTGAAGATATTATTAATTTAGTCTCTGAGAAATTCTTGTATATCTCATTTAGCAATAAAATATTGGGTAAATCATTAGGGACATCTACTTTATAAATAAATTCTGTGGAATTATTTCTTGTTTTTTGCTTTGATAATTTATGGATCCAACTATGTTTTATATTATAGCTTTTAAGTGAAGCTAAAAACAAAGAATCGATCTTAGTGTTGTTTATTTTTTTATTAAATACTACTACCGGATCAGAATCAATTTCTGTAATAAATCTACCCACCAACAAATTTGCAATTAATAAAACAACTGCCACTGCAAACAGGCTTTGAATGATTTTATATTTATTAAAGTTTTTATTCATTTTAATTCAAGAATAATAATTATTTATTCTTGAATTGTGGTTTACGTTTTTCTAAGAATGCTGATGTTCCTTCTTTAAAATCATCTGTCCCGCAGCATAATGCAAAAACGCTTGTTTCATAGTTCTGTCCTTCAGCAGCAGATACTTCATCTACTATATTAATTGCCTTCATTGCCATTCTAACTGCAAACTGTCCTTTTGAACAAATTTTCTTTGCCATTTCTTTTGCTTTATTAATTAGTTCTGCTTGCGGATAAACTTTATTTACTAATCCAATACGTAAAGCTTCTTCGGCATTTATAATATCGCCAGTTAAAATATATTCTACAGCTCTACCAGAGTTGATAAGTCTTGTCAACCTTTGTGTACCGCCGAAACCCGGTATAATACCCAAATTTACCTCAGGCTGTCCGAATACAGCATTATCAGAAGCAAGGCGAATATTACACGCAAGTGCAATTTCACATCCACCGCCCAATGCATAACCGTTTACTGCTGCAATTACAGGTTTTTCCATTTTTTCAATCTTGGTAAAAACTTTCTGTCCTTTTTCAGAAAACATTTTTGCCTTTTGTTCGTCAAGATTATTAAGCTCAGAAATATCGGCCCCGGCAACAAAAGCTTTTTCTCCGCTTCCGGTTAATATTATTACATATACATCTTCGTTTTCATTTAATTGAGAAAAAACTTTATCTAATTCTTCAATTGTCTCATTATTCAGCGCATTTAATTTTTCCGGACGATTTACCGTAATCACAGCAATATTGTCATCAACTTCAACTAATAAATTTTGGAATTCCATTTTATCTCCCTATTAAACTTTTTTTAATTATTGTTTTCTGTTTCAGCTTTTTTTAACTCAGTCCCTACTCCGTATTTATAAACAAGTTTACTGCCGTGCTCGCCTACCTGGTATATAAAATATGAACCTACCAAAGCCAGCACAACAAATATATATTTAATATTATCAGAAAATTTTTTCTTCAATACTAAAAAAGTTCTAATAATAAGAATTGTTAGAAAATACCAAATAGTCAAATCGGCAAAATCTTCGTGCTCACCAATTGCTTTAAATGGTATAATTGCACCTGCTTCATCCCATTTGCTTGCTAATTCCTCTGCTTGTTGACCGGTTAAAACAGCAAACAAAGCTGCAACTACTCCCAAAAATAATGTAATATGTGCAGCTCTTGAAAAGACTTCTTTTTTAGATAATGCTGATATTATCTCCAACACTACATAACAAAGAAGCAACACTATTGGAAAGTGAACAATTTTTGGATGTAAGCCGGCTAAAAATTCCACATTAACCCTAAGTTATATTTTATTAATATTTTACAAACTGAAAGCATTAACAGCACAAAATAGCACCGCCGTTAATCAATACTGTTTTATTTTTAACTTCAAACATTTTTAATATTTCACTTTATAGAGAAATAAACCCTTTGCAGGGACTGCTTCTCCGGCAATACTTCTTTCTTCACTTTCAAATATTTTATTTATCTGCTCATGATTCCTTTTGTTTTTATGAGCATTAATTAAAGTGCCGATAATAGTCCTTACCATTCCGTGTAAAAATCTATCGGCTTCAATATAAAAAGATATTTTATCTCTAAATTCTTTCCAATGAATATCATAAATATTGCAATATTTATTTTTTGTTTCTGTTTTTTTCACAGCAAACGAAGTAAAATTATTTTTACCCAGAAACGATTTGCTTATTTTGTTTAAATAATCAATATCAAAATTTTCACTCAAAAAATATGAATATTTATTTATGAAAGGTGATTTAATTTTACTGAACAAATAAATATAACTTCTTTTTTTTGCATCAAATCTTGAATTGAATTCTTCTCTAATTTCTTCAATTAATATAACAGAAATATCATCCGGAAGAATAGAGTTTAACGAATGTTTAAATCTATAAAGATCTAATTCTTCCTGCAAAATAAAATTTGCAATCTGCCCCAAAGCATGCACACCTGTATCGGTTCTGCCAGAACCTATTAAGTTTACATTATGCTTTGTGATGGTTTTAATTGCATCCGTAATTTTTTGCTGTACCGTAACGGCATTATTTTGGATCTGCCAACCCGAATAATTGGTACCGTCGTACTGAATTTTTAATTTATAATTCAAAAGTTATTATTTCTCCAATCATAAAGTAAAAATAAGTATAGTATATAACATCAATATAAATAAATTAGTAATTTTGTTTAATCGTCATCAGTCTAACAAATTCTTCCTTTTTAGCTTTTAAAATGTAAATAACCGTTTTCATTTTTTGATCTCTGAAATCAAAATCTGTTTTTTGCCAACTAAGAAATGTAAAGTGAACTTTTTTCTTTTTTAGATATTCGGTCTTTCCCCATTTCTTTACAAGAAGCAATTGTTTTGCCATCGGTAGGATTTATTGAATAAAGTATTTTTTACCCCTTAATTATTATTAATAATTAATTCTCACGTCTTTTGATTAGAATCAGTGATTTATCATCTGAATATTTACCGCCTGTAGAAAATTTTATTACATCTTCTAATATTGCTAAAGTCATTTCTTTTACTGTACGATCTCTATTATTTATTAATGTATTAATAAGTCTTTCTTCATCATAATTTTCAAATTCTCGGTTAGATGAATCCGTAATACCGTCGGAATATATTAATAAGATATCTCCCCCAGAAAAATTAATATTTTCAACTTGATAATTCGCATTTGGTACTGGACCAAATACAGGGCCTGTAGGATAAAGTCTGATAATATCATCAGTATTTTTCTTTAAAAAAATTGGCGGGTTATGTCCGGCATTTGAATAAAGAAACAATCCGCTTTTATCTGATGAAAGTTCCCCGTAAAAGAATGTTGCAAATTTATCGTCATCAAATATTTTATTTATCTGTTTATTCATTCTTCTCATTAAAGGAGCAATTTTAATCTCAAAATTACTCGCCATTCTCAATGCTCCTGAAATATACATTGCCTCTGCTGCAGCTCCCACACCCTTACTTGCCGCATCGCCTAAAGCAACACCCAATCTTTCTTTGTCCTCTCCAATATCAAGGTAATCAAAAAAATCACCCCCAACGATTTCTGCAGGTTTTGTTATACCGAACAAATCATATTTGTGAAATTTGTATTCGTGTTCAGGTAAAATACTTTTTTGAATTTCTCGTGCTTTGTCAATATCAGCTTTTAAAAAATCAGCTTTTTTAGATGAACGTTGCTGCTTTAATTTTGCTGTTAGAGTAGTAGCAATTATACTCAGATTGTATTTTAATTGTTCATTTACATTTTCATTATTAAGTGCAAGTAAATATTCGTAATAATTCTTTCCGTTCAATTTTATTTTTGAACCAACACCCGAAGCAGAATACTTGAAAATTCCTTTTCCTTTCAAAGTTGCATTCGTTTCATCACCAAGAATAGTTCTCTCTTCACTAATTAGATCAAAAAGCGGGTAATCTGAAATTTTTACTTTAAAATTATTTTTTATTTTCTCTACGCTTCCGACTTGATAGAGCAATTTATAGGCGACTGAGTTTTTATCTAATTTCCAGATCCTGCCGCCAGTAATATTTATATTTTCATTTTCAACTGTTTGATTCAGAACTTCAATCAGCATTTCTTTTTCTGAATTAAAATCTTTTGAAGTAATTGATTCAACAGTTTTGTGTAATTTCTTTTGTTCCATTTATTGGTATAATATTAAAAAGCAAATTTATATAATTTAGGTGTAAGAAAGGGTAAACCGTTTTTATTTTTTTATGTCTAACTTTTTTTTGTCTATTGTCTTCCTCGACCCCGGTTTCACTACTTCAATTCCTTTTTTACATAAAGGACAATCTTCTTTTAAGTAGGTAATAACTTCCATTTTTATAACGCTGTATTGTGAATATCCGAAATTTACTTTCCCATTACTTCTGTCAACTATAAAACCCACACCTACTACATTTGCTCCGTTTTGTTTAACTAAATCAATAACTTCAAAAACTGAACCTCCTGTAGTTACAACATCTTCGCAGACAAGGATTTTTTCTCCGGGGCTGATTTTAAATCCTCTACGTAAAGTCATACTATTGTTTTCTCTTTCGGTAAAAATGAAACGCTTACCCAATTGTCTTGCTATTTCCTGTCCAACAACTATCCCCCCTATAGCAGGGCAAACGATTGCATTAAACTCAAAATTTTTAAAATAGTCAGCAATATTTTTACATATCAATTCATTGTATTTAGGATACTGCAATACCTTAGCACATTGAAAATATTTATCACTATGCCTACCGGAAGTTAAAAGAAAATGACCGTTTAGAAGTGCTTCTGTTTTATTGAAAATTTCTAAAACTTCTTTATCAGTCAAGCTCATCTAAAAAATCCTCCATTTCCTGAGCTGCGTGAGTATCCCCTTTTTGTTTTGCTATTTTTATCCCTTCGGTGTATAACTCTTTTGCTTTGGAAATTTCATTTATCTCTTCTTTTAAAATTGCGAACTGCATATAAACAGGCACATAGGTTGGATCTTTTTCAAGTAATAATTTAAAATAATTTTCTGCCTCTGTATAATTTCTTTTTGATTTATACTCCAATGCAATACCGTAAATTAAAAATGAATCATCCGGCTCTTTTTTGTGAAGTTCCAATAACCCGTTTAACCTGTCATTCATTTATTGGAGTTCCTGTATTTTATTTGCAAGATCAAAATCCTTCAATGTAACTCCCCCTTTATCGTGGGTTGAAATTGATATTTTTACTTTATTCCACGAGTGCATAAATATATCGGGATGATGGTTCATTGCTTCGGCTGATCTTCCGATTTTATTAACCAAATAAAGCACATCATTAAAATCTTTCATAACAAATTCTTTAGAAATAGTATTATTTTCATATTGCCAGCCGTCTAAGTTTATTAATCTTGAATCAATTTCGTTTTTATTAAGCAGTGTCATTATCTTTCCAAAAAATTTTTCAATTAAAAATAAAAAAAGCGTATTACAATAATACGCTTTATAATCTATCTTTCTACAAAATATTAAATTTATCTAAGTGTCTTTTTTATCTGTTTTTTCGGCTTCTTCGTCAGAAATATCAATATCAATATTTTCGCTAATAAAGATTATATCTTCAGTATTTTTAATATATTTAGCGGTAATTTTTGTGCCTTGTTTGAATGAACCTCTTAATATTTCTTCAGCCAATGGATCTTCAACATATTTTTGTATTGCACGTCTCAATGGTCTTGCACCAAATTTTTCGTCATACCCTTTATCAACTAAAAAGTTCCTTGCAGATTTATCTAATTTGATTTCCATTTTATGTTCGGCAATATTATCCATTAAGTCTCTTAACTCAATATCTATAATTTTAAGAATATCTTTCTTAGTAAGAGATCTAAACACTATTGTTTCATCCACTCGATTTAAAAACTCCGGATTGAACAATCTCTTCATTGCATCTTCTAATGTATTCTTTAAGGCTTCGTGCTTGTCTTCGTTCTTTCCATCACTGAAACCAAATGCGCCAATTGATTTAATATCACGAGTACCTACATTAGATGTCATTATAATGATTGTGTTTTTGAAATCAATTTTTCTTCCAAGGCTGTCGGTTAAAATTCCATCATCAAGTACCTGAAGCAATATACCAAAGACATCAGGATGTGCTTTTTCTATTTCATCAAAAAGTACTACTGAATAAGGACGTCTTCTAACTTTTTCAGTTAATTGCCCGCCCTCTTCGTAACCAACGTATCCGGGAGGTGCACCAACCAATCGAGAGAGAGAGAATTTCTCCATATACTCGCTCATATCAATTCTGATGAGAGCATCTTCTGAATCGAACAAATAACGTGCAAGAGCTTTGCATAACTCTGTTTTGCCAACACCTGTTGGTCCAAGGAAAATAAAACTTCCAATAGGTCTGTGAGGATTTTTCAATCCTGCTCTTGCTCTTCTAATTGCTTTGGTAAGTTTAATAATTGCTTCATTCTGACCAATTATCTCTTTACCCAAAGCATCTTCCATTTTAAGGAGTTTTTCCGATTCTGTTTGAGCCACTCTGTTTACGGGAATACCTGTCATCATAGCAACAACTGTAGCTATATCTTCTTCTGTTACATCGTGGATTAAATCTTTTGTTTTAGCTTCCCACTCATTTTTAACAAGTTCAAGATCGGATTGAAGATTTCTTTCTTTATCTCTTAATCTTGCTGCTTCTTCATAATCCTGTCTCTTAACTACAGAGGCTTTTTCTTTTCTTACTTCATCAATATCTGCTTCAAGGTCCAAAACTTCCTGAGGTACTTCAAAATTACCCATATGGACTCTTGAACCTGCTTCGTCAATTACATCAATAGCTTTATCAGGTAAGTGTCTGTCAGAGATATAACGATTACTTAATTTAACGGCAGATACAATTGCTTCGTCAGAATATTTTACGTGATGATGTTCTTCATATTTGAATTTAATATTTTCAAGGATCTGTAATGTCTCTTCATAATTTGGCGGCTCAATCATAACTTTTTGGAAGCGCCTGTCCAAAGCTCCGTCGGTCTCAATATGTTTCCTGTATTCATCCAAAGTAGTTGCACCTATGCATTGAATTTCTCCTCTAGAAAGAGCAGGCTTAAACATATTTGATGCATCCAGTGAACCGGAAGCACCGCCGGCGCCAACTATAGTGTGAAGTTCATCAATAAAAAGAATAACGTCTTCTGCTTTTTCAAGTTCATTCATCAGGGCTTTCATTCTTTCTTCAAACTGACCGCGGTATTTTGTACCCGCAACCAGCCCGGTAAGATCTAACGTTACTACACGTTTATTATGCAATATTCTTGGAACTTTCTTTTGAACAATCATTAATGCCAAACCTTCTGCAATAGCAGTTTTACCGACTCCCGGTTCACCAATAAGTACAGGATTATTCTTTTTTCTTCTACTTAGTATTTGAGTTACCCTTTCGATTTCCATTTCTCTGCCGACAACAGGATCAAGTTTGTCTTCTAAGGCCAGTTTAGTTAAATCTCTCCCGAAGTTATCCAGCACAGGTGTTTTTGTTCTTTCGATTTTTTTGTCTGCTCTTATCTTTGAACTCGATTGACTTAACGATTCCTTATCACCTAGTAATGCATTCAAATCAGAACGTGTAGAGTCATAAGTAACATTAAATTGATGAAGAATTTGCGTGGCAATATTATCATCATCTCTTAATAATGAAAGCAATAAATGTTCGGTACCTATTATATCAGCTTTATAAATTTTGGATTCAATCTGAGTAATCTTTAAAACTTTTTCTGCTTGTTTAGTAAGAGGGATATTCCCTATTGTTAAAGTACCGCCGGAAGTTCTAACTGTATCTTCGATTGCTTTTTTTAGCTTCATTAAATCACAATCTAGATTTCTCAGAATTTGAACGGCAACACCCTGCCCTTCCCTAACAATGCCTAAAAGAAGATGCTCGGTTCCAATATAATCGTGACCTAAACGAAGTGCTTCTTCACGGCTTAGTCTTATTACATCCTGTAGTCTATCTGAAAAATTTCCTTCCATTAATTTTTCCTAATTTATTAGCGGTTATATTATTAACAATATTAACAGATTATTTGTTGCAGTAAATATAAATATACAAAATTCATCAAGCAAGCAAACGTTTTATAATACATATGCAATTAGTATAAATGAATGTTATTTTTAATTATAATCAATAAATATACCAACTTTACTGGAATATTATTAATCTCTATTATTTGTTCGAAAATCAAGAAAAACATAGTAAAAGTTTTATCTTAAAAAAAATAGTATCTCTGTAATATTAATACTGTACTAAAATTGTACATTATTTTTCTTATAATGTTTCTTTTATTATGATTTAATTAGCAACCTTATTAAATTAGTTTTACTCAAAATTTATAATATCTATAGAATTTTAATAAATTAAATATCGAGGCTAATTATGGAAGCACTAACAGGACTCTCAATAATTTTAATCATTGCAATTGTACTATTTTTGATGGTTTTCTTATACTTTATACCGATAGGCTTATTTATAACAGCTTATTTTTCAGGTGTAAAACTTAAAATATTTCAAGATCTGGTTGGAATGCGTTTGCGTAAAGTTCCTCCGGTAATAATTGTAAGAAGCGTTATTACTGCAGCAAAAGCAGGAATTAAACTTGAAGTAGGCAAACTTGAAGCACATTACTTAGCAGGTGGTAATGTTATTAATGTAATAAACGCATTAGTTTCTGCCGATAAAGCAAATATACCCCTTACTTTTGAGAGAGCGACAGCAATAGATCTTGCAGGAAGAGATGTTTTGGAAGCAGTAAAAATGTCTGTTGTTCCTAAAGTTGTTGAGACACCTCTTGTTTCGGCAATTGCAAAAGACGGCATCCAATTAAAAGCTATTGCAAGAATTACCGTTAGAGCAAATATTGAAAGACTTGTTGGAGGTGCCGGCGAAGCAACCATTTTGGCAAGAGTTGGAGAAGGAATTGTTTCTACTATCGGTTCAAGTTTAACTCATAAAGAAGTTTTAGAAAATCCTGATGTAATTTCTAAAAGCGTTCTGGCTAAAGGTTTGGATTCGGGAACTGCATTCGAAATATTATCAATTGATATTGCAGATGTTGATATAGGTGAAAATATTGGTGCAAAACTGCAAACTGACCAAGCAGAAGCAGATCTAAAAGTAGCTCAGGCTAAAGCAGAAGAAAGAAGAGCTGCTGCTGTTGCTCTTGAACAAGAAATGACGGCAGAAGTTGCAAGACAAAGAGCGAAAGTAGTTGAAGCTGAAGCTGAAATTCCGAAAGCTATGGCAGATGCTTTTAGAAAAGGCAATTTAGGTGTTATGGATTATTACAATATGAAGAATATACAATCTGATACAGATATGCGCGAATCTATTGCAAAGCCTGAACAAAAGAAAAAAGGTCCAAATGAATAATGGATAACTTTTTCGAAATATTAATCTATTTGTTTATTGTCGTCAGCTTTATTATATCTTTTTTAAAGAAAAAGAAGAAAAAAGAAGATAAAGCCTATGAAACAACGGTTTATCAAAAGCAAACAAATGGAACTGATTTTGATGTAAAAAAAGAAGAGCCTTCAGGAAAGGATATATTAGAAGAAATTCAAAATTTATTCAATCCTCCTTTTGATAAACCCAAAGAATCTGCTTTTGAAGATTTATGGAAAAAAGAAGATACTTCAGATCATTATAAAGAGGTTGATTTCCACAAAGCAACTACATCTGAACATGAAGTTACAGTAAGCGAACATACAGTTACTTTAAGCGAGCATATTCCGACTTTATCTGAACATAAAGTACAAATAGTTAAAAAACCTAAAGAAACAGTAGAAACCAAGCGTTTAGATGATTTGGATGATGAAGAAACTGATTTCCAAACTCGTGTGACAAATCCTCTTCTTCTATTGAGAAAAGATCTGAAAAATAAAGACTCATTAAAAAGATACATTGTAATCTCAGAAATATTAGGGAAACCAAAAGCTCTGAGTAGATGACACAAAAGAAATATAGACTGAAAAGATTAAATAAAACGGGCTTAATAAATCAAACATTTGATGAAGCCCGTTTTGTAATTAATTATAAAAATGAATTAAACGAATCTCAGTATGAAGCTGCATCCGCTGTCGAAGGAACTTATTTAATTATAGCCGGTGCCGGAACCGGTAAAACCAGAGCACTTGTTTACAGAGTTGCACGACTTGTTGAACTCGGTTATGATCCGAAATCAATTTTACTTTTAACTTTTACACGCAAAGCAGCAAACGAAATGATGAACCGTGCATCGGCACTTCTTGATAACAGATGCTCAAAAATTAGAGGCGGTACTTTCCACTCATTTGCAAACTTAACATTAAGGAAATACTCAAAAGCAGCCGGACTAGAACCTAACTTTACGATTTTAGACCAGGGCGATACAGGCGATGTTATAAACTTAATTCGCACTCAATCCGGTTTGGTAACAGATAAAAAAAGATTCCCTAAAAAAACAACCCTACAAAAAATATATAGTTTAAGTGTTAATAAGGATGAACCTATTTCAGAAATTGTGGAAGAAGAATATCCTCATTTTAGAAATTTACTTCCGCAAATATTAGAGATTAATAAAATTTTTATTTCCTACAAAAGAAAAAATAGTCTCCTTGATTACGACGACCTTTTAATTTACTTGAATAATTTTCTTAAAGAATTCGGACCTTCTGCAAAAAATTTAGTATCCGAAATCAAATTTGTTATGGTTGATGAATACCAGGATACTAATAAACTTCAGGCTGAAATCGTTCAGGGTTTAACAAGACTCTCGAATAACGTTATGGTTGTTGGCGATGATTCACAATCAATTTATTCGTTCAGGGGTGCTAATTTTAAAAACATAATTGAATTCCCAAAGCTGTACAAAAATGTTAAAATTATAAAGCTAGAGGAAAACTACCGAAGCATTCAGCCTATTTTGGATTTTACAAACAAAATAATTGATTCCTCAATTGAAAAATATGATAAGCATCTTTACACAAGAAAAATTGGCGGTGAACTTCCCAACATAATTGCTGCAGGTAATGAGAATTTAGAATCACAATTTATAGTAGAAAAAATTTTAGAGCTGCGCGAAGAAGGAGTGCCCCTTAATGATATCGCAGTTCTATTTCGTTCTTCTTTTTTTTCATTTGATTTAGAAATAGAATTAAACAAAGCAAATATTCCGTATCAAAAATTCGGCGGGATGAAATTTATTGAAACCGCACATATTAAAGATGTATTGGCTTTTTTAAGAATTGCAGCAAACCCAAAAGATATTGTTAGCTGGTACAGGGTTCTGCTTTTGCACGAAGGAGTTGGCACAAAAACAGCTCAATTTGTTCTTGATGAATTAGCTTTGGATAGATTGACAATCGGAAAAAGTCCAGACAATCAAAGCACATTTAAGAATCAAAAAATAATTGACTTATTCAAAGTTTTGTACAAACTCCACACGGAGGAAACAACACCATCGGAAAAAGTTGAATTGGTTTTAAATTATTATGACAGACTTTTTAAATCGAAATATGATGACTTTAACAAAAGAAAAAAAGATCTGTATATTTTTCAAAATATAGTTGAGAACTACCGTTCACTTGTTTCACTTTTATCTGATATGGCAATTGAGCCAATAATTGAAAGCGTTGTTGATGTAGAAGGTGGGGACAAAGAAGATGAGACCTTAACTTTATCAACAATCCATTCCGCAAAAGGACTTGAGTGGCATTCTGTTTTTATTATACATTCGGTTGATGGTTACTTCCCTTCAGCTAGGTCGGCTGATAATATTGAAACTTTGGAGGAAGAAAGAAGACTGATGTATGTAGCCTCAACAAGGGCAAAGCAAAATTTGTTTGTTACTTATCCGATGAATATGTACGACAGGGAAAGAGGGATAACACTTTCAAAACCATCAAGATTTATCTCAGAGTTTGATTCAAGTCTTGCGGAAAATTGGTTGCTTGAGGAAGAATATTGATTTATTTGATATGAATATTTTAACCTACGTAGGAATAATCATTGCTTTATTTTTTGTTTATATTAATTTTAAATTTTTAAAAGCTATAAAAATTATTTCAAGCGATGACTCTCCTTCAAGTGATTTTTTAAAATTCTCAATTGTTATTGCCGTTAAAAACGAAGCTAAAAACATTCCCGGTTTAATTATTTCTATTAAAAAACTATTTTACCCCAAGGATTTTTATGAGTTAATTATTATTGATGATAATTCGGATGACGATTCTTACCAAATAATAAATGATGCTGTTAAGGAAGTTGAAAATATAAAACTATATAAAGTGGGAGAGAAAAAATATCCAGGAAAAAAAGGTGCTTTGGGATTTGGAATTGGAAAAGCATCTAATCCTTATATTGTTATTACGGACGGCGACTGCTTACTGCAAAAAAACTGGCTTACATCTTTTGCTTCAAAATTCAGTCAAGGATATGATGTCGTGTTCGGTGCTTCTCCGTTTATAAAAACCGGACTCTTAATAAATAAAATCTCTTGTTTTGAAAATTTGAGAGTAACCATTTTAACTTTTACTGCAGCAACATTCGGCCTCCCCTATTCGGCAACAGCACGTAGTTTCGGTTTTACAAAAAATATTTATGAACAGATCAGCGGTTATAAAAATACAACAGAAACATTAAGCGGCGATGATGACCTTTTTATAAGAGAGGCAATAAAACAAAAAGCAAAAATAGGATGTTTTATCGAAAAAGGAGGATTAGTTTTTACTAATTCCGTTTCATCTTTAAAAGATTATCTTCAGCAAAAAGCCAGACATACATCAACTTCTTTTTATTATCTTCGCAAGCACAAATATTTATTAAGTGCTTGGCATCTTTCAAATTTATTTTTTCTCATTTCACCTTTTTTGTTTTTTATTAATATCTTTTTTTCCGTCTTTTTCATATTTAAAATTTTAATCGATATTATTTTAATAAAGAGAATGCAAAAGTTGGTTAATTATAACTTTAATCTCTTTGAAATAATTTACTTGCAGATAATTTATGAGTTGTTATTAATTATAAATATTTTTAATTCCAAATTTTCAGATATAAAATGGAAAGGATAAGTTGTTAAAGTCAATTTGATTTATGTTTCAAAACATCTATTTTATAAAAATAAATTTTTAAGGTTATATGGAATACAAAGAATTAGCAGATAAAGCACTAGAAGCCAAAAAGTTTTCACTTCCCACGTATTCCAATTTTCACGTCGGGGCAGCACTTTTAGCAGATGATAATAAAATATATACAGGCGGAAATATTGAAACTAGTTCTTACAGTTTAACAATCTGTGCCGAAAGAACTGCAATTTTTAAAGCTATATCCGAAGGCGAAAGAAAATTTAAAGCAATAGCAATTGCAAGTGATTTAGATGGATTTTGTTCTCCATGTGGAGCGTGCAGACAGGTAATTAGTGACCTTTGCGGTGAAATAGACATTGTACTTGTAAACAAAAACAAAGAAACAAAAATATATAAAACCTCTGAAATGCTTCCACTTGCTTTCAGCGATGATGATTTAAAATAAAATTTGGAGATAAATTTTTAATATGATGGAATTCACTCCCCACTCCGTTCCTAAAAATACCGGTTGGATTGAAGTAATTGCCGGTTGTATGTTCAGCGGAAAAACAGAAGAATTAATTAGAAGATTGAGAAGGGCAAAAATTGCTAAACAAAACGTAAAGATATTTAAACCGAAAATTGATACAAGATATTCAGATAAAAAAATAGTCTCTCACAATGAACAAGTATTACCCTCCATTTTAATTGAAGACATTAATGAAATAACTGAACTTTCAAAAGATGCGCAAGTAATAGGAATTGATGAAGCACAATTTTTCTCAAACGATATTATTAAAATTTGTAACCTATTAGCCGACAATGGAAAAAGAGTAATTGTTGCCGGTCTTGATCAAGACTACAGAGGTATTCCGTTTGAACCGATGCCTCAGCTTTTATCAATT
Source organism: Bacteroidota bacterium (assembly GCA_022573715.1). Classification (GTDB taxonomy): domain Bacteria; phylum Bacteroidota; class Ignavibacteria; order Ignavibacteriales; family Ignavibacteriaceae. The sequence goes on from JACZTL010000013.1 coordinate 54,815, forward strand.
GCAGAATATATTACAAAAACATTAGCAATTTGCGTGGAGTGTGGAAACCCCGCCGATAAAACACAAAGAAAAACAGTATCATCCAAGCGAGTAATTGTAGGTGCTTCAGATATTTATGAAGCACGATGCAGAAAATGTCATTACCTTCCCGAAGAAAAATAAAGGATTAAAATGGATATTATCAGAGGAATTTTTGGTATAGGTTTAATAATTGGTATTGCATACCTTATTTCAAATAACAAAAAGAAAATTAATTGGAGACTTGTTCTAAGTGGTATCAGCCTGCAATTAGTTTTTGCAATTTTTATACTTAAAGGAGATAGCTTAAGGCATTTCTTTTCTCCGTTTGGATGGGTAAAAGATTTCTTTTATTGGATAAGCGGTTTCTTTGTAGTTGTGCTAAACTTTACAACTGAGGGTGCAAAATTTGTTTTTGGGGACTTGGCATTAGGCTCGGGTTCACCAGGCAGTCTCGGTACTTTCTTTGCTTTTCAAGTATTGCCAACTATAATCTTTTTTGCAAGTATGATGTCTATACTTTATTACCTGGGCATTATGCAGAGAGTTGTTCAGGGTATGGCTTGGGTAATGGCAAAATTTATGGGAACGAGTGGTGCCGAATCACTTTCTTGTACCGCAAATATTTTTGTCGGACAGACTGAAGCTCCACTGATGATTAAGCCTTTTTTAAAAGGAATGACAAAAAGTGAAATTTTAACAATAATGGTTGGAGGAATGGCAACAATAGCCGGCGGAGTAATGGCTGCGTATATTCAAATTCTCGGCTCATCTTATGCTGAATCTTTGGGTATACCAATAGCACAGGCTCAGCAATTATTTGCCACTCAATTATTAGGCGCAAGTGTTATGGCTGCCCCTGCTGCCCTGTTAATCTCAAAAATTATTTACCCTGAAGTAAGCGAGCCTGAAACAAAAGGAATTGTAAAAATAGATGTTGAGAAAAATGCATCTAATGTTATTGAATCCGCTGCTAACGGCGCTGCTGAAGGTCTATCACTTGCCTTAAATGTTGGTGCAATGCTTATTGCATTTATAGCTTTAATTGCTCTTGTAAATTATTTATTAGGGGGTTTGGGAAACATTACCGGATTAAATGCAATATTAATTTCTACATATGGACAGCCGCTTAATTTTCAACTATTAATAGGATTTGTCCTGCAGTTTTTAGCTTTTGGAGTTGGTGTCCCTTGGCAAGATTCACTTCACTTCGGCAGCCTGTTAGGTACCAAGATTGTATTAAATGAATTTGTAGCATATCTTGAATTAGGAAAAATGATTACATCAAAAGTTATGGTAAGTGAAAAAGGAATTTTGATGGCAACATACGCTCTTTGCGGTTTTGCTAATTTCAGTTCCATAGCAATTCAAATTGGCGGTTTGGGTCCATTGGCTCCCTCCAGAAAATCTGATATTGCTTCTTTGGGAATAAAGGCTGTAATCGGCGGTTCTCTTGCTACTTTAATGACTGCAACTCTTGCAGGACTACTTTTTTAAATTTTGATAGACCTAAATTTTAAATATCAAAAGCTATTATCAGAATTAAAGAATGAAGCTCCATTCACTCCGGATATTGCATTAATTCTTGGAAGTGGAATGGGAGACTTGGCAGATAGAATTGAAAAATTAAAAACTATCTCCTCAACTTCTCTTCCGGATTATCCTCCTTCAACCATTGTGGGACACGAAGGAAAAATACATTTTTGCAGATTTGCCGATAAAAATATTTTAATTTTTCAGGGCAGGATCCATTTTTATGAGGGTTATCCTCTTAGTCAATGTGTATTACCTGTTTTTATTGCACATAAGCTGGGAACAAAAAAAATATTTTTGACTAATGCTGCGGGCGGTGTAAATTTAAATTTCAATTCTGGAGACTTAATGTTGATAACATCATTCAACGGAATTAATATTAAAAAAGAATTTACAAATTTAATAGGTGTAACTACAATTGAAGGAAAAAATAATTTTGATAATTTTCCATCTGCATCCTTTAATAATATTATCAGGAAAGCAGCATTGGAATCTAATATTCCCTTAAAAGAAGGTGTTTATTGGTATAATAAAGGTCCTTCCTATGAAACTCCTGCTGAGATTCAAATGGTTAGCAAAATGGGAGGAGATGCAGTTGGAATGTCGACTGCTCACGAAGCTGTGTTTGCGGGATATCTGGGAATGGAAACATCTTCTGTTTCCTTAATAACAAATATGGCTGCTGGAATTTCGCAAAACAAACTTACACATAAAGAAGTAACAGATACTGCAAATTTAGCTACAGATAAGTTTGAAAAACTTGTAAAAAAAATATTAATGCTCCTCTGAATTCTAAACAAATATTTATATTCTCTTACTTTAAATACATTAAATTTTTATCAAATAACTATTATCCCTGTTACGGTGCGACCCAAAAAAAATCTTCGGAGCAGACCTTGTGAGCCTTAAAAAACCATATCATCAAGTAAGAAAATTTATAAAATGAAATCAGGTTCTATATTTGTAGAGCGACGAGGTTCGTCGCTTGTTTTCAGCTCTTTTTGAGCGAGAAGCCTGCTCGCTTTACAAACTACCTTTCTTTACCTGTGAGGCGATATTTCTATTGAGTTAATACATCATTAATTTTAGTATCCTTAATTGATTGACTTTCAAACCATTGAGTAGTAATTTTATTAGATAATTTATTTTCAAATTTTACAATTCGAATTAATAAAATATGAAAGAATACAGGTCGACAATAATCCTTATTTTAGGTGCAATTTCATTAAGTCTTTATCTTCTTTTCCCCACTTATAAGAATTATCAAAACAATAAAGAAATAGAAAATATTGTACATGAAAGAAGAATTGAATTAAAAGAATCACAACCTAATTTACTGAAAGAAGAAGTTGATAATGAGTTAAAATTAGTTGAAGACAGCATCAAAGCGTCTGATCCGGCAATTGCGGCAACAAAATTAAAGAGTATAAAACTTGGTCTTGATCTTCAGGGTGGTATGCGGGTTGTTCTTGAAGTAAATACCGGTAAATTGTTGGAAAAACTTGCAAAAAATCCTGATGATACATTTCGCAAAGTTATGGCTGAATCAGAAAAAGAAGCTGCTCTTTCAAATGAATCTGTTGTAGAAATAGTTGCAAGAATGCTGCAAGAAAGAGGCATTCGTCTTAGCCGTTATTTTGGCTCGGTTAGGGACGAAGACAGTGAAATAATAGATGAACTTAATCAAAATTCAGAGGATGCTGTTACAAGAGCGATGGAAATTATCAGAAACCGTGTTGATCAATACGGTGTTTCTGAACCTACAATTCAAAGACAGGGTAGCAGAAGAGTAATTGTAGAATTACCGGGTATTGCAAGAGAAGAAGAGGCTAAACAACTGCTTAAAGGTACTGCACTTCTTCAATTTAATTTGGTAAAAGATGCACGGATTACATTAGACATTATGCAAAAAATTGATGAGGTGATGGCAGGTAAAACAGATACTACTGTAGTTGCAAATGACACTTTAGACAACCAGGATTTATCTTCGGAAGAATTTGCTAAAAAACATCCTTTCTTTTCAATTGCATTGATCAATCCGCAAGCACAAACAGCTGATGCTTATGTTAGTGAAGATCAAAAAGATAAACTCCGGTTAATGTTAAACCGACCTGAAGTTAAAGCTGTAATACCTAACAATGTTGAATTTCACTTTTCAGCAAAACCTTTTGGAAAGCAGGATGGAAAATCAATATACGTTCTTTATTTAGTAAACAAGAAACCTGAACTTACAGGTGGTGTTATTACTGATGCTCAAGCAACTATTGACCCTAATACTGCAGCCGCAATTGTGAATATGCAGATGAACAGTGAGGGTGCATCTGATTGGGCAAGAATTACAGGTGCAAATATCGGTAAAAGAATTGCAATTATTTTAGACGGTGCTGTTTATTCTGCACCGAACGTAATAAACAAAATACCGAGCGGTAACTCCCAAATTACCGGTATGGCAAATATGGAAGAAGCTAAATTATTAGAAATTGTACTTAAAGCAGGTGCTTTGCCGGCACCAGTTTCAATTATTGAAGAAAGAACAGTTGGTCCGTCCTTGGGTGAAGATTCTATTAAAGCAGGTTTTAAGTCAGTTGTAATCGGTTTCATTCTTGTTGCCTTGTTTATGATGTTTTATTATAAAAAAGCTGGTATTGTTGCCGCAACATCTCTTGTGTTTACAATTCTTTTTATACTTGGTGTTTTGGCGGGTTTCAGTGCTACACTAACTCTCCCCGGTATTGCCGGTATAATATTAACTATAGGTATGGCAGTTGATGCCAACGTACTTATTTACGAAAGAATCAGAGAAGAAATGGCAACAGGCAAAACCATTAAAGCATCTGTTGACGGTGGTTTTGCAAAAGCAAATTCAGCCATTATTGACTCAAACATAACTACATTCCTTACAGGTATTATCCTTTATCAATTTGGTTCGGGCCCGGTGCAGGGTTTTGCACTCACACTTATGATTGGTATTGCATCAAGTTTATTTAGTGCGCTTGTTATTGTAAGGTTGATATTTAATATTATGGTAACTAAAGGAATGAAAATTAATCTCGGTTAAAAAAACGCTTACAGGAGCAGATAAATAAATGCAGTTATTCAATAACATTAAAATTGATTGGTTAGGTAAAAGAAAAATATTTTACTTAGTTTCAACAGTATTATTCTTAATTGGTGTGCTAAATGTAATATTTAAAGGTTTTCACTTTGGTATTGATTTCAAAGGTGGAACGGAAATAGTATTACAATATGATAAGCCGATTGAAATTAGTCAAATTAGACAATTGGTAGAAAATGTAGACTTAGGAAATTTAGAAGTTAAAACATTTGGTGGCGAAACCGGTGTGCTTTTAAGGACTGACTTTCAAAATCTTCCTGCTAAAATATTTCCCATAGTAGTTGCTAATATTGAAAAGCAAATTGACTTATTTTATCCAGGGCTGCCAAGAAAGATAGTTGATTCAACAGTTTCCTCAATTACATATGAATTGCCGAACCACGATACTACAACGGCACTTATATCAAAATTATTCAATGCCGGTTTTCAAGCAGGTAAAGTATCCGAATCATTGGATAATAAACAAATGGTTGTAAATGTTAGTATTTCTGAATGGCTAAAAGAAAACCTTAGAGGTAAAATTGCAGGAAATAATTTTAAAATAATTAAAGAAGATCACGTCGGACCAAAAGTAGGCAAAGAATTAAAACAAGATGCAATGATTGCAGTCTTTTTCTCTCTTATAGCAATTCTAGTTTATCTTGCATTCCGTTTCAAATTTATATTTGCTTTTGGTGCAGTTCTTGCTCTTTTCCACGATGTTTTGATCACGCTAGGTCTTTACGCAGCGTTATACGGAATTATTCCGGGACTTAATTTAGAAATTGATCTAACTGTTGTTGCTGCATTTTTAACTCTGGTTGGTTATTCCGTAAACGATACGGTTATTGTATTTGACAGGGTAAGAGAGAACTTAAAAATTCACAAAACAATGCCTCTAATTGATGTATTAAATATGAGTGTGAATAGAACAATGAGTCGTACAATATTGACAGGTGGTACTACTTTACTAACAACATTAGTGCTGTTAATATTCGGTGGAGAAGTTCTTCGTTCATTTGCATTTACTTTGTTCTTCGGCATCATAATAGGTACATACTCATCAATTTTTGTCGCAAGTCCGTTAGTATTGGAATACACATTGAGAAAGAAAAAGAAGATACAGTTTTAATTTTATTCTACCACTCTTAAAACAAAACCCAATCAATTAAAGTTGATTGGGTTTTATTATTTTAAAAGAGAAAAAATTTTTACTTTTTATTCAAAATTTTATATACATTTTTAAAACTATTTATAGAAACTTCCAGCCCTTCAATTATATCTTTTGCCAAAGTATCTGGTTCAGGTAAATTTTCCATATCACTTACTCCGTCATCTCTTAAAGTGTTGCAGTAGTTCCAAATTCGTTGTACAACGGATGCTGTTGTCATATTATTCCCTTGTACACATTTCATTTATGAAATGCTTTTTAAAAAAACAGACTACATTAACTCAATATTTCCAATATGAATTTGATGAGTCAATTTCCTATAAATTTTAAAAAAATTTGTCTAAAATACCTATACCCCAATTTACGGGATTGTTTATTATATATTCCTGAATAAAATAAAATTCCTTTTCATCTCTAATGATCCTATCGTGAAATCTTGATTGCCATTTAAATCCGGGATTTATTTTTCTTGCTTCGGATGTTACACGTCCTTTAAACCACCGGATTATTCTACCGAGTGAGTTTGATTTTAATTCCATCGGATTATTTATTATACCGGATTTAAATACCGTAGGCATTTGATTTATCAAATGCTGATGTGATTTTTGTTCTTTAATAATTACAATTCCGTGAAAATGATTTGGCATTACCTGATAAACATCTAAGGATATATATTGAAATTTAGAAGGGATTTCATTCCATATTTCTTTAACAATTTTACCTGTCTCATTTAAAATAATTTCGCCGTTTTTAATTTTTCCAAAAATATCTTTTCGGTTGTGGGTGCATATTGTTACAAAATATTCGCCTTTACTGGAATAATTAAATCCTGGTAATCTGTATTGTTTTTGAGATTTATATTTCATTCATAGTAGGTTAAATTTATACACCGGTATAATTAGGAATTTGATAAATCAAATTCCTACATTTTTTAAAATAATAATTACATTAATTTCAAACTCTTTGCACTATTGAATCTGTTATCATATTAATCTTTACTTCTATTAAAATTCTTATTTTAAGTAAAGCAATTTTCTTAAAATTAGCAATGTCATTATTTTAATTTAATTTTTTTTGCTACCGTTTTTTTACCCTAAATTCAATTTTTGTTTTGTCGCAAATACGACATTAAGTTTCTCTTTTTAATAAGATATTATTTTCAGTTAATCAACAATTTCTTTATCAATAATCATAAAGGATAATAATATGAAAAAAATAATTGTTTTTGCTGTAATGATTGCTACTACTATGGCTTTTACTCTTACTAGTGCTAAGGGTGATGAAACATTCAGCGGTAAACTTGTTGACAGCAAGTGTTACTCAATGATGCCCAAAGCAAATGCCGGTAACGATCATATGGTTAAAGGACACGACGGAAAACCTATGACAGTTAAGGCTTGTGCCACAGCTTGTGCAAGTATGGGAATTCCGGTTGGCTTACTTACAAAAGATGGAAAAATGTTGATCTTAGCTGTACCGGCAGGACAACTTTCCCAGCAAATGGCAAAAAATGCCAGAATACACGGTAAAGTAATGAACGGCGTACTTATCGTTAATAAATTAGAAGTAAAAAACGGTAAGAAATGGACAGAAGTTAAAATCTCTTATATGATGTAAAAACTTCATAATTAATATTAAAGGAAGAGATAGAAAATATCTCTTCTTTTTTTTATTTTTAATTAAATAATTTGGAAATTATTATGAAAAAAATTTCATTAGTAATATTAATTTTCTCAATTGTATTTATTTCTCTCAACTGCAATCCAAAAAAAGACAAACCTGCTGAAACACCCAAAGTAAAAGAGAATATGCAAGGTAATACTTATAGCGGCAGTCTTGTAGATTCTAAATGTTTTTCTATGATGCCAAAAATGAATGCAGGTAATGAGCATACTGTAATGGGACCAAAAGGTAAACCTATGAAAGTTAAAGCATGTGCTTCAGCTTGTGCTAGTATGGGTATACCAGTTGGATTGCTTGCAGAAAATGGAGAAATGTATATTTTAGCATTACCTGCCGGACAATTATCAGCACAAATGGCAAAAAAAGCTAGGATTAACGGTATGATAAAAGAAGGTGTACTAATAGTTAATACTATTGAGGTCCAAGATGGGGATAAATGGAATAAAATAAATATATCTTATATGATGTAAAAATCATGTATTATGGATAAAAGAAAGAAGAGATATGTGTTTACATATCTCTTTTTTTTTATTATATTTCCAATATTTTAAACAATCCAAATGAAAAAAACAATTTATAACTTAATAGTATTTTTAATAACAATATTCTCATTCAATTGTAGTCAGCACAAACAAGATTTAAAACAACCTGCAAGTAAAAGCTACGAAAATCTTAAAGAAGGAGACATTATTGAAATCTCCGGGAAATTAATTTGTGCTCATTGTTATGCTCTTAATATAGAAAATGTGGGTATTGACCATCAGCTTCCAAAGAGCGGCTTCGTCAAAGATTGTGCTATAATTTGTGCAAAACAAAACTACCCAATTGCTGTATTATTAGACCAGCCAATTGACAGCACTAAGCTTTGGATCATTAGAACCGTGGGAGATACATTTGCTGATTATATGACTAAAACATCCATTGTAAATGGCGAATATGTTTATCGTGGTCTGATTGAACCGACTAGTTTAAAAGTTAGAAAAGAGAATGGCTGGATAAAACTGGAAATTAAAAAAACCGGTATGATGTAAATAATTTGTTTTTTTTAGAGAGATTATTTTACTTTCACAACAACCAAAGTCATATCATCATTTGGCTCGGCATTACCCCGGAATTTTTTGACTGAATTAAATATTGTGTTTACCTGTTCGGTTGCAGTACTATTTGAAATTTTATGAAGAACAGTTTTAAGTCTGACATCATTAAAAAGTTCGGTTTGTTCATTCATTGCTTCTGTTATACCGTCTGAAAAAAATGCAAAAGATTCTCCGCTATTTATTGGTATCTCATCCTGCACGAGAGTTTTTTCAAACAGTTTACCTTTGTCTAATCCTACGCCTAGACCCTGGCTTTGATATTTTTCAATTTTACCGTCTTTAGAAACGTACAGCGGCATATGTCCGGCACGACAAAAAGTTAATGTTTTTTTGTTGTAATCAAAAAGACCAAGCGATATTGTTATAAATGAATTTCTTTCAATTGAATTATAAATTTTTCTATTTATCTCAGTAAGTATATCTTTTGGTGATTTATCTGATGTGCACGCAAATTGAATCATTGTTTGAACCTTTGTCATATACAAAGATGCCGGTAATCCTTTACCTGAAACATCACCTATAATTACATAGAGTTTTGATTTATCATTATCTACAGTAATAAGATCGAAATAATCTCCGCCTATTTTCATGGCCGGGATCATTTCACCGCATACATCAAATCCTTCAACTTCGGGCATACATTTTGGTAAAAGTCCCTGTTGAATATTTCTTGCGAGATCTAATTCTTTTTCTATCTTCAGTTTTTCAGTCTCAGTTTTGTACAGTCTTGCATTTTCAATTGCAATGGCAGATTGATTAGCTGTTGCACAAAGTAATTCAATGTCTTTACCTGCAAATTGAGCACCCGAATGTTTAAGACCGAACAATAATAAACCGACAATCTTTGATTTCATTCTCATTGGGATAATTGTATAAATTCCTTCAGAGTTTAGCGAATCAATAATGTCAGGAAAAACTAATTCAAAATTTTCTTTATCTACAACTAAATTCTTTGAAACAAGGCTTTTTTGTTTTATGTAATTTTCTAAATTCCTGCTTTTTATCTTCAAATCTTTATTCTTGATTCCCACACTCTTCATTAAAGTAAGATCACCATTTTTTAGATCGTTAATGAAAATTCCGAATTTATTTATTTTAAGTCCGTCGACAAATGTTTCTGTCATAGAGTCTAAAATATTATCTAAACCTACAAGTGTGGTAACATCAGAACTAAATTTTATAAGCACTTTTCTATAAGCAAATTGTTCGGGATAAAATTTTGCAGTAATAAATTCTTGAAATTTATCTTTTGTGGATTGAAAAATAACAGCAAAAATAACGAACAATACACCGGCAATTAAACCCTGATAATCTGTGCTAATTGCTTTGCTTATGCTTTGCCCTATAACATAAATAATAAAGAAATAAACACCAGCTAATGAAAGAGTAGCTGCACCATATGTAATTGTATTTTTTACGACAACACTTACATCCATCAATTGGTATTTATAAATTGAATAACCAAAAGCCAGGGGAAGCAGAATTATAAGAATAATCGGTGTATAATATTCAGGAGAATTAAAAATTGTTTCCGCTAATGTAGGTGCAATTGTAGAAGTATAAAAAACAGCAATTATCGCAATAGAAAGAGCCATTAGTACAAAGAATATTGGCCTTTTTTCTTTTTTATTCTTAAGTTTTCTGTAATTTATGACTAATGATATCCATCCTAATATATAACTGAACCCTGTAAACAAGATAATGTATTTTATTAGTCTTAGGAAATAAAAGATATTTAATTTTTCAGCTATAAAAGTAAGATATATATATACAGTTACTAGACTAAATAATATTACAGGAATAAGAACTAATAATATTTTAACACCATTTTTCTCGACAAATTTATATGGTGTAGGAAATACCCAGAAGAAATAAATAATTAAAGCCGGGAGGGAAGAAAATCCCAGTGCCCAAAAGAAAGATACAATTGGAATAAAAACAATTTGTGTGTGACCAAATGCTTCAGAAAAGCGAAAGGATTGTAAAATTACCAGCATACCTGTCAATACAGTTGCAACACCTATTGCAAAAAACAGTTTTTGAATGAGTCCGTCAGGTTTTGAAGAAAGTACTAAATATCCAATTATAAACCAGAACAGACCAAAAAGATTTAGAGCTAAATCTCCGAAATCAAGAAGTTTTTTTACATAAACTTTTGTTTTAAGTATTTTACCATTATGCAGAACAGTATAATCGGCAAGTTCCCCTCCCTTAAATTTGTTAAGGATAAATTGAGCCTGCCAAATTGTTTTAGTCGGAATATTATCAATACCTAAAAGCTGATCATCATTTCTAATACCGGCATTCCAGGTTACTCCGTTTTCTTTCACGAATATGAAATATATAGCACTGCTATCGGCATTTACCCTTTTAGGTAACCACACACATTCATCATTTGATGTTATATTAACTTCTACAACATAATAAATGTTTATTACAGCAATAGATAATATTAATAAAGAAAAAATTGAAAATAATTTTGTCTTGTATCGATGAAATAATGTTTGAATAATATTCATTTAATATTTTTTAATTAACTTTTAAAACAAGCAAAGTTATGTCATCAGATTGCATTGCCCCTGATGTAAAACTCTTGACATCAGACTGAATTAATTTTAAAACTTCTTTAGATGATTTGTTATTTAACAACAACACTAACTTTTCAAGCCTTTCATCCGAATATTCATTTTGTTTTTTATCCATAGCTTCTGTAATGCCATCTGTAAAAAAAACAAGTAAATCATTTTTTTGCAATTGTAAAGTTTCTGTAATATAAGGATCCTCTGTTTTCATAACTCCAAGTATCATTCCGCCTTTTCTCAGTTTAATGATTTTTCCATCGCGGACCAATAACGGAGGGTTGTGCCCTGCATTTACATAACTTATTGTCCTATTTTTATCATTAATCGATGCCCAGAAAAATGTAATAAATTTACCGCCTGTAACATTTTCGGATATCAAATCATTAATCATCGCAGTTCCTTCTACCAAGTTTACACCTTGCTTGCAGACTGATTTTAGGAAAGCTTGTAAATTTGCCATAAGCAGAGCTGCAGGAACACCTTTGCCGGAAACATCAGCAATTGCTATATAACAATTTTCCTCATCTTTCCGAATAACATCAAAATAATCTCCGCCGACTTGTTTTGATGAAATATTTTCAGCTGAAATTTCAAAATTGTTCAGTTGCACTATTTCACTGGGAAATAGATTTCTTTGAATTTCTCTTGCAAGTTCTAATTCTTCCTCTAATTTGTGTTTTTCTAATTCTTCTTTAAATAATCTTTCGTTTTCAAGAGAAATAATTGCAAGACTACCTACCGAATAAATAAACTCAATATCTGATTCTGTAAATTGTTGTTTGTTTATTCTGTTGCCCAATAAAATTAATCCTTTGGTCTTTCCCTGTATCTGCATAGGAACAACCTGTTCTACACCTATTTCAAAAAGAGATTTATATTGATTTTCCAACTGATTTTTTTCTACCGCTGAATCAATACTTTTAATATCTGTATCATTAAGAATACCTTTAATTTCATCCAAAGGAAATTTTGATTCGATAATATTTATTTCATCCTTTTCAAACATTAATACGGCATATTTAGAAATCATGAACTGTCCGATTATAGAATAAACCAGAAGTTTAATAACTTTTGTTGATTCGGCAAACAACCCGAACTCTTTGCTTAATTCAAACAATGAATTTAACCTGTTAATTCTTGTATCTAAAGTTCTGTTAACTTGTTTCAGTTCGTTTATTACCATAGAGTTTTGAATAGCCGTTGCGGAAATATTTAATATAGTTTTTAGAAATTGTATATCTTCATTTGAATAAAGAGTTTTATTCAATTTCTCACCGAGGAATATTATTCCTAGATGTTTTTCAGAAGCTTGAATAAATTCAGCACAAACAAAACTTCCGGAATCAGTTATATTTTTAAATTTTCCGGATTCATCAATTACATCATTTACAGTTATTACTGGAAAATTTTCTTCGAAATCTGTGGAGACGCCCTTTGATATCATTATTTTTAAAACACCTTTTTCATTTATTGCAATAGCACCCTTTGTTGCAAAAAATTTACCCATGCAAGTAAGCAAAACATTGTTTAAAATAAATTTTAAATCCAAGCTGGAGTTAATAGTTTTGCTAAACTCAACTAATGCATTTAAATTTCTTTTTATTTTTAAACCGTCTGCTACTGTCATTTTTTAATGTGCTAATTTTTTCGTTAGTAAAACTTGGTTATACCTATTTTTAACTGATGTATATCTAACATCGTCCATTAATGATTTCATAAGATACATACCTAAACCACCTACCCTCCTTTGTTTGTGGTATAATTCTAAATTTAGCTCTTTAATTGATCTTGATTCAAATGTCTCGCCGTAATCGATAATTCTTATAACGAAATTATTTTTAGAAAATGACACACTGATTTCAATATCTAAATTTGGTTTAGAGTGGTATGAATGTTCAATAATATTTGTGCAAGCCTCATCTACAGCAAGTACAATATCCTCTATTTCATTTGATGAAAATCCATATGATTTAGCTTTGATGTTTATAAATTTTCGAATAGTAATTAGATTGGCCGTACTGCTCTTAACTATTAAACGGTTCTCATTTATATTTAAGTTGTTATTCATTTTTCCAATTTATCTCCAGAAAACTTTTTCACCGCAGCTTCTTCATTGTCAAATATCTCGTATAAAAGAGGAAAACCGAGCAAATCAAATATGTTAAACACTTTTTCATTCATTGATGTTAATTTAATATCACCGTTGTTTTCCCTCATCTTTTCAATAAATGCCATAAATACACCAAGACCAGCACTGCTTATATAATCCAGACCCTTTAGGTTGACTACTAACTTATACTTATTCTGCTTAACCAAAGATGAAAATGAATCTTCTAAAACCGGTGCGGTATGCGCATCTAAAAAACCATTTAAATAAACAACGTTTACATCACCAATTTCTTTTGTAGAGGTATTGAACTCTTTCATATTTTTCTCCAAAAATTTATAATTCAAATTTCTAAATAAAGCGTAATTAACGAAAGCTAACTAATTATAATAAGGAAAATATATATGAAATTGTATTTATTGTAAAGAAAAGTTATATAAGCGGATTATTTATAGGATGGTAGTATTATTTATAGTTTAAGTAATTATTAAAATAAAAGATAAATTTCTTTCTAAATCTATGTTTTTATTTTCTTCTTTGAATATTGTAATTCTTTCTTCATTTCTTTCAGTTCTTTTTTCAATTCTTTCATTTCTTCTTTAAGGTTTTTTATTTCCTCATTTCTATCAAACCATTGAAATTTTTTAAACATTTTGGGCATTTTATCCAAGAAAATTTTTATCGAATCATCATTGAATTTATATTGGTACCATTTTTTAGAATGTAATGAATCCAAAAGAATAAAGTTATGTTTCATTATAGAATCAATTTCAAATTTCTGAATATTAAAATTAAAATCTCTGATTGAATCAGAAAAATTAAAATTAAAATTTTCTTTAAATTTGGGAAATTTTTTAGGGAAGGAAAACGAAAATTCTTTGAAATTTTCCCTGGCTTTATCCAGTTCAATAATTAGACTATCCATATAAGGTAATTTAATATTAAAATGGGGCACTACCGGTACTTTAATATGAAAAGAATTGGAATCTAAAAAAACAATTAAGCTGTCATTCCAATATTTTTTTGTTTTAATTTTAGCTACGTTGCTATCAATTAAAATGTTAATTGAGTAACTCTTAAATATTTTTGCATTTTTCTTTGCTCTCTCTTTAAAAAGTTTTATTTCCTTTTTGAACTTCTCTTTGTCAATTGTATACGATTCCGTAAAAATTGTATCTTCATTAAAGAAAACATACTGATGAGTAGAGCCACTATTCTTTATCCTTATTTCTTTAATAATAATTGGAGTAGTTTTATTATTTACAACTGTTAGTCCCGCAGGCATAATTTTTATAAATTCATTTTTATTTGCTTTGGCGGCAAAAGTAAGTAAATCCGCAGTAAGAGCCCTGTTATAATTAAATAGGTTTTGGCTTACTGCCAATGTGTTTTTATCGTTTACCAAAATTTGTTCCTGAAGTTCTTCAGCATATACCTTTATAATGGAATCAACTTCGTTTTTTTGTTCAGCGTTTAATTCTAGAGCAAGTGAAAATTTTTCTAAATTATTTTTTCTTCTTTCAAAATTATTCCATTTAATTTCAAAATATTCTTTACCGCTTTCATCTGTACCTAATTGCAAGTATTGTTTGTTATTATTATCAAGAGGTAGTTGTTTGTAAAAGGCAAAGTTAAATATATCTTCATTTGAAAGATCGGTGGCAAAAAGTAAAGGTTTTAAATTACTGTTATAAAGACCGGCTATATTTGTATTGCGATTATCAAAGACATTGTTTAATATATTTGTATTGAACTTTAATAATAAGATTACAATAATTGTTAGAATACCAAATCCATATGCAGGCGCAAAGATTCTTAAATTATGCCTCCGTTTTTTATTTTCTTTTATTTTTTGATTTAAAACAGATTCGAAGTACGGAGACTCCGGTATTGGTTTAAAAGATAAATTAGTTAACTTTTTTAATTCTTTTAATTCTTTTAATTTATTTCTTAAATCTGCCGAGGAAGCGAGCTTGTTTTCAATTTCATGTTTCTGTTCCAAAGAGACTTCCCCGTCAAAATATGCCGATAAAAATTCGTAATCTTTATTTGATTTATTGCTCATTTAAATATCTCCGTCTTATAAGGCATTAAAAATTCTTTTAATTTTTCACGTGCCCTAAAAATTCTTGATTTAACCGTACCAATTTCGCATTGAACAGATTCAGCAATTTCTTGATAGCTGAATCCCTCTATATCTTTAAGTAACAAAGGCATCTTCAACTTTTCAGGCAATTTTGAAATTGCATTTCTGACAAGTTCTGATGTGTTAGATTCTTCAGTTTCATTTTTAAATTGATCCGCTTTATCAAAAGAATCCATAAGCGGAGTAAACATTTTTCTTACTTTTATCTTTCTTAAATGATCTTTGCATTTGTTTATTGTTATTCTATAAACCCACGTTGAAAACTGTGATTCAAATCTAAAACGATTTAAATTTCTATAAACTTTTACAAATACATCCTGTGCAATATCATCTATATAATCTGTATGATTTACAGTTGTATAAATAATGCTTCTAACCCTTTCTTTGTGACGTACTACTAATTGATTAAATGCAGACTCTTCCCCATCAATGAATCTTTTAACCAAAGTAAAATCATCATCCAATTTTAATATTTGTGGATCCGGCACCGATCTCCTTTTTTTAGATATCTGCTTATTTAGACGAACTAATAGTTACATTGTTCCGAAATAAAAAATATGTTACGGTATTATTGTTATTTAAAACTTGCATAAATAAATTTGGCTAATTAACTTAAACAGAAAATTGAGGAAATTTTATGAGAATTAAAACAAGCGAAAGTTACGGGGCAGTAATAATTACATTAAAAGGAAATGTTATGGGTGGAGATAATACTAAAACCTTTAATAAAATGTTACACAAATATTTGGATTCTAATAAAAAAAACATAGTAGTTGATTTAAAAGGTGTAAAATTTATGAACAGCTCCGGTCTTGGAATGTTAATAGGTGGTTTAACAACTATGAAAAAAGGCGACGGAAACTTAAAGTTAGCCGGTGCATCGGATAAAATTGAAAGCCTTTTAATTATTACTAAATTGATTACTATTTTTGATACATTTAAAACAGTTGAAGAAGCTATTGACAGTTACAAAAATTAAATATTCATAAAATTATTCAGTTACTTAAACTCCGGATCAGTTCATTCGGAGTTTTATTTTGTCCAAAAAGTAAAAAAGGAGTGTTAAAAAGAAATGGGAGTATCTGTATTGGTCGGCTCTCAATGGGGAGATGAAGGTAAAGGTAAAATTGTAGATATATTAAGTGAAAATTTTAATATAGTTGTGCGTTATCAAGGAGGAGCAAATGCAGGACATACTATTAAAATTGGTGATGATGAATATATACTACATTTAATACCATCGGGAATTCTTAGAGAAGATGTTACTTGTGTTATTGGCAACGGCGTAGTAATTGACCCGGAAGCATTGTTAAAAGAAATAAGGTTTTTGGAGAAAAATAACATTAAAGTTGAGGGCAGATTGTTTATAAGTCAAAATGCGCATTTAATAATGCCATACCATAAATTGTTAGATAACATTAGTGAAGAAAGTACAACAAAAATTGGAACAACCGGGAGGGGTATCGGCCCTTGTTATATTGACAAATACGCACGTAAAGGTATAAGAATTGTTGACCTATTAGATAAGAAAATTTTAGAAGAAAAAATAAGAAAAAACTTAAAAGAGAAAAATATAATTATCAAAAAAGTGTATGAAAGAAAGGAATTAAATGTTGAAGAGATCGTTTCACAATATATGAAATTTGATGAGATAATTGACAAATATATAAAAGATGTACCAATGTTTTTAAATAAGGCAATTACTGATGGTAAATCAGTTTTGCTTGAAGGTGCACAAGGCACACTGCTTGATGTTGACCACGGGACCTACCCTTTTGTTACATCATCAAATCCAACTTCCGGCGGGGCTTGTACAGGTACAGGTATTTCACCAACAAGAATAGATGCTGTAATAGGTATTGTAAAAGCATACACAACTCGTGTTGGAGAAGGACCTTTTCCTACTGAATTGTTAAACGCTGATGGAGAAAAATTACGAAAAGTAGGTGCTGAATTCGGAGCAACAACCGGTAGACCAAGAAGATGCGGTTGGTTCGATGCTTGTTTAGTAAAATATTCGTCAATGATAAACGATACTACTTATGCCGCTTTGACAAAATTAGATGTATTAAGTTCATTCGACAAAATAAATGTTTGTGTGGGTTATGAATTTGAAGGTAAATTACTAAGTACATTTCCGACTAATATTGAAAAACTAAATATGGTAAAACCTATTTATGAAACCGTTGAAGGATGGAATGAAGACATTTCTGATTGTAGATCTTATGCAGAATTACCTGAAGCGACTAAAAATTATTTAAATTTTATTTCAGAAAAATCTGAAACAAAATTCGGTATAGTATCAGTTGGACCAAAAAGGAAACAAACATTCTTTACAGATGATTATAAATAACACAAGTATAAATTTATGACCGGCAGTTTAACATCGCTCAGACTTAAAACCTCGCTGATTCTTGTGGCAATAATTATTGCAAGCGGTACTTTATATTATACACAAGATTTAGTCTCAAAATTACAGCAAAGAGAAAGAGAAATTGTAGAGTTATACGCAAAAGGAATTGAATATGTCGCTAACACAACTGCACCGAATGTAGATATTACTTTTCTTTTTGATAACATAATTAGACCAATAAACTTTCCCATTATTCTAACCGATGCAAACGATAATATTAACCTAATTAATTCAGAAAATATTAGAAATTTATCATTCGATTCTTCAATGACTCAAGAAGAACGAAAGGAATACTTTACTGAAATACTAAAAAAAATGGATGAAGTGCATAATCCAATTATAGTTTCTTATGCTGATACTGTTATCTTAACTAAAATTCATTATGGTGATTCTAATTTAATTACAAGATTAAAATTCTATCCTTACCTGCAAATAATTATTGCTGCTCTCTTTATATTTTTAGGATATATTGGCTTCAGCAATATTAGAACAAGTGAACAGAGAAATATTTGGGTCGGAATGGCAAAAGAAACCGCTCATCAACTCGGCACCCCGGTTTCAAGTTTAATGGGGTGGGTTGAAATGCTTAGGCTAAATTATAAAGACGGGGATAAAGTTTTAGATATATCGGATGAAATTGGAAGTGACGTTGAAAAATTAAATAAAATAACATATAGATTTTCAAAAATCGGTTCAAAACCGGAATTGAAAAAAGCTAATGTATTTAAAGAAATTAGTAACGTTATTAAGTATTTTGAAAGAAGACTTCCTCAAACAGGCAAAAAAGTTGATTTGATAATTAAGGGTAACAAAAAGATCTGTGCAGGTCTTAATTCTGAATTATTTGAATGGGTTATTGAAAATCTCGTTAAAAATGCTCTCGACGCTATTGGCAACAAAAATGGCAAAATTGAAATAAAAATCTCAAGCAATAATAACAATGTTGAAATTGATTTTTGTGATAACGGCAAAGGAATTGATCTGAAAAGAAGAAAAGATGTTTTTAGACCAGGTTACAGCACTAAAAGAAGAGGCTGGGGTTTGGGTTTAAGCTTATCAAAAAGAATAATTGAGAATTACCATAATGGCAAAATCTTTGTTAAAAATTCCGCCCCGGGACAAGGAACTACTTTTAAAATTATTCTAAAAGCTATGGAATAAAAATTCCTATCTTGCGAAAATATTAAAGCAGTGATTTATAATTTCTGACACCGTGCAAAATACGATGAATGAGAATTGTTCTTCCTTCAATTGAATAAAAGATTATATAATTTTTTACAATTATGTATCGGTATCCCATATTTTTTATTTCTTCATCTCTTGGTATTCTACCAAGCAACGGATTTTCAGATAATATTTCCAAATTCTTTTCAATTTTGTCGGCTATTGAGTTAGCCGCAGACGGGTTATCATGTGCAATAAATGACACAATTTCAATGAAATCTTCTTCTGCAATCCTCAGAAATCTTATCTGATATTTATCTTTTGATATCAATAGTTTTTCTGATATTCGTCATAACTTGTTTAATTGTTCTGCCTTTTTTGCTCCCTGCTTTTTGATTTTGTGCAAGGGACAATTTGGACAGCAAATCAAGTTTTAACTGCATCTTAGAATAATGAGACATTGACATAACTACCATATTGCCCTCACCGTTTTTAGTTATGAAAATTGGTTCGTTGGAGCTTTGTGCTAACTCTGAAATTTCATTCGATTTATTTCTTAAATCCGATATCGGTTTTATTATAGGCATATTTTTCTCCATTGCTTGTATCAAAATTATATCATTATTATGATAGATGCAATATAAAAATTAAAAGCAATATAAAAGGCTGAGCAATGCTTAGAAAAGCCGGTAGCTTTAAGCCTGGGTACAACGCCTTTAAACTCAAATCTATGGAATAAAAATTTTTATTTTATTTAAGATTTAATCTAAAGGACTTTTTACACCAAACCCGCCTTTATTCATTACGTGAGTGTATATCATTGTGGTTTTTACTGATTTGTGACCTAACAATTCCTGTACGGTTCTGATATCATACCCTGCCTCGAGTAAGTGAGTAGCGAAGGAATGCCTGAATGTGTGGGGTGTTCCGTGTTTTGAGATAGAAGTTTTTTTTAATGCAGCACTGATCGCCCTCTGAATTGTTGATTCAAAAATATGATGCCTGCATAGCTTACCCTCATCTGTTTTTACAAACCTAGCTGAAGCAAAAACATACTGCCAAATAAATTCTTTATCGGCATTTGGATATTTTTTAGAAAGTGCAAAAGGTAAGGTTGTATATCCGCGGTTTATTATTAAATCATCATTGTGTATCTTCTTTCTATTAGTGATATGTTCTCTAAGCTGTACTTTAACTGAACCAGGCAGTAAAGTAACCCTGTCTTTATTTCCTTTACCATTTCTTACAACTATCATATTCTGTTCAAAGTCTATATCCTGAATTCTTAACCTCAAAGCTTCCATTAACCGCAAGCCTGATCCGTAAAGAATAGATGTAATTAATTTAGGAACACCTTGCATATTAGATATTATTAATTTAGCTTCTGTTTTAGAAAATACGACCGGAATGTGTAATTTTGCTTTTGCTTTTCTGAACGAACTGAAATCCCCGATATGCTGGTCCAAAACTTCTTTATACAGAAAAACAATTGCATTGAGGGCCTGGCTTTGGGTGGATGGGGCATAATTTTTATTAACAGCCAGATGAGTTAAAAAACTTTGAATATGTTTTTCGTTTAATTCCTTAGGATGTTTTTTTTGATGAAAAAGGATGTACTCTTTTATCCACCGTATATAAGCAGATTCTGTCTTTCTACTCATATTGCGGAGTTTAATATTTGTACTTACACTATTTAAAAGTTGAGACATGATATCCTGCAAAGATTATGTTTTATATATCCAGCAAATTATGCAAGATATCAGTAATGTACAAATGAAGGATAATTGTTAAATAGTTCGTTTTATGATATTAATTAAAGTAATTAAGAAAATAATAAAAATATTTATAAATTTTAAAATCAATATTTTTGCAGGATAACAAGAAATATGAAACGGCAATCTTGCAGGTTAATAATATGTTATGTGTAAAATATTAAAAGGTGTAAAATGAAGAAATATTTTATTTTAATTATTCCATTATTACTAATTAGTTGTAATGAAAAAATAGTTTATGTAGACGAAACGCCTTCATTTCCAGAAATTAATTTTTATGATTCTGCAAATAATTTAATTGCTGATACCCTCTTTGTTAATTTTAATCAAGATAGCTTGGGTTCAAGTACATTTAAAGAAATATTTATCAATCTAAAAGTTGTAATTCAATTTAAGGACCCAGACAAATTTCACAAAATTGAGAAAATTCATAGTGATAAAGATTGTATAAGTGGTTGCAATTTATTACTTACTCGTGGCACTTCTTCTCGTGCTTTAACAGGCTTAAGTATTGATACATTTACTGATAGTGTAGTTATAAATGAAAAAAAACATTTTGCCTATGATCCAAACATTTTTAAAGTTGATTCGTTATTCGTATTACAAAAGAGTTACTATGCTCGTAATTCAGACAGAGTATATGGTATTGTCAAACATTTAATCATAAAAAATGTTGATTCAATTTAATTTTAGTTACACATAACCAGCGCCTCAACCCGACCGTCATTTTAGTTCGGTGAATTTGAGGTTTCTGAAATTGTGTTTTTGTTAAAGATTTTGTTCCAAGTGTTCGTTCTAATTAATTAACTTACAAACTGCACTTACGAAGGCAAGTTAAGTGCAGTTTGTTTAATCATCGACAGTTGTGTTTTA
>JACZTL010000028.1 GCA_022573715.1 Bacteroidota bacterium
TATGCTGGAAAAGAGCAATTGTTTTACAAGATATTTATGAAGGCCAAGAAAACAATTCTGAAAAAATTTATCTTTACGGACAATTTCGTCAAATTGCGGCAAACTATTATTCTAGGGTTGCTCCTGAAAATGCTTATGGCAGAATTCCTTTAAAAATTTCAGTAGAAGCTCTAATGAAAATGCAAACTAAAGAATTGAAAAGGATGCAGCCATCCAATCAAAACAAGTTAAAAAGAAATCTAGAGCTTGCTTGTATATATTTAGGAATAGACACTGTTGAAAAAAAGCCATATATAGGACAAACAACAGGTAATCCTGAAACCCGTTGGAAAGAACATAGAAATAATGGAAGTGGACCTTTTAAAAATGGAGCATCATATGCTACCTGGAAAATATTAAAAGAAAATGTTACAAAAGAAAAATTGAATGAATTGGAGTCTTATTATATTGGGCTCTATAATACATATGATAATGGCCACAATGAAACTAGTGGGAATGATTGGCAAGCATATGAAAGAGGTAAAAATAAAGTTTGAAATGAAAGTTTATTTCAATTAAAAAGTTATTTAAAAATGTAAAGTTGTTGTGCTTCGACAAGCTCAGCATAAATTATGGGCTTCGGCTTAGGCACAACGCCGTTATGCATTAAGGAGAGAAATATGCCACTGTTTGAACTTCACGAACTACATCCGATTATCGCCTTCACGATCGTCTTATTGGCCATTGTTGCATACCGATTCATCAGGCCCGGTAAGACAGTTAACCTCGGTTTGTTGATTCCGTTTGCAGGCACCGTAAAACGCAAAGATGAAACAAACATTGAGGTCAATGTTCGCATCACTATGATGGTATTGGTTTCATTTATAGTTTTGGCCAGTTCTGTTTATACGATTCTGACAGGCACGTACTCGGACGGAACTCAGAATTGGGCGTATGGTTCCATTGGAACTATCCTCGGCTTCTGGCTCAAGAAATGATATGCCTAACAAAGCAAATCAACAAGGACGCGCCAATGTGTTCGGCATTTGTGTAATTTGGGTTAGGTTAAAAAGGTAGCATTGCTTGTAACATTCCGCCAGAGGCGGACAAGTGTTCTATTAAATAAATTTGTTAAAATATATTGGCAGTAATTTTTTATTCGGCATTGCTATTCGGGGCAGACCCTCCTACGCTTCGCTTCGGCGGGCAGGCGGGTGAAAAGCCACGCCATTATATGCTATAAGTAAAAAGAGGTATTGATGAATAATAAAATTACATCAGCAAGATTAAAGTATAAGCCTGAAAAAATAAAATATCTATTTGTTGCTGAAGCTCCTCCAAAAGAAGATTCTGATCGTTTCTTTTATTTTGAAAATGTTTTGACTGCTGATAGTCTTTTCCTCGAAACTATGAAAGTTCTCTATCCTAAAGATTACACTGTTGCAAAAGTTGTAAGATTACAAAAGAAAAAATTTCTGGAAAAGTTTAAAGAAGACGAATTTTACTTAATTGATTCTACTGATCAACCAATGGAAAATAATTCTCAATCATATAAAAAGAATAAAATTAAAGAAGCTTTACCATCTCTTAAAGAGAAAATTAAAAACTTAGTAAATGAGAAAACAAAAATTATTTTAATATCTAAGCCAGTTTATGATGTTTGTTTTACTCCTCTAATAAATGAGGGATTCAATATTGTAAATACTGGAATGATTGATTTTCCTGGATCAAGCGGTCAAGAAAAGTTTAAAGAAAAATTACAAAAGTTATTAATAAATTATCAGTAATTAAAAATTGCATATAACAAGTGCCACAACGTAGTTATGTTTTATAAAGTGTAGGAATAATATCTTGACAAAATTTTATATGATAATAATACTTTTAATTCTTCTTTTAGTTAATAGTAATTTATTTTCTCAAAGTAACTGTGCCGGTAATATAATCGGATCAGCCAGCCTAATCAATGGTCCGGATTCTGCCAACACAGATGCAGACCAGGTTTTCAGATCAATTACGGTTGACCCTAATAATCCATTAAGAATCATTGTAGGCACAGAAGGTAACGGTATATTTTTACGTACTGCAGGTTAATGAATTTATTCAATCAAAAAAAATGGTGTTATTGAAATAAATCAATTATTCAGTATCATAAGTAACTATAAAAGCCATTTTCTTAATAAATTAAACTAACTTTTTATTCTAATATCCGAATCCTTTCTTTTCATTAAGCATTACATGTATAATTAAAAAGGAGCAATCATATTGATAGCAGCAATTTTAATCGTTTTAGGGGTTGCAGGAATATTTTTTCTATGGTATTTCAAAAGACAAACAAATTATAGGAAAGAAGTTGTGAATTATAATATAGCAGAAACAAAGGAAAGATTAGAAAATGAAAAGAATACTATTCTGCTTGATGTACGTACACATATGGAAAGAAGATTAAAAGTGATACAAGGTTCTATCCATATTCCTTTGCACGATTTGAAACACGGCGTTGAAAAGTTGAAAGAACACATAGATAAGGAAATTATATGCTATTGCCATTCTGGTGTTAGAAGTTTGAGTGCAGCTTATATATTAAAGAATAACGGATTTAAAAGCGCTCACATGAAAGGCGGTATTGTTGCTTGGATATCTTTTGAAAAGAATAAATGATCATAAATATATAAATGCAAAGGAGATAATAATGGCTGAACATTTAACTAAAGAAACTTTTTTGAAAAAAGTTTTTAACTACGAAAAAAATAAAGAGTGGAAGTTTGAAGGAGATTTACCCTGCGTAATTGATTTCTGGGCACCGTGGTGCGGGCCGTGCAAGGTTGTAGGCCCAATAATTGATGAACTTTCGGAAGAATATAAAGGCAAAGTTAATTTTTATAAAGTTAATACAGATGAAGAACAAGAAATCGGTGGAGCTTTCGGTATTAGAAGCATACCTTCGCTTTTATTTGTTCCTAAAGAAGGTCAACCGCAAATGAAGGTGGGTGCTTTACCTAAAGAAACTTTAAAGAAAGTAGTTGAAGAAGAACTTCTAAGTTCCGTAGCATAAATATTTAATTTATTGACTCAATGGTCATTTAATAAATACACTAAAAAAATGGCTGCCTGAAAAGACAGCCATTAAAAAATCCGAAATATTCTCCCTCTTATTCGGATACTTCGGCAGCCGGTTTGTAAAGAAGTGATGCAACAACTCCCATAATTAAACTTATAATCAATCCGTAAATAAACCATTGAAGAACGATTTCGAAAGTTAACGGATAAATTGCATATGAGCTGAATGCGAATGTCAGTGAAAAGAACAGACCGATATATAATCCGAATCTTAATCCTTCGCCAATTCCTTTGTTCTCGTAGCCTTTAGCAAAGAAGAAGCAGAAGAAATAAGCATAAACTATATCCATCAACCACATAATCCACATCATACCCTCCATCTCCTCCTTAGAACGGAACACACTTTTAAGTGGTTCACTTGCATAAGTCTCTGCAAGCATTACACCATGGATAAGAAAGTTTAAAACTTCCATCACAACAAAAACTACTACCAATGTGATCCAGAATTTTTTTGTGTGCATTTAAGACCTCCGTATGTTTGTTAAAAAAAGATTTTTTAATAAGTACGTTTGGCTTATAAAATAAATTAAGAATTGAGGCTCGTAGAAGCAAGAAAAAAATTTCAGAGATTAAATTTTTCTTTACTTCGAATTTTTGGTCTTTCTCGCTGAAGAGTAGTCTTTCAAATTGTATTTTATCTCTTTGTCCGGCATTCCCAAATTTTTGATTTCCACACCTGATTCATTGTAAAACTTTGTTGCAAGTGTATCGTGAAAATCAGAAAAAACAACCACTCTTTTAATACCAGCTGCTATAAGTGCTTTTGAGCACGTAGTACACGACATATTTGTAATATATGCCGTTGATCCTTTTGTTGAAATTCCGTGCACCGTAGCCTGAACCAATGCGTTTATCTCTGCGTGATTTGTCCTTACACAGTGATTATCGACAATTAAACAGCCGACATCTTCACAGTGCGGCTGATGCGGAAGAGAACCGTTATAACCAGTTGCAAGCACAAACCTGTCTTTAACCAAAACGCATCCGCAGTGCATACGCGGACAGGTTGACCTTTCGGAAGCGAGCATTGCAAGTTTCAAAAAGTATTCATCCCATTTGGGTCTGCTGTTTTCTTTACTCATACACTTAACAAATATATTCGAAATGTGAATATGAATTTATAAAAAAATATTTATAACTATCGTTTTTCTTTATGAAGATAAACGAAGTTCGGCTCTAAAATTTTTACTTTGCAATTTATTTGTGATTAATTGTATTAAATCATCAATGCTTTTGCATAAGTTTATCGATTCGGAGTTTATCCACAATTTAGGTTCGTTTTCTTCTTTGATTAAAATGGCAGGCAAATTTATGTTCGATATTCCATATTTCTTTTTTAATTCATTTCTATGAAGAAATTCCACAGGAACGTCTATACTTTTAAGAAATTCTTTCCAATCTTTTTTCATTCCGAATGAACCATAAGTAATTGCACATAAATTGCAGCTGTATGTTTCAGGTGAAAGAAGTTTATGAGCCGTATCGGTTAACAAATTAAAAAGACCGCTGTCTGCATTATATACAAATATCAGTTTACTCATTATTTTGTATTAATCTTCTGTGATAATTTATTTGACCGAGATGATAATTTAAATGCCCGTACAAATGAATGAGGAAATATTCGTTTGTCATCTCTTTTTTATTTTTAAATACCTGTACAGGATATAGCTTATTTAAGTCGTTTTCAGTAAAATTATTGATAGTTGATTGAATTACTTTGAATGTTTCGTCAATCATTTTTAGTGTTTTTGTGCGAGGTATATTCTTTTCGGAAAACTCTGCTTCCCTGTTTCTTATATATCCTGTCCCCCCAAGATTTGTACCGATAAAGGTTTTCAAATTTCCAATAATGTGTAATGCAAGATTTCCGGCAGAATTATTTATCTCACTTTTAACAAGCCACATCATTTCTTCTTTTTTGTAAAGCGATAATTCTTTTTTTAATCTTGTTAAATCTCTTTCAAATAATTCAATTAAAACCTGTGTGTTCATTTTTAAATTCCTTTAACTTTTATACAAATGAAAAACGAATATTCAAGTATTAGCTAATGTAATAAAGAGTTTGTTGAATTTTTCAGAAATAACAAATGCGATAAATTATAGATGGCTAAAAAAGCCGTACTTATTTTTACAAAAAAACATTTTTAAAAGAAATTATCATAAATTATTTATAACGTTCTTTAATTTTGCTCTTATTTCTGTTGCAATGTTTTTCAAATCCGAATTTTCTACCGCCTGCATTGATGCCATTGGGTCAACTGCAGATACTTCAACTTTTCCTTCGTCATTTTCCTGAACAACAACATTACACGGAAGCATTGTACCTATTTTGTTTTCACTCAGCAAAGCTTTGTGTGCAAAGCCGGGATTGCAGGCACCTAAAATTTTATATTTTCTAAAATCTACATCCAGTTTTTTCTTTAGCGTTGCTTTTACGTCAATCTCTGTTAATATACCGAATCCTTCTTTTTGCAATTCTTCGGTTACTTTTTCTATTGCATCTTCAAAATTTTGTTCGACTATTTTGTTAAAGTAATAGCTCATTTTTTATCCTTTTTTTAATTTTAAATATGATGCTTCAATATCAATAAAGTTTCAAAAATAAATAATTATTATTAAATAAGCGGACACAACTTATCACAAATTTAAGCCTTCGGAAAAAGCTGCGTTTACCTGATTTTAATTTCTTTCATAATTATTTGCTGTAGTTGTAATTTTTATTTTCCCTGTTTGTTTAAAATAAAGAATGAACTCAGCCGAAGAATTAAGGTTAAAATCCTCTTTTACGTTCATCACCATTACGTGATAGCCGCCAGGTTTAAATTCAACTTTTGAACGGGGGTTTATAACAATATATTTTACCTGACGCATTCCTTTCATATCATCTTTTACAAATGTCTCGTGTATGTGAACCATTCCTGAAATTGGTGAACTAACCGCATAAAGAGTGTCCTGTTTATCAGAGTTGTTTTCAATAGTAAAATAAAGAGCCGTGTTCATTCCCTTTATTACGGGACGAAACCAGGTATCGTTAATTTTTAATTTGCCTGCACTATTGCAAGAAACCAATAAAGCAAAAAATAAAAGAATTAATTTTTTCATTTTTTAATTCAACTGTTTTAATGAGCTGATTAATTCATCTTTATCCACTTTGCTACCGTTAAAATTTTTCCTTAACCTGCCTTGTTTGTCAAGCAGGCTAATCCTGTCTGTGTGTATAAAATAATAAAGAGTATCGCCTTTGGATGTAATTGTTGTATCACCCGGCATAGCCCGTACATTTAATTCATTCAATAAATTAAAAATTACTTTTTTATTACCTGTTAAAAAATGCCAGGAGTTTGATTTTATTCCCCTTACATTTGCATAATTTTTTAAGACAGAAGGACTGTCCCTTTCGGGGTCGAATGAAATTTCAACATACTCAACATCGGTTATTCCTTCTTTGTCAAGCTGTTCTTTTATTGAGATAATATTGTGAGTGGTAAGCGGACAAATATCCGGGCAGTTTGTAAAAAGGTAAGAAATTATTACATTTTTGCCTTTTAAGTCTTTTGGGAAATTGAATACTGTACTATCCTGGTCTATTAATTTATAATTTGATTTGCTTAAATCTTTAATAACGGGTATTTCTTTACCGCAGCTCAACAAGAGTAATGACAAAAAGATTAAAATAAAAATGTTTGTTTCTCTCATTTATTTAAACCTCCGCTTTAACTTTAAAATCTTTCATCACCCATTTTTTTGCAAGCACTAATCCAATCGGACTTATAATTGCAATCAGTCCGTAAAAAAACCACATTGTTTCGGTGCTCATTTCTGCAGGAGAAACACCGAGCGGAACATATTTCATTAAGAACCAGCCGGAATAAAATCCCGTAAGTACTTTTGTTAAAAACCACGGGAACTGTCCTACGCCCATATACAGACCTACCATTCCCTTTGGTGCAACTTCTGCAATCCACTGCAGAAACCTTGGCTGCCACATAGATTCGCCAATTGTCATTATTAATATATATAATAAAAAGAGATACATATTAGGTCCGAGAACTAACAGAAATGTAGGGATAGCCATAACAAACGTTCCGTAAATCATCATTTTATAGACATCGGCTTTTGCGGTTAAGCCCGCAACAATGGGGGCAAAAAGAAAAACCAAAATTGGATTTAAGTTTGAAAATATTTCAAAGTACTCGCTGACAACAGAGCCTTGAAAGGCACGGTCTAAATAATAAGGGAGTGTAAGCCAGTTGTGTGCAAAAAGAGTCTGCACAGGTATTAGCACAAAAATGAAAAATGTAAATCTTTTATCTCTGAAGGGATGATAAGGTCTTCTTCTCAGGTATTCAAAAATAGTGATTGCAAAAAGGATAATGGCAATAGTAAAAAAGAAATCAATAGTAATAGAAAGACCTAATAACGAAAAACTGAAAATAAAATTAATAGGGTTTTTAATACCGAATCCGGATAAAAGAAAAGAGGCAACCATTAAAATACCAAAGACAAATAATTTTGTGTTGTTTATTTTTTCTTTTGATTTATCCTCTTCTTTTTCTTCTCCTTCATTGCCGGCAGCTTTCACAACATCTACTGCATCTTTATCGGATTTTTTTGTTATCAGCATAAGGGTTAAAACAAGTGCAATAAAAGTTATCATCACATAAACCCAAAAGACAGAGGTTAATCCGTTAGGTGGAAAAGTATCAATAAAATGGGGGCGCGTAAGTGAGGAGATAAATCCTGAGAAAAATGCACCGAGATTCATAAAGCCGTAAATTGCTGCATAACCCATAGCTGCGGTTTTTGGTGTTGTGTATCTTTTTACTGCGGCATAAGCAGCGGGTTGGTATAGACCGTAAGCAATCATTACAAAAAACAAACCCGTGGTCATTGTGATAAACATTGGCGACCACAAACCGCTCTGCATTCCGAATGAACCGGAAACAGCAACGAGTAAACGACCTAAAATTAGAACAAGAAATGAAATAATTAAAGATTTACGCACACCGAGTTTATCAGAAAGACCGCCGAGAACGAGCATTGCAAAAGTAATTCCCCCGGTTAAAAAACTGTAAACAAGACCCGCTTGTGCGTCGTTTAAGTTTATATTTTCTGAACTGTATTTCCCGAGTATTGTGAGCACTCCGAAATAAACAAGTCCCTCTAAAACATAGGGAACATTAACGCCCCACAATGCCTTGGGCGCTTTTACAAATGCTATCGAGGTTTCTTTCAGTTCTTTAAAAGAATCTTTAAGAACTTGTGAAAAAGATTTTTTTTCTTCTTTGGGGTTTTGCCGGTTAGTTGTTGTTTTCACTATTATTCTATTTGAATATTTTGAATACCTCTGTCAAAATTACAAACAAATAGAATAAGTTGGAATTAGGTTTGAATAAAAAAGATTAGTTTTAATTTAACACTGAAAAACAATTAACAAATTAAAAAATTTGAATTATTAAATCGTTAATCGATATTCGTTTTTCCTTTATTTACGCCGGCTCTGTTTGTATCTTCCCGATTTTACTAAATACGAAAGTTTTTACATCATTTATAATATAAAGCATAGAAGGTAAAAATATAAGCGTTAAGAATGTACCGAATATTAATCCGAATGCGACTGACACAGCCATCGGAACAAGGAACTGACCTTGTTCACTTTTTAATAATATTATGGGAGCCAAACCCCCGGCAGTTGTTATTGTTGTAAGTATAATTGGTCTGAATCTAATCATACCTGCATTGAAGAGAGCTTCTTTTAGTTCTTCTCCTTTCTTTAATAGCTTGTTATACTTATCAATCAATACTACGGAATCGTTAATAATTATTCCCGCAAGTGCTACTATACCTAAAAATGAAAGTATTGATATCGGTATACCTATAATAAAATGCCCTATAACAGCACCTATTATTCCCAGCGGAATCAAACTCATAACAAGTAAAGTTTGTAAATATGATTTTAAAAGGAATATTAAAATTGTAAACATAACTAACAATGCAATTGTCATTGAGTAAACCATAGAATTAAGCATCTTAGAAACTTCCTCAGATTGCCCGCCGTAGCTTCTTGTTACTCCTTCAACCTGGGAGAGTATTTTAGGTACAATTATATCGTTTAGTTCTTTAAGTACAACTGCCTGATCGTTTTTTGAATAATCCAAGTTTGCAAAAATAGAAATCGAACGTTTACCGTTTTCGTGCCTAATTCTTCTCAGCCCTCTTTTAATTTTAAATTCAGCAACCTCTTTAAATTGAACATATTCGTTTCCAGGTGTTCTTACTTTTAGGTTTTCAATTTGTGAGATAGACCTTCTGCTGTCTTTTGTAAATCGTACCCATACTTTTATCTCGTCCCTGCCTCTTTGAAGTCTCATTACTTCCTGTCCGTAAAATCCCTGTCTAAGCTGTGTTGTTAAATCGCGTAGAGTAAAACCGAGAGCCTGCCCTTTAGGTTTTAATGTTATTATAAATTCTTTATTACCAAGAGGAGTGTCATCTCTTATATTTTTAACCCCGTCAATTTTTTTCAATTCTTCTTTAAGCAATTCCTTTGCTTTAAATAGCTGTGTATAATCCGCACTCTGGAATTTTACTGATATTGGAGTTCCTCCAAAATTCCACCCACCAACAGTAATGTTTTCTACTTCGGGTATTGTCCCAATATATTCGCTCAATGCATCGGAAAATTGTCCGATTGTATAATCCCGCTTATCTGATTTAGGAAGCACAAAGAAAATGTTTATCGTTCCTCCGTTCATCCAAGAAGTGAAGTTTACTATCGGGTCCACTCTTCCCGCAGAAGAATCTTTCCAAATCTCAGAAAAAGCAAGTGATTTATTAATTAGATCATATCTTATTTTATTAGCAACATCCGCTGACATACCGGCAGGAACTTCAGCCCGAATTCTTGCATAAGGGGGTTCAATTGAAGGAAAAAATTGGGCACGAACATGTGAACCTTGAAATAATCCTACAATAATTAATATTATTGCAATTATTGTGGTTGCGACAACCCATCTGTTTTTTAAGCTGAATTTTAAGACTTTTGCATAAACCTTTGTTAATAATAAATCGA
Organism: Bacteroidota bacterium; assembly: GCA_022573715.1. Classification (GTDB taxonomy): domain Bacteria; phylum Bacteroidota; class Ignavibacteria; order Ignavibacteriales; family Ignavibacteriaceae. Next base: position 10,169 of record JACZTL010000028.1, read on the forward strand.
CTACTTTGTTGGTTGATTTTCTTAGGCGGGCAAGTAGGTTGTTAGATTTTTCATTTTTGTGAAGCGCTTTAGAATGAGCTATATGTGCAGGTAGAATCATTGCCGCTTCAAGCATTGAAAAAGCAAGAGAAATAATAACTATGGCAGCAATCTGCCAAACGTATTTGCCAAGCATTCCATAAAAATAAAAGTACGGTACAAATGCTACCATTGTTGTCAATATGGAAATGGTTACAGGTTTAATTACATCCTTGGTTCCGTCAATAGCTGCTTGAACAGGATCTTTTCCGTGTTTTTCCCACTGGGTATAAATGCTTTCTCCAATGATTATTCCGTCATCAACCAGGATACCTATTACCAAAATAACCCCGAAGAGACTCATTTCGTTTATGCTTATGTTAAGAACCCAAAGGACAAAAAACATACCCAATAATGATATCGGGATCCCGAGTGCGACCCAGAAGGAAAGACGGCTGTTTAGGAAAATTCCCAAAAGCACAAGAACCAAAACCAAACCAATAATCCCGTTTTGTGTCATCAAATCAATTCTTTCTTCCAGATTATCGGTTTCTTTTATAAAGGTTTTGAAGTTAACCAGTCCACCGTATTTTACCTCATATTGTTTGGCAAGGTCTTCAGTAATTTTGACTATTTCAACAACATCTTCGTTGTTATTATACATCACATTAAAACCAACAGAACGCTTACCGTTGTATTCGGAATAAAATCTGTTTTCGGGCCACTGTTCCTGCACCTTGCAAATATCAGAAAGGTGTATTTTCTGTCCGTCTATGTTGGATGTTATCTCTATGTTTTCTAAATCAACAGCCTGATATTTCTTGTTATACGTTCTAATTAATATTTCTTCCTGCTGTGTTAAAACCGAACCGGAAGAAAGATTTAAATTTGAATTTCTGATTGCCTGGGTTATATCATTAATTGTTAATTTATATCTGATTAAATCCTGTGGAGAAACTTCAATTGAAAATTCTCTACGAGGAATTCCCCAAATTCTGAATTTAGAGATCTTCCCTGTTTTTAATAAGTCATCCCTAAATTCATCAACTATTTTTTTTAAGGTGAAAAGATCAGATGGTCCGTAAATGCTGAGCATTATTGCCCTGTTCCATTGTGTGGTTTGATACACAACCGGTTTTTCTGCATCAATAGGATATGAACTGATTGAATTTACGGCATTCTTAATATCCTGTATCGCTTTGTTCATGTCATAGCCAGGAGTTATTTCAACATCTAGCGAACCGAAATTATCTCTTGAATTTGAAGTTACTTTTTCAATACCCTCAAGACCCATAAGGCTTTCTTCTATTTTTATTACAATCCCTTCTTCTACTTCAACTGCGGATGCACCGGGATAAGGTACATCGATTTCTATTCTGTCAACTTTTAATTTAGGATCAATTCTTTTATTGAGGTTGTATAGACCAAAAATTCCGGCAATACAGATTATTATCATTACCCAGTTTGTAATAACAGAGTGCTTGATAAAATATCTTAAAAATCGCTCTAACATAGTTTTACTTTTTGTTTGTTTTTATTATCAGAACTCGCCGACTGTTGTTGCATTTATATTCGGACTGTCATTGTTAATTTTTAAAGATTCACTTGAAGATTTTAACCCCATGCCAAGCAAAGGTTTTTGAAGTATAGTTTTTACTATCTCGGTCTCTTTAGGAATTGTATTTCTGATGATTGCATAATCATTCTGTATTGTAATTACATCAACCTTGCTGTGGGCTAATTTACCGTTAACCATTGTGTAAATAAAGCTGTTGTTATCTACTAAATATCTTGGTATACGTGCAACGTTTTTTAGGTATTTCCCTTGTATATCAACACGAATATAGTTACCGGGCAAAAAGTAGGTGTTTAGTTTGTCATTTTTAAATGCAACAAAAACATCCAACGTTTGAGTGTTTCTCTTTAAGATTGATTCTTTTCTTATTATACGTCCATTAATAATATCATCGCTTTTTTCCGAGTAAAGAGTAGCAGTTATTTTTTTAAAAAAATCTATCAAGTTTATATCTTCAACCAACAAAGGAATAGCTACTTCAAGGTTTTTAGCATCCGTAATTTTGAACAGCTTCATTCCTTTTGAGATTATACTGTTTTTAATTATTCCGTTTGATTTCAAAAACCCGTCAAAAGGTGCTGTTATTTTATATTTTGTAAGGAGTATCTCCTGATTTTTAACAGCATAAAATTTTGTAAGAATATCTCTTGCGCTGAGTTTGATTTTTTCTCTTGAAGTTAAATTGTAGGGAAGTTCCGGAATAGGTTTTTTAATATCAATAGATTCAAAATAATCGGACCATTTTTTGTAAATATTTACATTTTCTATTTTCATCTCGGCCAAAAGGGATGCTATAGCCTTTAAATAATTTGAACGAAGAGAATAAAGTGTGTTTTCAACTTCTCTTTGGTCAATGATAAGTACTGTCTCTCCCTTTTTAACGAAGGTACCGTTTTTTAAGTTATTTTTGGCAAACATAACTTTACCGGATGCTTCGGAAACAACGTTTAATTCGTTTTGTGATTGAATTGCTCCGTAGCCTGTTATCTCAAGATTAATATTTCCAAAAGTTACTATTTGAGTTTCTACTGTTCTTACTTCGGGTTTTAATTCTCTCTTGTTACTTTCTTTTTCCGTCGAACCAAGAGCAATCATTAATATTATTCCAACAGCCAAAACACCAAATATGGAAAGTATCTTTTTTAAATTTTCTCTTAGTTTCATTTTTATTCCTATGTTTTTTTTCCTTTTGACTTTAAAAAAAATTGTGAGTTACAATTAGTTTTATATTCAATATATTCATCTAAATTTCGGAATCAAAATATCATTAATTATAATACAGAATAATTAATTATTGTGCTGAATGGTTAAATTGTATTATAAGTTGTTCAAAAATGTGGATGAAATTGGAACAAAATTACAATCAATAAACTAAATTAACACCGAGCCATTTTTCAACTTCGGCAACGCTCATACCTTTGCGCCGGTGATAGTCCAGAATTTGATCTTTGCTCAATTTGCCTACATTAAAATATTTTGATTCAGGGTGTGAAAAATAAAGTCCGCAGACACTTGCCGCCGGATACATAACCAAACTTTCTGTAAGTGTTATTCCTGTGTTTTCAGTTACATTCAATAAATCAAAAATGATTGGTTTTTCTGTATGGTCGGGTTGCGATGGATAACCAGGAGCCGGACGAATTCCTTTATATTTCTCTTTTATCTTTTCTTCATTTGTAAGGTTTTCTTCGGATGAATAACCCCAATATTCTTTTCTTACTTTTTCGTGCAACAACTCGGTAAATGCTTCTACAAGTCTATCTGCTAAAGCTTTGGCTAAAATGCTGTTATAATCGTCGTTTTCTTTTTCAAATTTATCTACTATCTTTTCCAAACCGATTCCTGTTGTAACAGCAAATGCACCGATATAATCGTTCTTGCCAGTTTCTTTTGGAGCTATAAAATCAGCAAGTGCGATATTAGGCTTATTTTTAGATTTTTGGATTTGCTGTCTTAATGTGTGCAGAATTGTTAAAGCACCTTCTCTTTTTTCATTAGAATAAATTTCTATATCGTCAAAATTAACTGAGTTTGCATGAAAAACACCAACAACACCATTTGCGGTTAACAGTTTATCTCTAATTATTTTATCGAGTAGTTTATTTGCATCATTAAATAATTTCTTTGCTTCAGTGCCAAGCCTTTTGTTTTCAAATATTTGGGGATATCTTCCCTTCATTTCCCATGTTAAAAAGAAGGGAGTCCAATCAATATATTCGGCTATTTCTTTTAAGGAATAATTATTTAATTTTATTACTCCCAGATTGTTGGGTGTTTTTATCTTTGCTTCGTTCCAGTTTATTTTAAATAAATTGTTTCTCGCTTCGTCCAATGTTATAAGATTTTTTTCAGACCTTCTTCGTAGATAATTTGTCCTGAGTTCTTCGTATTTGCTTTTATATTTATTAATAAAATTTTCTTGTTCTTTCTTATTTATATTCAAAAGATTGCTTATGATAGGGACACTTATAGATGCATCAAGAACATGGATTGTACTTCCGCTATAATTCGGTGTAATCTTAACAGCAGTATGAATTCTTGAAGTTGTTGCCCCTCCAATCAGCAGCGGTTTTTTTAACCCTCTTCTTTCCATCTCTTTTGCAACGTGTACCATTTCGTCAAGCGAGGGAGTGATAAGTCCGCTTAGCCCTATTATATCAACGTTTTCATCGATAGCTGTTTGCAAAATTTTATCAGAAGGCACCATAACACCAAGGTCGATAATATTATAGTTGTTGCATCCCAAAACAACACCGACTATATTTTTACCTATGTCGTGAACATCACCCTTTACAGTTGCTAATAATATTTTTATGCGTTTTTTCGAACTGCTTTTTGAATTTTGTTTTTCTACTTCTATGAAAGGGTTTAAATATGCAACAGCTTTTTTCATGACTCTTGCACTTTTTATAACCTGAGGTAAAAACATTTTTCCAGAGCCAAATAAGTCTCCGACTACACGCATTCCGTCCATCAATGGGCCCTCGATTACTTCAATCGGTTTGGAATAATTTTTTCGAGCCTCTTCAGTGTCCTGCTCAATGTAATCAACTATCCCTTTTACAAGTGAGTGCGTTAATCTTTCTTCAACAGGAAAATCTCTCCACTCTTCGCTTTTTGTCTCGCCTTTGTTTTTACCTTTAACCGTTTCTGCATATTCTAAAAGATTTTCGGTAGCTTCTTTTTTTCTGTTAAAAATAACATCTTCAACCAATACTAATAAGTCTTTTGGTATTTCTTCGTAAATTTCTAACTGTCCCGCATTTACAATTCCCATATCCATACCGGCTTTTATAGCATGATAAAGAAATGCCGAATGCATTGCTTCTCTTACTACGCTATTACCTCTGAAAGAAAAAGATAAATTGCTTACACCACCGCTTACTTTTGCTAAGGGTAAATTTCGTTTAATCCATTTTGCTGCTTCAATGTAATTTACGGCATAGTTGTTATGTTCATCCATACCAGTTGCAATTGTTAAAATATTGGGATCAAATATTATGTCCTGCGGTGCAAAGCCGACTTGTTTGGTTAATATTTCATAGGCTCTTTCACATATTTTTATTTTGCGTTCGAATGTATCTGCCTGTCCATTTTCATCAAATGCCATAACAATTACAGCAGCGCCAAATTGAAGAATTACTTTTGCGTGATTTATAAATTCTTCTTCACCCTCTTTTAAGCTTATTGAATTGACTATTCCTTTACCCTGCAGACATTTTAATCCTGCTTTTATTACACTCCATTTTGAGGAATCCAATATAATCGGGAGTTTAGCAATATCGGGTTCTGTTGCAATTAGATTAAGAAACTTTGTCATTACAACTTCAGACTCTATCATCCCCTCATCCATGTTTATATCTATCAATTGAGCACCACCTTCAACCTGGTGACGAGCTACCGATAAAGCTTCTTCATAGTTTTCTTCTTTTATTAAACGAGCAAATTTTTTAGACCCGGCTACATTAGTTCTTTCGCCTATGTTTACAAAGTTTGTTTCAGGTCTAACAACAACTGGTTCAAGCCCGCTTAATCTTAAAAACGGCTCTTGTTGGGGAATGATTCTCGGTTTGAATTTTTTCACCTTTTCGGAAATTGCTTTTATGTGTGCTGGTGTTGTTCCGCAACAACCACCTACAAGATTTATAAATCCGCTCTCGGCAAATTCTTCTAATATACCTGAAGTTATTTTTGGTGTTTCATCATATTCACCCATTTCATTGGGTAAACCCGCATTTGGATAAACGGACAAATATACATTTGCAATATTTGAAAACTCTTCAACAAAAGGTCTCATTTGCTCTGCCCCAAGCGAACAGTTAAGACCAACACTTAAAAGATTTTTTGTGTGAGCAATTGAAATCCAAAAAGCTTCTGTTGTTTGTCCAGAGAGTGTTCTTCCGCTTTGGTCAATAATAGTTCCGCTAATCATTATTGGAAGATTTATTCCTTTCTCTGAACAAATTTTATCAACAGCATAAATTGCAGCTTTTGCGTTTAGGGTATCAAAGATAGTTTCGATAATTAAAATATCAACACCGCCGTCTATAAGCGCTCTTGCGGTATCATAATAAGATTTCATCATTTGATCGAAAGTAACGGTTCTGAAACCCGGGTTGTTAACGTCAGGAGAAAGAGAAAGTGTTTTGTTCGTAGGACCCAAAGCACCTGCGACAAAGCGTGGTTTGTTATTATCTTTATTGTTAAACTCTTCAGCAACTTCTTTTGCAATTTTAGCTGCAGAAAAATGTATATCATATACATACTCTTCGGTGTGATAATCTTCTTGTGAGATTGATGTTCCGTTGAAGGTGTTTGTTTCAACAATATCAGCCCCGGCATTAAAATATTCACGATGTATATTCTTTATTATTTCAGGCTGAGTGATAGAAAGAATATCGTTATTGCCTTTTAAATCGTAAGGATGATCTTTAAATTTTTCACCCCTAAAATCTATTTCTTCAAGTCCTTGTCGTTGAATCATAGTACCCATTGCACCGTCAAGCACCATAATTCTTTGGTCTAATATTTTTTTTATTTTATTAATATTATCCATCAACTTTATATTTATATTTTTTCTCTGTTGAATTCGTTTTGTAAAGAAATATAAATATAATTAAATTGCTTTCTATTAAAAACATATACTGGTAAAGAGATAAAATGATAGTTGTAACCGGCGGAGCGGGATTTATTGGCAGCGCAATTGTTTGGAGATTAAATCAAGAAGGTCACAACAATTTACTTATTGTTGATGAATTGGATACAACCGAAAAGTGGAAAAATCTTGTAGGTTTAAAGTTTAACGATTATGTCCATAAGGATATATTTATCAAAAAAATAGAAGAAGGTAATAAATATTTTATTGAAGCAATAATTCACCTTGGGGCAAATTCTTCTACTACGGAAAAAAACGCAGATCTTCTTTATACAAATAATTACCTGTTCACAAAAACACTCGCTAAATTTTGTTTGAAAAATAACATTCGTTTTATTTATGCTTCTTCGGCTGCAACTTACGGGGACGGCAATCTCGGTTTTAACGATAACGAATCAAACTGCTCTCAACTCAGACCGTTAAATATGTACGGTTACTCAAAAGCACTTTTTGATATTTGGGCTGTAAGAGAAGATGCTTTTAAAAATATTGTCGGTATTAAATACTTCAATGTTTACGGACCAAATGAATATCACAAAGGAGATATGAGAAGCGTAGTGCACAAAGCTTTTGAACAGGTTAAAGACACTGGAAAGGTTAAACTTTTCAAATCGATGAATCCTGATTACAAAGACGGAGAGCAGAAGAGAGATTTTATTTATGTAAAAGACGCTGTGGATATGACACTTCACTTTTTAACTAACCGTGACAAAAATGGTTTGTACAATGTGGGCTCAGGAAAAGCAAGAACCTGGAATGATTTGGTTTACTCTATCTTTAAAAGCATAAATAAGCCTGTAAATATTGAATACATTGACATGCCTAAACACCTGTTAAAAAAATATCAATATTTTACCGAAGCCAAAATCGATAAGATTAAAAACGCTGGCTACAAAAAAGAAATTACATCTCTTGAAGATGGTCTAGCCGATTACCTAAAAAATTATCTTGTACCAGAAAAATATTTAGCGGAATAGTTTTAATCAATGAAATTAGCCACTCTTTGTTACGTAAAAGACAATTCTACAAATAAAACATTAATGCTCTATCGAAATAAAAAAGAAAACGATTATCACGAAGGCAAATGGAACGGACTTGGCGGCAAATTTGAATTGGGAGAAACTCCTGAAGAATGTGCAATAAGAGAACTTAAAGAAGAATCCGGTCTTACCGTTAAAAATCCAAAATTAAAAGGATTTATTACATTCCCTAATTTTGATGGTGTTGATGACTGGTACGTTTTCGTTTTTGTTATCACCAATTTCGAAGGCAACTTAATAGACTCACCGGAAGGTAAACTTGAGTGGATACCAAATGAAAAACTTACATCTCTAAATCTATGGGGCGGTGATAAAATATTTTTAGAATGGTTAAACCTGGATAAGTTCTTCAGTGCAAAGTTTAATTATAAAAATGGAAAGTTCATAGATTATGTTGTTTCGTTTTATTGAATCAATTCTATTATAAATTCAATTCCCAATAGAGATATTTTTTTTTAAAGTTAACTCTGTCACATATCCGATAAATCATTTCAAAATAATAGAAACAGTTAAAAGTTTTAGTTAATTTATTATTACTACATTTTATAAAAATAAATAGCATTATGAAAAGTTTAACCAAACCTATAAAAGTATGTGATCTGACTACACTTAAAGAAAAAACACCGACTCACGCAAAAGTTCTAAACACAGATCTTGTAATAATTAAATATGATGATAACGTCTCTGTTCTTTACGGAAGATGCTTGCACAGAGGAGCGTTGTTAAGTGACGGTTACGTTGACGGTGACAATCTAATTTGCGGACTACATTTTTGGGATTACAAATATGAAAGCGGTATAAGTGAGTACAATCCATCTGAAGCTCTTCACAAATTTAAATCTATAATTGAAAACGGTTCGGTTTACATAGATGAAGATGAGGTAAAAGCATTTGAAATAAAGTTACCATCGCGTTTTAATTCCGGAGAATACTTGGGAGAATATATTGACACTCATCCCGAAGACACGGAGCCTTACACTTACTACATAAAACAATTAGCTCAAAACGGGTTGAGTAAAACCGGGCATCATGGTCCTTCGACTGCAATGGGAGTTGACAGAAATACTTTACCAAAGTGGGAAAATATTCAAATTCTTCCCGCTCAATTTGCAAAGAAACCTTTGATGGACGAAGATGAAGTAAACACAAAAGTGATAATTGGAAAAAAAGCAAAAAAACCACTTGAATTGGAAATGCCAATTTTTGTTTCCGATATGTCTTTCGGCGCTCTTTCAAAAGAGGCGAAAATCTCCTTAGCTAAAGGTGCGGAAATGGCCGACACGGGAATTTGTTCGGGTGAGGGCGGAATGCTTCCGGAAGAAAAAGAAAACAACTCACGTTATTTTTACGAGCTTGCTTCTGCCGAGTTTGGTTTTAGTTGGGAAAAACTAAAAAATATTCAGGCATTCCATTTTAAAGGTGGACAGGGTGCAAAGGTTGGTACCGGCGGACATTTACCAGGCAGTAAAGTAAGTGAAGAAATTGCAAAAGTCCGCGGTTTGCCCGTAGGTAAGCCTGCAATCTCTCCCGCAACTTTTAAAAATTTGAAAACTGTTGAGGACTTTAAAACTTTTGCTAATAAAGTCCGCGAAGTTTCGGGCGGCGTTCCGATTGGTTTTAAACTTGCAGCAAGTCATATTGAAGATGATATTGACTTTGCCCTGCAGGCTGGTGCAGATTATATTATTTTAGACGGCAGGGGCGGAGGAACAGGCGCAGCACCCACTGTTCTCAGAGACAATATTTGTGTTCCCACTATTCCCGCATTGGCAAGGGCGAGAAAATATTTAAATAGAAAGGACGCAAAAGATGTTACTTTAATAATTACGGGCGGATTAAGAATAGCCGAAGATTTTGCAAAAGCATTGGCTCTCGGTGCAGATGCTGTCGCTGTAGCAAATTCCGCAATACAGGCTATCGGTTGTTTGGGCATGAGAGCCTGCCACACCAATAACTGTCCCGTAGGTATAGCAACTCAGAAAGAGCATCTTAGGGCAAGACTAAATATCGAAAAATCCGCAAAACAGCTTTATAATTTTTTAACCGCATCAAACAACTTAATTAAAGTACTTGCACGTGCATGCGGTTACGATGACATAAGTAAATTTAACTTAAATGATTTAACAACTTTTAATTTTGAAATCTATAAACTAACAAAAATACCTTTTGCAGGAGTTTCTTAAATTAATTTTTCTATTTAAATAAAGAAGAAACATTTGAAAGACAAAAACTTAAAATGGTATAAAATTTTAGATTCAAAAGAAGATTTGAATGATACATTTGAAAAAGCGTTTAATCACAAAGGTACGGTTACAATAGAATTTTTAACAGATGTATCCTTAGTGTAAAAAAAAAGATAAAATGAACAAATTAATAGCAATAACAAAAACAAAGGATATATTACCTGAATATAAAAAAAACCCAATTGGTTTATTATTAGAGTACCACAATCTTAAAAAATCATTTGACACTTATAATCAAGCCCAATTATTAATCGGAATGTGTATGGATAATCGGAAACATCTTCGCATTCCAGATAACTTTGCCTTTATTATTCGAACAGGAGGAACAAATTTAAGATACAGTGAATTTAAAATTTCATACGCAATAGCAGTTGGGGGAGTTAAATATATAACATTAATTGGGCACAATAATTGTGGAATGGTCAACTTAATTTCCCGTAAAGACCTATTTATCAAAGGACTTGTTGACAAAGCAGGGTGGAATAAAAAAATAGCAGAGGATCATTTTGCACACTTTGCTCCAATGTTTGAAATAGGAAATGAAATTGATTTCATACTAAATGAAACAAAACGATTACGAATCAGATACCCGAAAATAATGTTTTCACCTATGTTTTATCGAATAGAAGACAACTTATTATATTTAATAAAAGAAAAATAATAACAATACATACAACAATTTTTTGCCTTAATATAAAAATGAAATGAACCCATTTTTTCAAAAAATAATTATTAAGACAGTAAAACATCGGCTTAAAAAAAAGAATAAACAAACTGATGATAGACAACTATCAAGCGATGTTGAAATTTTTAAAGTTAATATTACTCATATTTTCAGTGATACTGTTTTTATCTTAATTGGTATTGTTTCGGCTGGTTTTGGATTAAAAGGATTTTTACTACCTAATTCATTTATTGATGGTGGTGTAACGGGTATTTCTCTATTAACAACGGAAATAACAGGTATATCATTATCCATCCTTATTGTAGTTATAAATTTACCATTTCTCATCCTTGGATTTTCGCAAATTGGAAAACAATTTGCCCTGAAAAGTATTATAGCTATAATTGGTCTTGCATTAGTTATTCACTTCTTACCTTATCCTATAATTACTACAGATAAATTACTTATCGCTGTTTTTGGTGGTTTTTTCTTAGGAGCAGGAATAGGGTTGGCAATTCGCGGTGGAGCTGTATTAGATGGAACTGAGGTATTAGCTATTTATTTAAGTAAAAAAACAGGACTGACAATTGGTGACATAATATTAATTTTTAACATTATTATATTCTCATTTGGGGCTTATATACTATCAGTAGAAATTGCCTTGTATGCAATTTTAACATATCTCGGTGCTTCTAAAACTGTAGATTTTATAATTGAAGGAATTGAAGAATACACAGGAATAACAATCATATCAGATAATAGTAAAAAAATAAGGTTAATGATTACTGAAAAGTTAGGGAGTGGGGTTACCATTTATAAGGGTAAAGGAGGATATGGAAAAAGAGGTGAGAAATTAAAGGAAATTGATATTGTTTACACTGTTATTACAAGACTTGAAATTGCAAGATTGCGAACAGAAATTGACAAAATTGATTGTGACGCATTTATCATTATGAATAGTATAAAGGATACAAAAGGTGGAATTATAAAGAAACGACCATTAGAAAAATAAATCAACGGCAAACAACATACGTTATAAGTAAGGAGGATTTCAGATGTGTTTAGTTCTATTTTATATCTTAATTGATATTAATGTAGTTTCTAAATCCTGCGCTACTCATACAGTTGAACGTTCTATAATTACATTTGAAAAACATTTAATCAATAACTATCCCGTTACAATAGAAATTTTAACGAACGTATAATTAATATAAAAAGGATATTCTCAATGGATTCTAAGTGGCAAAAATTATCTGATTTTAATATTGAAGAATTAGCGGAAACAAGAAAACAAATTCACCAAGCCGTTCAGCTTGCGGCACTAACAGGCAGAGCTTTTCTGCCAAAAGTTGATGATGATCACTATGCTTCTTTATTGTG
>JACZTL010000014.1 GCA_022573715.1 Bacteroidota bacterium
GGTAGCACCCGCTAAACAAATAAAGAAAATTAGTAATAATTGAATGTTTTTTTTCATTAGTAACTTCCAATTAATATAGGGTTGTTTAAAACCAATATATAAATAATAATTCTATGGTTAGATAAGAGAGTGAATGATAATATAGTTATGAGAAGATTATTCAGGCCTTATAAAACCCTAAATAAGTATGGTAAAACTTTGTGAATTAATAGATGATATACAAATAGAAGATCAATAAATCTTGAATTATAAGTTCAAAGTTATAACTGATTTACTTAAAGAATTTACATTTATTTTTTGGATTTTAACTATTGAATGCAAGTTATTGATATTTATTTTGTTACCTATTTGTTACTTTTATAAAATATTGCAAGAACACAATTTTTTTATATCTATATATAATATAATATTGTGAATATTTACATATAATATTCAACATTTCATATTGAAAATGTTACGTTACTTGTTAAAGAATAATAGAACACAGACAATAAATTTAAAATGAACGGCGCTCTTTTAAACAATCAACTACATTTTTAAAATTAATTCCTTTTGCCTGAAGCAGCACTAAAAAGTGGAATAACAGATCCGCGGATTCATTTAAAAAAAGTTCCGCATTTTCATCCTTTGCTTCTATAACAACTTCTATGGCTTCTTCGCCTACTTTTTGTGCGATTTTGTTTATTCCTTTTTCAAATAGTGAACTGGTATATGATTCTTTATTAGGATTTTCTTTCCTGTCTTTAATTACAGATTCGAGCATTGATAAAAACCCAAACCCGCTTTCATTATTTTCTTTCCAACAGGTTTCATTTCCTGTGTGACAAACAGGACCAAGCGGTTTGGCAAAAACCAACAAGGTATCATTATCACAATCAATTTTGATATCAATTAATTCAAGAAAATTTCGGCTAATTTCTCCTTTAGTCCAAAGTCTTTTTTTACTTCTGCTGTAAAAAGTAACTTTTTTTGTTTCAACTGTTTTTTTGTACGCTTCCTCGTTCATATAACCGAGCATCAGTACGGTTTTAGTTTCGGCATCTTGGACAATTGCCGGAACCAACCCGCCTTGTTTTTGGAAATCAATTTTCATAATCTGACTCTGATATTTTGTTTGCATAATTCTTGTTTTAGTTTAATTATATCAATTTCTTTAAAATGAAAAACACTTGCAGCCAAAGCTGCGTCAGCTTTTCCTAATTTAAAAGTATCAACAAAATGTTGAATACTGCCTGCTCCTCCCGATGCAATAATCGGCAAGTTTGATATTTCCGAAATTCTTAATATTGCATTATTTGCAAAACCTTTTTTTGTGCCGTCGTGATCCATTGATGTAAAAAGTATTTCCCCCGCACCTCGTTTCTCAGCTTCTTTTACCCAATCAAACAAATCCAAATTAGTGGGAATCTTCCCCCCGATTAAATGAACCTTCCAAAAACCATTAATTTGTTTTGCATCAACTGCAACAACGATGCATTGATTGCCAAATTTATCAGCCAGTTCATTTATTAAATATGGATTGCGTACCGCCTGTGAATTTACGGAAACTTTGTCCGCTCCCGCCTTAAGTAAAATACTGACATCTTCCACGGAGGTAATTCCGCCGCCGACCGTGAAAGGAATACTAACCTTGCGGGCAACTTTTTCAACTAATTCCACCAATGTTTTTCGTTTTTCTTTGCTTGCCGTAATATCAAGAAAAACCAACTCATCCGCACCGTTGTGCGAGTAATACTCGGCAAGCTCTACAGGGTCACCTGCATCCCGCAAATTTACAAATTTTGTTCCCTTAACAGTCCTTCCGTCTTTAATATCCAAACAGGGAATTATTCTTTTAGCCAACATATTTTCTTAACTCCTTGAGCGATATTTTGTTTTCGTAAATAGCTTTCCCAATTATTACACCATCCAAATTTAATTTTATTAATTCATCAATTTCATCTGTTGAACTAACTCCTCCGCTTGCAATTAATTTTATATCAGTAAATCTATCGGTAATTTTTTTATACAAATTTATTGCAGCACCTTGTAAAAGTCCGTCCCTGTTAATATCCGTGCAGATAAAATATTTTATCCCTTTTATTCTGTAGTTTTCAATAAACGGGAAAATGTTTATCTCCGTTTTTTCATACCAGCCGTTAATTGTAATTTTTTCTTCTTTTACATCAGCACCTAATATGATTTTCTCAGGGCCGAATTTATCAAGCCAGGAGAGAAATAATTCTTTATTCTTAACGGCTATGCTGCCCCCCGTAACTTGATCTGCACCGCAATTAAAAGCGAGCTTTATATCCTCGTCGGTTCTAATGCCGCCGCCAAAATCAATTTTTAATTTTGTTTTTGAAGCAATCTCTTCCAATACTTTCCGGTTAATAATTTTCTTGGCTTTTGCCCCGTCCAAATCAACCAAATGAAGATATTTAATCCCGTTGTCCTCAAATTGTTTGGCAACTTCAAGAGGGTTTTCGTTGTAAATTACTTTGCGTTCGTAATCACCTTGGGTTAAACGGATGCATTTTCCTTCAATTATATCTATTGCCGGCATTATTCGTATCATAATTCTAAAAAGTTTTTTAAAATCTGTATCCCAACGTCACTGCTTTTCTCCGGGTGAAATTGGCACGCGTAAAAATTATCTTTGTTTAATGCGGCAGAGAATTTATCGCCGTACTCAGTTTCGGCAATCGTATATTCCGAAGTTTCTACTGAATAACTGTTGGCAAAATACACGAAACTTTGTTCATCTATATTATTGAATAATCCGGTTTGTAAATTTTTAATTTCATTCCAGCCCATCTGAGGGATTTTTAATTCTACATCAAATTTTTTCACTTCTAAGGGAAAAATATCTAAGCAGGAAGTGCTGCTTTCTTCGGAAAAACTACACATTAATTGCATACCGAGACAAATTCCTAAAACAGGCTGTTTTAGTTTCGGAATTATCTTTTCCAATCCGTGCTTTTTTATATTAGTCATCGCATTTCCGGCTTCTCCAACACCGGGAAAAATAACTTTTTCGGCATTTCCTATAATTTTGTAATCATTGCTCAGTTGGGCTTTTACTCCCAATCTTTCAAGTGCAAAACGTACCGATTGAATATTGCCAGTTCCGTAATCAATAATTACAACTTTACTCATTACAACATTCCTTTTGTGGTTGGCAGAATCATTTTATCTTTATCCTGTTTAATTGCCATTTTTATTGCTTTTGCAAAAGCCTTAAAAACAGCTTCAATTTTATGATGTTCATTTGCTCCGTAAGCTTTTATATTAAGATTGCACCCGGCTGAATCCGTGAAAGATTTAAAAAAGTGGAAGAACATTTCTGTCGGCATTTCCCCTATCATTTCTCTTTTAAATTCAACATCCCATTCAATCCAATTTCTTCCACCAAAATCAATAACAGCTTGGGCCAGGCCGTCGTCCATCGGCAGGCAAAAACCAAAGCGTTCTATTCCCAATTTATTACCGATAGCTTTTTTGAATGCAGTCCCAAGTGCGATAGCGGTGTCTTCAATTGTGTGGTGTTCATCAACATCCAAATCACCTTTTACTTCAATTTCCAAATCAATTAAACCATGTTTACTTACTTGTTCCAACATATGATTGAAAAATCCAATTCCTGTTTTTATGGTAGATTTACCATTACCATTTAAATCGATTTTAATAAAAATTTCTGTCTCCTTGGTTTTTCTTTCAACAACAGCCTTTCGATTCCCGAGTTTTAAAAACTCATAAATCTCTTTCCAGTTTTCAGTATGCAAAACTTGTACGCTTTTATCAAAACCATCTCTATTACTATCGCCAATAAAAATACCTTTTGCTCCAAGGTTTTTGGCTAATTGCATATCCGTTAACCTGTCACCTATAACAAAGGAATTTGCCAAGTCATAATTCCCGTGGATGTACTGTGTAAGCATTCCTGTTTTCGGTTTTCGTGTTGAGGCATTATCCTCAGGCAGTGATTTATCAATTAAAATATTTGAAAACACAATCCCTTCATTTTTAAAAGCTTTAATAATTTTATTTTGAACCGACAAAAATGCTTCTTCCGGAAATGATTTGGTGCCTAATCCATCTTGATTGGTTACCATAACGAGTTCGAAATCAAGCTCGTTTACAATTTTTGAAAGGTACTGAAACACGAGAGGATAAAATTCTAATTTTTCGAGGCTGTCTATTTGATAAGTTTCCGGTGGTTCAATTACCAAGGTTCCGTCACGGTCAATAAATAATACTTTTTTCATAATTTATATTTTTTCATTGTTGAAATTAATTTTTCATTTTCTCCAGGTGTTCCAACTGATATTCTTAAACAGTTATCGCAGCCATGCATTTTTGAACGGTTGCGAATAACAATTCCGTTATCAATTAGATAATTGTAAAGCTCGTTGGCATTTGTAACTTTTATTAACCAAAAATTAGAATTTGAAGGAAACACTTTTTCTACAAACGGTAGTAATATCAATTTTTCTTTTAACTTAGTTTTTTCTTTTTTAATTTTTATTAAATTATTTTTAAATGTCTCAACGTCAGAAAGCATTTCTATGGCTTTTTGCTGACTTAGTAAATTAACATTGTAGGGCGCTTTAATTTTGTTGAATACAGAAATTAAATATTCGGAGGCAAAACAAATACCTAGTCTTAAGGCTGCCAATCCCCACGCTTTGGAAAGAGTTTGAGAAACAATAAGATTAGGATAATCACCCAAACCTTTTATCCGGCTTTCATCATCAGAAAAGTCTATGTAGGCTTCGTCAATTACTACCATACAATTTAAGTTTTTTAATAAATATTCAATATCGTTTTTATTTAAACTGTTTCCCGTAGGATTATTCGGTGAACACAGAATAATTAATTTCGTGTTTTCGTCCTTTAATTTTTCAATCCTCTCTATGTTTAAATTGAAATCTATATTTAAAAAAGCATTACGAACTTCCACATTATTGATATCTGCCAGGACTTTATACATTCCGTAAGTAGGCGGTGTAAGTATTATATTATCTTTGCCTGGCTCACAAAAAGCCCTGATGATAATATCCAATACCTCGTCGCTGCCGTTTCCGAGCAGAATATTTTTTGTCGGAATTCCTTTTATAAATCCGATATGTTTCTTTAATTCCCTTTGCAGCGGATCCGGGTAACGGTTCAGCCCGTTGTTAAATGGGTTTTCATTAGCATCTAAAAAAACAACAGCTTTATCTGAAAATTCATCTCTTGCTGATGAATATTTAACTAATGATTTAATGTTTTCTCTTAGTAAATTTTTAATCTTTTTCATCTTTAATACTTTTTAATCTAATTGTTACGGAGTTTTTGTGAGCTTGCAAACCTTCTGCTTCCGCCATTGTTTCTACTGCGGGACCTATATTGGTTATTCCTTCTTTTGATATTCTTTGAAAGGAAATTTTTTTAATAAAAGAATCAAGATTTATTCCGCTGTAAGTTTTTGCAAACCCGTTAGTAGGTAAAGTGTGGTTAGTACCGGAAGCATAATCACCAGCACTTTCAGGTGTATAATTACCAATGAAAACTGAACCGGCATTTTTTAAGTTTTGCAAATAAAATTTTTCACTTTCCTTTTGAACAGATAAGATAAAATGTTCAGGGGCATATTCATTAATAAAATCAATGATATCTTTTTTTTCATCAAAATAAATTAATTTTGAATTTTGAATTGATGTTTCAGCAACATCCTTCCGCGGCAGTTCGTTTAATTGTTTTTCAACTTCGTTTTCGATAACACCCATCAATTTTAAATTATTTACAATACAAATTATCTGGCTGTCTTTTCCATGTTCGGCTTGAGAAAGCAAATCAGCGGCTACAAAAGAAGGGTCCGCACTTTTATCGGTCAACATTAATAATTCGGATGGACCGGCAGGCATATCAATTGCAACACCAAGCATAGAAGCGGTTTGTTTAGCGGCGGTTACAAACCGGTTCCCGGGACCGAATATTTTGTAAACCTTAGGAACTGTTTCCGTACCGAAGGTCATTGCCGCAATTGCCTGAATTCCTCCGACCTTAAATATATTTTTTATTCCAATTAAATTTGCTATGTACAGTATAGCGGGGTGGATGTCTCCGTTTTTATTTGGAGGTGTGCAGAGTGCTATATCTTTACAGCCGGCAATAACCGCAGGAACTCCCAGCATTAAAACGGTTGAAAAAAGTGGAGCGAAACCTCCGGGAATGTACAGTCCTACTTTTTCAATTGGTCTGCTTTCCTGCCAGCATTTTACTCCGTTTGTAGTTTCAATTATTTTTTTCCTAGATTTCTGAGAAAGATGGAATTTTTCTATATTATTTTTTGCAAGATTAATTGCATCCTTCAACTCGTTAGATATTTTTTTTCCCGATTGAATAAGCTTTTTATTATTTATTCGAAAATCTTTGATAACTGCTTTATCATAAAGTAAAGAATATTGTCTCAGAGCCTCGTCTCCGTTTTCCTTAATTGCATTGAACACTTTATTAACCGTATTATCTAATTGTTTGCAGTTAAAATTGGGACGTGTTGTAAGTTTCTGCCAAATTATTCTTTGGGGATTAATTATTTTTTGCATAATAGTTTACTTTACCATTTTTTCAATTGGGATTATTAAAATGTCTTCGGCACCTGCTTCTTTAAGTTGATCTATCATCATCCAAAATTCATCTTCGTTGATTACCGAGTGCAATGAACTCCAACCTTTTATTGCAAGGGGCAAAACTGTAGGACTTTTTAATACCGGAAGAATATTACTTACTTGTTTGATTTTATCGTTCGGTACGTTCATCAAAATATACTTCGATCGTCTTGCCCTTAAAACCGATTTTATCCTGAAAAATAGCAGGTTTAATATCTTTTCAATTTCGCAGTCAATATTTATATTTTTAGCAAGGCATGCTTCTGATGTTAATATAGTTTCTACCTCCTTTAATCCGTTTTTAAAAAGTGTGCTTCCGGAATTCACCAAATCGCAAATTGCATCCGCCATACCAATTTCCGGAGCAATTTCCACAGAACCGGATATTTCGTGAATATCTGAGTTAATATTATTTTTTTCTAAAAAATCTTTAAGAGAATTCGGGTACGAGGTGGCAATTTTTTTACCTTCTAGCCAAGAAAGATCATTAAATGTCTCGTTTTTAGGAATAGCTAAAACAAGTTTACACTTTGAGAATCCGAGTTTAACAACAATTTTTGATTCTTTATTTTTCTCAATTAATGTATTTTCCCCTATTATTGCTGCATCAATTACTCCATCCTCAAGAAATTGCGGTATATCGTTGTTCCTAAGATAAAATACTTCTAACGGAAAGTTTTTTGCGTTAACTTTCAGTTTATCAATACCATTCTCTATAATGATACCGCAATCTTTCAGTAATTTGATTGAACCTTCCTGGAGTTTCCCGGATTTTTGGATTGCTAATTTTAGTTTACTCATGTTTTTCTCTTTAATTTTTGCTGAGTAAACTGAAGGGTAGGATAAAAAAAACCCGTCGATTTACTCAGACGGGTTATGAAATAGCTATTTTAAAAATTACATATCATTACCATCTCGCCTGAGAGCAAGTATGATGGTGACGATGATGATGTAATTGTAATAAATTCATATTTTTTTTATTAAGTGCGATTAAAATAATTTATTTATTTTATAATTCCTAATTTATTTACAAATTTACAGCGGACTTTTAGAGAACGTTACGATGCTTATAAAAAAATAGAGTGTGGATGATACAGATTTTATATCAGCGTGAATCAGCACAATCCGTGTAATCCGCGTTCTATAAAAATCTATTTTTATTGTTAACAATCAGTACAAACTCCCCTTTTAAATTTTCAGCTTCAACTTGTTTAAATATTTTTTCAGCTGATCCTCTGTAAAATTTTTCTTCCTTCATCGTTATTTGAAAAGCCACAACGACCGGAATTTTTTTTCCAAGCACTCTCACAATATCTGCCATTAAACTTTTTAATCTGTAAGGTGTATCAAGAATTACAATTACTTCATTTATAGATTTCAATTTATAAAGCTGTTGTCTTCTTATTTCCTTTTTGGGTGATAGCCAGCCGTAGTAGTAAAATTTTTCAAAATCAAAATTAGAACCTATTAAAGCCGGTAGAAGTGAATTAGCTCCGGGGACAGGAATAACATCAATATTTTGTGAGATTAAAAGATCAATTAGAAGATGCCCGGGATCCGAAAATAACGGCGTTCCGCAATCCGATATTAATACAGCGGATTCACCTGAAAGTATCTTTAGAAGCAATTCATCAGCTACTTCGTTTTCGTTATGTTCATTTAATGCAAATAGTTCTTTCTTAATTTCGTAATGCGAAAGTAATCTTCGTGCTTCTTTGTATTCTTCACAAATAATAAAATCCACATCTTTTAAAATTCTTAAAGCTCTTAAAGTAATATCATCCCAATTACCTATCGGAGTAGAGACTATATAAAGTTTTCCTTTCATATATTTAAAATAATAATTATCAATTCAATTTTTTACATAAAAAAAGCGAACATTGTCCGCTTAAAAAAATTACCTGTAAGCTAAAGTCAGATAAATTCTTTTACTTTTTCAATAACACTACCCAATTCAACATCCAATCTTTCACCGGTTGCACGTAGTTTTAATTCAACTTTATTTTCATTTAATTTTTTATTACCGACAATTACTTGTATGGGCATACCGAGAAGATCAGCTTCTTTGAATTTATAACCTGCTTGCGCATCAATTCTGTCGTCATATAACACT
This sequence comes from Bacteroidota bacterium, assembly GCA_022573715.1. Classification (GTDB taxonomy): domain Bacteria; phylum Bacteroidota; class Ignavibacteria; order Ignavibacteriales; family Ignavibacteriaceae. The sequence continues at coordinate 8,746 of JACZTL010000014.1, forward strand.
TCAATATTTTCAGACGTAAGTTTTTCATAAATGGAATCAGCAGTTTTAACAACATTTTCGTTTTTCATATTGAGTCCCATTAAATGAACCTGAAATGGGGCAAGAGTTTTATCCCATATTATTCCGTTTTCATCGTTGTGCTGTTCAATATAGCACGCCATGAGACGTTCAACGCCTATTCCGTAGCTTCCCATTATTATCGGTTTTTCGTTACCGTCTTCGTCTAAGAATGTTGCTCCTAGAGCTTCAGAATATTTTGTCCCTAACTTGAAAATGTGCCCTAATTCTATTGCGGTAAAAACATCTAATTTATTATTGCAATTAGGACATTCTTCACCTGAAGAAACAAACCGAAGGTCGAAATATTCTATTCCCTTTACATCTCTTTTCAGATCAATTCCGCCAAGATGGAAATCATTTTTATTTGCACCGCTGTATAGATTATTGGCATCTTTCAATCTGTTATCGGCTATTATCCTGCCTTGAAATCCTATAGGTCCGATTGAACCCGCTTCAGCACCGGTTATTTCTATAAGTTCTTCGGGATGAGCCGGACGAACATTTCCACCTAACTCCTTTTGAAGCTTTACTTCGTTTACTTCTTCGTTGCCGAGCATTAAAACTAAGACAGGTTTTTCATCAGCAATATAAACTCTTGATTTTGCACATTGGGTCTCATCAACCTGCCCGTCCGGCAGGCGGGTTTTTAAAAACTCGCAAAGCTCATTAATGGTTTTTACATTCGGTGTGGATATTTCTTTTACTTCTTCGCTTTTGTCATCACGTTTTTTAGAATCAACATTTGATGTAGCAACTTCAAGATTTGCCGCATAATCGCATTCTGTACAATGTGCAACATTATCTTCACCCGCATCGGATTTTACCATAAACTCTTCGGAACCAGAACCGCCCATTGTTCCACTTGAAGCACCAACCACAAAATAATCTAATCCGCATCTGTCAAAAATATTTCTGTAAGCTTTATCGTGAAGCATATAACCTTTATCAAGTCCTTCGGCTGTAGCATCAAGGGTATAAGCATCTTTCATTAAAAATTGTCTGCCTCTTATAACACCGCTTCTCGGTCTTGTTTCGTTTCTGTATTTTGTTTGTATCTGATACCATATCTGGGGTAAATCTTTATAAGATTGAATATGATTTTTAGCAGTAGATGCGACAATTTCTTCGTGGGTTGGGGCAAGCACATATTCTCTGTTTTTTATATGAAATAAAGTATCTCCGAATGCTTCAACGCGTCCTGTTTGTTCCCAAATTTCTTTTGGATTAAGTCCCGGAAAATGGAATTCCTGCCCACCGATTGCGTTCATTTCTTCTCTTATTATCTCAGATATTTTTCTTATTACTCTGTAACCCAACGGCAAAAAAGAATAAATACCTGCCGAAAGCATTTTTATCATGCCTGCTCTCAGCATTAACCTATGACTTGTTACTACCGCTTCGTTAGGTGTTTCTTTTAAAGTAGGTACAAATGATTTACTTAATCTCATAAATAATTTTCTGTTTTTTTTATTATGATAGAATTAAATGTATTTAGTAAAAATACTTAAATGATACAGCTAAATCAAAATTAGTAATGGGAAGGAATTTATGAAATATTCAATTTTTGAATTTGCAGTTTTATTTCATCAAAATTAATTTTTTTGTTTGTACAAAACTGCCTGCTTTCATTTTGTAAAAATAAACTCCGCTGGGAAGATTACCTGCATTAAAGTTTACTTTATAAATGCCTGCCGGTTTTTCTTCATTAACCAAAACAGCTACTTCTCTACCAAGTAAATCGTAAACTTTTAGACTTACTTTGCTGACAGATGATAACTGAAAGCTTATAACAGTGCTTGGATTAAATGGGTTTGGATAATTTTGGCTTAGTGAAAATATATCGGGAATAATATTATGAATTTCCTCAACATCTGTTATTATATCGGATAGCTGCCGTTTATAAACCCCGTTTCCATTTGTCCCTGCATAAATATTATTTCCACTAATAGCTAGTGAGTAGACACTTAAATAATTCAATCCATCATTTATGGCGGTCCAGTTAGAGCCGTTATTTGTTGATAGAAATACTCCGTCACCAGCCGACCCCGCGAAAACATTACTTCCGTATATTGCAAATGAACGTACAACTGAATTTGTCAATCCGTTATTAACAGCAGTCCAGTTTCCACCGTTATTTGTTGAAAGGAATACTCCGCCACCACCCATTCCTGCAAAAATATTATCTCCATTTACCGCAAATGATATAACATTTAAACTTGTCAATCCGTTATTAACAGCAGTCCAGTTTGCACCATTGTCGGTTGACAGAAAAACTCCACCATTAGTTCCTGCAAATAAATTGCTTCCGATTATTGCTAGTGACCGTACGACTGTACTAGTCAACCCATTATTTACTGCAGTCCAATTACTGCCATTATCTGTTGAAAGAAACACTCCGTCAGAAGTCCCTGCATAAAGATTATTTCCATTTACTAAAGTTGAGTTAACAACTCTATTTGGACTCCAATTATTGACTTGAGTCCAGTTTGCACCATAATCGGTTGATATAATTACACCTACGCCCCATGTACCAGCAAAAATGTTATTTCCATCTATTGATAATGAGTTAACTTGAATAAATAGATTATTTGTAATTAAATTCCAATTATCACCATTATCGCTTGTCTTAAATATTGAACCAAATGTCCCCGCAAATACATCATTGTTATTAATTGCAAGTGCATAAACAACAGCTTGTGAAAATCCATAAAGAATATGATTCCAGTTATTACCGTTATCGGTAGATAAAAAAACTCCGGGAATATCAGTACCTATCAAAAGATTATTTCCGCTTACTGTAAGGGAGTGAACATTTAAATTTATTAATCCATTGTTAACTTGAGTCCAGTTAGACCCATTATCAGTAGATAGAAATACTCCGCCTCCACCTGTTCCTGCATAAAGATTATTGCCTATCATTGCAAGTGAACGAATAACATTATTAGTTAATCCATTACTAACTTTAGACCAATTAGATCCATTGTCTGTAGATAAATATACTCCGTCCCCTGTACCGGCAAAAATGTCATTATTATTAATATATAATGATAAAATAACTAAATTTGTTAATCCATTGTTAATGGGAGCCCAGTTTGTTCCATTGTTTGTTGATAAGAATACTCCACCAATAGTTCCTACAAATAAATTACTGCCGTTAATTCCCAGTGAACGAACTCTTAAATTTGTCAATCCGTTATTAATTTGAGTCCAGTTAGCTCCATTATCTGTTGATAGAAATACTCCGTTTCTTGTTCCAGCAAATACATTGTTCCCATCTATTAATAAAGAATGAATATTTAAATTTAATAATCCATTATTAACAGAATTCCAGTTAGCTCCATTGTCTGTGGATAGGAATAAACCATTGCCGGTGCCTGCAAATACATTACTTCCGTTTACAGCTAAAGATTGAATGTGCTTATTAGTTAAACCATTATTAACGGGTATCCAATTGTTGCCTGCGTTTATTGAAAGGAAAATACCGCTAAAAGTTGTTCCGGCAAAAACATTATTACCTCTTACTGCAAATGATGTAATTTCTAAATAATCTGGGCTTATACCGTTGGTTTGTTGCCACTGTGTAAAGGAAAAATTAGAAAAGAATAAAAAGAAAAGAAAAAATCTAATTGTAGAAAATTTTTTCATCTATACACCCCACCTTATAATTATTTATAAAGATATGTTAAACTTTATAGTAATTAAATTTTAGAATATAATCAATACAATAATTTAAATAAGCAAATTGAATGATTACTTATTGCTAACTATTTTATACACTTTATCGCGAGGTCGGATAAGCTCTGAACAGGGGAATGTTATCTCTTCGCCTTTTGATGCTTTAATTACTTTTTGGTCATTCGATAAAATAGTTTCAATATTTAGTTCTACAACACCTGTGGTATCACCGATTATATATACTTTATCGTTTAGACTCAAATCACCTGTCTCAATTTTAATGAAGCCAACATTCTGTTTTTTGAAATAATTTAGAACTTTACCAACATAAGTTTTTTTTACAACCGCCTGGTTACCGTAACCATCAGTAAATTCTTCAGTAGAAGGGGGCTTAAAATAAAAACCGGATGAAAATCCTCTGTTATACACTTTTGAGAGTTTTTCCAATAACTCTTTTTTAATTCCTTTTGTAAGTTTCCCATCAAAATATAAATCAATTGCTTTTCTGTATGCGCCAACAACTATCGCTACATACTCGGGGCTTCTTTTTCTCCCTTCTATTTTAAATGAATTAATTCCTGCATCAATTAATTCATCTATAAATTCAATAGTACAAAGATCTTTGGGTGAAAGGATATAGTCTTCGCCCAATATCATTTCATTACCTGTTTGGGTGTCTTTAATTTCATATTCTCTTCTGCACGGTTGGATACATTCTCCCCTGTTTGCACTTTTATCAAAAAGTTCGTGACTCATAAAACACCTGCCGCTAACCGCGATACACATTGCTCCGTGAACAAAAGCTTCAACTTCAATATTTATTTCTGATATAATTTTTTTTATGTCTTCAAGAGTGCATTCACGGGCAAGCACAACTCTTTTAGCACCAAGTTCTTTATATAGTTTTACAGAAGATGAATTAGAAACTGATGCCTGTGTGGAAACAGCGAAAGTCATATTAAATTTTCTGCAGATATTTATTACCGATAGATCCCAGCAAATCACCATATCAACACCGGTGTTTTTTGCTTCACTAACTAATTTTTCAGCGAGTTCTATTTCATCTTCATAAATTATTGTGTTTAGTGCTAAATAAGATCTTACCTTTTTCTTTCGGCAGAATTCAACAATTTCTTTAAGTTCTTCAACTCTAAAATTTTTTGCTTTTGCTCGCATATTTAACTGATCAACACCAAAATAAACTGCATCTGCACCTGAGTTAACAGCAGTTCTAAGCATAGTCCAGTTTCCTGCAGGAGCCATTAGTTCCGGCTTTTTTATTTTATTATTTTTATTCATATCACAAAATTAAAGAAATAAGGATCAAAATATTCTCTAGCCATTAGAATTTTATTTACACTATATTTCAGAAAATATCTTACCAAAATATGACACATAAAAGTTATTAAACTTGATCTTAGGCATGGGGGGGGTCAAAGAATTATAAAAGAAAAAGACTGTCCCAAATATTAGAACTTTTTGAAACAGTCTTCCCAATAAATTAAAGAAAGGTACACTTAAAATTTAATAGCTGTCTCTATCATAAATCCATCAAAATTACCGCCACTATAAACACTTGTTGGTGCAAAATCATTATAGTTTTGATTTATGTACATAACTTTTGCAAGTATATTGTTAGTTAAAAACCATCCGGCTCCAAATTGAATTCTATTTATACTTACATCATTTGGATCACTATTTGCTAATTTACCGCTAACTCTATTATAACTGATTCCAAAATAAAGATTTTCATCTTCTCCAAATCTATAAACAACATCACCTGAAATTTGTTTCCAAGTTCTATCTTCTGCAGCACCTTTAAAGTCACCACCTTTAGTTGTTTCATATACTCCAAATATTTCCAATCCTTTAATTTTTACAAATGGATTTATCATTATTGAAGTTATATTGTCCTTAAAACCTGGTTTCCATCTTCCAGATGTAAAGACATCGGATGTTGTAGTTTGCATTACACTATAAAAACGAGAACCTGCTCTGTCACCGCCATAGAGATGTATGCTGGCATTTTTTGAAGTTGTATAAATGGAACCTGTTAATCTTACTCTCATATCATTTTTTAATTCCATATCAACACCAAGCTTACCAACAAAAGAAAGTGAATTTTTACCAGGGGATTTAACATCTTGGTTTAACTTTCCATTAGTAAAACCTGCCATAGCAATTATACCATTTTTCTTATAATAAACTTCGGCACCAATTTCTGTTGTAAAACCATCCATTATTAAATTGCCTATAAACGGATTGTAAAGTGTTGAAGCATTATCAGATCTTCTAAAGTGAGCATCTCCATAATTAGTTTCCATATGCCCAATTTTTATTGTAACTGATTTCATAAGTTTCTTTAGAAATCCTTTTTTAATAAAATCGAGTTTATCAATTTGTAGATACCCTGATTTAATCCACGATTCAGTATGATGTCTTGAAGTAAGATAAGAAGTTAAATGCATTCTTACACCATTGGCAAGTTGTGCGTTAAAGGTAAGATTGTATGTAGCTAAATTAAAATTTTTCCCTAAATCGATTAAACTGTTTGCATCATTGCTATGGTTTAATCGTTGAAATTGCAAGGATGCCGCACCTCCAACCATTACTTTTAAACCATCAAACTTAATAGTATTAAATTTAGATGTTTCAAATGTATTTAGACCCCTTTTATCCGGAAAACGATAATATTGTAAATCACGATCATTTCCTATTTGAGCATAACTTGTAAAAGAAAACATAAGTGATGTAATAAAAACGCTTACAAAAAAAATAATTGATTTCATGATAATACCTCTATTGTTAATTGAAATAGATTGCTAATAAGTATTAATCAAAAATGAGACCAAAAAAATAATCTCAAAGAAAATCTTTTTTTTACATCGTTTTTTAACTTTCTTTCAATATCTCTTAGATTTACACTGAATAAATTATTAAAAGATAGTGTATTCTTGCATTATCCATATATATCATTTCGTGCAAGTATGCACTATGTAAACTTGTTTTCTTTTATCTCAGTAATTTTTAGTTAGTTTTAAAAATGGTACGATATTTGTCTAATCTGTTTTAGAAATATTATAATAATCTATATATGGAGAACCTAATGAAAAAAATCAAAATACTTGTTTTATCATTATTATTATTTGTAGTGATTCCTGTTGTAGCTCAAGAAAAAATAGCTAATGCTATACCTATTTCAACCCAAGATCAAATATTAAATCAAAAAGTATTTACACAACAACCTGGAAGTACATTATGGTTAGATGGAACATCTACTCTGCATGATTATAAATCCATCAGTAATAAAATTATATCTGAATTTATAACTAATTCTGATAATTTTGTAGATTTTATTACAAATAAAGATGGTGCAAAATTTAATTTGAAAACTATTATTCCTGTAATTAGTCTTAAACACAATAAGTTTAATGAAGACTTGGATGATAACCTTTATGATGCCATGAACGAAGAAGAATATAAAGATATAGTTTATGAATTAACTTCTTATAAAAGTACTGTTCTTCCGGACTCAGGTAAAAATTGGTATCTTCTTAACACAATTGGAAATTTAACAATTGCAAGTGTTAAAAAAACAATAGAAATGAAAGCAATAGTATATAACACATCAGATGGTACAATACATTTTAATGGAAGTAAATTGATAAATATGGAAGATTATAATATTGAACCGCCCTCGATGATGTTTGGTATGTTAAAAACAGACAAATTTGTAACAATTTCTTTTAATTTAATATTTAAATAACATCAAGTAAAATGAAATTAATTATAATTATAGTATTATTTTTTGGAAGTATCAGCATATTGGGTCAAAGTAATAATAGTATTACTTACTTAGATTTTGGTTTGCTGTCAAAAAGTTCAATTGAATTTAAAGGTGAATCAACAATTAATACTTTTAATTTTAGGTCTGAATCACTAAAAGGAAACGGTGCTTTCATTATTGATAATTTTTTGAAAGATAGCTCTTATATTGCAGAAATTTCTGTTGATATAGAGTCTTTTGATAGTGGTTCAGATTTAATGAATTCAGATATGTATGATGCTCTTAAGTATGAAGATTATCCTTTAATAAATTTTAAATTGATTAAAATCAATAACATAGAAGAATCAAATAGTGTTAAAAAAATTTTTAATGCTGATATTAGGGGAGTTTTAACTGTTGGTGGTAAAAGTAATAAAATGGACATAATTTTTGAGATTGTAATGCTCTCAGATAGTACATTTTATTTAAAAGGAAACAAATCGATATCAATGCCTGATTTTAACATTGATCCCCCTTCTAAACTTTTTGGTTTGATTCAAGTAGATGATACTTTAATTATATATTTTAATTTATATGTTAAGTTTAAAAAAATCTTTTTTTTTAATTCTAATCTTTCTATATTGAAATAAATTCATTCTACTTCTATCGAATATTTTTGCATTTTACGATAAAGAGTGGATTTATCAATACCCAAAATTGATGCTGTTTGAGCACGATTATCGTTGGTTTTTTTTAATACTTGTTCAATGTGATATTTCTCATATGAACCAAGTGCTTCTAATAGTTTATCAGGAAATGTCGGTTGTATTTTTTCCAACCCTTTTAAAGAAGCGGGAAGGTCTTCTACTGTTATTTTATCTCCTTCACTCAATAGTACCGCTCTTTCAATACAATTTTCTAATTCTCTTATATTTCCTTTCCATTCATTATTTATCAATAAATTCATTGCTTCATTTGTAACTATTTTTATGTTGCGAAAAAGTTCTTCATTATATTTTTCTATAAAATGGTTTATTAAAAGAGGTATATCTTCCTTTCTTTCTGAAAGCAAAGGCATTTCAATTTCAATAATGTTTAAACGGTAATAGAGGTCTTCCCTAAACAACCCTTCATCAATTCTCTTTTTTAAGTCTCTATTACTTGCAGCAACTATTCTTATATCTACTTTTAAAAATGAATCCGATCCCAATGGTTTAATTTCTTTTTCCTGAATTACCCTTAATAACTTAACTTGCATATTTTCGGGTATTTCAGAAATTTCATCAAGAAAAAGCGTCCCTTTATTGGCAGATTTAATAGCACCGTCATAATTATTTATTGCGCCTGTAAAGGCACCTTTTTTGTGTCCAAAAAATTCAGACTCCCACAAACTTTCCGGTACGGCACCACAATTAATAGGTATAAATGGTTTATTAGATCTATTGCTGCTAGAATGAATAGCTCGAGCAACCAATTCTTTTCCTGTTCCTGTAGGACCAGTTATTAAAATATTTGTATTTGATTTACTAACTCGTTTGATCATTTTATAAATATTTTTCATTACAGGGCTATTACCAATGATTGAATTGAAATTGAAGTTTTTATCAATTTGTTTATTAAGAGCTCTATTTTCTAGAATCAATTGATTATATTTCAATAAATTTTTAATCCGAATGGTTATTTCTTCAAAATCCAAGGGTTTAAGTATATAATCGTAAGCGCCTTTACGAAGTGCTTGAACTGCCGTCTCAACTGAAGCATAAGCAGTAATTAAAACCACGATAGTTTGGGGTGCTATTTCTAATGTTTTTTCCAATAGTTTTATACCGTCTATTCCCGGCATACGAATATCGCTAATTACAATGTCAAAACTCCCTTTCTCTAAAGCAATTAAAGCTGATTCTGCGTCTTCTGAAGTAGTGCAATCATAACCTTCGTCTTGCAATATAATAGAGAGTGAATCCCTGATTTCTTGTTCATCGTCAACTATTAAAATTGATCCGTTCATCTATTTTCTCCCTAATGGTAAATTAATTGTAAATACAGTACCGGACTTTAATTCGGATTTTACATTAATTGTTCCACCTAATTTAGTAATAATTCCAAGACTAACAGAAAGTCCTAAACCAGTTCCGCTTCCAACTGGTTTTGTTGTAAAAAAAGGTTCATATATTCTTTTTATTATTTCTTTGGACATTCCAACACCGTTATCTTTAACTAATATACTTATAAAACCCTCAGAGGTTCTTGTAATAATATCTATTTGAGGATCTTCTATATTTTTTATAGCGTCTGCAGAGTTTAGAAGAAGATTTATCATAACCTGATGAATATTATCGGAATTAGAAAAAATATTTTGCAAATCTTTTTCAAGCTTTAAATTAAATTTAATATGTCTAAATTGTGCATCATATTTTAACAGACCTACTGCTGACTGAATAACATTATTTATATCAACATCTACCAAATTATTTGATGAGGGTCTGGAAAAGTCTACCAGTTCTCTCATTATATTTGTAATACGATTTATATGTATTCTCATTTTCTGCAAGTAGTCTATAAAAAATTTTTCTTTTGACTTTCTTTGAAGCAATTGAACAATTGAAGATATAGCTGTAAGAGGATTACCTACTTCGTGTGCAACACCTGCAGCCATTTGCCCAATTGCTGAAAGACGTTCAGAGTGCTGCATATGTTCGTTTTGAATACGAAGTTCGGTAATATCGCGCATAATTATAGAGCTTCCTATTATGTTTTCCAGCTCATTTTTAATAACTGTTTGTGTTAATTGCACAAGGATTATATTGTCTTGTTTTGTTATAAATTCCGTCTCAAAATTTTTAATATAATTTTCATTTATCACACGTTTAAAGAGAGACTGCATTTTATTCATTGTATCTAAATTTTCAGGTACAATTTTATTAATTGGTTGTTTAATTATTTCTTTTTTACTCCATCCAAAAATTTGTTCGGCTCCTTTGTTCCAGGTTTCAATAATCTGATTATTATCTATAGTAAGAATTGCATCAGCGGAATTCTCTATAATATCTTGATAACGTGTTTCGGTACTTTCTAGTCTTTTTTGAAAAAGTTTTCGATAAGTATAGATTGTCCAAATTGCCCAAGAACTAATTAGTACTACAGATAATACTCCTCTAATTATATAATACCAATGTGTTGTAATAATAGGAAATTTATTAAAAATGTAGGATTCAATTATTTCGATTAGTCCAAAAAGTATTCCAATGATAACTAAAATTGTAAATAATACATATGAATACCCAACATGTAAAATAAATTCTGATATTTTTTTTATTAACATTTTAATTCATATAGTTTTAATAAAATATAAAAAAATTAGAATTTTCATATTGCTAAACACAAATATAACTATTATTGATTTCATCTAGTTTTGTTAATATTATATTTCCAATTATAGAATAAATTCTATTAAATAGGAGTTGTTATGCAAAACCAACCCCACAAGTATAAATATTATGATCTAATAATGGCGGCTTTCGTTACTATTTTGCTTTGTTCAAATCTTATTGGAGCAGAAAAAGTTGTAACAATTTTAGGATTTTCATTTGGAGCAGGTATCCTGTTTTTCCCTATAAGTTATTTCTTTAACGATATACTTACGGAAGTTTATGGTTATGCCAGATCAAGAAAAGTGGTTTGGGCAGGGTTTGCTGCATTGGGTTTTGCTTCTTTTATGGCTTGGGTTGTAATAAAACTTCCACCTGCACAAGGTTGGATTTATCAAGAGGCTTATGAAACGGTATTCGGCCAAACATGGCGAATTGTTCTTGCATCATTGCTTGCTTTTTTTTCCGGTGAGTTTGTTAATTCATATGTACTTGCAAAAATGAAATTGTTCACAAGAGGTAAATTCCTTTGGACGAGAACAATCGGTTCAACAATTGCGGGAGAAATGATCGATTCTATTATTTTTTATCCCATAGCTTTTTATGGATTTTGGCCCAACGATCTTTTAATTACTGTAATGATTACTAATTATATTTTAAAAGTAAGCTGGGAAGTTATAGCTACTCCGGTTACTTATAAAGTTGTTAATTTTCTGAAGAAAAAAGAACACGAAGATTATTACGACCGTGATACTAACTTTACACCGTTTTCAATTACTGTGGATTGATTTTAATAAAATTTTCCTGATTAGTATAAATTGTCATGCTGAATTTATTTCAGCATCTAATTTTGTTGTAAAATTATTGTTTGAGATTTTGGGTCAAGCCCGGAATGACACTAATGTAACAAATTCTGTAAATACTAATACAATCTTTTATTATTTTAAGTGTTTTTTCAACCACATTTTACGGAGTGTATTTACTTCATTTCTGTGTTTTCTTAAAAAATGATCCCCTTCCTCAAACATTACTAATCTATAATGAAAGTTTTGATTTTGAAATTCTCTTGCCAAATTTATAGTATCCATAGGTGCAACACTCTCGTCGGCTGTGCCATGAAGCAGTAAATAATACGTGTCTTTAGGTAGTTTATCTATAAAGCTTGTAACTGAACGCTTTTCACATTCATAGGCAAATTTTTCAATCGGAAGTCCTGGAAATATTTTTTCACTTACTAATTTTATATACGGACTATCTTTATCATTGCAATGAAGATTGGAAACACCGCCCACAATCATAACTGCTTTAAAATTAACCTTACTCTTTACTATTGAAAGATAGGTCATCATTCCTCCCCTGCTCCAACCTTCCATGCCCCAAATAGTAGTATCGGCAAATTCAAGTTCATCTGCAAGAGGGATAAGATTCAACACATCGTTAACATCTTCCCCTCCCAATTCATCAAGTCCATCACTCCCTAAATTTCCTCTGTAATGAGATGCAAAAACAACGTACCCTTCATTTGCAATATTGCCTAACACACCTTTGGCATTAAAAATATCAAGTGCTCCGTTGTCACCGTATCCCCCCCTGTTCCAAATTACACAAGGGTATTTTTTACTTGTATTTTTTGGATATGCCAAATAACCTTTTACTTTTAATCCACCAGAATTATATGTAATGTTTTCTAAAATTGTATTCTGTAATACTTCTTCGTTCCAGCCACTGATTAGCATTTTGTTTTGAGAATCATTTAAAATGATTTTCTTTCTCTCAATAAAATTCGATTTCATTTTTATTTAACTTATTTGTATGACTTAACTTTAATCTACTGTATAAAGTTATCTATAAAATTATTGATTTGTTTTATTGACAGTACACTCTAAAGCAGTATTAATAGTACTTATTAAAGTTTGTTTGTTGAATGGTTTTGATATGTAATGAGTACATGCCCCGGATAATGTTTATTTCTGAATATATTAAATAACAATTTAATTCTGTTTTTGTTGTCATAAAGCATACATTTATATAAAATGACAAATAACAAAAGATAGTTTTAATCAGAGATTGAGGTAATAATATTAAGGATATAATTCGGACTCTAACAATTCGCAGATAATATGAGCAACGGTAATATGCCCTTCCTGAATTCTTTGGGTATTATATGATGGGATTTTAATTGGGATATCAACAATATTTAATAGCTGACCCCCTGTTCCACCTAAAAATCCGATAACTTTCATCCCTTGTTCTTTGGCTTTATTTACGGCTTTAACAATGTTACTTGAATTTCCGCTTGTTGAAATAGCAAGTAAAACGTCACCCGCTTGACCCAAGCCTTCAACATTTCGGGCAAAAACATTTTCAAAACCGATATCATTTCCGCCAGCAGTCATATTAGAAGTATCAGTAGTTAACGCAATAGCGGGCAGTGCAGGTCTTTGTATTTTATGATTTAGTCTTATCATCAGTTCGGTTGCAATGTGCTGACAGTCTGCAGCACTCCCCCCGTTGCCGCAAAGTAAAAGTTTATGCCCGTTTTTGTACATATTTATTAATAAATCAACTGCAGAGTTTATATCGTTCATACATTCGCGTTGTATATTAACTTTTGTTTCCGCACTTTCGACTAAAGCATTGACAATGAATTTATTACGGTCCATAAAAATATATTTTAAACGGTTATAGGTAATTTGGTGTGAACTGCAGAAGCAAAATCTTTAATTAACTCCCAATGGTTTTCATCTTCAAAATAATTCCCGGTAATAATTATGTTAGCTCCGCTGTCCATTTTTTGTCTTACACTTTCTATACTTGTTATTCCCCCACCCACAATAATCGGTATAGAACATTGACTTGCAACTGCCTGAATCAGAATTTCGGGTACAGATATTCCAGCTCCAGATCCCGCTTCCAAATAAATTAATTTCATACCTAAATATTCTGCTGCCAAAGCAGTAGCGGCAGCTATTTCCGGTTTGTTTCTGGGAATAGGCAAAGTTCCGCTCATATATTGAACGGTGGTTGTCGCACCGGACTCTATTAAAATATACCCCGTTGAAATAGGTTCTATATTTTTTGCTTTGATAATGGGAGCAGCAAGTACGTGTTTGCCGATTAAGTGCTCTGAGTTTCTCCCGCTTACAACGGACAAATAAAGTATTGCATCTGCAATATTGCTTATCTGATTAACACCTCCGGGGAAAATAATTGCAGGAAGGTTAGTCGCAATTTTAATCTTTTCTATAAATTCGTCAAACTTACTGTTTACCATCAAACTACCACCGATTAAAAATCCGTCAACCCCTGCTTGTTCACATTTTCTGATAAACAAAGGTAGTTTTTCTTCTTCTATTTTGTCGGGATCTATTAAAATTAAATACGCTCCACCTTTTTCTGAAATAGCATCAAGTAAGTATTTATAAATATTCATTTGTTAAGATTTTTATTCTCAAACATAAATAATTGATATATCATATTAAAGATAACACAATAAAAATTTCTTAGCTATAAATTAATATTTAAAATTCTGAAAGATATTAATTATATTATCAATTATTTTCGTCATTGAAAAGTGCTTTTACATAAAAAATTGGAGTTTATATGAAAAAGATAACAGTATATGAAAAACCCACTTGTACAACCTGTCGTAAGGTTTCAAAATATTTAGAGGAACAGGGTTTTAAATTTGAAAAAATTAACTATTACATAAAACCGTTTTCAAAATCATTATTAAAAAATCTTCTTAGTAAAATGAATATGAAACCAAGTGAACTTTTAAGAAAAAAAGAAAAAATTTATAAAGTATTGAAAGTGAAAGAAATGACAGAGAATGAAATCCTTGATGCTATGCTTAAACACAATGATTTAATTCAAAGACCTATTATTGAATACGGTGAAAAAGCTATACTTGCACGACCTTCGGAAATAATAAAAACTATTTTTGAAAAGTAACCATTCCTTTTATAATGCTGAATTTATATTTCACCGAATTTCTTAGGCGATTAACCGAAAACTTATTTCCATATCCTTTTTCTTTTTATATGTTTATAATGAATGAAAAATATTACTTGGAGTAAAAAATGGAAATGAATAAAAACGTAAACAGAAGAAATAAACTTGATCCGAGAGTAATGCTGGGTATAGGTTTAGTGATTATAGGTGCTTTAATCCTTTTGAATAATATTTATTTTATCGATTTTAATATCCCTCGTATTATTTTCTCTTTTCCCGCAATAATAATTTTTATAGGAATACTCATACTTACACACGGGAACAATAAAGTGCTCGGTTCTATTTTATTAGTTGTGGGTGTGTTCTTGATTATTCCAAGAATTTTCCCATGGATTCATTACGGGAAACAATTAATATTTCCTGTATTAATCATTGCATTCGGATTGTTTATAATTTTAAGAAAAAGAAATTCGTCTTACAACCGTAGTGCCGGTGAACAATCTGAGACAGAAGACGGATATAAGAAATATGATACCGACAGACTTAACGATTTATCAATCTTCGGCGGCGGACAAAAAATTATTACATCAAAAAATTTCAAAGGCGGTAACGTAACTGCTATATTCGGAGGTTCAGAAATAGACTTTACAAACTGTATCTTAGCAGATGGTACCGTAGTAATTGATGTTCTTGCAATATTTGGCGGTACAACTTTAATTGTACCAAAAGAATGGAATGTAATTCTGGATGTGTTCCCTCTGTTTGGCGGTTTCTCTAACAAAATTAGAAGAGCTCCCGAAACAAAAGTTGATATGAAAAAAACCATAATTATAAAAGGGCTTGTCATTTTCGGAGGCGGCGAAATAAAATCATATTAACAACAAAATACTATTTAAAAAATGTTAACTAACCCGATTCTTTCAAACTTTAAAAGTTTTAGACTTTACCTGCTTTTCTGGTTAATAATAACTGCAATTTATTTAAGCATATTAACTTTTGGTATTAAGGCAGATCTTTATTTTATTATAATTGACAGCTTAGTTTTCAATATAATATTAAGCGGTTTAGGTTTGAGTTTTTGGTACAGTGCAAGATTCATACCCTTAGAAAATAACAATTTTTCAAAGATTATTTTTTCACATATTTTCGGCGGTGTTCTTCTTACAATTACATGGTTGTTTTTAGGATATAACGTTATAAATATATTTATTGAAAATTTTGATGATTATTCTAAATTCTTCTTCGAAACTCTCTCTTGGCGTTTTTTAATTGGATTACTAATCTATTTTTTAATTACTTCATTTTATTACATAATAACATACTACACCAGGTTTCAAGAGAAAATAGTAACTGAAAATAAATATAAAAATTTAGCAATCGAAGCCGAACTTAAAAATTTAAAATTTCAAATAAATCCTCATTTTTTATTTAACAGTTTGAATTCTCTTAGTGCACTTACAACTATAAATCCTAAAAAAGCAAAAGTGATGATTCAAAAGCTTGCCGATTTTTTAAGATATACACTCCCCAATAATGAAAAACAAAAAAATAAATTAGGCGAAGAATTAAGAAATATTAAATTATATCTGGAAATTGAAAAAATACGGTTTGAGGATAAATTTGAGTATGTCGAAAAAATAAACGAAGAATGTAAGCAAATTGAAGTACCAAATATGATATTACAACCGTTGATTGAAAACGCTATAAAGCATGCTGTTTATGAAACTCTCGACAAAGTAACTATAACATTAACCTGTACTCAAGAAAATGAATTCCTAAAAATTAACTTAACTAATAATTATGATAAAGAAACCAAAATAAATAAGGGTTCGGGAATAGGATTAAAAAACATTGAAGGACGCTTGGAACTTCTATACGGAAGAGACAACCTACTTAAAGTTAAAAAAACAGATAACACTTTTAGTGTTAGTATGTATATTCCATTAGAGGATGAATTAAATTATAGCTAACTGCAGTGAAAAATAAAGTAAAAATAATCATTATTGACGACGAAAGTCTTTCGCGAGAAATTACAAAAGAATACCTGTCAATAAAAAATAATATCGAAATTGTAGCGGAATGTTCAAATGGATTTGAAGCAATAAAGAAAATTAACGAGCTAAAACCTGATCTTATTTTTTTGGATATTCAAATGCCCAAACTTAACGGTTTTGAAGTGTTAGAACTTTTGGATGACCACCCCGTTATAATTTTTACTACCGCGTACGATAATTTTGCAATCAAAGCATTTGAAGTAAATGCCGCAGATTACTTATTAAAACCATTTAGCGAAGAAAGATTTAATGAAGCATTACAAAAAGCATTTGCTCATTTAGCCGATAAGGAAAAACAAAAAGCTATAATTAAAAATCTTATTGAGCACAATTACCAAGAAACCAATTATTTGGAAAGAGTAGTTATTAAAAAAGGTAAGAAAGTATCTATAATTCCTTCTGAGCAAATAAAGTGGTTAGAGGCACAGGATGATTACGTTATGATACACACTGAAAAAGAGAAATACTTAAAAAACAAAACAATGAAATATTTTGAACAGCACTTAGACCCGAATTTTTTTATAAGAATTCACCGCTCCCATTTAATAAGTGTAGATTTCATACAACATCTCGAGCAAACCGAAAAGGACAATTACAATGTTATCCTTAAAAACGAACAACAACTTCCAGTAAGCAAAACGGGGTTAGCCAAGCTAAAAAATATTCTTTAATGAAAAAATAAAACCTGTCTACCGTCAGGCAGGCGCGGATAACGCAGATTATACGGATTCACACAGATTCAATCTGCGATCATCCGTCTTATCCGTGAAATCAGCGTTTTATAAAAAACCTATTTAATTTCTTGAAATTTATTAAAAACACTAAAGCCGGATTTTGCTACTGCATCCTGAAAATGTTTAACTTTTGTTTTATAAAAGTCGTTATATTCGGCAAACAATTTTTCTGATAATTTTTTTACCTGCTCAAATTTAACAACAGCGTTTTGTCCGGAAAGTCCGGTAGTGTGATAATTAATATATCTTAAATCACCGAGTTCACTCATCAATATTCCTGAATTATCCCAATAACCTGTTCTATCCTTATCCGCTACTAACTTATCCCTAAGCTTTGTAATCTCTTTTTTTAATTTTTTTGCTTCTTTTTTAAGTTCTTTAGTTTTTGTACTATCCATATCTTTTAATATGGAATTAAAAGTCTCAATTGATTTCAATGTTTTTCCAATTTGTTTATAAGCATCGGCAACCTTTTCGGTCAGTGTACCCATTTTTACATTAAAGTCATAATTCTTTTTGGCAATAGAGTCATCATATTTAAAACGTGGATCGGGTTTGACTTCAAATTTTGAGGATAACTTTTGCTCACCTGCTGTTATTTGAACAATATATGTTCCAGGCAATACGCTTAGTCCGCCTTTATCTTCCCCAGGTTTGTCTTTTCTGTTAGGAGATTTAAATGCTTTTTCTTTTAAATCCCAAGTGATCCTGTTTATTCCGTCTTTCATTGTTCCTTTATAAGTACGAATTACAGTTGAATCATTCCTCATAATTTTAACAACGGCTTTCTTTTCTTTTTTTGTATCTACTAACTTTTTTAGACTGTCAGGTAAATTTAAATAGAAGGTAAAAAAAGCACCTTGTTTTCTGTTTTTACCTTTGAAAGCCGTTGAACCGGCACCGTATGTAGGTGGTTCTCCGGTTCCGTAAAATCTGTATAAATATGCATCATTAATTTGGAAGAGATAAGATTTGTTCTTCAATATATTTTTGCTTAATTCTCTGAGAGGAGAAATATCATCAATAATATAAACACCTCTTCCGTAAGTACCGATGACTACATCACTTTCACGTTCTTGTATTTTTAAACCTAATACAGGAGCGGTGGGAAAACCATTTGTCCACTTTGTCCAGTTTTCTCCGCCGTCAATTGTAAAATACAATCCGAACTCAGTCCCTAAGAATAAAAGATTTTTATCCACAGGATCTTCAGCAATTGTTCTCGCAAATCCGTCAATGTTTTTCTTAGCTATGTTTTTCCAAGTTTGTCCATAATCGTGAGTGACAAACACATATTTTTTCCAATTGTTCCTGCGGTAATCATTAGCTACAGCATAAGCGGTAGCAGCATCATGTTTAGAAGCTCTTACTCTCGGTATCCAGGTAAATTTTGGCATCATTTCTTCTTCAATCAAAAAATTGGAAACATTATTCCAAGTTTTTCCGCCGTCCTTAGTAACCTGTATATTTCCGTCATCGGTTCCCACCCAGATTACACCTTGTTTTAC
Source organism: Bacteroidota bacterium (assembly GCA_022573715.1). Lineage (GTDB taxonomy): Bacteria > Bacteroidota > Ignavibacteria > Ignavibacteriales > Ignavibacteriaceae. The sequence goes on from JACZTL010000014.1 coordinate 27,865, forward strand.
ACGGCTCGGTGAAATAGAAATTATTGTAGTATAATTTTCGGCTCCCGTTACGTCTCTTGTTAGTCCGCCGCTTTCTGCTTGCTTTTGTTTTGTTGAATCGTTAGTAGTTAAATCGGGACTAATAATTGTCCAGGTCAAACCTTTATCCGTACTTTTATGTACAAACTGACTTCCGTAGTAAATTGTAGAAGAATTAAAAGGATCGATTGCCAATGCTGCATTCCAATTGTATCTGTGTTTTTCATCCGAAACAGTCGGTTTTATTGTTCTGCGGTCTTTTGTATCAAGATTATAATAACTTAACCAACCTTCCTGCGACATAGAGTAACCTGCATTAAAATTATCAGGATCGGGTCTAGTATCAAAACCGTCTCCGCCTCCTAATTTCTGCCAATGAAAATTATAAATACTTCCACCGGAAAACGATGTACTTGGACCTCTCCAAGATCCGTTATCCTGAAGTCCGCCGTAAACATTGTACGGAATTGCGTTATCCACAGCAATATGATAAAATTGAGAAAGCGGTAGATTTGTAACAAATCTCCAGGACTTTCCTCTGTCGTGGCTAATAGCAATACCTCCGTCATTTCCGGCAATCATATACTCACCGTTCGGGTGCATCCAGAATGCATGGTTATCAACGTGTATGTTACCCTGTATTCTTTTAAATGTTTTACCACCGTCTTCAGATGCCCTTAAATTAAATTCTATTCTGTAAACAATATTTTCATTTACAGGATTAACAGCTAATTTTCCAAAGTAAAAAGGGCGTGGATTTACATCCTTTTTTTTATTTACAACTTTCCATTTATAACCCCCATCTTCTGATCTTAAAATCACACTCTTTTTAGCTTCAACCAATGCATAAACAATATTAGGTCTGCTCGGAGCAATTGCCAATCCTACTTTACCAAGTTCACCTTCGGGAAAACCGTCTTTGCTTGTCAACTGTTTCCAATTTTCCCCTCCGTCAAAAGTCATATAAACTCCGCTTCCTTTACCACCGGATTTAAAAAACCAGGGCCAGCGATGATGCTGCCACATTGAAACAATTATTTTATTGGGATTAACCGGGTCCATAACCATATCACCAACACCTGTTTCATCATTAACATATAAAATATTTTTCCAGGTAATCCCTCCGTCTGTTGTTTTATAGAGACCTCTTTCTTTTGTAGCTCCCCAGTTTGTACCGAGTGCACCTACATAAGCGACATCAGGATTTGTAGGGTCAAGTAAAATTTTTGAAATTGTTTCTGTTTTCTTTAGCCCTAAGTCAATCCACGTTTTTCCGCCGTCTAATGATTTATAAACGCCTCTCCCGACTCCGGCTGAATTACGGATATTAGATTCCCCTGTACCAACCCAAACAATTGAAGGATTGGCTTGATAGATTGCAACCGCACCAATCGATGAAGCAGGCTGATTATCAAAAATTGGTTTCCAGGTTGTTCCACCGTCAACTGATTTCCAAACACCGCCGGTTGCAGTACCCACATAAATTATACTGGGGTTTGAATTTACTACATCTATCGAAGCAATTCGACCGCTCATTCCGGCAGGACCTATACTTCTTGCAGCAATACCTTTAAAAAGTGAGGTGTCAATTTGTGCAAAAGTTAATGTTGAAAACAAGACTAAAACAATTGTTAAAAATGACTTAAAATAATTTCTAAACAATTTGGTATTCATAAGATACTCCTAAAATTTACGTGGTTTTTATGCAACGGCTAAATATAGAAAAGTAAAGCGGAATTAATCTAAAACAATATTTTTGAATTTCAAAAAAAAATATCACTAAAATTTGTGGGTTTTATAATTTATTTATCATTATATGAAATGTAATGCACATCATCTTTACCCATTTTCCAACCAGATTCATTTGAAAATTGTCTCAACAAAAGATATATTTATAAACCATTTATCTAAAGGACACTGTTATGGCATTTGATAAAGACCTTCTATCAATTCAAGAAGCACGCGACCTTGCAAAAGCCGCAAAAGAAGCACAATTAGAATTCAAGCACTTTAACCAGGAACAAGTGGATAAAATTATTAAAGCTATGGCAGATGCAGGTTACGCTGAAGCGGAAAGACTTGCAAGAATGGCTGTTGAAGAAAGCGGTTTCGGAAATGTAAAGGACAAAATTATTAAAAATCAGTTCAGTACAAAAAACGTGTACGAATCTATTAAAGATTTAAAAACTGTGGGAGTAATCGGTACCGAAGCAAACGGAAAAATAGTAAAAATTGCCGTACCGATGGGCGTTGTCTGTGCGCTGGTTCCGTCAACAAATCCAACGTCAACTGCAATGTACAAAGCTCTTATTTCACTTAAAGCAAGAAATTCAATAGTTGTAAGTCCTCATCCTAAAACTGCAAACTGTATTGCTGAGTCTTTAAAAATTCTCTCCGAAGCTGCTGAAAATGCCGGGGCACCAAAAGGATTAATTCAATGTATTACTAATCCATCTTTAGAGGGAACGCAAGCCTTAATGCGGGACAAAAATATTGCAATAATTTTAGCAACAGGCGGTACACCGATGGTTAAATCCGCATACAGTGCGGGCAAACCTGCTTATGGCGTCGGTCCGGGTAATGTTCCTGCCTTTATAGAAAAAACTGCTAACATTAATAAAGCAGTTGCAGATATTATTTACGGAACAACATTTGATAACGGTACACTTTGTTCATCCGAACAGGCAATGATTGTTGACAGACCTTTGGAAGAGAAAGCAATTGAAGAGACAAAAGCTCTTGGCGGTTATTTTGTAAATGACGAAGAAAAACAAAAATTAGAAAAAGCAATTCACACAAACTTCAAAATAAATCCGGAAATTGTAGGCAAACCTGCTAAATTTATTGCTGCATATGCTGACTTTACCGTTCCGGATAATACAACCGTATTACTCGCAAGATGCACTGTTGTCGGCAAGTCTGATCCGCTTTCAATGGAAAAGCTTTCGCCGATGCTTGCTTTTTACACAGTTGACGGCTGGCTTGAAGGATGTCACAAAAGTATTGAACTCCTTAACTTCGGTGGTATTGGACATACAATGGTTATACATTCCAACGACGAAGGAATTATAATGAAATTCGCTTTGGAAAAACCTGCATTCAGAATTTTAGTAAATACTCCTGCGTCAGTAGGTGCAGTTGGTTATACAACTGCTTTAAATCCCTCAATGACTTTAGGTCCCGGAACTTTGGGGGGTTCAATTATTTCAGATAACATTTCGGCAATACATTTGATGAACATTAAAAAACTTGCTTTTGAAACAAACCCTGTAAACAAAGGACAAAGCCTTTGCTCTTTCGGCAAAAAAACAGTACAAAATGTTTCAACTTCCGAATCTACTTTTATGAAGGATATTGAAGAGAGATTACGTGCAAGGGCGGGTAATTTACCTCTGGGTAAATCTTATACTGAAAATAAACCGAAACAAGTTGAAAACACTGCAATAAATGAGGATGAAAAAAAATCCGTTAAATTCGGTACAGGAATTTCAGAGGAAGAAATAAAGAAAATTATAAGTGAGTTTAAACAATAACTGTCTATGTTATTACTTCTTGTTTTGTGTCATCAATATTAAACCAATCTTCAACGGGAATATTTTCAGTTTTAACGTGGTGATATTCATTAGTCTTATTTGAGTAATTAAAATCCTTTTCCCACTCTTTAATATTTTCAACTATTGCTTTAATCGAATCGATAATAAAATACATTTCATCGTTTGTCATTGTCGGGTGAAGAGACATTCTGACCCATCCCGGTTTTTCGGAAAGGTCGCCGTGGTTAATTTTTTCCGTAATATGTTTTGATTGACAAAGAGTAACGTGAAGCAGATAATGCCCGTATGTTCCCGCACAAGAGCAGCCGCCTCTCATTTGTATACCATATCTGTCATTTAAAAGTTTTACAATTAAATTATAGTGAATGTTATCTATATAAAAAGAAACAGCTCCGAGTCTTTCTTTTAAATTGCCGGCAAGAATATGCAGTCCTTGAATTTTAGGCATTTCTTCAAATACAATATCTAAAAGTTTTTTTTCCCTTTTCAATAAATTTTCAACACCCATTTCTTCTTTTAATTTTATTGCAAGAGCAGCTTTTATTGTCTGAAGAAATGCGGGTGTGCCCCCGTCTTCTCTCGCTTCGATATTATCGACAAATTTATGACCGCCCCAGGGGTTTGTCCATTCTACCGTTCCGCCCCCGGGCTGATCGGGAACAATATTGTGATAAAGATTTGAATCAAAGACTAAAACACCTGATGATCCGGGACCTCCGAGAAATTTATGCGGTGAAAAAAATATTGCGTCCAATTTCATTTCAGGGTCTTCGGGATGCATATCAATATTTACGTAGGGTGCAGAACAGGCAAAATCAATAAAACAAAGTCCGCCGTGCCTGTGCATAATTTTGGCAAGCTCAAAGTATGGCGGAATTACACCTGTTACATTTGATGCTGCTGTAAATGCACCAATTTTTAATACCCTGTTTTCGAATCTTTTTAAAAGCTCTTTTAAATTTTCGATATCAACCTGCCCTTCTTTATTAGGTGCTATCACTTCAACATCCGCAACAGACTCCAGCCAGGAAGTTTGATTGGAATGATGTTCCATATGAGTTATAAAAACTACAGGTTTTTGTTCATTTGGAAATTTTACAAATTTTTGAATTTGTTCCGGTATTCTAAGTCCTAAAATTCTTTGAAACTTATTTACAACACCTGTCATCCCGGAACCGGCGGTTATTATTACATCATCTTTACAGACATTAACGTGGTCTTTTATAATTTTATGAGCGAGGTGATATGAATGTGTCATTGTCGTACCCGTTATGCTGGACTCCGAATGCGTGTTGCCGACAAACGGACCGAACAACTCAGCTAATTTTTTCTCTATCGGTGCATAGAGTCTGCCGCTTGCTATCCAATCGGCATAAACAATTCTTTTTACTCCGTAAGGAGTTGTAAATGTTTGTTTATAACCAATTGTGTTCTCTCTGTATTTCTTAAAATATTCTTCTAAATTATTCATGTGTTTACATTTCAAATTTCCCTTGTGTAGGGATGGTTTTTATAATAAATACACAACTATGAATTTTTAAGAAGTATGTATGTATGTCAGCCTTAGGCTGAGTATGGTTGTGAGTTAAAAAGTTTCTCATTCAACCATACAATCATCCATTCATACAATCTTGCAATTCCACATAGTTGAAATATAATAAAATTCATCTCTCAAAATTATGTAATAATCCTTTTATATTTTTTTAATTTCTGTTTAGAATTGCTATTTTAATATTAAATCGACTTTTTATTTATTTCAGTTAAAATAAAAGATGAATTATATATTAGGCATTGATTACGGGGGAACAAAAACCGATTGCGTTATTGCCAATTTTGAACCCAAAATTTTATCTTCTGTAACAACAAAGGGAGGTAATTTATTAAAAATTGGTTTTGAGAAAGCTGCGTTAAATATTTTATCAGCAATAAAAAAATGCATTGAGAACACTAATATAAAATATGAAGATGTTGATTTTGTTTTAATTGGTTCTGCTGGAGCCGGAAGAAAAGAAAACTCAGATAAATTATTAAATGAATTAAAAAGAATTACGGATTTTAAAAACATTAAAGTTACAACTGATGCTCACATTGCTTTGGAAGGTGCTTTCTCAGGTAAACCGGGTTGTATTTTAATTGCAGGAACGGGATCAATAATTTATGGGAAAGATAAAGAGGGAAAACTATACCGCGTTGGCGGATTCGGAAGTTTAATCGGTGACCAGGGCGGGGGTTATTCTATAGGGAGAAAAGGATTGATTGCTGTTGCTAAACAATTAGATGAAATGGGGAATAACACTAAAATAACAGATCTAGTTTGCGATAAATTTAATATTAAAAATAAAGAAGACCTAATTTCAAAAGTCTACGAAAACCAGATTTTCATTTCAGAAATTGCTGTTTTAGTATTAGATGCAGCTCAATCAGATGATGAAACGGCAATAACTATTTTAAATGAAGAATTAGACGAACTAATAGAACAAATATCTGCTATGAAGAAAAAGTTGAATGATGAAAAATTTAATCTTGCATTTACTGGTTCGCTAATTCAAAACAAAAATTATTATTCAAATCTTTTGAGAGAAAAGATAAAAGAAAAACTTTCTTTTGTTGAAGTTACGGAAGCTGAAAATCCCCCCGCTTTCGGCGCGATACTTTTAGCAAAAAAAAAATTTACGGATGCTAAATGAGTTCCGTTCAATCAAAAGCTAAAGCTTGGAAATGGGTGCCCTCTTTATATTTTGCGGAAGGTTTGCCTTACATTGTTGTAATGTCCGTATCTGTGATTATGTACAAAAAACTCGGAATTTCTAACACAGATATTGCGCTTTACACAAGCTGGTTATATCTGCCCTGGGTTATTAAACCGTTTTGGAGTCCCGTTGTCGATATTTTAAAAACCAAAAGAACCTGGATAATTGTAATGCAGCTTTTGTTGGGGGCAGGTTTTGCCGGTGTTGCCCTTACAATTCCAGGTGAAAATTTTTTCCGATATTCTCTAGCCTTTTTGTGGCTTGTTGCTTTCGGTTCCGCCACACAAGATATTGCAATTGACGGGTTTTACATGCTCGGACTTTCAAAACACAACCAGGTTTGGTTTGTAGGAATTAGAAATACAGCCTATCGTTTCGCAATGATTTTTGGACAGGGATTGCTTATAATTTTTGCGGGATTTTTAGAAACAAGTAGTTTAAAAGAATCAGGCAACATCTCTTATGCATGGATGATTACTTTCTTTGTAATAGCGGGATTGTTCATTCTTTTCTTTTTATATCATAATTATATTTTACCACGTCCCGAAAAAGATCTAACAAAAAGAGAATTAACGTTTGCACTTTTTTCAAAAGAATTTTTTCAAACTTTCAAGTTGTTCTTTAAGAAAAAACAAATAATAATAATATTACTTTTCATTTTACTTTACAGGCTTGGAGAAGGACAGCTTGCAAAAATTGCCGCACCTTTTCTGCTTGATGCAAAAGAAGCAGGTGGGTTGGGACTTACAACTTCACAAGTTGGTTTTGCTTACGGTACAGTTGGGATTATCGCTTTAATTTTTGGGGGTTTATTGGGCGGATTTGTCTCAGCTAAACACGGACTAAAATACTGGATTTGGTGGATGCTTGCTGCAATAAATTTACCGGATCTTATTTATGTGTTTTTATCATACACACAAACTACAAGTTTAATCATCATTAATTTATCCATTGCAATCGAACAGTTCGGATACGGATTCGGGTTTACGGCTTTTCTTTTATTTTTAATTTATATATCTGAGGGAAATTATAAAACAGCACATTATGCAATTGCTACAGGACTTATGGCTCTTGGGATGATGATACCGGGAATGATAAGCGGATGGCTTCAGGAATTGATAGGCTACAATCAATTTTTTATTTGGGTTTGTATTTCCACAATACCTGCTTTTATAATTACTAAATTTTTGGATATTGACCCCGAATTCGGAAAGAAAACCATTGCAGAGTGAATATGTATTTAATTAGAAAAACATCTTTTAAGTATATCGTATTAGTAATTGCAATATTGAACTTAAATTTCATTCTTGCTCAAAGTTCAAAATTTAATTTTTCGAAAGTAGATAGTCTCGTTAATCAGGCAATAAAAGACAGTGTTTTCCCGGGAGCTGTTTTGATTATTTCAAAGGAAGGAGAAACAATTTATGAAAATGCTTACGGAAATTTTACTTACAATAAACATTCACCCAAGGTTACATTAAATACAATTTACGATTTAGCATCGCTCACTAAGATAGTTGCAACAACTACCGCCGCAATGATTTGCATTGATGAAAACCTATTTCATTTAAATGACAAAGTAACAAAATACATCCCCGAGTTCGATAATAACGGAAAAGAAAAAATTACTATTAAACAATTATTACTTCATAAAAGCGGGCTTCCTGCTTACAAAAGATTTTATAAATTTTGTTCTAATGCTGATGAAGTTATAAAAAACATTTACGAAACAAAGCTTGTTTATAAAACCGGTACCAAAACTGTTTATTCAGATTTAAGTATGATTGTTTTGCAGAAAGTAATTGAAAAAGTTACCGGTAGAACATTGGATAATTTTTCAAAAGAAAAAATATTCAATCCTTTAAAAATGAAACACTCAATGTTCAATCCAAACGATTCAATTAAATATAAAATCGCACCAACAGAATTAGACAACTATTGGAGATACAGACAGTTGCAGGGTGAAGTTCACGATGAAACCGCATCTCAGCTTGGAGGTGTTTCGGGTAATGCGGGGCTTTTTTCAACTGCCGAAGATTTATCCCGCTTCCTTAAAATGATCCTTCAAAAAGGTGTTTTCAATAAGAAAAGAATTATTAAAAGCAAAACGGTAAAACATTTTACTACCAAACAGCAAAATTCAGAAAGAGCTTTGGGATGGGATATAAAATCACCGAAGAAATCTTCTGCCGGTAATTTCTTTTCATCTAATTCTTTCGGACACACGGGCTACACAGGTACATCTTTCTGGGCAGACCTTAAAAATAATCTGTTTGTAATTTTTCTTACAAACAGAGTTTATCCTTCAAGAAATAACAGAAAAATTGTTAAATTCAGACCTGTACTTCACGATAAAATTATAAAATCGATTTATAAAACAAATAAAAAAAGAATCCAATAGATTAATGAAACTAAAAAGGACATAAGTATGGATGAATGATTGTATGATTAAATAAAAAAATTTTAACTCACAGTCATACAATCATACCTCTTTAATGAGTAATGGAACTAAACAGTAATTATGAAAATTATTAATAAATATAATTCCTTTTTTTTGTGGGGAATAATGATATTTTCTTTTTTTCATCTTTCGATGATTACACTTTCCAACAAGAATAAATCAAAAAACATTCCTGTTTATTATCCAGAAGTTTTTCATTTAAATGAAACCGATAAAGAGTGGGTTGAAAATAAACTGAAAAGCATGACCACCAAAGAAAAAGTTGCACAGATGATTATGCCTTGGGTTATGGGAAAAGATAGAAGCACAGATACTCTTGAGAGGGTGAGAATACGCAAATTAATTACAGAACTAAAAGTAGGCGGTTTTGCTTACTTCCAGGGCGACATTAACAACGAAAGGCAGTATATAATTGATATGCAGGTTATGTCAAAAATTCCTCTTTTAATTGCATCAGATTTTGAGAATGGTTTGGGTATGCGTCTGACAGATGGAAATACTTTCCCTTACAACATGGCAATTGCCGCTACGGGTGATACTTCTCTCGCATACAATATGGGTAAAGCAATTGCAAGGGAGGCTAGAGCAATAGGTGTTCATCAAAATTTTGCACCTGTTGTTGATATAAATGATAACCCGGATAACCCTGTTATTGGGATTCGATCTTTCTCTAACAAAAAAGATATGGTTTCAAAATTTGCAAATGCTTTTATTAACGGAGCTTCTGTCGGAGGAGTTATTTCAACTGCAAAACATTTCCCCGGACACGGCAACACAATAATTGATTCACACATTGATCTTCCTAAAATAGATAAATCAGAAAAGTATCTTTACAAAAACGAACTATTTCCTTTCATCAAGGCGATAAAAAGAGGTGTTCAATCAATTATGATTGGTCATTTAAATTTCCCGGCATTACAAAAAGATACATTATTGCCTTCATCTCTCTCTCACGAAGTTATTACAAATCTGTTAAAAAATAAGCTTGGCTTTAAAGGTCTTATAGTAACAGATGCTATGCGAATGAAAGCATTAACTAAATACTATTCAATTGCAGAAGCAGCAATAATGGCTGTTAATGCAGGCAACGATATTATTTTAATGTCACCCGATCCCGAAGTAGTTATTAATGCTATTTCTAATTCGGTTTTTGCAAATGAAATTAGTTTGGAAAGAATAAATGAAAGTGTACGAAAGATTTTATCAGCCAAAAGATGGATTATAAACACTGAACCAAGGTGGGATATTTTTCAAAACAGCAATACATACATTCCCCATAAAAAACTCGCACAAAAAATTGCCGACAGATCAATTACTCTTTTAAAAAACAAAAGAAAAATTATACCAATAAAACCTCGAAAATATAGAAGGGTCGTTTCAATTGTTTTTTCATACAGTATTTCCAAAGATTCCGTACTGACATTTAACAAGTTAATTTCAAAAAAATTTGGCAGTGTTAAAACAGTTGTGCTGAACAAAAAAAGCAAACGCAAAGATTATTCAAAAGCGTATAATTATGCAAGAAAATCTCTATTAATTTTTCTTCCGTATTTTATGCGCGCGCAATCCGATGAAGGAACCCAAAGGCTATATAAAAAATATTTGAAATTTATTAAAAAAATATTCCGGCTTAGAACCCCTTCTGTTTTAATTGACTTTGGCAATCCATATATACTTTCACCTCTCCCACAAACCAAAACGTATCTTTGTGCTTACAACGATGTCGAAGTTTCACAAATTGCTGCTTTCAATGCAATTATAGGAAAGATACCATTTAAAGGTACTTTACCTATATCTATTCCTAAAACAAAATATAAATTCGGTTACGGATTAAGAATAGATTAACTTATTAATTTTCCGGTCTCATTTCAATACACATATGTTAATTATCTCACAAATTGACCTTTAATCCAACTTGATTACCTTTTGTCGAAGATAATAAATGTCAATATTTTGACTAGAATCATACTATTTAATTCATATATCAAAAAATATAGCTTTTGGCATGGTTGTTGAAATTTACTAGTAAATATTAAATAAATACAGAGTATACTATGACAAAAGATAAAGTTATTTGCAAAACAGTAATTGTTGATGATGATGAAAAATCAAGGATATTACTTATAAAACTTTTAAGAAAGCATTCTCAAGTAAAAATAGTAGGGGAAGCAGACAGTATGTCTTCTGCTTTAAAAGTAATTAAAGCCACCGAACCCAACAGTATTTTTCTCGATGTTAAATTAGAAAATGAAACAGGATTTAAGCTGTTAAATAAATTACCCTCTAACCTTAAAATTATATTTGTTACTGCAAATTCAGATTTTGCAATGCAGGCATTTGAAGTAAATGCTTTGGACTTTGTTAAAAAGCCTATAAAAAAAGATAGGCTGGGACGTGCAGTAAATAGATTGATAGATGATCTAGCATTAAGTAGTGAAGAAGTATTAAAGTCATTTGATGAAAAAAATAAATCATACGAAGAAGGGAATGTAAATTCAATGGACGATATCAGTAAAAAAGTATATACCACAAAGAATATAAATTCGCACAAATTAGAATACGACGACAGGCTGTTCCTTACAAAAAACGGTTCATCAAAATTTATAAAAGTTAGTTCAATACATAGCATAACAGCGAACAAAGACTACTCATATATTCACTCTTTAGATGAAAAGAAAATTATTATGCTAAGAACAATGAAAGAGTGGGAAAAACGTCTGCCTGAAAAATTCTTTGCAAGAATACACCGCTCCACAATAGTAAATCTGGAATATATTGAAAAAGTTGAAAAATGGTTTAACTATTCTTTCCACGTTTATATTCAAGGTGTTGATAGCCCATATCAAATGAGCAGAAGATATGCTTCAAAATTAAAAGAGAAGTTTAAATAAAAGACTCAATTCTTTATTTTATATTTTAGACTTGATTTGTCTTTGAAATCATCCTATCTATTGGTTGTTTTATAACAATTTTCCAATAGATATTTTTTTTAAATGCTTACACTATATTTTCATAAATTTTTTGAATCAATTTTAATTTTTATAAAACAAAAATTCTTCTTTATTTTTTTGGCCTTTTTTATTGTTGTAATTAAAATTATTTCTGGTTGTGAAATAAATGATACTGATAACTCTTTTCAACCTCGGATTTTAGCTGGAGAATCTAAAAGTTTCGGATTGGGTGTTGTAACATCAATCATTGAAACCGATGAAAATGATATTCCAACTGCCATCGGTGTTGTTTTCACATCTGCAACTTTAGAGGGATTAGACACAACAAATTTATCTGTCACACTTAGGATGCCACAAACCGTTGCTTCAACTCAGTTTGATCACATCGTTGTTGAATGGAATCCGGAAGGACATTCGCCTGAAGGAATTTATGATATCCCACATTTTGATTTTCGTTTTTATATTATAAATGAAGCAGAACAAAATAGTATTTCTGGAATCGGAGCCGACTCAATTAAAATGTATAGACAACCTGATTCACAATTTGTTCCAAAGGATTATAAAATGATCCCGAATAGCGGCGCACCTAAAATAGGTGTACGCTTTTATGATACATCCTCCTCAGAATTAAAAGTAGCATCTTTTGATAAAACCCTGCTTTATGATTTTTATGACGGTAAAATAGTTTCTATTGAACCTATGATTACAAAAAGTTTTTTTGAAACAAAAACAACATTTGTCGGTGATATAAAACAACCTGAAAAATTTCAGTTGCCCGGTTTTTATCCATTACAATATAATATTAAATTTACAGGAAGCCAGAGCAAAAACACTGTTGCTTTAATTAATTTAACAAGGCGTTAAATGAAAAGGACAAAATATAAATATTTTATAATCATTTTATTTGGATTAATTTTAGTTTCCTGTACATCTAATTCACAGGAGGTTAATAACAAAGATAATGTTGGCATTACTCTCCCACCTGGTTTTCATATTTCTATTTATGCAGACAACTTACCGGGCGCACGTTCAATGACATTGAGCCCGAGTGGGGTATTATTTGTAGGGACAAGGGGTGAAGGTAAAGTGTATGCAATAGTAGATACGAACAAGGACTTCAAAGCTGATAAAATTTATACACTTGCTGAAAACTTAAGCATGCCCAATGGTGTAGCATTTAAAAACGGCGCTTTGTTTGTTGCCGAGGTAAGTAGAATACTAAGATTTGACGATATTGAAAATAAATTAATAAATCCTCCTACGCCTGTAGTTGTGTATAATAAATATCCGGAAGATTTTCATCATGGTTGGAAATTTATACGTTTTGGTCCTGACGGAAAACTTTACGTACCTGTTGGAGCACCGTGTAACATTTGTTTAAGCGAAGATAAAATTTATACAACAATTACAAGAATGGATATTGACGGAAGCAACTTTGAAATTTTTGCAAGCGGTATCCGTAATTCTGTAGGGTTTGACTGGAATCCACTTACAAACGTTCTTTGGTTCACGGATAACGGCAGAGATATGCTCGGTGACAATATCCCGCCGGATGAATTAAACCGTGCACCTGTAAAGGGGCTTCATTTTGGATACCCATTTTTTTACGGTAACGGTATTCCCGATCCTGAATTTGGAAATGGAAAAGATCCATCCAATTTTGTACCGCCTGCACAGGAACTTGGGCCGCACGTTGCTTCTTTGGGGATGAGATTTTACACGGGTAATATGTTTCCGGCTGAATATAAAAACCAAATATTTATTGCAGAGCACGGAAGCTGGAATAGAAGCGAAAAAATTGGCTACAGAATTACAATCGTTAATCTTCAGAATAATAAGGCTGTAAGTTACCAACCTTTTGCTACCGGCTGGCTTAAAGGTAACACAGTAAGTGGAAGACCTGTTGATCTGCAGATTATGCCGGATGGTTCAATGTTGGTTTCTGATGATTATACGGGAGTGATTTACAGGATAACTTACAAAGGAAAATGACAGCAATTTTAATTATTTCTTCCCCTCATTACATCTCTTTGCAAAATCATCGGCAAAGTTTTTAATCATTTTTGAAATGTCGTTGTTTGAAGTAGAACGTAAATATGTATCAGCCATTTTTTTAAAAATCTGGTAAAAATGAATATTCATATCCTCTACTATCATTTCATTTGTCCACAGGTCAATCCCCATTGTAACTTTTTCTTCTTTGTCCCACACTGAAATCTGCATAGACTTACATTCTTTCTCGCCATCAAAATTGGCATCACTTGCATTCCATTTAATTTTTTTCGGCAGGTTTTTATCGTCTAACTCAACAGTAAATTTTATTTCGGAAATCTTTTCTGTCATAACTAGTCTTATATTTATAATTTAAAATTTATAATTTTTTAATATTCTTTGTACTCGGCGTATCCTTCTTCGACAAGCAAATCGTTAACATTTAATATTTCGCCTTCGAGAGGAAGCCAAATTTCACCAAGATATCTTCCGTACTTTCCTTTTTTATCTTTAAAGGTTCCTATTATAATTTCCTTATCCATAATTAATTCTCTTAAAAAATCTCTCGACCGCAACCCTTTTTTTCTCCCTTTGCCTCTTATTTCGGGAGCGTTTATTCTAAGAAGTCTAATTTTCTCACTTCTTGCCCAGATGTGCAGACCGAGATCGATGTCAACGGTGCAGGTATCACCGTCGTAAACCGATGTAACAAAAGCTTTATATTGGTAAAGAACGTTTTTCATAATAAAGTCCTTTATAAATTTTTTAGAATTTAATGTTCTTCTAAATTATTATTTTAAAAAAATTATAGCCAACCGAAAATTACAAGATGTTTTAAATTAAAGTTAAATTATTTTTTTATTTATGCAAATGATTATTAAAAAAGTTTTATTGTTATTTTTGATGTTTTCTTTTTTTGTGCTTGCACAAAACTCTGTAAGTATAGGCAGTAAATTGGGAAGTGGGATTATTAAAGGTAATTCTCCGAATCAAGGAAGTTATTTTACCTCAATTTTCATTGATATTCCAACACCATTAAGCAAAATTATAATTCCAAGATTCAGTTTTATTTATGCACAGGATTTTGATAAGCTTCTGCCGAATAATTCTGACGATTATCATTCTTTCGTAAAAGGGTTTTCAATCAGTGCGGTCATTACTCAAGATTTAAAGAACAATTTTTATCTTGAAGAAAGTGCGGGACTGTTGGCTCTGAACGACAGGATTTTCAGCAATAATTCCACTTGGGGTTACGGTACTGTTTTTTCTCTTTTGGGCGGATTGGATTTAAGAAAGGAATCAAAAAAGGGAATAAGAATTGGCCTGGGTTTGGAAAACGGTTTTACTTTTTCAAATACTTTGGTAAAATACTTTTCGGTTTATTTTCAAGTGCAAGTTATTTTATAAATTTAGCGGTTAAACGGGTAGCTTTATTAATCTCACAAAAGTAAGCGTTGGTAAATCCCCTGTTTAAAATTAAATGTAGGAATCCGGCTGATAGATCGGTTCTATTTCCCATTCATCTTCAATTGTGCCTACACAATGAGAACATTTATTTACGCTGAAAACTAGCTTCTCTTCGTTATTTGCTGCCCTAACAAAATTTAATATTGTTTTACAGCTTGCACATTGAACTACGTGGGAATGAGTAGTTTTCAAACTACATTGTGGGCAAATATAACCCAATTCACCTGGAATTTCATTTGGATTTACTAAAAAGATTGCGCCGCATTTTGAATTGTTGCACATTGTGAAGTGCCAATTCTCAGTATTTTTTTTCGTTTTTGTAATCTCCTAAAATTAGATTTGTTTTAACATCTTAAACTTAAAGAGTTATTGCTCAAAAGTCTATTGAAAAATTTATCCTATTTAAAAACTTCTGAAAAAATATGTTTTATAAGTAATTTAATTTTTCAGATGTTGCATACAAAATTTAAATTATTTGCAGAGTTTTTTTTAATAAATTGATTTTAATTTCAATTTGATTTTGAAAATGTTTTAGGAGATAATGTCAATGACCAAACTTTCAGGTTTTAAAGCTTATGATATTAGGGGAAAATTTCCCGAAGAATTAAATGAAGAACTTGCTTATAAAATCGGGTATTATTATACAAAATATTTAAACGCCAAAAAAATTATTATCGGTCACGATATAAGAAAATCATCGGAAGTTTTATCTTTAAATTTAGCAAACGGAATAAACGATGCGGGAGCGGATGTAGTTGATATCGGACTTTGCGGAACTGAAATGATCTATTTCGGGACATCTTTTCTTGAAACGGACGGAGGAATTATGATAACCGCAAGTCATAACCCTCCTGAATACAACGGTATGAAATTCGTAAAAAAGGATTCAGTTCCAGTCGGTTATAACTCCGGTTTAAACAAAATTGAAAAAATGATTGTAAAAAAAAATCCTATAATTGTCAGTGATGAGAAAGGAAAAGTAACGGGTTTGGATTTGATGAATGATTTTATAAACAAGCTGAAAAAAATTTTCAACAACAACAAAATAAAACCATTGAGAGTTGTTGTAAATGCGGGCAACGGCTGTGCCGGTTTGGCTTTGGATGAATTAGAAAAAATATTACCTGTTGAAATGATTAAAATTTTTAACAACCCAGATTCCAATTTCCCAAACGGTGTACCCAATCCCCTGCTGCCCGAAAACAGAGCATATACAATTGATGCGGTTAAAAAACATAATGCCGATTTGGGTGTTGCTTGGGACGGCGATTACGATCGGTGTTTTTTCTTCGATGAACACGGAAATTTTATCGAAGGATATTACATTGTCGGTCTGCTTGCTAAATCAATTCTAAAAAATAATCCCGGTGAAAACATTGTTCACGATCCGCGTCTTATTTGGAATACTTTGGATATTGTAAAAGCCAACTTCGGAACTCCCGTTCAATCAATTAGCGGACACGCATTTATAAAAGAAAAAATGAGAGAAGTAAATGCAATTTATGGAGGGGAAATGTCAGCACACCATTATTTTAGGGATAATGCTTATTCCGACAGCGGAATGATACCATTTCTTCTTGTCCTTCAGCTTATATCCGAAGAGAATAAAACACTTTCTAAGTTAGTCGATGGAATGATTGAAAAATATCCGTGTTCGGGTGAGATAAATTCTACCATTTCAAATCCGAAGAAAAAACTTGAAGACATCGCACAAAAATACACAGGAGGAAAAAGAGACCGAAACGACGGATTAAGCGTTGAGTACGATGACTGGAGATTTAATTTGCGTATTTCAAATACTGAACCTATTATAAGACTAAATGTTGAAAGTCGCGGTAATGTTGAATTAATGAAGCAGAAAACAGAACAGTTGTTAAAAGAAATAAGAGGTTAAAATTGAGGGAGTAGAGACGTTATATATAACGTCTCTACAATTAAAAAATATAAAAAATTAATCTTTCGTTACCGTTTCAACGGTAAAAGGTACTTTTAAATTTTCCCAATTTAGACTAACAACAGCGGAATTTGGGTTCCCCCTTTTCTTCACAACCATATTAGTAAAAGAATAATAAAGCCACTC
This sequence comes from Bacteroidota bacterium, assembly GCA_022573715.1. Lineage (GTDB taxonomy): Bacteria > Bacteroidota > Ignavibacteria > Ignavibacteriales > Ignavibacteriaceae. The sequence continues at coordinate 45,138 of JACZTL010000014.1, forward strand.
GGTATAATTTCCTTTTACGGGTTTTACTTTTATACGCAGAGCATCTTTTGCTTCATTGTACGTAAACGCTCCCCATTGGTCTGCGATATTGTTAAAAATTAATGTCCATTCTTTCTCTGTCGGAATTACAAAAAAAGTGTAAGCTCCTTTTTTTAATCCCTTCCCGTTTATTTTTACATCTGTACCGAAAGTAATCTTTGTTGCTTCGTTTGCGCCCGCTCTCCAAACTTTATTGTACGGAACCAGTTCGCCCCAAATTTTCCTTCCCTTTACTCCGGGTCTGCTGTAAGTTATGCTTATTTCCGTTAAACCTATCGTTTGAGAAACTTCGGCTTTAGGACTAATCCTTACCTCAGGTTTTTTCTTTTCCTGTGCAAAAGAAAGTGATGTGAACAAAATTAAAACGCTTAAAGCTATCGATATAAAAAAAATTTTGTTTTTTAACATTATTATTCCTTATAATTTGTAGACTATGAAAATGCGAATAAATATATTATCAATCAATAATCAAATTTAGTTCTTTGATGAAAATAATAATAACTCTAATATTCATAAATAAAACAAATAGCCTTGATATTATGTCTGTTTTTGTTTAAAGTGTTTTATTAAAAGTAAATAACAATTTTTTATTATGTTTTTGGGGTGTATGTGAAGCACATTTACAAACTAACTATCTTTTCTTTTCTTGTTTTGTTCTCTTCTATTAACTTTGCACAAGGTAGTAATACATTTATTCTACATAAACCATTTAATAATTTTTATTTTTATTCTATTGATATTGATAATAATGGGGTTGTTTGGGCAGGTGCAAGACTTCTGAGTGCAGATCATAACGGATTATTCAAATTTGAAAATGGTGCTTGGACCCGATTTCAATTTGATAACAATATACAAGATTTTGCAATTGGCCCCAACAACAATATTTGGATAGGTGTTTTAAAATATGCCGATGTTTTAAACGGCTTTACTTTTACAAAACACCAATTACCTGCAAATCTTACTGTTCCTAACTATAATTCAATTTCTTTCTTTAACGTTACAGTTGATATAAATAACAATGTATGGTTAACCCAACATTCCAATGGTTCCTTTAATGAAAACGAAAATTTATTTAAGTTTGACGGCTCTAACTGGACAGTATATAATAAAGCAAACAGTAATTTTACAATAGTAAATGCAAGATCTATTGTAAGCGATAGCAAAGGAAACATTTGGTTTTCTAATGTTGATTCAACAAATGAACGTGTTCTTGTAAAATACGACGGTCAAAATTTTAAAACAATAACCACACAACCCGCCGAATCACCTGGATTTCTTTGGCATACAATATTTGTAGATAAAAACGACCATATATGGTTTGCAAATAAGTTTAAGTATTTAGTTGAGTATGATGGGCAGAAGTTTTCCTATTTCGTTCCACAAAACAATAGTAATTTTCAGACCGGTGACCTTTGGTCGGTAGCCGTTGACGGTTACGGATATAAATGGATTGCTGCAGATTATGGAATCTACAGGATAATTGGAAATACCTGGACAGAATGGAAATATTCGGATTTTGGTCTTCCGACTCAGTATCCTACAACTCTCGGTATGGACATTACTGTTGATAGGAACAATAATATTTGGATTGCAACCAATGTGGGTGTACTTCAATTTAACCCTTATGGTATAGTCACTGATGTGGAGGACGAGAATAGTGTAAATATACCAAAAGAATTCAGTTTATCTCAAAATTACCCCAACCCTTTTAACCCGGAAACAGCTATCAGTTATCAGCTATCGGCTTTCAGCTTTGTATCATTAAAAGTATTTGATGTTCTAGGCAGAGAAGTAGCAACATTGGTAAACGAAGAAAAGCCAGCCGGAACATACACTATTAATTTTAATGCGGAAGGTTTATCAAGCGGGGTTTATTTTTACAGATTACAAGTTTATACGCCGGAGCGTGCAGGCAGCTTTGTTCAAACAAAGAAATTGGTTTTTATGAAATAGTAATTTCTTAAACCAATTTTTTTAATTCAGCTATTACTTTATTAATATCTTCTCTGTTGTTATAAAAATTCGGTGAGAAACGGATATATCCTTCTCTTACAGCAATGTGAATATTTTCCTTTAATAATTCATCGTACAATGTTTGAGCATTATCTATTTTACAAGCAACAATTCCAGATCTGTTTTCTTTTCTGCAACCTGCAAGCAGCGGTTTTAGTCCTATTTCCAACAGCCTATCTGTTAAATAAGAAGCGTTATCTAAAACTGTTTTTTCAATATTGTTAAAACCGATCTCATTTAATAATTTTAATGAAGCATAAATTGCATAAATACCAATTTCTGAAATTGTTCCGTTTTGAAATCTTGATGCTTCTTCCCTCAATGTCAAATCGTAATCCAAAATATTCCAAGCATTTACAACAGATTTCCAACCGACAAAACGCTGCTTAAGATTTTTCTGCACCTCTTCGGACAAATAAATAAATCCTAAACCCTGAAGACCCAACATCCATTTTTGTGTACCTGCAGATAGAAAACCTATATTCATTTTTTTTACATCGGGATTTATTACACCGCAGCTCTGTATTGCATCCACTAAAAGGATAATATTTCTTTTTTTACATTCATCGCCTAATTTTTCCAAATTAATTCTATAGCCGGTTAAAAACTGAACCTGGCTCACTGCAATCAATTTTGTTCCGGGTTTAATCCCCTCAATCAGATCATCCGCAGTTACAATTCCATTTTTTGATTTAACAAAATCTACTTCTACTCCTGCTTCTTTCAAATTAAGAAAAGGGTACACATTTGCTGGGAACTCCAAATCATTAAGTAATATCCTGTCACCTTTTTCCCAATTAATTCCCTGAGCTAAATAATTTATTCCGTTCGAGGTATTATCAACAAAGGCAATTCTGTCAGTGGTTGTATTTATCATTTCCGCAATCATTATTTTTGATTCTTTTTCTCTTGATAAAAAAGATCTGAATCCGTCAATATCACTATTACTGTTTTCTTTTATGTAGAGATTCATCTCTTCAATTACAGGTATCGATAACGGTCCGGTGGATGCGTTGTTAAAAAAGATAACACCGTCTTTAATGTGAGGAAAATAATCACGTACATTGCTAATTGTAATCATTTTTTACATTTCCATTTTTTTTTGTTTATATAAGTAATGCTGATAATAAAATGGGTATGAGTGTATGTGTGTATGGTTGTGAGTTAAGTAAATTGAATATAAGCTATTTCTAATCATACATTCATACAATCTTACAATCATACTACTATACACTCTGACTTATTCCTATTTCATAAATCATTACTAATTAAAGTTTATGATTGATTAATTACGGATACATTAAATGTAAGTATTTTTTATCATTTTTTTAAGTTACAATACATACACTCAATTCCAATACAATTAACATTTTTACCAATAGTATAAAGGGAGACGATTTAGTAAATTAATAATCGGAATTTTGATATTAAATGTTTAATTCTTTTAAATCTTATAATCATTTTAAAACGGCATGTAAGTTATGAAAACAATAAAAGCTCGTAAACATAAAGAACTTAAATCGGAAGAAATAAGATGGATTTGCAATCCCGACATTTTCAAATTTGCTTCTACGGACGAATTGGAACCAATTGAAGGAATACTCGGACAGGAAAGAGCACTTAAAGCTTTAAAATTAGGCGTTGACCTTCGTAGTCCGGGATACAACATTTACATTGCCGGATTATCCGGTACGGGAAAAGCAACTACTGTAAAAAAAATGTTGGAAACAATAAGCTCAAATTGTCCGTTGCTTTATGATTACACCTATGTAAATAACTTTAAAGATACGGATAGACCTACTTTACTCATTTTCCCAAAAGGACACGCTAAGAATTTCAAAAAAGAATTATGTGACTCAATCGAAATGTTGAAAGGCAAAATACCACAAACACTTGAAAGTAAAAATTATCAGGAAAAAAAGAAAATAATTATTTCTGAATTTACAACTCAGCAGCAAAAACTCATGCAGCCGTTTCAAGAAAAATTACAGAAGAATAATTTTAAATTGGGTAAAGTGCAAGACGGACAAACTGTTAGCCCCGAATTATTTCCTGTGATAAATAACAAACCTGTATCTCTTTTACAACTTGAAGACTTAGTGCAAAAGAAAAAATTAACACAAAAAAATGCCGAGAAAATTGTAAAAAAATATACTTCATATCAGCAATCACTTCAAACACTATTCAAAAAAGGTCTAAAATTAAGTCAGAAATTTCAACAGGAACTACATGAACTTGAAAAAAGTATTGCTAAGGTAGTTGTTAAAGGGGTAATGGATAATTTACGCGAACAATTTACTGATAAAAAAATAATCGATTATTTAAATGATGTTGAGGAAAATATTCTTGAAAACGTACAGGTTTTTAAAGGTGTTAAAACACAGGGCGAAACAACCGAGGGAGGTTTTATAATTGACTACTTTAAAGAATACGAAGTAAACATCATATTAGACAATTCAGAAACACAAAACTGTCCCGTTATTATAGAAACATCACCGAGTTACTTTAATCTTTTCGGAACTATTGAAAAAGTAAGTGACGGCAGTGGCGGATGGTACAGCGATTTCACAAAAATTAAAGCCGGTTCAATTCTTCGTGCCAACGGTGGTTACTTGGTATTGAATGTTAATCATCTTTTTGAAGAACCGAACGTTTGGCAAAAGTTAAAGAGAGTACTAACTTATAGAACTCATCAAATCAGAGAGGAAAACAAATTATTTCAGCTATCCTCTTCAATTCTACAACCGGAACCGATTGACATAGACACAAAAATAATACTAATCGGAACTTCTCATATTTACTCAATTTTAGCAAACTATGAAGATGATTTTAAGAAGATTTTCAAAATTAAAGCAGATTTTGATTATGAAATAAAACGAACGGATGAAGTATTACTAGAATATGCAAGGGTTGTGAAAAAACTTATTAAAGAAGAAGAAATGCACGAGTTTGATAAATCAGCTATTGCTAAACTAATAGAAATAAGTGCTCGTTATGTTGGGCAGCAGGATAAACTTACAACAAGATTCTCTTACATTGCAGATGTTGCCCGTGAAGCAAACTTCTGGGCTTGCGATGACGGGTTTAACATAGTTACTGCAGCACATATTGAAAAAGCATATAATTTTGCAAAAGAGAGACATGGTTTATCAGAGTCAAAAGTCACTGATATGATAAACGAAAATGTAATTCTCATTGATTCTGACGGTGCAAGAGTGGGACAAATAAACGGACTTGCAGTATATGGCTCTGATTTTTATTCTTTCGGTAAACCCACAAGAATTACTGCTTCAGTTTCAATAGGAAGCGGTAACATAATAAATGTTGATCGTGAAGCAGGTTTGGCAGGAAACACATATAAAAAAGGTGTGTTAATTATTTCAGGATATTTTAAGGAAACATTCGGTCAAAATTTCCCACTTTCATTTAATGCTAATTTTGTGTTTGAGCAGTCTTACGGCGGAGTTGACGGAGACAGTGCATCCTGTGCAGAAATTTTTGCTCTACTTTCAACACTTTCAGGTCTGCCGTTAAAACAATCATTTGCGGTAACGGGTTCATTAAATCAAAAAGGAGATGTTCAACCAATAGGCGGGGTTAATGAAAAGATTGAAGGATTTTTTGATTTATGCAAACATAGGGGATTAACAAAAAAACAGGGTGTAGTTATTCCCATTCAAAACGTAAAAGATCTGATGTTAAAAAAAGAAGTAGTAGAAGCGGTTGAAAAGAAAGAATTCCATATTTATGCAATCTCCAGAGTTGAAGAGGGTATCGAAATTTTAACGGGTGTAAAAGCAGGCAAATTAAATTCAAGAGGAAATTATGAATCGAGTACGGTCTTCGGATTAGTTGAAAAAAAATTAAAAGATTTCCATAAAAAAACAAAATTAAAATCTATCAAACACAAAAGAAAACCAATCACAATTATTAAAAAGAAAAAGTGATGGCAGAGAATAATCCTATTTTAGCAAAAACAAAAATACTTTGTACTTTAGGTCCTGCAACTGATACTACGGAAAAAATTAGAGAACTAATTAATGCAGGTTGTAACGGAGTCAGATTAAATTTTTCACATGGTAATAAAAATTACTTTAAAACTATATTAAATAATATTCACAAAGCATGTCTTGCAGAAAACACTCCGTTAGCTATCCTAGCAGATCTGCAAGGTCCAAAAATTAGAATAGGTGAATTAATTACACCTGAAATAGAACTAATTACAGGAAAAACTATTGAAATTATTTCCAAAGATATAAAAGGGACATCTGAAAAAATTTCAACTTCGTATAAACCTCTTGTTGAAGATGCACAAATCGGTGATACTATTTTAATTGATGACGGACTACTGAGACTGAAAGTTTCACAAAAAGTAAAGGATTCTCTCAACTGCTTAATCGAAAACGGCGGAATATTAAAACCTAAGAAGGGCATCAATTTACCAGGAATGAAACTGTCAACTCCGTCAATTACAGAAGAGGATTACGAGAATTTAGAGTTCATTCTTCAACATCGTGTTGATTACATAGCCTTATCATTCGTACGTAAAGCAGATGATATAATAGAATTGAAAAAATGGTTGAAAGCAAAAGGGAAAGAAACTCCTGTAATTGCAAAAATAGAAAAGAAAGAAGCCTGTGATGATTTTGATTCTATTCTTGAAGTTTCTGACGGAATTATGATTGCACGAGGCGACCTTGGCGTTGAACTACCGCCACAGGAAGTACCCTTAATACAAAAAGAAATAATTAAAAAATGTAACTTAAAAGGAAAGCTTGTAATAACGGCAACACAAATGCTGGAATCAATGATTCATAACCCGGTTCCCACGCGTGCAGAAGCATCCGACGTAGCAAATGCTGTTTTGGACGGAACAGGAGTTGTTATGCTAAGCGGTGAAACATCAATTGGCAAATACCCAGTAAAAACTGTGAGGATGATGAATTCGATAATTTTAAATGCTGAGACTCATCTCCAGCCGTTAAAAGACGAAGAATTTGAAACGCCTTCTACTGTTGAAGAAAATCTTTTTGACTCGGTCGGAAGATCGATAGTTTCATTGAGCAGACATGTTAATGCCAATGCTATAGTAGTGTTCACTTTTAAGGGTAGAACTGCCATTAACCTTTCAAAGTACAGACCAAAAGCAGAAATCATTGCTTTATCCAACAGCTTTGAAACAATGAATAATTTATCTCTAAGATGGGGTGTAATTTCATTTTACTCAGAAAATATTGATAAAGAACATCTTGGAATTGTTAAAGCTAAAAAGTCACTGTTAAAAGCCGGGTTAATAAAAAAAGATGATCTTGTTATATTTACTGCGGGTGCACCGTACTCAGAAAAATCCCGGGCAAACTGGCTAAGATTTGAAGTGATTTAAAAATTAAATTTGCAAAATACCTTTACTTTAAAATAATTCTAAAGTAACTTTTAAAAAAACAATCAATCAAATTTAGAAATGTATTTAGCAAAATGGTGGGAACCGACAGACAAAAATAAAATTTTATGCACTCTCTGTCCGCGTTACTGCAAAATTGGTGAAGGTCAACCCGGATTTTGTTATATAAGACAAAATCATAACGGTAAACTATACACAATAGGTTACGGAAGACCCACAGGTTTTGCAATGGATCCGATTGAAAAAAAGCCGCTTAATCATTTTCTTCCTGGTACGGAGGTCCTTAGCTTTGGCACGGCGGGCTGCAACCTTGGGTGCAAGTTCTGCCAAAACTGGTCAATAAGCAAAGCAAAACTTGATGATACAAATGCAGTTTCAGCATCTCCCGATGAAGTTGTAAAACTTGCACAAAAACACTCTACTCCTTCAATTGCTTTTACTTACAACGATCCTACAATATTCGGTGAATATGTGATCGACATTTCCAAAATAGCAAGAGAAGAAAATATAAAATCAGTAATGGTTACAGCCGGTTACATTGACAAAGAGGCTCGTAAAGATGTTTATAAATATATTGATGCAGCAAATGTTGATTTAAAGGCATTTACAGAAAAATTTTATTACAAATTAACCTTTTCTCATTTAGATGACGTGCTTGATACATTAATATGGTTAAAAAATGAAACGGATGTTTGGGTTGAAATAACAACTTTATTAATTCCTGATGAGAATGATTCAGAAGAGGAAATTAAAAAAGAATGTGACTGGATATTGGAAAATCTCGGAGAAAATGTTCCCCTGCATTTTACCGCTTTTCATCCCGATTTTAAAATGAGAGATAAAAACAAGACCAATGAAGAGACATTAATTAGAGCTAGAAAAATTGCTATTAATACAGGAATAAATTTTTGTTATGTCGGAAATATTTATAACAGAGAAGGTCAAACTACCTATTGCCCTAATTGTAAAACCAAACTAATTGAAAGAGATTGGCATTCTGTATTAACAAATAATTTAAATGATAATATTTGCCATAAGTGCTCTATCGAAATACCGGGTGTTTTTAATTGATAATATCCAATTCGTTATTCATTCCAATTATTTCTATTTTAAATAAATTACTTTAAAAACAATTTCTTATAAAAAATGAAAAAGATATTCTTAATTTCAATATCAATTTTAATTGCATTGGTTAGCGTGTTGATTTTAAATGAACTTATTAAAGCAGGCGCTGTTTTCTTAATTTACACTCATGATATTTCCTTTTCCCTTAAAGGTATATCACTATACACAGTCTTTACGCTGCCCGAATCACATAAATTAATTTATGATACTGTTATTTACTTACTCCCAATTTTCTCAGTTATAATTTTTATAGAATTTTCTGCTTTATTCCTCAGTAAGGTTTATAATAACAACATAAGAACCGGACTAATTATTTACCAGATGATAAATATTGGTTATTTAGTAATCACAATACTTCTTAACGCATTATCGGTTATATTAAATAATTTTTTAAGCACCGACTGGTCTATGTATGTTTTCGTTTCAGAATACTCATACACAAAATCTTTGTTGATTACATTTTTAACAATTTTTGTAGTTTTTACATACATAAACTTTGCTACAAATAGAATTAAAAAATTTATAACCTTTATAAAGGCTTAAAAATATTGGAGATAAACTTTGGGAAAGTTAGACAATAAAATTGTTTTTATTACAGGCGCTACTGCAGGTATTGGTAAGGCGTGTGCGTTATCATTTGCGGAAGAAGGTGCAAGTCTTATCCTTTCTGCCAGAAGGAAAAATAAATTAGATGAATTAAGTAAAAATATAAAATCTAAATACGGAGTAAAAGTTTATTTTTTTGAATTGGATGTCACGAATTCAGAACAAGTAAAAGAAAAAATTTCATCATTGCCTGCTGAATGGAAACAAATAGATATTTTAGTAAATAATGCCGGACTAGCTAAAGGATATAGTAAAATAAACGAAGGCAATATTGAAGACTGGGAAGCAATGATAGATACAAATATTAAAGGTCTTCTTTATGTTACACGTCAAATATTACCACTAATGATTGAGCGTAAACAAGGACATATTATCAATTTAGGGTCAATAGCAGGTCACCAGGTTTACCCATACGGAAATGTTTATTGTGCAACAAAATTTGCTGTAAATTCTTTAAGCGAAGCAATAAGAATGGACACTCTTGAAAGTAATATTAGGGTAACAAACATAGCCCCCGGACTCGTGGAAACAGAATTCAGCGAAGTAAGATTTAACGGCGATAAGGAACGGGCTAAAAAAGTTTACAACGGAATTGAACCTCTTACAGGCGAAGACATTGCAGACCTTATTTTATTTGCAGCAACTAGAAAATCTCGTATAAATATTAATGAAATTATTGTAACACCAACGGCGCAGGCATCAGCAACTCAGGTGTTTAGGAAAGAATAGAAAATTATTGATTTAAAACTTCGATTAAACCTTTTGCAATATTTTTTCTTTCGTAAATTTCTATTTTGCTTTTGTCGAATATAAAAGAATTACTCTTTTCAAAAATATTTTCTGCGGAATTGGAATATTTATATAATTTTCCTGCATTTGTCTCTTCAATAATTCCTTTCACTTCTGCGTTATCATCGCCGAATGCAATTATCGGTTTTCCTATTCTTAAATATTCAAAAAGTTTACCGGGTACGTGTCTCCTTTCTGTCACACAGACAAGTAAATAAGAAGCCTGTGATAAATGTTTTAACATTTCTTTATAAGAAAGGAAACCAAGGTATTGAGTAAATTCAGTCAAGCCAATTTCGTTAATCGTTTGTTTTATTGCGGGACCAACAGTACCGATAAATTTGATTTTTATTTTTTCCCCGCTATCAATTTTTCTTTTTAATTCTTTCCAAAATTCTTTGGGGTTTTGATAATCAAAAATATTACCAGCGTGAACAATTGTTATTTCTTCTGTGTTATCTTTTTCTGTAGTTAAATCTTTAAAATATTTTTCGCTATACCCCCAGTAAAGAATTTTAGTTTTGCCTTTTAAAAAATCATATTTATTTTTATAATCTTCTTCCATTGTTTTTGTTACAAATATTGCACGTTTGCAATTATTTAAGACTTTCTTTTCCAAATAGTTGTCTATTGCTAAAGTAATTTTGTTTCTTTTAAAATTTCTATAATATACTATATCAACCCAAGGATCAATAAACACAGGTATATGGGGAATTTTAAATTTACTACTTAAACTATTGCCTACTAAATGAGCCGTGTGGGGTGGTCCCACAGATATGATAGCATCAAATTTGTTTTTGCTTAAATATTTATTTCCATCATTAACTGCAAACAAACACCAGCCGATTCTTGCATCCGGGATGAACAAGTTCATTCTAATCCAGACAGAAATTCTATTGGCTAAACTTTTATTGGATTGGGATATTACTTCTGATGCATTTAATTGTTCATCTTTTGATTTACCTATAAATTTTTTATAAATATTAAAAGGTTCGAAAGTTTTGGTTTTTATTATTTCCATATTTTCATCAATCTCATTTAACAGGGATTCATCGGGTTCGGTAAATGTTTCTTCTTTTACGGTTAAAACACAGGGCTGCCAGCCGAACCCAGGTAAATGTTTTATCATTTCCAAAGGCCAATGCAATGAAGCTTTTCCCGAAGGCGGCCAATAATATGTTATGAATAAAACTTTTTTCAAACGATCATCAATAGAAAAAGATAAATTTATATTTATATATAATTTAATATCTTTTTACTATATTAAGTAAAATTAAAGGATAAAATAATGCTAGTTAATATTTCTATTGCTTTGCCACCTTACAAATCCTCACAGCAAAACACAATTAAAGAACTTAAAAACAGAATTGGTGAAAATGAAAAAGCTATAAGAATAATAAACTCAGTATCCAGTAACTCAGAGATTGACACTCGTTATTTTGTGGTACCAGATGCAAGTGAAATTAAGGAGGAAAAATTTTATTCCAAAAACGGTAATTATCATGTGCCTGATACTTCAACTAGAATGAAAGAATATGAAAAATGGGCTAAACTATTAAGCGTACAATCAGTAGCAAATCTTCTAACTGAAAACAATATTGACCCTCAAACTATCAACAGACTAATTACAGTTTCCTGTACCGGTTTTTTTGCTCCCGGGTTAGATTATCATTTAATAAATACTTTAAATCTTCCGCGTAATATAAAAAAAACAAATATCGGCTTTATGGGATGTGCGGCTTCGGTTAATGCCTTTAACTGTGTGCTGGAATCTATTGAATCTTCAAATGAAAAAGATAATAATATTTTAATGCTGTCAGTAGAACTGTGCAGTCTTCATCTTCATACCGATGCCACTATAGATAATATTATTTCAAACATAATTTTTGCAGACGGTTGTGCATCTGCTTTTTTTACTGACTCAACAAAATATTCAAGTCTTTCAAAATTAAAATTAATCAATACATTTTCAATCTTGTTCGATAATTCTCATAACATGATGGGTTGGCTGGTAGGTAATTTCGGTTTCGAAATGATGCTTTCGCATAAGTTACCGAAAATTATTTTAGAAACAGCGGTACCAAAGTTAAAAGAAATTTTATCGAATAACGGAATTAGAATAAACGAAATTAAACATTGGGTTTTACATCCCGGTGGTAAAGCAATATTGGATGCGCTGCAGGACGGACTAAATCTTACAGATGAATTGATGCACCCATCAAGAAAAATATTAAGAAATTTTGGTAATATGTCATCTTCCACTATTCTTTTTATTCTAAAAGAAATATTGGATACTAAAACAATTAACAAGAATGATCTTTGCTGTGTAGTTGCATTTGGTCCTGGTCTTGTTATGGAAATTGCATTGTTTAAAGGAATTTGATGTTTCTTAAAAGAAGTTACACTAAAGAAATAATGGATGATTTTTCAATTAAAGACAAAAGAATTGATAAAGCATTAAATGAGTTAAAAGTAATAAATAAATTTCTAGGGGGAAATAATGTTTCAAAAACGGGTATTAATAAATTAATGTATTGCTATGATGAAAATTTTAGGATATTAGATTTGGGGGGAGGTGGTTCTGATAATCTTTATTATTTAAAAAATAGTTCCGCTAAAATATACGATGTAGATTTAAATATGCGTGCTTGTGAATTTGTAAAAAAAAATAAACTTGTGTTAAATGTTATTTGTGCAAATGCATTAAAACTTCCATTAAAATACAAACAAATTAATATAACGCACGTCTCTTTGTTTTTTCATCATTTTACTCAGAAAGAAATAATAAATATTCTAAACTCTTTAAAACAAATATCAACAAATGGTATTGTTATTAATGATTTAAGAAGAACGGTATTTGCACTTTTGGGAATAAAATTATTGACATTTATCTTTTCTAAAAGCGATATGGTAAAAAACGATGCCCCGCTTTCTGTTAAAAGAGGTTTTTTAAAATCAGAACTAAAAAATATTTTAAATAAATGTGGCTTTCATAAATATGAAATACATCGCAAGTGGGCATTTAGATGGTTAGTAATAATATATTTATAGAATATTAATGGATTATGATATTTCAATAGTTGGTGGTGGTCCAGCAGGTTCAACAGCAGCATTACTGCTTACAAAAAGTGGTTTTAATGTTTCATTATTTGAAAAGAAAAGTTTCCCACGTGAAGTTTTATGCGGAGAATTTCTTTCATTTGAAGTAACAAAAATTCTTAAAAGTTTAAATCTATTCGATGATTTTCTCCAACTTCAACCAAAACCCGTAAATAATTTATCTCTTTTTTTTAATGATGGAAAAAAAATAAACACTTCTTTAAACTTTCAGGCTTATGCACTTAAGCGTTCTGTATTTGATAAATTTCTTTTAGATTCAGCAATAAATGCCGGTGTCAACGTTCATCAACCATCAGTAGTTAGAAATATCATTAATCAATCAGATCATTATATATTAAATACAACTGATGAACTGGGAAATGTAAATAAAATATCCTCAAAATACGTTATTGCAGCATATGGCAAATCCGGTTTACTTGATAAAAAATTAAACCGTAGTTTCGCCGGTGAGAAAACTTTTTTAAACGGTGTAAAATATCACATCGAGAATAATTTTTTTAATGATCTTAAACAGAATGAAATAAAAATGTTCGTTTCAAAGGGAATTTATTGTGGTATAAATACTGTAAACAAAAATGAAACTACTGTTTGTTTTTTAGAAAATAGAAAAAAAATTCAAGGATCTGCTAAAGAGCATTTGATAGAACTTTTCTTTAAAAAACATAAGTTATTCAATCCGTTTAAAGATGTTTTTCGGAATAAAATATTTTCACAACCTGTTTACGGTACGGGAAACATTTTCTTCGGAAAAAAGAATATAGTAGAAAATGGAATTTACATGATTGGAGATGCTGCAAGAGTGATTGCTCCTCTTTCTGGTGACGGAATTGGTATTGCGATGGAATCTGCAATGCTCATATCCAAAATATTACTTGGACAAAGAGAGAATAACTTAAGCAAAGAAGAAACAGAAAAGATTTATTTGAATGATTGGACAAAAATGTTTCGTTCAAGATTGCAAATAGCTTTGATTATTCAAAATATTGCGCTCAATGACAGTGCGCAAAAAATTGGTTTTATAATATTTAGCAAATTTCCTTCTCTATCACATTTGCTAATTAAACGTACAAGAAATTTGCAAAGTAATATTTAATATCTGTTTTTATAACTATCATCTAATTATATTTGTAATAAATGATTTTATTTTTTATTAAAAAGCTGTTATGAAATTACAATCAAAAAGCATTGATAAATTTATTGTAATTGGGGATAGGGTTTTAATTAGACCTCAGGAAGCATTCGATAAAACATCAAGCGGTTTATATTTGCCCCCTGGAGTTTCTGAAAAGGAAAAAGTGCAAAGCGGCTATGTATTAAAGGTAGGTCCCGGCTACCCTATACCCGCCCAAATCGATGATGAACCATGGAAAGATTACGAAGAACAAATAAGTTATATTCCATTACAAATTACAGAAGGCGATCTTGCTATTTTTTTAAGAAAAGATGCTTACGAAATAAATTTCGAAAATGAAAAATTTCTTATTGTTCCTCAATCTTCTGTTTTGATGTTAATAAGAAATGATGATCATTATGCTTAAGTAGTTATTTGTAAAAAGATTTATTTGCGCAGACTCAACTATTATCATTCCCACCAACTTAAGATTTTAAATCTAGATGATTTTATTTTTGCTTTAAGGTTGTCAATAGCCTGTGTACTATAATATATTTTTGCATTTCCTGTTGCCTGCATATCAATACTATTTCCGACAAAAATAGCAGCACCAATAATTCCGGAATTTCCTGTGGTTTTAGTTTCTACAGATGACTGACCGTATGCAATAACAAGACCGTGAAAAGTGAAATTTCCGGACATTTCTAAATTTCCGTTTATAATTAAAATTCCATATCCGTAAGCGCTTCCTGTAAAATGTACATCACCTGTTATATAAGTAATCAATGGTTCAGATTTAGTGCCAAAGACACTCCCAGTAGAATAGGTCCCTGAAGAAAGTGTAATATCTGCAGCAAAAATAAAATTTTCTGATATTTCCAACCAATTGGTTGTATCTTGCACAACACCAACGCTTGGTGCACCTCCAGCTCCTTGTATTGAATTATTGATTTTAGATTTAATATTATCGATTATGTAAGCACTATCAGCCTGAGTATCTACCCCGATTCCAGGTAAGGGAAAACCCGGAATTTCACTTCCGTCAATGTCATGATCATTTCCATTTATGTCTATATTTCCATGTAGGTTTATATTAAGATTGTTTGATGACACATAAAGCGCTGAATTTACATCAGGTACAATGATTGCATCTCTTTTGGCTTTAACTATTGTTGTATGACTGTTTCCATTAAAATGCCCAATAGATTTGATGGTTAGTAATGAATCACTTCCATGAATATAAATATCATAATTCCCATTCATTAGAGTATTATTTAAATAATTACCCATTAAAGTTTTATTTCTTCTTATTTTTTCCAGATATATTTCTACGCCTGAATTGGCAATAAGTCTTGTTTGAGTATTGACAAAAGAATTGATTGTGCCCTGTAATCCTATTTCCGAATTTTTATTAAGACTAATTATTAATATTGAAATTATTATAGAAACTCCCATTGACAGTATTATGATTAATTTCCCCATATCAAATGTTCCTTGGATTTATTGAAAGCTCCCAATAAGTAAAAAGGTATTTACTTTGTTGTTCTTCGTTTACAACCACTGGAGATTCTACCCATATCTCAGCAGTTATATATTTTATATTGCCAAGCACTGTGGTTGTAGTACCATCAATTGCTTTATATGAAAATTTTATGTCCGTTATACCAAGTGAAGGTCCTTTGGAAGTATCACTATTTATTACTCTATATAATATTTTATCATTCGGGTTTTCTGTATTTAATACCTCCGTTGAATCGCTTAAAAAATAAGATAATGTATCTATAACTCCATTTGAATCAACATCTGCTATAAATTTTATTTCGTTTGAAAGTGCAGTAATTATAGAAGTTCCACTATAACCAAATCCAATTTTCCTAAAATCATTTTCAATTATATCCGAAAGAGTTTTTGCATCCAGACTTAACTTCAAATTTGAATTAGACTTAAAACGAATCTGGGATGAATAAATATTTAAATTAGTAATGCTAAGCATCACAAAGCCGGCAATTACAAAAGCACTCAATAAATCAATTATTTTATCCATTACTTTAATGTAAATATGAATGATAAAGTTATTGCATAGCTCAAATAAATATTAGTTACTGTAACAGTAACTTTTTTATAAAATGTTTGATTTGAGCTAACATTATTGGGATTATTCTCTTCAACATATTGAATTACACACGTTACGCTGTAACCTTCTGTGTGTGGTGCATCAATATTTCTCACAAAATTATTATAATCATCAATGTCATTGTAATTAGGATAAGTTTCCCCAGCATCAGGTCCTAAATTTGCTGAAGAAGTTAAACTTAGAACATTTGTAGTTGGAAATTCTGTTGTGGATTTATCAAAACTCTTAACCTTTATTTCTTCAATTAAATCATTAGCCAAAGAAATTGCGGTTAAACTAATTTTATTTTCAATATCAACTGTCGAAGTTGTTAAAATTGCTTTATTAAATCTCAAAGATGTTAATGATAAAATAAACATGCCGCCAATTGCTAAAAAAGATTGTATATTCATCGTAATTTTTATAAAATGAAAATTATTATTAAATAGTAGTTATACTTCAGCAATAAATATGCCTAAATAATGGAATGTGAAAAGTGTTGAAAAAATGTTTTTTTGAATGGGGGAAAAATAATTATTTTATAAATGGTTTACCGGACGGCATATCTGACGTCAAATTTGTCGTTTATAATTAAATTATTTTTTTACTTTTTGTAAGCGTCTTTGCAAAGTTCTTTCACTTATACCTAAAATAAATGCAGCTTTCTGAACATTACCCATTGTATGTTTCATAACAACTTTTATATAATCTTTAACGACAGCATCAATAGAATTAAATTTGTTTTCTACAACACCTAAATTATCTAATACGGAATTAGCGAGATCGGGGATATCGATTTGGGTTATTAATGTTTGATCTTTAGTTTTGGCAACTGCATTTAAGACTATGTTTTCTAACTCTCTTACATTACCGGGGTACGAATAATGATTTAATTTTATAAGAATTTCACCGTCAAAGCCTAAAACATTTTTCTTATAAATTTTATTTCCTATTGCAAGAAAATGATTAGTGAGAAGTGTAACATCTTCCTTGTGTGAACGCAAAGGAGGAAGGTTAATAAACCCTCTTGTTAGCCTATAATATAAATCCTTCCTGAACTCATTACGTTCAATAGCAGCGGATAAATCCTTATTTGTAGCGGCTATAATCCGTGAATTTAATTTGATAGGTTTTGAACTGCCTATTCTATAAAGTTCATTATACTGAATAGTTCTGAGTAATTTGCCCTGTAATTCCATTGGTAATTCACCAATCTCATCAAGAAAAATTGTGCCGGAGTTTGCTGATTCAAAATAACCTTTCTTTTGAATTGCAGCTCCTGTGAATGCTCCTTTTTCGTGACCAAAAAGTTCGCTTTCAAATAAAGATGGTGAAATTGAAGCGACATTAACAACAACAAAAGGTTTATCTTTTCTTTCTGAAAATTCGTGAATTTTCCTTGCTATTAAATCTTTTCCTGTTCCTGTTTCACCTGTTATTAAAATAGTTTCGTTTGTTGGTGCAAATATTTTAACTAATTCAAAAACTTTGAAAACCTCTTTGGAATTAGTAATAATTTCAGGAAACTCTTTTTCCCATTTTTTCTCCGTTGCTTTATCAAAATTTCTTAGAGCATCACGCTCTAAGGAAAGAAGCTTTTTCTCAAGGGCACGCTTTATTGTAAGAAATAATCTATCCAAATCAGGTGGTTTAGTGATAAATTCGTAAGCACCAAGATTAATTGCTTCTAAAGCTAATTTAACATCTTCAATCGCAGTTACCATTATAACAGGTATTTGAGGAAATTTCTGATTGACTTTATCTAATAATTCCATTCCATTCATCTGAGGCATATATATATCTAACATAATAAGATCAATGTTTTTCTTTTCCAAAATATTTAACACTTTCAGGGGGTTGGTTTCAGTAATTATATTATTATAACCTTCATCATTAAGTAAATTTTGCAAAAGATTAAGATAAGAGGCTTCGTCATCCACTATCAGAATAGAACTATTATTCATCAAAATCTCGTTTTATAATTATTAGATTGTATTGCACAATATTATATCGATAAAACAAATTTATCAAATTTTTCCTTAAATTTATTTTTATTTCTTCTGACCTGTTTTACAATCATTAATCATTCCAAATAATTTCATCCCAAATTTTTGTATTTTAAATATTAATTAAAATATATTTTAGACATATTACCAAGGAACGTATTATGGTAGTAAATATAGATATGATTAAAAAAGTTTATTCCGAACTTGGGAGCAAAATTGAAAAAGCAAGATCAATTGTTGGAAGGCCATTAACCTATACGGATAAAGTACTTTATGCTCATTTAATTGTTTTACCTGAAAAAGAACTAAAAAGAGGTGAAGATTATACAGAACTTTCACCTGACAGAGTTGCAATGCAGGATGCTACAGCTCAAATGACGTTGCTTCAATTTATGCATGCAGGTAAAAAAGAAAGCGCAGTTCCAACAACTGTACACTGCGATCATTTAATTCAGGCACAAGTAGGCGCTAAAGATGATCTACTGCAGGCTACAACAGATAACAAAGAAGTATATGATTTTCTTCAAAGTTCTTCTAACAAATATGGAATCGGTTTTTGGAAACCGGGTGCGGGCATCATTCATCAAGTAGTAATAGAGAATTATGCGTTCCCAGGTGGAATGATGATCGGCACAGATTCTCATACACCAAATGCGGGTGGACTGGGAATGATTGCAATTGGCGTTGGTGGTGCTGATGCAGTTGATGTAATGACTGGACTTCCCTGGGAACTTAAATGGCCCAAAATTATTGGTGTAAAATTAACAGGCAAGCTTAACGGCTGGACTTCATCTAAAGATGTAATATTAAAATTAGCAGGTATCTTAACTGTTAAAGGCGGTACAGGTGCTATTGTGGAATATTTTGGTGATACTTCCGCTTTATCCTGCACAGGTAAAGGAACTATCTGCAATATGGGTGCAGAAATAGGCGCAACTACTTCAGTTTTTCCTTTTGATGAAAGAATGGCTTCTTACCTTAGAATAACAAACAGAGCAGACGTAGCGGCATTAGCCGAAGGAAATGCAGATATGTTAAAAGCAGATCCGGAAGTTGCTCAAAATCCCGAAAAATATTATGACCAGGTGATTGAAATAAATTTAAGTGAATTAGAGCCTCATCTTAACGGACCTTTTACACCAGATAGAGCTTGGCCCATTTCAAAAATGAAAGAAGCTGTAAAAGAAAATGATTTCCCGGATGAAATAAAAGTTGCTTTAATCGGTAGCTGTACAAACTCCAGCTATGAAGATATTGACAGAGCAGCAAGCATAGCAAAACAGGCATTATCAAAAGGATTAAAAACAAAATCTCAATTTACAATTACACCTGGGTCAGAAAGAGTAAGGGCAACAATAGAAAGAGACGGTCAGTTAAAAATATTAAATGATTTTGGCGGGCTCACCCTTGCTAACGCTTGCGGTCCTTGTATTGGTATGTGGAAGAGAGTGGATAATGAATCAGGAGAAAGAAATACAATTGTTACTTCTTTCAACAGAAATTTTGCAAAAAGAAACGACGGAAATCCAAATACCCTTGCATTTGTAGCAAGTCCTGAATTAACAACTGCACTTGCTATTGCAGGAAGCTTGTCATTCAATCCTATTACAGATGAACTGACAAACGAAAACGGAGAAAAAGTAAAACTTGATCCTCCAAGCGGAGAAGAACTTCCACCCTTAGGATTTGTTGAAAGTGAAGAAGGTTTTATTCCTCCTTCTGAAGATGCTTCTAACGTTGAAATAAAAGTCAGTCCTGAAAGCGAGAGACTTCAGCTTTTAACTCCGTTCAAACCTTGGGAAGGTGAAGACTTGACTGACCTTCAACTATTATTAAAAGCAAAAGGTAAATGTACAACCGATCATATTTCAATGGCGGGACCCTGGCTTAGATTCCGAGGGCATTTGGATAATATTTCCAACAATATGTTTATCGGTGCAATAAACTTTTTTTACGATAAAGCAGGTGTTGTTAAAGACCAATTAACAGGCGAATATAAATCAGTACCCGATGTTGCAAGGCACTACAAAGCGGAAGGCATAGGCTGGGTAGTTGTAGGTGATGAAAATTACGGCGAAGGTTCTTCGCGTGAACACGCAGCAATGGAACCGAGATACCTTGGCGGAAGAGCAATTATTGTTAAAAGCTTTGCACGTATACACGAAACAAACCTGAAAAAACAAGGTATGCTTCCTCTAACTTTTGCTGATCCGAGCGACTATGATAAAATTCTTGAGAATGATAAATTAGATATAATTGGCTTAAAGGAATTAGCTCCAGACAAACAGTTAAAACTTATTATCAAACACGAAGACGGCTCACAGGACGAAGCTGTGCTTAACCACACGATGAATGAACCTCAAATAGAGTGGTTTAAAGCAGGCAGTGCTTTAAATTTAATTGCAAAGATTAATAATTGATTAAAACCATAAATGGAGACGTTATACTTACCTGTCGTAGGAAAATAAAACATCTCAAGAATTCAAAGCTAAAATTCCATTCTTATTTAACTAAGGTGAAATTTTTTTAAAATTAAATAATAAATATGAAATGGGATAGTGATAGATTTTATATAAACAATTCTTGTTATTTTAGTGTATGAAAAATAAAATAGCGGATCATCGCCACGTGCAAACATCCGCTTATCTGTATAAGTATTATTTATTTTCTTTCAATGTAAAAAAAATCAAACTGTAATATTAAGTAAATAAAAAGTACATGCTATTCCTAAATCCTACAATATTATTTGCTCTATTGGCAGCAGCTATACCTGTACTTATTCATATGTTAAATTTGAGGAAGTTAAAAAAGGTTGATTTCAGTACACTCAAATTTTTAAAGGAAATTCAGAAAAGTAAAATTAGAAAAATTAAATTTAAACAGTGGCTGTTGTTAGCACTTAGAGTTTTAATCATTCTTTTTACCGTTTTTGCATTTGCCCGTCCAACATTAAAAGGAATTGCTTTAACAGGTGCAACTTCTGCATCAAAAACATCTGCGGTATTTATTTTAGATGATTCATTCAGTATGTCATTTGTAGAAACAAATGGATCCTTGTTTAATCAAGCTAAATCCGAAGTAAACAAAATTCTTTCTCAGTTAAAAGAAGGAGATGATGCAGAACTTATTCTTTTATCAAATTCAAAATTTGACAACTATAAACTAAGCAAGAATCTTACCTTACTTAAAACTAAAATTAGAAAAGTAAAGATATCATCGGTTACAGGCTCTATTGATAATGCAGTTAAGAATGGGTTAAATTTACTTTTTGCTACAAATAATTTTAATAAAGAATTGTATATTCTTTCTGATTTCCAAAAACGAAGTTTGTCTTATAATATTTCCAAAAATAAAAATACTTTTGAAAACATAAGGCTATATACCATAACATTTGGAGGAAGCAAATATCAAAATGTAGGCATTGATAAATTAACTTTGGGTACTCAAATTTTTGAGAAAAACAAACCGATAATTTTTAACATTTCTGTAACTAATTATTCGTACGAAAAAGTTAATGATATTGTTCTTTCTCTTTTTATAAACGGGAAAAGGAAGAGTCAAAAAAATTTAAGCCTTAATCCAGGTGCGTCAACAAGTTTGGAGATGAGCAGTAATGTTTCATCTTCAGGTTTTATTAGTGCTTTTGTTGAAATTGATGATGACGTAATACTGCAGGATAATAAACGATATGTAAATTTTTATATACCCGAAAAATTAAATGTGGGATTGTTTTCAGATAATTCTTTTGACAAGCAATTTATACTTCCAGCTTTGACTTCCGGAAGAAATAATAACGATATAAATATAATTGAGGCAAATTCAAACCAATTGGTATCTTTAAATCTTACTAATTTTGACGTAATAATTTTTATACCTTCTAAAACTTTTACTAATCTAAATAGATTACAAAAGTATATTGAATCCGGGGGAAGTTTAGTTTTATTCCCAGGAAGTTCTATTAACGAAACAAGTTTTCTAGATATATTATCCGGACTTAGGATAAAGGCAAATATCAAAGCTTCTGGAGAAAAAAATACTAATGAAAATTATCTCTCTTTTGATAAAATTGACTTTGCACATCCCGTTTTTGAAAACCTATTTGAAAAGAAAAAGAAAAAAGAAGTAGACTCACCCAACATCTTATTTCATTTTAATATTGACTATAAAAATTTCGGCAGATATATAATCACCCTTAATGATAAATCACATTTTCTAACTGAAATGAAAAAAGGAATGGGAAGGATTTTTATCTTTAATACAGCGCCTGTTTTAAGCTGGTCAAATTTCCCTATCAAAGGTATTTTCGCTCCTCTTATTAATAAATCTATTTTTTACCTTTCTTTCAAAAATGTATTTCATAAAGATTATATTGCAGGAAATGAAGTGGGAATTAATATAAACAATGCTAAGAAAGGGCTTGTGGAAATTGTTAAACCAAACAAGTCAGTAGAGTACATTACTCTTAACGAATCCAAAAATAATGATTATATAAATTATAAAATGACAAATCAGATAGGTGTTTATAAAGTTACAGATAGTAAAACCATTTTGTCTATGTTTAGTATAAATGCTGACCCGAATGAATCCGTTCAAATATATTTAACACTAAAAGAGTTTCAAGAATATTTGGGAAAAATTAATTTCAATGGTAAGTATATTGCTATCGATAAATCAGAAGAGGTTTTATCTATTGTTCAACAGGCTAGGTTCGGCTCTGAATTGTGGAAGCTATTTATAATAATTGCTCTGTGTCTAGCAGTTGTTGAAATGCTTGTCTCTAAAAGTGCTAAAAAAGATATTGCCGTACTAAAATAAAAATATGATAGAAATACCAAAAATAGAAAAAGAAAGTGCAGTTATTGTTTCGTTAAATAAAGACAGGATATCTAAAGAGATTGTAAATGAACATATAACCGAACTTAAAGAGCTTGCCTCAACAGCCGGTGCAGAAGTACTTCATAATATCATTCAAAATAACAGACCAATAAATAACGCCACTTACATCGGAAAAGGAAAGGTTGAGGAATTGCGTTTGCTAGTCGAAGATGAAAATATAAATCTTATAATTTTTGACGATGATCTTTCTCCTGTACAGCTTAGAAATCTTGAAAAAATAATTAACAGAAAAATAATTGACAGAAGCGGATTGATATTAGATATTTTTGCCACCCGTGCAAAGACAAAAGAAGCCAAAACACAAGTCGAGCTTGCACAACTACAATATATGCTTCCCCGTTTAACGAGAGCCTGGACCCACCTTTCAAAACAGTATGGCGGTATAGGAACAAAAGGTCCCGGCGAAACACAGATTGAAACCGACAGAAGAATTATTAGAAATAGAATTTCACTGTTAAAAGAAAAATTAACTAAAATAGAAAAACAACGAAACACTCAAAGTCAGGGCAGAAAAAACTTTTTAAGAATAGCTTTGGTGGGATACACAAACGCAGGTAAATCAACTCTATTCAATTTACTTACAAAATCCGATGTTTTTGCCGAAGACAAACTTTTTGCTACGCTCGATTCAACCACCAGGCAGTTAACAATAAAAAATGAAACCGTTCTGTTGAGCGATACTGTGGGATTTATAAGAAAACTTCCCCCTAATTTGATTGCATCATTTAAAAGTACATTAAGCGAAGTAAAAGACGCCGATATAATTTTTCACGTTATTGATTTTTCGCATCCGTATTATGAAGATCATATTAAAGTAGTTGAAAAAACTTTAAGAGATTTGGGCTGTGATAAAAAATTACAGATAAAAATATTCAACAAAATAGACGCTGTAACGGATCTTCAAAAGATTGACTATGTTAGAAATACGTATAAAAATTGTTTTATAATTTCGGCGCAAAGGGGGATAAATGTTTCTTCTTTAATTGAAAATCTTGAAAAAATTATAAATGATTCTTTCATTGAAGAGACAATACAGCTACCTATAAAAAACGCAAAAACTGCAGCACAAATACACAATCTTGCCGAAGTAATAAGCACAAAATACGACGATAATTTTGTACATATTACATATCGTTCTAAAAAAGAAAATTCTGAAAAAATAAAAAAAATACTGTATGAAAAAGAATAAATTAATAATTAACGGCAAATCTTTAACGCTTGAAAAAATAGAGCATTTTTTAAATGAAAATCCAGACATTGTAATTTCAAAAGAATCGGTGACAAAAATTAACAAGTCTCGAACTCTTGTAGAAAAATGGGTGAACGAAGGCGAAGTGGTTTACGGCATAACTACGGGATTCGGTGAGTTTTCAAATGTCAATATTTCAAAGAAGGATTTACGAACGCTCCAGGAAAATTTAATATTCAGTCACGCTTTTGGCTGCGGTGAAAATCTTCCTCCGAAAATTGTAAAAATAATGATGCTTCTCCGCCTTAACGCTCTTGCAAGAGGTTACTCGGGAATTAAATTATCCACTTTACAATTGCTTTTAAAAATGATGAATCACAACATCATTCCCGTTGTTCCTTCGCAGGGCTCAGTCGGCTCGAGCGGAGACCTTGTCCCGCTGGCGCATCTTGTTATGCCAATGCTCGGAAAAAGTAAGGTTCAAATTATAAAAAACATAAATGATGACAATGCAGAAAAAACAAAATCGATTAGTTCATCCGCGGCATTAAAAAAATTTAATTTAAAACCTGTTACTCTGGAAGCAAAAGAAGGGCTTGCACTCATTAACGGCACACAAATGATGACCGCATTTGCGGTATACATTGGAATTCGTTCTAAAAAATTATTACAGCTTGCTGATATTTCCGCAGCACTTTCACACGAAGCATTGCGTTCTACCGATAAAGCTTTTACACCAAAGTTACATCAACTCCGTCCGTTTCCCGGACAAATAACTACGGCAAAAAATATACTTGCACTAATAAAGAACAGTCAAATAAGAAAATCTCATTTAAAAAACGATCCCCGCCTACAGGATGCTTACTCTATTCGCTGTATTCCTCAGATACACGGAGCTTCAAGGGATGCGATTGATTATGTTTTATCGAGAATAAATATTGAGATAAATTCCGTGAACGATAATCCCATTATCTTTCCCGAAACACAAGAACACGTTGAAGGCGGAAACTTCCACGGTCAATCGATGGCCATTGCCATGGACTTTATGGCAATTGCACTTTCGGAACTAGCTAATGTTTCAGAAAGAAGAATTGAAAGAATGGTAAACGGAGATTTGAGCAACGGACTTCCGAAATTCCTAACAAAAAACGGCGGCATAAATTCAGGATTTATGATCGTCCAATACACAGCTGCTAGCCTTGTTTCCGAAAATAAAGTACTTTCTCATCCGGCAAGTGTAGATTCTATTCCTACATCGGGTAATAAAGAAGACCACAATTCAATGGGCTCAATAGCAGCAAGAAAATGTTACACAATTTTAAATAACCTTAAAAATGTTATTTCAATTGAATTGATGACGGCTGCACAGGCATTGGAATTTCTCAAACCGTTAAAACCCGGGATAGGTACTTCCGCTGCTTATAAAGAAATAAGAAAAGCAATTAAACCTGTTAACAATGACAGGTTCCTTCATCTTGATTTGAAAAAGATTTTAGATTTAGTGAAAAATGATGTAATTTTAAATGCGGTGAAAGAAAAAGTGAAAATAAATTAAAATCTTAAAAAAGAAAAAATGAATGTTATATTTTTAATAATAGGTGTATTAATTGGGTTTGCCGCATCGTATTTTATTTTTAAATATAAATCGGAGAGTAAATCATCAAAATTTGAAGAAAAAATTAGTTATTTATCTGCAGAATTAGAAAAAAAAGAATCTGAACTTAATTTAGAAAGAGAAGAGTTTCTAAAAATATCAAATGAACTTTCATCACTAAAAGCAGATTTTAAAAATCTTAAAAATAAATTATCGGACCAGGGCACTGAATTCAAAAATATCGTAAACCAAATCCTAAAAGAAAAAAGCAAGGAATTTACGGAACTAAACAAAACAAATCTGAATGAGATATTAAATCCGTTAAAAGAAAAAATAAAAGATTTTGAACAGAGAATTACACAAACACATATTGACGAAGTGAAGCAAAGAGCAAGTTTGATTGAACAGATTAAATTTCTTACCGTACAAAACCAGCAAATAAGCAAAGATGCAAAGGATTTAACCAATGCATTAAAAGGCGAGATCAAAACTCAGGGCAATTGGGGAGAGTTTATCCTGGAAAGCATTTTAGAAAAATCCGGACTTGTAAAAGACCGTGAATATACCGTCCAGGAAAGTTTTACTACTGAAAACGGAAACAGATTACAGCCCGATGTTTTAATTAACCTGCCAGATAAAAAAACTATTATTATTGATTCCAAGGTGTCGCTAAATGCTTATGAGAAATATTCTTCTTCTGATGATGAAGTTGAAAAACAAAAGGCAATAAAAGACCATCTAATATCAATAACAAAACATATAAAGGAATTAAGTGAAAAAAATTATCAAAATTTATATCAACTGAATAGTTTAGATTTTGTTTTGATGTTCCTTCCGATTGAACCTGCATTCGGTCTTGCAATACAGGCTGAACAAAATTTATTTATAACCGCGTACGAGAAAAATATAATCCTTGTTTCTCCAACAACATTACTCGCTACACTTAGAACCATTGCAAACATTTGGAAACAAGCATATCAGAATAAAAATGCTTTGGAAATTGCAAGGCAAAGTGGTGCTCTTTACGATAAATTTCAAGGACTGTTGAAAGACTTGCAGAACGTTGGTGATAAACTTTTGGCCACACAAACAAGTTACGATTCCGCAATTAAAAAATTGCACACAGGTAAAGGTAATCTTATCAGCAGTGTTGAAAAAATTAAAAAACTGGGTGCTAAAACCACAAAATCTCTCCCCTCTTCGTTTAATAATTTGGTTGATGAAGATAATACTGACGAATAGAAACTTATATATCAATTATTAATTATTTTTTTATGGATACAAAAAAATATTTTGAAGAAAATAAAAAATTATGGGATGCACGGGTTGGAATTCATGCTAAGTCTAAACTTTATAATTTGGATGGTTTTAAAAAAGGGAATACTTCACTTCAACAAATTGAATTAAATGAAGTCGGCGATGTAAAAGAAAAAACAATACTTCATCTACAGTGCCATTTTGGTTTGGATACACTTTCATGGGCAAGACTTGGAGCAAAAGTTACGGGTGTTGATTTTTCTGAAGAAGGGATAAAACTTGCCAAATCTTTAAGTGACGAGCTGCATATAGAGGCAAAATTTATTTGCTCAAATATTTATGACATTGAAAATCATATTAATGAAAAGTTCGATATTGTTTTTACATCTTACGGAACGATTGGCTGGCTAAATGATTTACAAGAATGGGGAAGGTTAATTTCAAAATATCTTAAGCCAGGAGGCTTTTTTTACATTGTTGATTTCCACAACATAATGTGGATGTTTGATGAGGAATATAAATATTTTAAGTATTCATATTTTTTTAATGAAAAACCAATTGAGGAAAAAAACCAGGGAACTTATGCCGACAGAAATGCCAATATAAAAAACATTGAATACGGTTGGAACCATCCATTAAGCGATGTAATAAATTCTTTAATAAGTAACGGTTTGCAAATAGAGTTTTTGCACGAATACCCATTCAGCGTTTATGATGTTTTTCCCAATATGGTTAAAGTGGAAGACGGATTTTACTCATTAAAAGGAATGGAAAATATCATTCCGATGATGTTTTCTGTTAAAGCAACAAAAAGTAACTGATTTAAACAAAATATTTTTCTATCGAAACTTTTTATGTATATTTAACGAATCATCAGGTTTTTGTTCGAAGGGATTTATTTGAAATAACATTGGTTCGTTACCCTTTTAAAGCAATTTGTTTTACAACCCAAAAGCCATTGTAAATTGTACATTGTTAATTATTAATTGATATTTCCCATCTTCAAAATCTCATCAAACTCTTTGTTAGTAACCGGCATTACCGATAACCTGTTACCGCGTTGAACTAGTTTCATATCTTTTAATTTATAGTTTTCTTTTATGGCGGAAAGAGTTACCCGATTTTTGAACATTTTAACTAATTTAATATCCACCATCACCCAGGGCGGGTTTTCTGGGTTTGCCTTCGGGAAGTAATGTTTGTTATCGGGGTCAAATTGAGTGTGGTCTGTGTATGTTTCTTTTACAACTTTGCAATAACCGACAACAGCATTGGGGTCTGTGTTGCTGTGATAAAATAAAACTTCGTCTCCTATTTTCATTTCGTCTCTTATAAAATTACGAGCCTGGTAATTGCGTACGCCATCCCAGCATGTGGTTTTATTTTTGCTTTGTGCTAAATCCTCTATTGAAAATTCTGCCGGTTCTGATTTTACAAGCCAATATTTCTTTACCATAAAATTCTTTCCTTTCTTTGTAAATTGAAATTGCTAATTCTCGTTTATATATTAAAATAGAGAAACAAATATTAATAAACATTTTATGAAAAAGACAATTTTTTTAATAATACTATTTTCGGTTTTAAATATAGGACAAACACAAGACCCCTTCCAAATTACACGCCTTAAATATAACGGAGGAAGCGACTGGTACAACGGGCAATCCGAAGAAGTTAATTTATTGAATTTTATCGCTGCTAACACTAATATAAAAGTTAATCCTCAATATTCGTTTGTGAGTATTTCATCTGATGATATTTTTTCCCACCCTTTCTTATTTATGACCGGACACGGAAATATAATTTTTTCGGATGATGAAGCAGCAAGACTCAGAAAATATTTGGAAAACGGCGGTTTTCTTTATGTTGATGACGACTATGGTTTGGATAAAGCATTCAGACGCGAAATTAAAAAAGTGTTCCCATACAAAGAACTAAAAGAACTTCCGTTTAACTATGGTTTGTATAATGTGTTTTATCAATTCCCGAACGGCGTGCCTAAAATTCACAAGCACGACAGCAAACCCCCGCAAGGATTCGGTATATTTATAAACAAAAGATTGGTTGTTTATTACACTTACGAATCTAACCCAAGTGACGGTTGGGATGACCAGCCCGTCCACAACAACCCTCAATCGAAAAGAATTGAAGCACTAAAATTTGGAACCAATCTTGTTATTTGGGCGTTGACTCAATAATACATAATGGAAAAACAAGAGAACAAATATTTAAAAGAAGTTTTAAGCAAAATAAATTCTTACTCAAAAAGAAAATATCTGCTTAAAATAATTGACGGTCTTCTAAAAACCGTTATAGTGTCTGTTTCAATATTTATTTTTTTAGTTATTCTCGAAAGTCTGTTTCATTTCTCCTCTACGGTAAGAACTATCTTGTTTTTCTTTTTTATTCTTTTTACATTTTTGCTTTTTCTAAAATTAATTCTACCCTTCATATTAAAATTTTTCAATATTATTTATAAAACGGATATCTTTGCACTTGCAAACGAAATAGGTTATCATTTTACGGAAATAAAAGATGAGCTGTTAAATTCTTTGCAGCTTCTAAACTCGGACAATAAAAATACAGCTTACTCAGAAGTATTTATAAATTCGGCTTTTCATCAGGTTTACAATAAAGTTAAAAAAATAAATTTTGAAGATGCCCTGAGTTTTGAAAATATAAAAAAATTAAGCCGCTTTTCGACAGCTGTATTAATTTTATTAGTAAGTGTTTTTGTCTTTTCGCCGGCAATCAATGATGCCTCAAACAGGTTGCTGAATTTTAATAAGAATTTTATACCCCCGCCTCTTTTCACCTTTGAAGTAAAGCCCGGGAATAAACAAATTACAAAAGGTGAAGATGTATTTATAAATGTAAGAGTATCAGGAGAAAAGCCACAAGAAATATTCCTTGCTACAAAAACTACCGAGCAGACCGAATATCAGTTTGCATCTTTAAAAATTGATTCGACAGATACATTTAATTATAAAATAAAAGCCGTTAGAAATTCCTTTAAATATTATGTCTCCGCCAAAAACATAATCAGTAAAGAATACAAAATTAAAGTTATTAGCAGGCCTATTGTTAAAAATTTAATTTTAAAAATTGCTCCGCCCGCTTATTCTAAACTGCCTGTTACTATCCAAAAAGATAACGGAAATATTACTGCTTTGAAGGGTTCGGAAATAAGAATTAATGTAACATCAACAAAAGAAATCAACAGCGCATATTTGGAATTCAACAACCAAAATAAAATTAATTTAATTTTGAAATCAAATAAAGCTGAAGGTATTTTTAAAATAAAAGGAAACAGTTTATATAAAATAAACTTGACAGATAAAACCGGAAACAAAAATC
>JACZTL010000029.1 GCA_022573715.1 Bacteroidota bacterium
AAAGGAATTTATAATGGAAGATAAATCCAAAAAACAAGAAGAACTTGCTTCACAATTAAACAATCGTCTTTTACAGCAATTAGAAGAAAATATTAAGTTAATAGAAGAACTTGAAAGCCAAAGAGATTTTAATAATACACTAATACAATCAACCTCTGTCTTTTTTGTTGCAATTGAAGCAAACGGTAAATTATTGATGATGAATGACCCTATGCTGAAGGCACTTGGATATACTAAAAAGGAAGTTTTAGGCAAAGATTATTTAACCACCTTTGTTCCAACAAATGAAAGAAATAAGTTGAGCAAAATATTTGAAAAATTATCTAGACTTCATCAGCGTACTTTTAATGAAAATCACGTTCTTGCTAAAGATGGACGTTTATTATTAGTTGAATGGCACGGCGCTCCTATTTTAAAGGGTAAAGAATTTGATTATTTCATAGGGTTAGGTATAGATATTACTGAGCGCAAGCAGGCAGAAGATAAAATTAGAGAGAGTCAGCAGCGTCTTTCCAGCCATTTGCATAATACTCCCCTTGGAGCAATTTTTTGGGACGTTGACTTTAAAGTTACTGATTGGAACAATTCTGCTAAAAAGATTTTTGGTTACAGCAAAGAGGAAGCGTTAGGAAAACACGCTAATGAGTTAATCATTCCAAAAGAGATTCAAGTCCAGATTGAAAACGTTTTCAATCACCTTTTAACTCAAACCGGAGGAGA
The DNA here is from genome assembly GCA_022573715.1 of Bacteroidota bacterium. Taxonomy (GTDB): domain Bacteria; phylum Bacteroidota; class Ignavibacteria; order Ignavibacteriales; family Ignavibacteriaceae. The sequence continues at coordinate 721 of JACZTL010000029.1, forward strand.
GAAAATTACAAATGAAAATATAACAAAGGAAGGGAAACGGATTTTATGTGACTGGTATAACGATGTATTAACTGATTTAAATGGAAAAGTGACAGGAGTAGCTTCACTTATTGATGATATTACAGATAAAAAGAAAATGACCACAGAGTTAATAAAAGCCAAAGAAAAAGCTGAAGAATTGCACAAACTTAAATCTAATTTCCTTTCTAATATGAGTCACGAACTTAGAACACCGATGGTAGGTATATTAGGATTTATAGAAATCTTAGAGAATGAGATTGAAAAACCGGAATTACAAAAATACGCAACCTTTATCCACGAAGCCGGCAACAGATTAATGGAGTCGTTAAACTTAATATTAAACCTTACAAAGATTGAAACTAAAAAGATGAGCATTGAACTGTCAAAAATTGATGTTATTAAGAATATAAAAAAGACGAAGTCAACATTTGATAAAATGGCTGCTGATAAAAATATATACTTAATATTTGAAAGTACTGTTGAGCAATTAGAGGCTGAAACAGATGAAAAAATGTTTGACCAAATAATAAACAACTTGGTAAACAATGCCGTTAAATTTACGGAGAAAGGCGGAGTAACGGTTTCTGTTAACAAAATTAGAAACAAATCATATTTAGAAATAAAGGTAAAAGACACCGGCATTGGCATTCCAAAAGACAAGCAAGAAATAATTTGGGAGGAGTTTAGACAGGTAAGTGAAGGGACGGAAAGAGTGTTTGAAGGAATCGGGTTGGGATTAACTATAACAAATAATTTTGTTAATCAACTTGGCGGAGAGATTAAATTAAAAAGTGAACTTGGTAAAGGTTCAACTTTTGCAGTGCTGCTCCCTATTCGAGAAAAATCTATTTCAACCAAAACCAAAGAGCCGGCTTTTGACAAAATAACCGAAACACCAAAAACAAAAGACAGACAAGAAGAATTAAAGACCCTGCTTTACTTTGAAGATGATATGATATCCCGTGAAGTAATCCACCTCTTTTTAAGGGGACGTTATAAAGTTGAATGTGTGATAAGCGGTGAAGAAGGAATTGAAAAAGCTAAAGAGAAAAAATATGATGGAATACTAATGAACATCAATCTCCAATCTAAAATGACCGGGATAACAGCTGCAGAAAAGATTAAAGAGATGGAAGAGTATAAAGACGTGCCAATCATCGCCGTAACTGCATACGCTATGTTCGGAGACAGAGAGAAATATTTAAAAGCCGGTTTTACGAATTACATATCAAAACCGTTTTCAAAAAATGATATTATTGAATTGTTGGATAATTTTTGGGAATAATGCAAGCGGAAGCTATTAAAATTATAAATTTTGAATCCGTCTACGTTTAGCAAGTGTCGGATTAGCTTCCGGAGTTTATTTTTACAGGTTATACGTCACAGGCGGTGCTGGTAAATTTTCTCAAACAAAGAAAATGATTCTAATGAAATAGTAAAAGAATTTTTTTGATGAAACGCAGCAAATTACAAATTAAAAACCAGGCTGCGTCTTATAATAATTTATTATTGATTATTTATTTTCTAACTCTGTAATTTTTTTCCTTAAAAAATTATTAATGTTTATGTCCTTTAATTGACATAAATATTTAGCTAAATTCTTTATTTATAGATATCATTTTTAATACAAACCAATGAAAAGCAAAGCTTTTATTTTCTTCATCCATTTTTTCACAATACTGTCTTTAACGGGGTTTATTTTTGCACAGCCGGGAAGTTTAGACCTTTCATTCGGTGTGAACGGGAAAGTAATAACATCTTTAAGTTCGTTAAATAATATAGCACAGGATGTAGCCCTGCAGTCTGACGGAAAAATTATCGTTACAGGTTTTCTGCTCTCCGATTCATCTTACAAATTTGCAACTGTTAGATATAACCCCGACGGTTCTTTGGATGAGTCATTTGGAAACGGGGGAGTAGTAATTACACAAATAGGAAATACTGATGACAAGGCAACTTCAATAAAAATTGATACAAACGAGTTTATTTTTGTCGGTGGCTACACTTGGACAGGCAATAGATATGATTTTGCACTTGTAAAATACAGATCGGACGGTACTTTGGATACCAGGTTTAACAACGGCGGAATTGTGATTACTTCAGTTGGCGTTTTTGATGATATGGCTAATTCTCTTGCCTTACAGAATGACGGGAAAATAATTCAGTCGGGTTTTTCGGAGAGATTTTTTAAATTGGATTTTGCGATCGTAAGATACAACACTGCCGGCACACTCGATAACAGTTTCGGTACGGGAGGAATTGTTACAACAGCAATTGGTGCACTGAATAACAGGTCGCAGAGCGTTGCCCTGTTAAATGACAAACGAATTTTATTGGCTGGTTATTCAAACAGCTTAACTGATAATAACTTTACGGTGGCAAGATATAATCAAGACGGCACACTGGATAATACATTCGGCGATGAAGGGAAGGTAGCAACAGAAATAGGTACGGCTGATGATTTTGCCAAATCTGTTTTAATACAAAATGACGGCAAAATTTTAGTCAGCGGCTATTCTTTTGATGGGAGTAAAAATGTTTTTTCTGTTGTAAGATATAGGATTGACGGAACTATAGATTCTACTTACGGTGTTGACGGTATAAAAATGTTATCTATAAATAGCATTGATGATAAAGGTTCAGCTTCCATTCTGCAAAGCGACGGAAAGTTAATAATTGGGGGAGTAAGCAGTAACGGAAGTAATTTTGATTTTGCCTTAACACGTTTAGATTCAACGGGAAATATCGATGCAAATTTCGGTAATGTAACAACTGATATATTATCTTTTGACGATACACTGACTTCTGTAATTCTTCAGGATGACGGAAAAATACTTGCGGTTGGCGGAGCTTACAACGGCAGTAATTATGATTTTGTACTTGTCAGGTATAACAATGATCTTGTTACAAGTTTGAATGATGATAAAAATAAAAATACAATTCCAAAGAATTTTTCCCTTTCTCAAAATTTTCCCAATCCGTTTAATCCGATTACGACTATAAGCTATACCATAAGTACAGGTAAGCTTTTGGCGGATAGCTTTGTAAAATTAAAGATTTACAATTTATTAGGGAGGGAAATTGCGACATTGGTGCACGAAACTAAATCTGCCGGTAATTACACTGTGAGTTTTGACGCTTCATCCGTTGGTGATGGATTGGCTTCCGGAGTGTATTTTTACAGATTATCCGTCACTGCCGGATCTACATCTGCCTCTGGTGAAGCGGTTAGTTTTGTTCAAACTAAGAAAATGATCCTAATGAAATAATAAAAGATATTTTTTGATGAGATGCAGTAATTTATAAAAATTAATACTTGAACTGAATCTCATCATAATTTTTTTATTGAGATTGAATTTAGTAAGCCGTGTTATGATTACAGCCTAATCCTTCTGCTTCAATTATAAGGCGTTTCGTCAAATGTTTCCAGCATATACGACGTTACATCTAAGGGCAATGCAAAACCCCTAGCGTATATATGCTGTGTTATCTGATGTTTTGACAGCTGCGTGAAAAAGCATTAAACCGGTTTTGCGGCACCGCCTAAAATGGAAAACAATGCCAACAGGATTAACGCTTGAATAATCCAGCCGATCACGCAAACTCCTACAGCTCGTAATGTGCTCTTATAATCAAGAGCTTGTCTGACTGCGATTACCATTGCTATTAGCATCCAAATTGACGCCGCTAGAAAAACCACTCCTCCCAGCCCGGGGATGATACCTAATACTCGAATCAAACCCGGAGAGCTCGCAAAGCCAATAGTGCGCAGCAACTCACCGAAATCTGCTTTGGTCTGTGGCTCTGGCAGCAATTTCGTGCCAATAAGGTAAGTTAAATAGGCCCAGACATACCAGCCGATAAGGGCAGCGAATGTCCCCATCAAAATTCCACCAAACCCACCTGTTGCAATGCTGCCTATTCCAGCGGCTATACTGGAGAGAACCACCACTCCCATGGCTTGGCGCATGGACCCAGTGTCGGCCTCAACCTCTTCATACAGATTAACGTCCAACTTAGCTGCCCGTAACATACGATTCTGAAAATTAGTCATTTTATCCTCCTAATTTAATTTTTGTATTCACCCAAGTAATTTTACGAAATCAATCAAACAGTAATGTCTATTTCTCCAAACTCTTTACGTATACAATTGCTTTTTTACTGAAATTTATCCATTTGTCTGAATGTTTTTCAGGAACAAAAACCCATCCTTTCATTTGTTTTTCAGGTGCATAAAGGTGAAATCCTATACTTGTACCGTTTTGTTTCAATGCTTTTTTCTGTTCTTTTTCACTAAGTTTGAATAGCATATCATTCTTCCAAAAAATTGCAGCAGCTTTTCCATTATTTGACTTAATGCACAAAGAACCAAACATTTTTCCTTCAATAGCTTCAGGAATTTCTTTGGCAATTTCGTGAAAAAGTTTTTCAGGTTCAGTCATAATTCATTTCTAATTTTAGTCAAATTATAGTTTAAAATCCATTTCGTTTGATTGAGTAATTTTAATGAAGCCAACGTCTCAATAAACGCTATGCGTTTTATCTGCAAATTAAACAGTAAAGTATGTTATTACAAATATAGTCAAACACCTTTATCATTTTCTCTATTAAAGTTATACTTCTTGCAATAATCTTGTGAACTAAAAAGAAACTTCTAGTATTTTCCAATAATCACATTTGCAATAAAACCATTTCCTAATCTTATTCAACTTACCACCCACAGCTTAATAACATAGGCAGGGGTTTTTATCTCACAATTAACATGTTTACTTTTATTGTTTCTTTACGGATTTATTGACATTTATCTCTTATATTTATAAAACATTAAATAAGGACTAGATGGCTGTTAATCTTCGCAAAAAAAGGGTAGCAAAAAGAAGTTTTAAAAAAGAATAAAACGCACTGTAACACGCATAAAATTTATGCTTGCATCTAAACTAAAACAAACCGATTTATTTCGATGGAAAAATCTCCATTTAGTTGTCACAAAATTATAAAGAGTTAATATTTTCCATTATTTTTCATAAGCTTTAGAAATGAATAAGGAACTAATAAATAAAATAAAAACAGAATTTGAATATAAATTTACTCAACATCCTTTATTGGTTCGTTCTCCGGGTAGAATAAATCTTATTGGCGAACACACCGATTATAATATGGGATTGGTTTTGCCGGCAACTATTGACAAATGCATTATTATAGCATTAGCAAAAAGTAATAAGAATATTTCTAAAATATATTCAATAGATTTTAATGAAAGTTTAGAAATTGATTTCAATAATATTGGAAAACAAGAAGTCGGAAGTTGGAAAAACTATATAATAGGTGTTATTTCGGGGATACTAAATAAAAGTGCTAAAATTGAAAATTTCAATCTTGTTTTTGGTGGAAATATCCCAATAGGTGCAGGTTTGTCTTCATCTGCCGCTTTAGAAAATGGAGTTGTTTACGGATTAAATAAGCTTTTCAATTTGGGATTAAACAAAAGCGAAATAATGAATATTTCTATTGCGGCCGAACATAATTTTGCAGGTGTTAATTGTGGTGTAATGGATCAATTTTCAAATTTACACGGAAAATCAGAAAATGCAATTTTTTTAGATTGTTATGATTTATCTTTTCAGTATGTTTCGCTTCAGTTAGATAATTATCAATTTTTACTTATCAATACAAATGTTAAACATCAATTAAACAATTCGCCCTATAATCAAAGAAAATTAGATTGTGAAACAGGATTACAAATATTACAAATTAAATTTCCGCAATTAAATTCATTAAGCAATACCGATTTGGGACAATTAAATTCGGTTAAAGAAAAATTATCAACAAAAGTATATAACCGTTGTTTGTATGTTATTGAAGAAAATGAGAGAGTAAAATCTTCAAAAATTGCATTAGAAAATAATGATTTGCAAAGTTTTGGTGATTTACTGTTTGCATCGCATAAAGGATTGAGCAGCTTATATGAAGTAAGTTGTCCCGAACTTGATTTTCTTGTTGACTTGGCGAAAAAAGATACATCTGTTATCGGAAGCCGAATGATGGGCGGTGGTTTTGGCGGTTGCACAATCAATTTAATTAAAAAAGACAAGATTGACAATTTTATCAACAAAGCAGAATCAGAATATCAACATAAGTTCGGGCTCTCTATTAGCACATATCCTGTGAATATTTCAGACGGAACACAAATAATAAAACTATGAGAAAAGAATTAGAAAATCACTCACATAAACGATATAATATACTAACTGGCGAATGGATTTTAGTTTCACCTCATCGCACTAAACGACCTTGGCAGGGGCAAGAAGATGAAATTAGCCAAGCACAACGAGATACTTACTACAAAAATTGTTATTTATGCCCTGCCAACATACGATCCAATGGTGACGTAAACCCCAAATACACTAATACTTTTGTTTTTAAAAATGATTTTTCTGCTTTAGAAAAAGATGCTCCAAATTTTAAAATTAATGATGGTTTGCTAAAAGCAGAGAGCGAAACAGGTATTTGTAAAGTAGTTTGCTTTTCGCCAGACCATTCTAAAACATTAGCTGATTTATCTGTTAATGAAATTAAACAAGTAATATCTGTTTGGCAACAAGAATATACTAAATTAGGGAAATTAGAAGATATAAATTATATTCAAATTTTTGAAAACAAAGGTGCTATAATGGGTGTCAGCAACCCACATCCGCACGGACAAATTTGGGCAGAAAGCAGTATCCCTAATGAAGTACAAAAAAAAGATAAGCAACAAAAGAAATATTTTGACGAAAAAGGTGTAAGTCTTTTAGAAGATTATACGAAACAAGAAATAGAGCTAAAAGAAAGAATAATATTTGAAAATGAAAATTTTGTTGCATTAGTCCCGTTTTGGGCAATATGGCCTTTTGAAACAATGATACTTCCTAAAACGGCACAATCTAATATAGGATTAATGGATGATAAACAAAAAACAGATTTTGCAAATGCGATAAAACGCCTTACTTCGGGTTACGACAAGCTGTTTAACTGCTCTTTTCCCTACTCTTCGGGCATACATCAAGCTCCAACTAACACAGAAAATTATGAGCATTGGCATTGGCATATGAGTTTTTATCCACCTTTATTACGCTCTTCAAGTATAAAAAAATTTATGGTTGGTTACGAAATGTTTGCTATGCCACAACGCGATATTACAGCAGAAACTGCAGCAAAACGATTACTAGAAACTTTATCTAAATAATAAACTATAAAACAAATATTCTTTCTAAATATCTTTTTAGTATATCAGTCAAGTATATACAATGTTTTTTATGTGATTCTTGTTTTATATGCAGTACAACGTCTCACTATACGCATTACGCCTGCCTTTTGGCATACAAGTTTATTACGTAAAATAAATTTTAAAATATGGAAAAACAAGAGATCATAAAAAATTTAAAAACAGCTTAAAATTAAAATTATTTAAATAGTTTGAGATTCCGGGTTAAGTCTGGAATGACAAACGAGAAACAAATTAATAACTATCTGCAGTACCAGGACCTCTTTTATCGAATGCACCCAAAATAATTTTGTTTTTGTTGTCAATCATAATAGCAGCAACCATTCCTATTTTTCTATTCTTTGCGTTATCATCTTTAAAAGTATAACCCATTTTTTTTAATTCGTTTTTTACATTACCGTTAAATATATCTTTTTCGTATACAATTATATCGGGCAGCCATTGGTGGTGGATCCTCGGCGCGTCTACAGCTTTTTTAATGTTCATATTAAAATCAATAACATTTAATATAACCTGAAGAACAGAAGTAATTATCTGCGCGCCGCCGGGCGAACCCAAAATTAGAAATGGTTTGTCGTCTTTTAATACGATAGTCGGCGTCATCGAACTTAGCATTCTTTTTTCGGGTTGAATTGAATTTGCCTCGCTTCCGAGCAGTCCGTAAATATTCGGCTCACCGGGTTTTGCGCTGAAGTCGTCCATCTCGTTATTGAGTAAAAATCCAGCACCCTCAACCATAATCCTAGAGCCAAAAGAAGAATTTAATGTTGTTGAAACACTTACGGCATTACCGTATTTATCGTAAACAGAGTAATGTGTGGTTTCTGTGGATTCTTTGAAGCTTATAATTTTACCTGTTTTAATATCTTCTGAGGGTATTGCTTTTTTGCCTATTTTGTCCGCCTTGGCTCGACGAGACAGGTTAAAAATAGTTTTCGCATATTTTTTTGAAATAAGAACTTTTGTGGGAACGGGATAAAAATCATCGTCACCCAAATATTTTGTACGGTCGGCGAAAGTGTATTTCATTGCTTCGACTAATTTATGAATGTAACTGCTCCTTCCCCAATCGTTTTGTTTAAATGAATAATTCTCAAGAATGTTCAGCAATTCAACTAATGCAATCCCTCCGGAACTGGACGGAGGCATTGAGATAATTTTATATCCTCTGTAATTACCGATAATTGGTTCTCGTTCAACAGGTTTGTATTTATCCAAATCTTTTTGTGTTATGAATCCACCCAAAGCCCTTATCTGTTTAAGGAGTAATTCTGCAATTCTTCCTTTGTAAAAGCCGTCTGTACCTTTCTTTTTTATCAGTTCGAGAGTTTGGGCTAAGACAGGCTGCTTAAAAATATCTCCTTCTTTAAATGGTTCACCTTCTTTTGTAAATGTTTTAAGTGAAGAAGGATATTTCTTAAATTCAGGAAGATAATATTCAAAAGATTTTGCTGTTCTTTCGTCCAGTTCCCATCCGTTTTTTGCAATATCTATTGCAGGCTGAATTACATCCTTTAATTTCATTGTACCGTATTTATTTAAAGCATAAATTAATCCTGCAACGCTACCGGGCACCCCTGCGGATGTAACACCGGTTTGACTTAATTCGGGAATAAATTTGCCAGTGCTGTCGAGGTACATTTCTCTAAAAGCAAATAAGGGTGCTTTCTCTCTAAAATCAATTGTAGTGTTTTTTCCTTTGGCAAGATGAATAACCATAAATCCTCCTCCGCCAATATTACCTGCTTGGGGATATGTAACTGCCAGTGCAAATCCTGTAGCTACTGCTGCGTCCACAGCATTTCCACCTTGTTTTAAAATATCAACACCGACTTTTGAAGCAAATGAACTTGCTGATACGACCATGCCGTTTTTTGCTTTAACGGGTTTTTCTTCAAATGGATTGCAACTGTTAAATGATAAGCCAAGAATAAAAATCGTAAATATTAAAAAAAATAGGTTGAAAATTATTTTAATTAGTGAGGGAAATTTATTTTTCATATTATTTTTTTGTTCTCAATATAATTTACTATTTATAACTTAATTCATTCTTCTTACAAATTTCAACAAAAATAATGATAAACGGAATTGTAATTGTATAAGTATATTTTTAGTTTAATTATCTCAAAATGCAAAATAATCAATAAAAATAATTAATTTAAACTTAGAGGGAAAAATGAAACAAATTAAGGTCATTCTTTTTACTCTGATGTTAACAGGGTTGCTGTCAGTAAATACTAATGCCCAGAAGTATGATATTTACAGCAAAACTTTGGATAACGGCTTAGATGTAATTGTAATTCATAATCCTGCAGTGCCTTTAATTACGGTAGAAATTGTTGTAAAAAACGGTTCTTATACAGAACCGCCTGAGTATGACGGTCTCTCTCATCTGTACGAGCATATGTTCTTCAAAGCCAATAAAACTATCCCAAATCAAAAAAGGTATATGGAAAGGTTGAACGAACTAGGTGCAAGCTGGAACGGAACAACAAGCAATGAAAGAGTAAATTATTTTTTTACTGTACCAAAAGACAGCGTTGAACCTGCAATGGTTTTTATGTACAACGCAATTACAGGCCCGGTCTTCAAACAGGAAGAACTTGTTAACGAAAGACCTGTTGTAACAGGTGAGTACGACAGGAACGAATCAAATCCTTTCTTCCATTTAGTCAGAGCAGTTAATAAAAAAGTTTGGTGGAAATATTACAGCAGGAAAAATGTAATCGGCGACAGAAAAATAATTATGACAGCCACAACAAAAAAAATGCAGACTGTTCAGGATAGATTTTATATTCCTAATAATTCTGCATTAATTCTTTCGGGCGATATAACACCTGAATATGGTTTTAAACTTGGAGAAAAAATATTTACTAAATGGAAAAGGGGAAAAGATCCTTTCAGTTATTTGAAAATACCAAAACATCCCCCGATTAAAAAAACAGAAACAGTAGTAGTTGAAAAACCTGTAAATATTGTAGGAATTTATATTGTTTGGCAGGGTCCTAATGTTTCGGAAGATCCTCAGGCTACTTATGCTGCCGATGTTTTATCATTTATACTTGGTCAAAAGACTTCAAAATTTTATAAAAATATTGTTGAAAGCGGTTTGGCTTTCGGAATAAATTTCGGATACAATACATTGAATCACGGTGGACCGATTTCTGTTTTTGTTCAAACTTCTCCTCAGAATTATAAAAAATGTGAGAAAGCAATTTTTGATGAGATAAAAAAAATGACATCTAAAGATTATTTTACGGATGAACAACTTGAAAACGCCAAAACTATTTTATCAATTGACGATCAATACGGGAGAGAAAGACCATCACAATTTGTCCATACTGTAAGCTACTGGTGGGCAATTGCAAGTTTGGATTATTACTTGAATTATATTGATAATCTGCAAAAGGTAACAAGAGATGATATTAATAATTATTTAAATAAATATGTTATAGGTAAAAAACACGTGGGTGGAGTATTGGTCTCACCCCAAGTTAAAACTAAACTTGGATTATAAAAAGATTTTTAAGGAGAAAAAAATGAAATTCCGAAATTTAAAATTATCAATATTCCTAATTGTTTTGGGAATAGCCGGGTTAACTTTTGCATCCGATACGGAGTCTTTTACCGTTAACGGATTGAAAGTCATTCTTAAAAAGAACACATCAACAAATATTATTTCAGCAAATATTTATTTAAAAGGCGGTGCTGCTGTTTTGTCGCCTGAAATTTCAGGTATTGAAAATTTTGCGTTATTAGTAGCTCAGAAAGGAACAAAAAATTATCCGAAAGATATTCTTAATTCATTACTCGAAAAAATGAATTCAAAAATAATCTCTTCGGTTAATTCCGATTACTCGTCTTTACAATTAAGATGCGTTAAACAGAATTTTGAAAAATCGTGGAAAATTTTTGCTGATATTCTTTTAAATCCTTTGTTTGATAAAAAAGATGTTGAATTACAAAGGGCACAGCTAATTTCTGCTATTAAACAAACCGTAGATAATGCCGATCCGTATTTACGTCAGTTAAGCACTCGAGCATTTTATACTAATCACCCTTATTCTGTTAGTGTAAGCGGCACAATTGTTACGGTTTCATCATTCACCGATTCGCAATTAAAGGAATATTTGAAAAGTCGTATAAATACTTCTTCTATGCTTTTAGTGGTTGTAGGCAATGCCGATAGAGTTGAAATTGAAAAAATGGTTCGCGATTCGTTTGGTAAATTACCTGTCGGTGATTTTAAGACAATAAAGTATCCTGAAATTACTCACCAGGTTCCGTCAATTAAAATAGTTAAACGAGAATTGCCTACCAATTATATTCGGGGTAGTTTCCCTGCGCCTGCTTTCGGGACAAAAGATTTTTATACTATGACGCTTGCCTCTACAATATTAAGAGATAGATTATTCCAGGAAGTAAGATCAAACAGGGGATTATCATATGCACCGTCAGCCGGTTCAGCAAGCAGATTTTCTAACTTTGGATTCATATACGTTACTGCTGTAAAACCGGATACTACAATTAAAGTAATGCGTGCGGAAGTTGAAAAAATTAGTTCAGAAAAAGTAACCGAAAGTGAACTTAGAAACAAAGTAAATGTTATGATAACCAGGTATTATTTGGGAAATGAGACAAATGCTTCACAAGCAAATATACTAGCTGCATTCGAACTTTCGGGTGCCGGCTTTGCCGAAAGTATAAAGTATAAAGATTACATGCAGAAAGTAACAACCGATGATATTTTGAATGTTTGCAAAAAATATATGAAAAATCTTCAGTTTGTTTTGCTCGGCAATCCAGAAACATTGGGAATTGAAAACTTTATGTTTTAATTCTGAAATTTTGTGTGCTGTCACGGATTTGTCCGTGACAGCTACGTTAAAACAATTCTTAAAAATATTTGTCCTGAATATTATAAAAACATATTTTTTATTATGGTATTAGATTTAATTGTAAAATATACAGATGATGGTTACACAGCTGAAGTATCGAGTTTAAACGGTTGCGAATGCTGGGCACACGATGAAGAAACCGTGCTTGCTAAAATTTTAGATTTAACCTCTTTTTATCTGAATATTGATGTTAAAAAAATAAAATTAGATGTGGTACACAGAACTAAACAAAAGCAAATTTATAAATTAGTATTTGATAAAAAATAATTAGTGAAAAAAGAAAGAACTTCACGAAGAAAAGATAAAATCATATCTGTTGCTTTAATGCGGCAAAAATCCCTTGCTCTAATTTTAGAGAATATTCACGATCCCCACAATGTTAGTGCAATTTTCAGAACTTGCGACGCTGTAGGTGTGCAGGAAGTATCACTGATTTATAATTACGAAAAATTTCCAAAGTTAGGGAAAAAAACCTCCGCATCCGCTTACAAATGGGTTGAGAAACAAAAATATAAAACAGTAAAAGAATGCTATGAAAATTTTCATAAAAAGGGATTCAAGATTTTCGCTTCATCTTTAAATGCTGATAAAAATCTATATGATTTGGATCTGACTGGGAAATGTGCACTGATATTAGGGAACGAACATAGGGGAATATCAGGTGAAGCAGGGGAACTTGCAGATGAAAAATTTATTATTCCAATGCAGGGTATGGTGCAGAGTTTGAATGTATCTGTTGCGGCAGCCGTTATTTTATTTGAAGCTATGCGGCAAAGAACGGTAAAGGGTATGTATAAAAACTCGGAATATTCTGAAATAGAATTGAAAGAAATGATAAATTATTGGACAAAAAAAAAGTAAATTTGGTTTTATAAAAAAAGTATTAGAGATGTCATCTTTTTAAAAGATGGCATCTCGGAAAAAAAATTATTTTCAAACTATGATAGAATCATTTGATAAAATAAAGAAAGTTGAAGGAGAATTAACTCTTCCCGGCGATAAATCAATTTCGCACAGGGCATTGATGATCTCCGCAATGGCGGAAGGGAAATCTGTTATTTTTAATATCTCAAACGGCGAAGATGTAAAATCAACAGGCAAATGCCTCTCTAAACTCGGCGTAGAAATTACCGATACAGACGACAAAGTAATTGTAAAAGGAGTTGGTTTTAAAAAGTTTGCAGCACCAACGGGAGAACTTTTTGCAGGTAATTCGGGAACAACGGTTAGACTGCTAAGCGGGATACTTTCAGCACAAAATTTTCAATCCGTAATTACGGGTGATAACTCACTTTCGCAAAGACCGATGAAAAGGATTATTGAACCCCTTAAACAAATGGGCGGAGATATTTCTTCAAATGATTTTAAACTTCCGTTAATAATTAAGCCTTCAATAAATTTTAAACCAATTAATTACAAACTCCCGGTTGCAAGCGCACAGGTAAAAAGTGCAATACTATTTGCAGGACTTCATTGCGAAGACGAAACAAAAGTAATTGAAACTATCCCTTCTCGCAATCACACAGAAAAAATGCTTAATCTTAAAACAGAAAATACAGAAGCAGGGAAAATTATTTACGTTTCAAAAACAGATTATCCGCAACCGTCAGACTTCTTCGTCCCCTCGGATATTTCTACGTCAGCATATTTTATTGTTCTTTCCTTGCTTACTCCAAATTCGTCTTTGCTTATAAAAAATGTTTCTCTAAACGAAAGTAGGCTGGGATTTATAAATCACTTAAGAAAAATGTGTGCAAAAATTGATTTTGAAAATGTTAATAAAAATACTATTGAACCTTACGGTGATTTAATTGTTAAAAGCAGTAAGCTTAAAAATGTACCGGTCAGTAAAAAGGAAATCCCGAATCTTATTGATGAAATACCCATTCTTTCTGTAGCGGGATTATTTGCGGAAGGTGAGTTTAATTTAAATAACGCTTCTGAACTCAGGTACAAAGAATCCGACAGAATAAAAGCTGTTGTATATAATCTGCGAAGATTAAACATAGATGTTGAGGAAAAACCCGACGGTTTTATTTTTGATGATAACCTAAAAGTGAACACTGCAGATTTTGAAAGTTTCGGAGATCATAGAATAGCGATGTCGTTTACAGTATTATCAATGCTGATGAAAGACGGCGGGAGAGTTGAAGGATTTAATTGTGTTAGAATTTCTAATCCTGATTTTATGGAGCAAATACAAAAAGTAGGGGAGTGAAGTTTCACTTACTAAAAAATATAGAATTTCAAATATTTTATGAGGTTGTCTCAAATGTAAATTTTAAGAGCATGTCGTTACCACGAAAGTGTAATTCCAATATATTTTAAGGGTTTTAGATTCCCGTTTATACGGGAATGACACAAAGCCAGAACTTTTGAAACAGCCTTTCTTAATATTTATAGTTATTCATAACTCAATAGTCTGATGTTCAAACTTATCTATTTCCAATTCATCATAAATTTTATTTAAAATCTCGCTGCCGTATTTATTTTCAAAGTAAATAAAATTTAAAGCTCTTTCCTGTAAATTAGAATCAGGGTACAAAGAAGAAGATATTTTATTTATTTGTCTTATAGATGATTCGTGCTTTCTTTTCACGGCATTCTCTGCTTTACTCTTTAACTCTTCCAAATACCAGAAGATTTTTTGCTGAGATTTTGAACTTGCATCACCTAAGGTTTTATCCAATTGAAATAGATTTTCTTTCAATTTATCAAAGGTTATCTCAAATTCATCTTTAACTTTCTTAAATAATTCATCTGTATTATCATCAGATATAGAGGCGATTATTTTTTTTTCTAATTGTTTTTTCTCAACAAAAACATCTTCCAAATTTAATTTAAATTTATCAATAGATTTTTGTATTCCCTTTTCTATTAATGTTGCTGAGGAGCGAGGAAAAATAATCGGTTCTTCAATATTGAATATATTATACATCGGAAGCAGCTGTGCAAAATATGCAATCTCACTTGGTCCTCCCACATAAAATGCTGTAGGTAAAATATAATCCTGACAAATCGGTCTGAGTAAAACATTCGGGCTAAAGTTTTGAGGTTGAGTGTCGATTAAATTTAACAGCTCGTCCAAAGTAAATTTTACATGCTTTCCTTTTAATCGGAATCCTTCATCGGTCGGTTCAATTAAGAACCTTCCATTATTATCACTGTAAAAGAGATTTACCGGCTTAACTTTTATTTGTGCTTGATAAAGTTCTTCAAGTGTTGCGCTTACTTTTATTACTTGCTCTGTGTGAGTTCTAAAATCAGAGATTTCTTTTTTAAATATGGGTATTAATATTTCTTTTATTTTCATGTCTTGAGGATCAAATACTAATAGTCCGTATTTATCAAAAAGAGAATAAAGTACTTGTTTAAAAGCATCTTTGAATGAGTCACCGGGTCTATAAAATCCTTTTAACCTGTTAAGTATATTCTCAGTAAATTCAGTTGGTCGTAATGTTTTTTTAATTTCTTCAAAAAATAAATTTATATCTTCTGTAAAATTTGTTTTTCCTACACTTATTCTGTCATCATCGTTTGATATCTTTTCGCTGTAATTAATTACCTGATATTCATTTTCTAAATTCAACATTCCAATAAAACTAACTTCATTAAAATCGTGGTCATCACCTTCAAGCCAAAATACAGGTACAAAATTAAAATCACTGTATCTTTCCGATAAATATTCACATAATTTTATAGCCGTTAAAGTTTTATAAATTGTATAAAGCGGTCCGCCCAGAATACCTAACTGCTGTCCGGTTACAACAGCTAAAGTTTTATCTGATTTTAATTTTTCTATATTATTTTGTGTTTTATCGGAAGGATTAAAATTTGAATATTGCTCTGAAATTATTTCAGAAAGATTAAAATGTCTTGAAGAAAAACTTTCTGCGACTTTCTTAAAATGAAGCAGATATTCGTTTTTGTTTCTAAAATTTTTTTCGTAAAATTGATTTACTTTTTCAAAATCGTAAACATAATCAAGAAATATTTTTGGATAACCTGGTATTTCTTTATAATTTAAGTGCATTCAAACTCCTTTTAATTGAAATTCTATATGCTAAAGTAAAAAAAACTGAGAAAGTAGACAACATTGAATAAAATAAAAGAAAATAAAAAAGCTAAATTCAGAGAAATTTTATTGCATTTTGCAATAAATAATAAAAAGCTGCTAATTACATTAAAGCTTATTATTGCAGCAGGATTAATTTGGTATCTAATTTACAAATTAGATTACAATGAAATAATTTTATCATTGGAAAATGCAAATTATTATTTGATTGGTTTTGTGATTGGACTGATGATGCTTAATCTATATCTTCAATATAGGCGGTGGGAGTTAACTTCAAAACTTTTACTTAATCAATCAAATAATAAAAAAATATTTCAATCATTTATATATGGAATATCTGCCGGCGCATTTACACCTGCAAGAGTGGGCGAGTATTTAGGCAGAGCAATGGTTTATAAAGATAAGCCCTTGCTTCATTCATTTGGTGCAACATTTTTGGATAAATTTTTTCTTCTTATCGTTGTTGTTTTTACGGGTTCAATCGGGGGTGTTTTATTTTTAAGTATCAATTATCATGTCTCTAATATTATTATTGCGCCACTTTTTATTGTTTTATTTTTGCTTCTTATTTTCTTTATAGTAGTTCTAAAAAATCCACGTTATTGGTTTGATAATATTAGCGTGAGATTTAAAAAATATAAAAAGGTAAATACCGGTATTGAAAGAATAAACTCGCTAAACTTCAGCAAAACAAAATATGCTAATGAAATGCTTATAATTTCTATTCTTCATTTTATAACAATTCTATTGCAGTTTGCCTTGTTAGTCTCAGCATTTTCATTTAAGTATAATTTTTTAGGCTACATTTGGGCAGGTTCACTAATGTTGTTTGTAAAATCCGTAATTCCATCAATATCATTTGGTGATCTCGGTGTGAGAGAAGCAGCTGCTGTTTTTTTCTTACTTCCTTTTGGGATTTCGAATGTTTCAGCATTTAATGCATCAATATTCTTATTTTTAATCAATATTTTATTACCTGCAATTTTAGGACTTTTCTTTTTAATAAAGAGAAACAATGTTTGATTACGTCTTTCTTATAATCTTATCACCTATCCTTTTTTACTACTTATATTTTTTGCTTTCAATTTATAAAGGGTTAAATAATTTGCATTTTTGGGGAAGTGATAACTTGCCTAATGAATTTGTGACTGTAATCATCCCCTTCAGAAATGAATCGAATAATATCATTCAAAGCTTAAAAAGTATTGAAAAACAAAATTATCCAATTGATAAATTTGAAGTAATTTATGTTAATGATTCATCAACCGATGATTCGGAAGAAAAACTAAAATCTCAAATAAATTCGAAAAATATCCACGTTATTTCTGTACCGGATGATTTTGCAAAAAAAGCACATAAAAAAAGAGCAATTAAATACGGTATTAAAAATGCTAATGGAGAAATTATTGTAACTACAGATGCTGACTGTACACATAAAAATAATTGGCTCAAAACTTTGTTAAGTGGGCTTGATAAAAATACCGGTTTTATTTCTGGTCCCGTAGAGTTTATCGAAGAAAAAAGTTTTTTTAATCAATTACAGAGGCTTGAGTTTGCAAGTCTTATTATTACAGGTGCAGGGTTAATAGGAGCAAACAAACCAATGATTTGCAACGGTGCTAACCTTGCTTACAGAAAATCTGTTTTTACTGAAGCCGGGGGTTTTGAAGGTCAAATGGAATTATCTTCGGGTGATGATGAAATATTAATGCAAAGAATTTGGAAAATGACAGATTATAAAATAAAATTTTGTATTAATAAAGATTCTTTTTCTTTTACACAGGCGAATAAAAATTTAACACAATTTTATAATCAAAGAAAAAGGTGGGCAAGTAAAGGATTATTTTATGAGTCAAGGAGCACATTATCTTCCATTATTTTTATTTTTTTGTTTTATTTATGTTTGTTAATGTTGTTAGTTCTTTCATTTATAAATACTTCATTTTATTTGCCAATTTTTATAATCATCTTTATGTTAAAAATATTCTCTGAATTTATTGTAATGGCAAGGGGTTGTGATTTATTATTTGATAAAAAAATGTTAAAATATTTCCCTCTTACTGAATTTCTTCATATTCCTTATATTCTTATTTCCGGAATTACCGGTATTTTCGGCAACTTTGTGTGGAAAGAAAGAAAACTTTCACGCTGAATAAATTAGACAAATAAAATTTCTAACTGTCTAAAATAATATACAGATATTTATTCAAAACCTATTAAAAACTAAATAAACACCTTTATTTACTTGGCACAATGATTGGTTTGTTAAAAGTAAATGATGGAGGATATTATGAAAAAGTTAGTGTTAAGTATTTTTGTTGTAATGTTTATATTTTCTTTTACAAACAATACAAATGCAAAAGTTAAATTGAAAGTATCAGGGGGAGTGTATTTTCATTCAGAATTACTACCTTATGGAAATTGGTATAAATTAAGGGGGGGAATAACAGTTTGGCGTCCTGCAAATGTTAGATTTAGTTGGCAGCCTTATAGAAACGGTAGATGGTTTTGGACGGATGACGGTTGGTATTGGGATTCAGATGAAGATTTTGGTTTTATAACTTATCATTACGGTCGTTGGTATTATGACGATTACTACGGCTGGGTTTGGGTTCCCGGAAACAGATGGGCACCTGCATGGGTTGATTGGAGATATGATAACAATTATATAGGTTGGGCTCCGTTACCTCCTTATGCAGAATTTTCCACAAGTATCGGGATCCATTTTTCAAATAATTTTCATTACGGGTACAAATATTGGAATTTTGTGGGGTACAGAAATTTCTGTTCACCTTATGTATATAATTATTTTGTGGGATCAAAATATAAATATAGGATCTATTCGACGACCAAATACAGAAATAATTACAGTTATTATCGAGGAAGAATTGTAAATAGAGGTATAGATATAAAATATGTCAGGAAAAGAAGCGGTGGAAGAATTGTAACAAGAAAAATAAAAAGAGTTAATAGTGTTAGAGATATTAATAAAAGATACACTAATAAAAATTATGTTAGCTCTTATGTTTATACAAAACCTAGGGTAACAACTAGAACTTATAAAAAGAATCGTACTTTCATTGCGAAAGATAGAAAAACTATCAGAAAAGATAATAAATCCCGTACAAGAATAAATAGAAATGAAAGAAATAAAGTATATAGAGATAACAATACTAATAGGCAAAGAAGAATAGAAAAAAGGACAACAAGAAATCCGGAAATAAGAACAAGCACTAAAAAAAGTACAAGAAAAACAATAATTAAACGTAAGAATCCTACAAAAAATAGAGTAAATAAAAGAAGAGTAAGATAAATCCTTTCCAGACTTCTTATTTATGGACGGTATTATTTAAAAAATAATACCGTTTTTTTGTAGGTAAATAATTATATAAAGTACTGTATTGTTAATAAGAATACTTTTTTAGCCTAATTAATCTTAATAATTTCAATTTATTTTTTTTAAAATTATTATAAAAATAGTTGGAATTATACCCCATAATTCACATATTTGATAGCTAATAAACTTCTCACGTCATTTTATACAAATATAATAC
>JACZTL010000015.1 GCA_022573715.1 Bacteroidota bacterium
CCCACTGGTGATGTCGGGCGTGTGCGACATTCCGGGGGCGCCGCCGGGAGTTTATCGAGATGGCGGTATTGTCGACTATCATCTGGACATTCCGTTTGCCGTGGATGATGGTATCGTTTTGTTTCCGCATTACACAGACCGGCTGATTCCGGGCTGGTTCGACAAGAGCCTGCCCTGGCGTAAACCTGCACCCGCCAACATGCAAAATGTGCTGCTGGTTGCGCCCTCACCTGCTTTTGTGAAGACGTTGCCGTTCGGGAAAATACCGGATCGAGGAGATTTCAAACGCTTTGCCGGCAGAGACGACGAGCGCATCTCTTATTGGCGAACCGTTATCGCCGAGAGCGAGCGAATGGCAGATGCGTTTCTTGAGATTGGTGAAAAAGGTCTGCGGCCGGAGCAGGTCAGACCGCTGTGAGTTGGGGATGCCGCGGGAGAGAGACATGGAGTAAGTTAGACCTTAAGAGCAAGATAGGGTATGAGCAGGTACAAAGCCGTCGACGACAAATGGTATCGATTGTAATATCACGTATTAAGTTTACTGAAAATGAAGTCTGTCACGATGGTGATAAACTCTTCAGTGGCCTCAAAATGGACCCAGTGTCCGGCATTCGGAATCATCGTGAGTTGGTAATTTGGAAAATGCCTGGCAATCAGTTCTTCTTTTTCCGCAATTCGATGTTCCGAACGTCCACCGCCGATAAACAAAGTGGGACCTTCATATTTGTCACTTTCCTTTAAGTCAAACCGGCCATCCTTCCAGATAAAATCATGCAGCTCCGGCAAATTGCAGCGCCAGGCATACGTTCCATCTTCCTGCCTTTTCAGGTTCTGCAGCAAGAATTGCCGGACAAGCGGATTTTGAATATTTTCTGCCAATTGTTTTTCCGCGTGCCGTCTTCGCTTGACCGCCGATAAATCAACTGCTGCCAAAGCTTCAAAAATCCAGTTCATTCGTTCCAGCTGCGCAACCGGTGCGATATCCACAACGATGAGTCCTTCGAGGCGTTGCGGTTTTTTAAACGCAAAGGACATCGCAGCTACCCCACCCATGGAGTGGCCGATTAAGAATGTTTTATCGATGTTTTGTTGATTCAGCAGATTTAAGACGTCCTCACTCAATCGTTCAATAGTATGGGTTCCATGTGGTGAGTCGCCGTGGTTCCTTTGATCGGGTACCAGGATCTGAAACTGCTTGCTTAGTTTCGTGGCGGCGCTGTGCCAGTTTTGAGATGACCCAAGCAATCCATGTAAAATAACGACCGCGGGTCCGTCTGCCCCATATTTTCTAATGTTTAATTTCATAAGGCAATTTTCAGAAAATCGTAGGTCAGAAATATCTGAATGACTTGCTGACAGTCTTTGCAATCGGCCCAAATTTGTCAATAATTTTTGTTGAATATAAAAAGCCTTTGCATGAAACTCTACATTTTTTTTAAAGAAATTTTGTCCCTCTTTCCAATCAATCAGTCAAATTAGAAAAATGAATAAAACCCGAGCAAAAGGGTTTAAGTAGTCATCTCTTTAATCTTTAAGCGGGCTTATTAAAAGCTTGCGCATTTCATTCAATTTGACTAATATGTTTTCGAATGAAAGAAATTCATATTTAATATAGGAGGAAATGATGGCACGAAAAACAATCAATGTAGGCGGTGAGATCATCGAATTACCTGAGGTGCCAAAAAAAATGGTATTTATAGGTGTAATCGCCGTTTTAGCATTAATCTTTGTATTCACCTCTTTTTACACCGTCGATGCCGACGAAGTAGGGGTCATTCAACGCGTGGGCGCTTACGTTCGCACGACATTGCCCGGGCTGCATTTTAAGATTCCATTTGGTGTCGAAACAGTGAAGAAAGTTAGGGTGCGGCTTGTTTACAAGGAAGAATTCGGCTTTCGTACGGTTCAGGCCGGGGTGCGCTCACAATTCTCAAGAGGCACCTTTAATGACGAATCCCTGATGCTCACTGGCGACTTGAATTCGGCTTTAGTCGAGTGGATTGTGCAATACCGCATTCAGGACCCGGTAAAATATCTCTTTAATGTCAGGAACGTTGAGGAGACTTTGCGTGATGTTTCTGAGTCTGTGATGCGGCAGGTTGTCGGCGATCGCAGCGTTGATGAAGTCATTGTCCTGGGCCGCCAGGAGATTGAAGATGAGGCGCAGCAGCTAACGCAAGATGTTTTGAATGAATACGAAACCGGACTCAAGGTCGTGACCATCAAGCTGCAGGATGTCAACCCGCCCGAGCCGGTACAGCCGGCCTTTAACGAAGTGAATGAAGCGAAACAGGAAAAGGAACGCATCATCAACCAGGCCTTAGAGGCTTACAACAAGGTTATCCCGCAAGCGGAAGGTCAAGCCAAGCAGGCGATTAGTGAAGCTGAAGGATATGCACTTAATCGCGTTAACAGAGCGAAGGGCGATGCGGAAAAGTTTTTGTCGGTCTGGCGGGAATATAGCAAAGCCAAGGATGTTACCCGGCGGCGGCTTTATCTCGAAACGATGCTGGAAGTTCTACCTAATATAGAAAACATTTACGTGGTTGATGAAGAGCAGCAAGGTCTCATTCCATTGCTGCAATTAGGGAAAAAGGAGGTAGCGTCGAAATGAACAAGAAAATTATTTACGGAGGTGTACTTGGTGTTTTAGCCCTGGTGTTTTTAATGGGCTCACTTTTTGTTGTTGATGAAACGGAGCAGGTGATCGTTCTGCAATTTGGAAGGCCAATTGGTGAACCGATCACGACGGCCGGGCTAAACTTTAAAATACCCTTCATTCAGGAGGTGAGAAAATTTGACAAACGCGTTCTTGAATGGGATGGCGATGAGAATCAAATTCCAACCTCCGACAAGAAATATATTCATGTTGACACATTTGGCCGCTGGCGAATTGTAGACCCCCTGAAATATCTGCAATCGGTTAAAGGCGATGAGCTCTCCGCCCAGAGCCGCCTGGACGATATCATCGAGAGCGCCACAAGAAACTTTATTTCCGAAAACCTGCTCCTGGAAGCTGTTCGAAATACCAATCGTGAGATGCAGACTACGATTGAAGAACAAGGAAGGATCGGGACACAAAGAATCGTCCTTGAAATTAAAAAAGGCCGCGAGCAGATTACCAGAGAGATTTTGGCAAAGGCCGCGGAGGCGATGCCGGAATTCGGCATCGAGCTGCTGGATGTTCGGATTAAGAGGATTAATTACATTGAAGAAGTTCGGGAAAAAGTTTATGAACGGATGATTTCAGAAAGGAAGCGAATCGCTGAAAAATCCCGCTCAGAGGGACAAGGCCGCAAGGCTGAAATCGATGGTGAACGACAAAAGGAGTTTCAGAGGATTAGTTCTGCGGCCTATCGCGAAGCCCAGAAGATCAAGGGCCGGGGGGACGCCGAGGCTACGAGAATTTATGCGAACTCTTTTGGCCGAGATCCGGAATTCTATTCATTTATAGAGACTTTAGAATCTTACAAGATAACGATGAAATCAAATACCACGCTCATTTTGAGCACGAATACCGAGTATTTGAAATATCTCAAAAAAAACACCCGTAATTGAAGCAAAGCAGAGTACTCTTTATTGTCGGTCCGACCGGAATCGGTAAAACAGCGCTTTCAATTAAATTGGCAAAACGGGTGAAAGGCGAAATCGTGTCGGCCGATTCACGCCAGATTTATAAATTTATGATTATCGGGACCGCCAAGCCAACCCATGAAGAGTTGGCGTCGGTCCCGCATCATTTCATAGATATAAAAACTCCAGACGAATATTACAGCGCTGGCCAATTTGGCAGTGAAGCCCGAATCTGCATTGCCGAGATCAGGAAACGGGAAAAGCAGCCAATTGTTGTTGGCGGGTCCGGGCTTTACATCCGGGCTTTGATCGATGGTTTGTTTGAACCCAAAATCGCGGATGAGCTGGTAAAAACAAACCTGAAAAAAGAAGCCGGTGAAAACGGAATTGCAGCGTTATATGATAGGTTAAATACTGTTGACCCCAAAACCGCTGCGAAACTGTATTCGACCGACTCACAAAGAATCATGCGCGCCCTGGAAGTGTTTGAAGTCACCGGCGAGGCGTTTTCCAACTTCGTCGATTTAAAGCCGCGGCCGTCAGAATTTGAGCCTTGTATTCTTGGTCTCACTTTAGAACGAAGTGAGTTATACGAGCGAATTGAAAAAAGAGTCGAGGCCATGCTTGAACGGGGTTTTTTAGATGAAGTTAAAGAGTTGCAGAAAATGGGCTACCCGTCTGAGTTGAATTCGCTGCAGTCGGTCGGCTACCAGGAAGCTTTTTTATATTTAGACGGCAAGTTAAGCTTCTCTGAAATGGCGGTCTTAATCAAACAGAAAACCAGAAACTACGCCAAAAGACAGATGACCTGGTTTAGAAAAGACAAACGTATCCATTGGATCGATTTAAGTAAGTTCGAGAGTATCAATGAAATAGCAGATTTTAGTCAGCATTTATTTGACAGCCCAGTAGGCCAAAATTAGCTTGACTTTTTATCGCTATTTTTTTAAAGTAATTTAAATCAATTATATTATATAAAATATAACTAAGTCATATTAAATTATTCCACATTAAAAAAGAGTGACCTTTTGTGACGTTTCAAAAAAATGATGTATATGGTGAGGTAGAAAAAATAGTTGAGATTAATGAAGTTATCCAAAAAATAATTAAAAATAAAAACTGGAACGAAGAATGGGAAAAGAATTTAAAGGTTGTAAAAATATCGGATAGAATTGTTATCAAACCTTCATTCAAAGAATACGAAAAAAAGGGGGATGAATTAGTAATAACAATCGATCCGAAAATGTCATTCGGTACGGGAGAACACACAACAACAAGGCTTGTAACTCTTATGTTGGAAAAACATTTACAGAAAGGGGACAGGGTACTTGATGTGGGTTCGGGTACGGGTATACTTTCTATTGCTGCAGTAAAATTAGGTGCCAAGTCGGCATTGGCAATCGATAACGATGATTGGTGTTATAAAAATGGGAAAGAAAACTGTTTGTTAAATGATGTAGTGGATAAAATTGAAATTAGGAATTGTGAAATAGCAGAAGTAGGCGAAAAAGACTTTTCTCTAATTATTTCAAATATTCAAAAAAATGTTTTAGAGGAAATTGCTATAGAATTTAAAAAAAGAATAAAAGAAAATGGGACACTGATACTTTCAGGTATACTTGAAGGGGATAAAGATGAAATGGTAAAATATTATTCTGCGTTCGGATTTAAACTTATAGATTCTATGCAAACAGATGAATGGATATCATTAGTGTATAAATCAGAATGAAATTTTTTCCAGGTTGTCACGGACCACTCCGTGACAAAACAATATAAAATATTGCAAGAAAAACCTCCGAGGTTTCCCGCCACAGCGGACAAGTCAAAACCTCGGAGGTTTTGTTAATAATTAAAGTTAATATTAACTTATCTCAGCAAAATCAGTTTCTTTGCTTCGATAAAATCTTTTTTAGTGTCAGTTGAATGGGCTATTATTCTATAGAAATAAACTCCGGATGCCAAATTACCCGCATTAAATTTAACTTCATAAACACCAATATTTAATACTTTATCTACTAGTGTTTTTATTTCTTGACCCAACACATTGTATATTTTCAAAGTAACAAAACTTTGTTCTGGTATAGCATAACGTATTGAAGTTGTAGGATTAAATGGATTTGGATAATTTTGGTGTAAGACAAATTCTTCTGGAATAATGTTTTCTACAAGGTTGATATCAGTTATTGTTGTTATTGCAAATGTTTCTGACCAGTTTCCAATGGCAGTTTGACTTTTCGCAATAACTCTCCAATATAATGTACCGTTTAATAAATCTTTAGGGTAAGTATAGTTTGTATCTACTAAGTCACTTACGCTGACTATTAACGAATCAAAAGATTTACTATTTGATACTTGAATAGTATATGTTTCCGCTAACTCAACCGATGTCCAAATAAATTTAATGTTTTCAACTGAATCCGGAAGTGCAATATTATTCTCTGGGGAAATTAAAAGAGGTGAACCAAGTATTGAGAACTCACCAAAAAAGAAAGCGGGATCAACTTTATATTCCAAAATGTTCCCTGAAAGATCAGTAGCTGAAATTTTTAGAGAGACAATACCTATTGCAATATTTGATGGTAGATCAGATGTGTAAGTATTTAAATTTTTATTAACAGTAAGAATGTTCCAGGCTGCAAAACCCTGCAACTGATAATATAAATTTACACTCGATAAACCACTTTCATCTTCAATTGAGAAACTGACCGACCCTGACTCAGCAGGTTTTATTATATCAGTAATATTATTGTTTGTAAAAATTTTAAGTGAAGTGAGGACGGGAGGATTTTTATCTGCAAGGCGCGTATCAAAAGTTAATTGTACAGTTGCCGTTCCTTTTTTTCTTTGAATATAATAATGGTCTGAAGAAATTCTTAAAGTATATTTGTCAGGAGGAACTAACATAGTAAGACCTGCTTTATCAAAGATTTTCCCGCTGTCGATAATGCTTGCATTTTGATAAAGTTGGAATCTAAGATCCGGCAATGGAGTCCAGTCATTTAAGGGATAATAAAATAATCTTGTGATAGAAGTTCCTCGCGCATCTTTAAGTATAATCTGACTTTCTGTATTCTGCAACTTACCAAACCAATGTGGTGGGCCGTATTTAGCCTTGAATTCAGTTCCTATAAATTTATCAAAGGCAGAAGAATCACCCAAAAACCATATTTCTGCTGTATCTTTATTTGTTGCAATAATTGGAGGGGTCTCTAATAATAGAGCCGATTGTTGTATGTGAAACGGCGAGCCTTCATATTGATAAATCATACTAATGTCATACAGTCCTAAGAATATAGATACTTTGCCGAAATCAGGGTATGGTATAGGTGTTAAGTAAACATCCTGAACAAATGGAGGTGTTAATGGAGGAGCTTCTGGAAAAAAAGTAAAGGTCTTAAAAATTCCCCAATCATTGAAGTTAGTGCGGGCAAATATTGGAAAAACAGCAGAGTCACCAGGGTCTAGATTATAGTTATAAGTAATATGTTTAAAGTTATACGGATTATTCGTCTGAGTTATGCCTGAATTCAAACCTTGATCTAAATAACCGTTAAAACTATAAAATTTTTCTAGGGGTTGAGATCCCAGGGTGTTTGCCTTCCACTCCCATAAATAGTTATTACTAAAATTCGAGAAATTCTTTTCAGTAGAAAAGCCTCCAGTAATAAAAGTCCCTAATTTTGAGGCTTTGTGAATAAATATTTCGTCGCCCACATTTACAAAAACACTATCGCCTTTTTCATCAAGAGTCTGAAGTTTAATTTTATTTTTCGCCTCGTTTTTTTTTATATCAATTATACTAAGGGAGTTAATATTTATATCCTCAATAAATATATGCGTTTGTACATCAGGATAAGAAATATTTAGATCATAAGTATCCTGCGGTAATAATATTGACATTTGTGTACCAGGATAGGCTTTAAAATAATATTTATCTTTCCGATTATGAATAAATACTACCCAGGGTTCCTCATCAAAATTAATTTTAAGTATAGGGCTTTTTAATAAGGCAAATGGAATTTTTAGAGTATCTAAAGATGACATAGCAATTACTTGCCCGGTATAAGCAGGTGGGTCAATGTTTGCAAAAGGCAATATACTGTTGTTGACAATTGCTGAAACGGTAATACTTTTTATTTCATTTGGGTTAACAACAATTGATTGCGGGTCAAATGTAATATTAAATCCCGTAGGTAAATTTGAGCTTAATGAAAAACTATAAGATTTTTGAATTGAGGAAAAATTATAAATCTTAATTGTATCAATAACAGTAAAAACTGATTGACTTAAGTCCACAAATCCAAAACTTAAACTTGCAGGACTAATAAAAGTGTTTGCTTTTGCGGCACTATAAACATCAAGCCTTCCATTTCCCTGTGTCCAAATATCCTTACCAATATCCTTAGCTGTTACCATTAAAACAGATTTAATCATTGCAGGTGTCCAATTCGGATGCAACTCAAGGATTAAAGCAGCTGCGCCTGAAACGTGAGGTGTTGCCATAGAAGTACCATTGTAAGAAATATATCCACCACCCATTTTTGTGGAATTTATTCCAACTCCGGGAGCTAAAATGTCGGGTTTAATCCCGAAAATATTATTCGAAGGGCCACGTGAACTAAAATCTGCAATTACATCATTATTATCTGTTGCACCCACGGTTAACGCAGTTCTTGAGTTACCGGGGGAACCAATTGTTTGATATAAGGGTCCGCTGTTTCCAGCAGCAATAATACTAATAACTCCGGCAGACGTTGCATTATCAACTGCTTGCGACACCGGATCATCGGGATCTCCAGGTCCTCCTAAACTCATACTAATAATATTTACAGCATCATTTGTATTGGTGTCCTGATCGGGGTCTAAAGCTCGTTCTATTCCAGCTATTACTATAGAAGTCAAACCACTACCTGTATTATCCAGTACTTTAAAGGCATATAAATTTGCATCGGGTGCTACACCTTTTAGAGACGTTCCGTTAGCAGCAGCAATGCCTGCTACGTGAGTTCCGTGCCCGTTGTCATCCATCGGGTCATTATCATTATTGATGAGATCAAACCCTCCCAATACTTTAAAACCCGGACCAATCCCACCACCTAAATCTTGATGTAAATAATCAATACCGGTATCAAGAATACCTATTTTGATATTCTTTCCTGTTAAACCAAGTTTAATCCAAACACTATCTGCTCCAATAACGTGGTTGCTGATATTATCATACGCTTTTACTTCTTTATCCTTATAAACTGATTTTACATATGGTAGTTTTTTTATTTCTTCTACAACCCACCGTTTTGTTGTAATAGCCATCCCATTTAGTGCAGTTTTATATTCAAAATGAATTTGCGTACTTGCCGGTTTATTAAGGGAACGATATTTTTTATTGTTATCATTTTCAATTTTTATCAGGTCATTTTTAAATTGTGAATGTTCATTATCTATCTTAGCCGCCAATGATGATATTGCGCTGTAATTTTGTTTTTTACCCAGGCCCATAATATGACTTAATGGAAGTTCCTTAAATTTAACAATGACTCTTACATTCTCATTAATATCCAGAGTAAATGTTGCTAATGTACTGTCACCTTTTATAATGGAAGTTACAATAACGCCGGGGGGGTAAGTCTTGGTTGAAGGCAACCCATTTTTATTAATTGTCTGAACAGTTATTTGGGCAAAGCTTTGTGCTGTAATTATAAATACAAAGATTAATGTTTTCATAATTCCCTCAATCTCTAATGTACATATAGATATATTACAAAATCAGATTTAATTAAATATAATCAAAAAAAAGATACTGCTCGGAAAAATATGTGTGGTAAGTAGTACCCCAAAAGAAAACATTATAATTTGTAGAAAATATTATACATTTGCAAGTAAAAAAATAAATAATATAGTAAATAAATATGATACGCTGGGATTTAATTTAATTGATTCCAAACAAATGGATGAATGGATGGTCTTGGTTTTTAAATCAGAATAAAAATTCCCCTGGGTTATAATGTATTATTCTGTAACAAAAGGTTAAAAATATTGCAAGAAAAACCTCCTAGGTTTTATCAAACTCTGCTAATTATATCTCTCTCGTATAAATAATCTTCCCATCAAAAATTGTCATATCAACTTTTACATCTTTTATTTTAACCGGATCAATTGTAAGTATATCATCACTCAAAATGACCATATCTGCTAGTTTACCAATCTCAATACTTCCTTTTATATTTTCCTGAAATGCTGCATAAGCACCGTTAATTGTGTAACATTTTATTGCCTGTTCAATTGTTAGCTTTTGTTCGGGCAGCCAGCCGTTTGGATTTTTCCCGTCATCAGTTCTGCGTGTAACTGCAGCATAAAGTCCCAACATTGGATTTAAGTCAACAACCGGCCAATCCGTACCGAATGCAACAACGGCACCTGCATCAATTAGAGATTTATATAAATGTGTTAATTTTGCTCTTTTGTCTCCGATTCTTTTTGCAGCCCAAATTCCGTCATCAAGCAAGTGTTCAGGTTGCATAGAAGCAATTACACCAATTTCTTTAAATCTTGAAATATCCTCTTTTCGTAAATGTTGTGCGTGTTCTATTCTGAATCTTCTATCCCAGGTTGGATTCTTACTTTTAATTTCGGAAAAGACATCTAAAGTATAAGCATTAGCTCTGTTTCCGATTGCATGAACCGAAAGCTGTAATTTATTTTTGTCGGCTTCAAAAGCCCATTTTTTAAAGCGTCCGTCCTGGATTATATCGTTTGGCAGACCATAAGTTGTTGTGTCTTGATTGTATTTTTCAAAAAACCATGCTGTAGTTGAACCGAGTGAACCGTCTGCATATGCTTTTAATGAACCTAATTGAATTTTATCGCTGCCAAAATTATATTGAATTCCTTTGCTTACTAAATTTTTATAATCGTCAATCGGAAGGCGGGTGTACAATCTGCAAGTGAGTCTACCTTCCTTTTCTAATTCCTGGTATATTCTTAAATCGTTATGAAATGTGATATCCTCAACTGTTGTCACCCCAAGTTTTCTTGCATATTTGAGAGATGCTTCCACAGCTTCAATATATTCTTGGTGAGAATGTTCAGGAATTAGGGATGAAACTAAATCCATTGCGTTATCTTTTAATATACCAGTAGGTTTGCCTGTCTTTTTATCTTTAACAATTAAGCCACCAACAGGACTTTTTGTCTCTTTAGTTATTCTTGCAAGTTTTAGTGCATATGAATTTGCCAATCCCATATGTCCGTCATATCTTCTTATAAGAACCGGGGTCTCTTTTGTAAAATCGTCAATTAATTCTTTGGTGGGAATTTCCTTTACTTTCCAAAGTTCGTGGTCCCAATTTCCACCTGTAATCCATCTTCCTTTACGAGTTGATACATATTCTTTTAAAATATTTTTAAACTCTTCTTTACTTTTAGCGTTAGATAGGTCTAACCCAAGTAAGTAAAAACCACCGCTTGTAAAATGTGCATGACCATCAATAAAGCCCGGAAGCATAAGTTTACCGTTTAAGTCTGTAACGAAAGTTTCTCTATTGATATATTTTTTTGCCTCCGTATTCGTACCCACAAACAGAATTTTATTTCCTTCGGTAATAACTGCTTGGGCAAAAGGTTTCTTTTTATTAACGGTATAAATTTTACCATTGATGAAAGCGTTTCTTTGAAATTGTCCTTGTGTGTTTGAAGTAAACATAATGGTTGTCGTAAATAAAATTAGGATGAAATTTTTTATTATCATAACAATATGTTTTTGTGAAAGAATATTTTTTTATTTCATAATTTAAAATAATAAAAATTATAAACCGAGTAAGTAATTTTTTTGGAGATGAAATCTTTCATAATCAAAATAGCAAACAAAATTAAATTTGATTATTTTTTGGACTCATTTAATAAAATAATGGAAAACAGATGAAACTTGATGTCTTAATTTTTGCGGCGCACCCGGACGATGCTGAATTATCGATGGGTGGAACTATTGCTAAACTTTCTAATAAAGGATTAAAGGTAGGAATAATTGATTTTACCGAAGGCGAAATGGGAACCAGGGGAACTCCTGCTAAAAGACAAGCGGAAGCCTTTAAAGCTGCAATTATATTAAAGGTTACTTTTCGTGAGAATCTTCATATTCCGGACGGTAATATTTTAATTGATAAAGAAAACGTTGATAAAGTTATTACTCAAATTAGAAAATACAAACCTAAAATTATTTTTGCTCCGTATTTTAACGACCGCCATCCAGACCATATTGACACGAATAAAATTGTTAAAAAAGCTATGTTTAAAACAGGTTTGGCAAAAGCAGTTACTTTATTAGAGGGGAAAGAACAAAAGCCCTATCGTCCCGATAAATTATTTTATTATATGCAGACATATACTTTTGAACCAAAATTTATTGTAGATATAACAAAATTTTTTAACGATAAAATGAGATCAGTTAAAGCATATAAATCACAGTTTCACAATCCGAAAAGCAATGAGCCTGAAACTTTTATAAGCAGTGCAAAGTTTATGGATTATATTTCTTCAAGAGCAAAGTTTTACGGATTTCAAATCGGTAAAGAATACGGCGAGCCGTTTTATTGTGAAGAGAATATTGAATTAGATTTAGTAGGATTAATTAAGAACAAATAAAATATTGTCCATATTTTAAAGACTTATGTTTTATAAAGTCTATCTAAAAAATTAAATAGCCTAAATGAAATCATTTTATATCCATACCAAATTGTAACCTTTTTTACTTTTTATCACTTAGTAAAATTTTAATTTCATATTGTAATAATTTTATATAAACAGGATTATTTAATGGAAATATTATTTATTGTTTTTGCCGTTATATTTATATCTTACTATAATGGAGCGAACGATAATATAAAAGGTGTTGCTACACTTTACGGTAGTGACATTATAAGTTATAAAAAGGCTATTCTTTGGGGTTCTTTTACAACTGCAACTGGTTCTTTATTGGCATTCTTCATTGCTCAAAAATTAATTGTTAATTTTTCCGGCAAAGGTCTTTTGCCTGTCGAAATGCTAAATACAATTCCAATAAATATACCCATTGCACTCGGTGCGGGAATGACAATTATGATTGCAACAAGAGTAGGTATGCCCATATCCACTACTCACAGTATTATTGGTGCGCTAATTGGTACGGGTTTGGCCGCAGCCGGGAATGCTGTAAATTTTTCAAGATTGTTCTCGGTGTTTTTACTTCCTTTGTTGTTAGGTCCTTTTTTCGCATTCTTTTTGAGTTTTATACTGTACAAAATATTTAGAACCACAAGACTTAAACTTGGTATTGACGAAAATACTTGCGTTTGCGTAGGTGAGAAAATTTATTCTATTGCTTTGCCCCCTAATACTTCACCTCAGGTACTGCTGCAGGAAGTAAAAAAAATAGATGCCTCTGTTGATAATATCACTAGTTGTAAAAAACAATATAGCGGGAAAATTTTAGGTGTTAGCGCCCAAACATTATTGGATACAGCACATTTTATAAGCAGTGGTTTTGTAAGTTTTGCAAGAGGGTTAAATGATACTCCTAAACTCTTGGGCTTGTTCGTCTTTTTTAATTTAATAGACCCTAAATTGAGTTTATTAATGGTTGTAGCAGCAATGTTTGCCGGAGGAATGTTGAGTTCAAAAAAAGTATCGGAGAATATGAGTAAAAATATTACACCCTTAAATGATGGACAGGGCTTTACTGCAAATTTTGCAACTGGAATATCTGTAATTACGGG
This sequence comes from Bacteroidota bacterium, assembly GCA_022573715.1. Lineage (GTDB taxonomy): Bacteria > Bacteroidota > Ignavibacteria > Ignavibacteriales > Ignavibacteriaceae. The sequence goes on from JACZTL010000015.1 coordinate 13,320, forward strand.
TAGTTTATTAGGATTGCCTTTATCAACAACTCACGTTTCCGTAGGTTCTATATTCGGAATTGGAGCATCCAATAAAGATAGAAATTCAAAAATGATAAAAGAAATAATTTTTTCGTGGGTTTTAACTTTACCGATTGCTGCTGCTTTTGGTGCTTTATTTCATTTGATAATAACATATTTTATGAAGTGAAAAATAAAAATAATGAATTGAGGAGTTAGAAGAATTTATGGGAACATATCTCGACACAGTTAAAGATGTTTATAAACAAGCTGCAATAAATCCGGACAAAGGACTTTGCTGTACAACAACACCAATTTGGCAATTCCCGGAACTTTCAATTCCCAATAAAATGCTTGAAATGAATTACGGATGTGGTAGCACTGTTCATCCGAGGGACTTGGTAAACGAACCGAAAATTTTGTACGTCGGCGTGGGCGGAGGGATGGAGCTTCTTCAATTTTCATATTTCAGCAGAAGTAAGGGAAAGGTTATCGGAGTTGATCCGGTTGAAGAAATGCTGTCTGTTTGTGCTGAAAATTTAACTGAAGCCCAAAAACAGAACAGATGGTTTAATCCCGATTTTATTGACTTAAAATTGGGTGATGCTTTGAATCTACCGGTTGAAGATGAGAGCATTGATGTTGCAGCACAAAATTGTTTGTTTAATATTTTTTATGAAAATGAATTGGAAATTGCTTTAAAAGAAATTTACAGGGTATTGAAACCGAACGGGAGATTATCTTTATCCGACCCGATTTCTGAACAGCCTATTCCTGAAAATCTGAAAAATGATGAAAGACTTCGTGCGCTATGTTTAAGCGGTGCAATTTCGTTGCAAGATTATATAGATAAAATAACAGCAATAGGATTCGGTACAATTGAAGTAAGAGCAAAACGACCCTACAGAATTTTAGACACTCTGCACTACGGTACTGATGACAATATCTTAATTGAAAGTGTTGAAATATGTGCGATTAAAGATTCGATGCCCAAAGACGGACCGTGTATATTTACAGACAAAACAGTAATATATTTCGGGAAAGAAGATTCTTTTGATGATCACAAAGGTCATTTGGTTATTAAGAACCAACCACTCTCAGTTTGCGATAAAACTGCTGTTGCTTTAGCCGCTTTAGAAAGAAACGACATTTATATTTCTGGTTCTACTTATTTTTATGACGGCGGAGGATGCTGCTGAAAACACAAGATGGGTTAAGTAAAACGTTAGAAAGAAAATAAATAATCAATTATACTAATATCTTAACTTTCCAAATTATATCTTTCGTTAGGATTTCCGTTTTCTAAGTTTAACACTCCTCTTGGACAAACAGCAGCACAAATACCGCAGCCCACACACGAAGCACGAACTATGTTTTCACCCCTTTGTGCATAAGCACGAACATCAATTCCCATCTCGCAATATGTAGAACAGTTACCGCAAGCAATACATTGGCCTCCGTTTGTTGTAATTCTGAACCTGGATTTAAAGCGTTGAATAATTCCTAAAATTGCTGCCATTGGACATCCAAATCTGCACCAAACTCTGTTACCCATAATAGGATAAAATCCAACACCTACAATTCCGGAAAATACAGAACCGATAAGAAATCCGTAAGTTTTTGAAAAAGCAAGGGATGAATTGCCCAATACAGTTCCTTTCATTGCAGAATTTATCCAAAGCAAAGCTGTTGTTATTACAATAAAAACAAGTACAGAATGGATCATCCATCTTTCTATTTTCCAAGCTTTTAAAGAATTATCGGATAAATGTCTAAACGGGTCGCCTGCTGTTTCTGCTAAACCGCCGCATCCGCAGACCCACGAGCAGTACCATCTTTTACCATAGAAATAAGTAAGAATGGGCGTTGCAATAAATGTCATTACTACACCCCAAAAAATCATAAAGTAACCAATACCCCCGCTACTGAATAACCCTTTTACAGTACCAGGGAAAAGGTAATGATATTTAAGCGGCCAAAAATAACTAAAATAAAATTCAGGTTGATTAAGTTTGAGTAATATCGCCGGAATTAAGTAAGCAAATCCCAATTGGAAAAACATTACTGACAATGTTCTAATAATTTGGTAACGGTTATGTCTGTATTTTATTATCATCTTTATACCCATTACCAAAATGGCTAACGTGTAGAAAGTACCGTATAAAAACCATTGGTCTGATTTGATTCCTCTAAACGAGTAACTAATTGAATCTAAAAGCCTTATCCAGTTTTCTAGTAAATTAGGGAACCAATAAAGCAATACATAAAATCCAGTAATGATAATGCCTACAAACCAAGCAATTGTACCTTTTGAAGTAAAACTATTGAAGAAAATTTTATTGTTCTTAATTCCGGGAGGAGCTTCTTTGTAAACAGGGATACAATATGTTAATGCCCCGATAATGCTTAAGCCAAAACTTAAAAATAAAAACAGTGTTGGTGCAATAGCAGATACTCCTGTTAAACTTACCAAGAGCATAATAACACCGATTCCTAAGATCAACAAGCCGATTTTTTTTATAAGTTCTAAATTTTTATCAGGTTTATAAATCTTTAAGTTATCAATTATTAAAGGTTCCATAAGTTTTTCCTTTATGCAAAAGTGTTCTCGTTTAAGATTGAATTTTCCATTTCAGGATTTTGTTTTTTGAATTCTTCTAAAATTGCTGGTTCATAGTTCTTATAAAACTCTGGGTCAAAGTTGGCTTCTCTTAAATTATGGACTACGTAACTGACTGTTTTCTTTTCTTTAATCCAATTCTCAAAAACTTTATGTCTTAATCTTATACCATAAACATTTACTCCTACAATGGAATTATCATCTTCTTTGTAAACTATTCTTACAGAGTGTTTCATATCAGAGTCCTGCCATAAAAAAGTTTTTTCACCTTCGCGTTGTACGTTACTTACAAATCCGTAAGTTTGGTATTCTATATCCAAAAATTTAGCAGAATTAAACCAGACACCTCTATCATACTTTGTTCTGTTTCCACAAATGATATTTGCAAGTGCTTCACCGTGCATTTTGCCTGTGTACCAAAGTTGTTCAAATCTGTTTCTTCCACCTTCTCTATTTGATTTTATTTCGACACAGTCACCTGCAGCATAAACATCGGAAATATTAGTTTCAAAATATTCATTTACAAGCACGCCTTTGCCGGTTTCTATTTTCGAATCTTTAACTACATCAATATTAGGATGAACACCTGGAGTTAAACCGACAAACTGGCATTCAATTTCATCACCTTCATCGGTAATCACGGCTCTAACTCTACCGTTTTCACCGGCAAGTATTTCTTTCAGATTAGTTTTTAACATTAAATCAAATCCGTGCTGTAATATTTCTTTGCATATTAATTGCGAATCTTCTTTAGGGAGAATATTGTCCCAGTAATAGTATTCCCTTATTAAAAAAGTAACGTGAATATTTCTCGAATGAAGCATTTCGGCAAGTTCTATACCTATCAGCCCTCCCCCAATAATTACAGCGTGTTTAATATCTTTTGTATTTTCTTCCAATAACTTTAAATCTTGTAATGTAATTAATCCTTGAACGCCTGGTAAATCCTGTCCTGGCCATCCGAATTTATTGGTATGAGAACCTGTAGCAATAACCAGTTTATCATAATTAATAGTTTCGCCGTTATTCATAATTAGTAATTTGTTGTCGGTATCAATTCTATCAACGTGTGCATAAACCAGGTCAATTCTGTTCTTTTCCCAAAACCAATCTTCGTAAGGCTTTGTGTCTTCAAATCTCATATGTCCCATGTAAATATACATTAAAGCAGTTCGAGCGAAGAAATATTTTGATTCGCTCGAAATGACAGTGATTTTCATATCATGCTGCTTGCGTACATTTCTTGCTATTGTTATTCCAGCAATACCGTTGCCTATAATTACAAGGAGTTCCATAATATCCACGTAGAGTTTAATAATTTTGAATGTTAATATTAATTAAAATAAGAATAAATAGTGTCGTTGTATTTACAAAGATATTAGATGCTATCATTTTTTTATTTTAAAAACGGAATCAATCACTGTACCGTCAACCCACTTAATTATAGCAATAATTTTGTTTTTATCAATTTTGGGTTCCGTAGGTGCACCACCACAAATTTGATAAACTTCTTCTTTTAGTTGAGTTATAGCCTTTAAAGGAAGATTAGATTTCTTAACTTTTTTAATGAGATCCTGTCTTTTAGGATTTATTGCTATTCCGCGTTCCGTTATTATTACGTCAATTAATTCTCCGGGTCCGCAGAGCGTAGTAACTTCGTCAATAATAACGGGTATTCTATCTCTGAAAGAAGGGATAGCTAAGATTGTACATTTTGCATAAAGACAGTTCTGCCAACCGCCAATTCCGTGAAGCAAATATCCGTCGGAGTGACTTACAACATTGGCATTAAAATTAACATCAACTTCCGTAGCACCTAATACCGTTACGTCTACCATTGATGCAAAGTTACCTTTACCGTGAAAATTGTAACTGGTAAACGGACTTGTATTTAAATGGTTTGGATTATCTCTCATACTCCTTACACCTTCAAGGTCAAAAGTTTGTCCGTCAAGTATGTAGTCCGTTAAACCTTCTTTGAGGATTTCAACAAGGTATTTTGTACTGCCGCCGCGCATAAATCTTGCTTTTACATTTTTCTTTTCCATTCTTTCTTTTAAGTAAAGAAGGAAGGCAAGATTTGTTCCCCCGGCTCCGGCTTGAAGAGAAAATCCGTTTTTCATTATACCTGCTTCATCTATGAATTTAGCAACGTATTCAGCAATCAGGAGTCTATCAGGAGATTTAGTTACTTGAGTTGTGCCGGAAACAATTTTTGACGAATCACCCAACGAATCAACTTTAACCACAAAATCAATATTGTTACCTTGAATCTGCCAAGGTACACAGGGGAAGGGAACGAGATTATCAGTAACCACAATAACTCTGTCGGCATATTCCGAGTCAGCCAAAGCAAAACCCAAAAGTCCGCAAGCGGATTTACCTGTTACCCCGTTTGCATTTCCGAAAGAGTCAGCTGTTGGGGAAGCAATTACAGCAATGTCAATATGAACTTCTCCGTCCTGCACAGCAGAATATCTTCCTCCGTGCGAACGCAGAACTCCCACTCCTTTCATTTTTCCTTCGGATGCGAACCTGCCTAAAGGGCCGTTCATACTTCCTTCGATGTGATGAATTGTGCCGTCTTTCAAATATTTAATTAAATGACTGTGTACGGGGAATGAAGCACTTGGAAACCAGCGTATGTTTTTAACACCCATTTTTTTAATTGTATCGAACAGAAAATTTGTAAGCGCATCTCCATTACGCAAATGATGGTGAGTTGAGATTGTCATCCCGTTTTTTAGTCCTGCTTTTTTAAGTGCTTCTGTTAAATTATTAACGAGCTTGTTACCGTTTGAGGGAAAATCTATACACGATCGAATAGGGGTACCAATTTTATTCCCTTTAGGTTTATATTTATTTACACCTTTAAATGGAATTTGTTTTTGTCCGTTAATTTCTGTTGGGACTAAGCGTCCTGATGCGTTTTTTGTAAATATCATTTTATTGTCATTAATTGTTTGTCAATAGTTATTCGTCATTAGTCAATAGTTATTAGTTAGATATTTTTTTACCAATTGAATTAATATATGAATTTAATTTTTAAGTTAATTTATATAAATCTTCTTCAATTTCTTTACTTTTATTGTTTCCAATTAATTTTCTATTAATTGCTTTTGTTAACCAAGTTTTAGTTTCATAGAGAGAACCACGAGCATAATAGCAAAATAATTTATTTTCTTTATAATGATATCTTCCGAATTCTTCCGATATATTAGCCGCAATTGAATCTGATGACTTAACAATTTGTGTACCTATTGAAAACTTATCAAAATTTTCCCAAGTAATAACAACATCTCTAATGTCTTCAGCTATTTTCATTGATATTTGATAAACTTCCAAATCCTTAATATTCATAACAATCCCCAGAATTAATTAACAACTTCTACAATTGACCAATGACTATTGACAATTATAATTTCATAGTAATATTTCAATTTAATTCAATTTGTTATTCAATGATTTTCACCAACTCCAAAACTCTCATCGCTCTTTTTACTACCGGAGGATCTATCATTTTACTTCCAAGTGAAACAACACCAAGCCCTTTCTTTTCTGCTTCATTGAAGGCTTCGACAATTTTTTTTGCCTTTTCAATTTCTTCATCAGTTGGAGCGAAAGCTTCGTGCACAGTATTTATTTGTCTAGGATGAATGCAACCTTTTCCTTCAAATCCAAGTGCTTTTGCTTCTAATACACTTTCTCTTAAACCCTTCATATTGCTTACATCAGAATATACTGTGTCTATGGCTTGAATACCGGCAGCTTTTGCTGCATTGACTATCATTGAGCGGGCGAATAAGCTTTCTTTGCCTTCTTCTGTTCTTTGCGTACCTATGTCTGCTGTGTAATCTTCAAGTCCTATTGTTAAAGCACAATTAAGTTTTGATGCTAAAGCGATTTTATAAGCGTTTATTACTCCCAATGCGCTTTCAATTATGGGCATAAGAAAAATATTGTTTTTAACTCCAAAAGATTTTTTTAAACGATTTACTTCATCTTCTATTTCTTTTACCTGTTCTGCAAATTCACACTTTGGTATTAAAATAACCTGCACGCTGTGAGGGATAATAAATTTTAAATCTTCTATTCCTGTCGGTAATTGATTTATTCTCACCATTCTTTCCGAACCGTAAAAATTAACGCTTCTCAATGCATTTCTGACCAATAATTTTGCGGCATCTTTTTCTAAAGGTGCAACGCTGTCTTCCAAATCCAAAATTATACCGTCAGGTTTGTGTAGTCCCGCATTGATAAAATATTTGGGCTGATTGCCGGGCAAATACAACCTGCTTCTTCTCAGCCGGTTTATTTTTGTGTTCGATATATTTTCTTTTATTGTAGGGAGGAGATATTCTTTTTGAACTTCCGGATTTAATTTTTTTACAGCATATTCAAAGCGAGCGGCAATAACAAAGGGAAGTGCACCGTAATCTTCAAGCAAGATATGTGCATTCTTAATTTCAAAGAATTTGCACATTTCTTTAATTTGCTTGACGATGGATCCTCCGTACATTGCAGATACTTTGCTGTTCACAGTAATGTTTAATCCACCGGCTTTTTTTATTTCGATATTAAATTTGCAGTCAGATCTTATTTTGATTGGAGCCATTTTATTTTGTATTGATAAATTGTTGTATTGTTTTATTGCTGTGTCATTTTATCTTTTCGATGTAACTGTATGGCCTTACATCAATATAACAATAAAACGATATTTCCTTAAACAGTTAACTTTTCCATAAATTCGTTTGCTTTCATTTCTTCGCAATTTAAAATCATTTTTTTTATTTCACGTTGTTTTTCTTTGCCTAATATTTCATCTGAAAGTGAGTTAAATTTAATTTCCAAATCTTCCATTGTCATCGGTTCCCTTGGATCTCCTTTTGGGTATTCCCGGTATTCCGAAAATTCTCTTCCATCTTTCGTCTTAATTATGACTTTTGAAGGCTGCTTTTCAGGAAACATCTTATCAAATTCTTCCGATGCTTCTCCTTTTATCTTATCAATTATTTCCCAAATTTTCGGGTCTTTTAGCTTTTCCTCAGAAAAAGAATGTGTAGTAACTTTACCGTCAACAATTGCAGCTGCAACACAGTATGGAAGTGAATGGTCTGCAGTTTCCCTCGATTCGGGACGGTATTTATGCGGGTCAAAAAGTATATCACATGCACGGGCTATCGTGGTTATTGTTACCGAATCAATCTCGTCATATTTAATATTATTATTTTTTACAGCATTTAATACTGCTGTTATATGAACGTGGGAAAGTGCTTCGCATGGGAAGGCTTTCATGCTGCATTCCATAATTTTGTAACTGTCTCCAAGTCCACCCAATAATCTATCCAAATTCCATTTCCACTCTTCTTCAAATTCTCTTCCTCCCATTTTAACAGCATTTAATTTTTGTTCTTTTACATCCCACCCAAAGAAGCAATCCATAAATCCTTCCTTACCTTCGAAGATAGCTTCCGTACCGGTATAGCCTTTTTGTGCCATCAGTGCTGCAAACACTCCGCTTTGTACAGCCATAGGGTCAACTGTATTTTTCATCATTGTTAACTTACCTGCTGTAGGACACCCGATTGTGTGGTTGTGTGAACCACTTATGCCAATTGCATTTACCATTTGCTCTACATTTAATCCCAATAATTTACCGGCTACAACCGGAGAAACAAATTGTGTGAGAGTAGCGTGATGCCATTTTCTCTCTCGTATTCCCGGTACCGCAAACTCGCAAAGTCTTTGTTCAAATTCATACGCAAGTACAATTGCAACAATTACATCTTTCATTGCAGTATTGACAAGTTCGCCGACAGATAAAGCCGCCGGTATTAAATCAGAAGGGTGTGAAGGATCTTCTTTCCAATAAATATCGTTAAAATCCAATGCCCTTATCATTAAAGAATTTACAAGCGTTGCATTAACTGCGGGGATTTTTTCTCCGAAGCCAATTAGAGTTGCTTCTTCTTTACCACCCATATTTTTGTAAATATCTCTTAAAATGTTTAAATCTTTAGTGTGGTAACCTCCGTAGGCACAGCCTATGGAATCATATAAATATTTTTTTGTTGCTTCGACAACTTCTTTGGGAAGGTCTTCAAATTTTAAGTTGATTGAGAATTCGGCGATTTGACGTGAGATAGATTTTTCCATATTACTCTTAATTATTATTTATCAATTTCTTCTTCACCCAATTGTTCAAACCTCCTACGGCAATCAGTTCCTGTGCTGCTTTTCCGAGCGGGTCAAATTCATAAACTTTATTGTTAAATGAAGCATTTGATTTTTCAAAATCGATAGTTATCAATTGCCCCGTATTTACTGTAAGCTTTTCTGTTCCGTATTTTGCTTTTATGTCATTTACAAGTTCCGGAATTTCTATTAATAAAAATCCGTTGTTGAAAGCGTTTCTTTTGTAAGTTTCACTGAATGAACCGGCAATTACTAATTTTATGCCTTTGTACTTTAATGCAGTTACTGCCTGTTCACGTGAGCTTCCGGTTCCAAAATTATATCCGCCGACAATTATATCTCCATCTTTTGCAATTTTTTGAAATTCGGTATCGTAATTTTCCATTGCGACTTGTGCTTGCTGTTCGGGTGTAAAATCGTCAATGTAAGTATATTTTCCGGGGTAAATTCCGTCCGTATTTAAATTATCCTGATAACAAAAAAGTATATTACCTTTTATTTCATTAGGGAAACCGGGAATAATATCTACTGAAATTTTATCTTTTTCTTTTGGGCTATTTACTTTTACTTCTTCGTATGTAATTAATGGGCAATATTCCCATACATAATCTATATAACCTGCAATAGCCGAAGTAGCAACTACTGCAGGTGAAGCCAAATATGAATGCGCTTTAGGTGAACCCATTCTCCCTTTGTAATTTCTGTTTGTTGCTGATATTCCTACTTCACCGTCTTTGAGCAATCCTATACCCAAACCAATACAAGGTCCGCAACCCGGAGGCAATGGAATTGCTCCTGCTTCTATCAAAGCATTCCAATCACCTTTCAATTCGCTTTCCTTTTGAACTTGGGAAGAAGCAGCGGCAATGTAAAACTCAACTCCTTCGGCAACTTTTTTACCCCTCATTATTTCCGCAGCCTCGTGTAAATCACCAACTCTGCTGTTAACACAAGATACAAGATACGCTTTGTTTATTTTTATTTTTTTGGATTTCAAATCGCACATTGTTTCCATTCTTTTAACGGTATCGGGTCCAGATACTGAAGGCAGTACCGAAGATAAATCAAGATTGATTTCCTTTGAATAATATGCGTCTACATCTGCAGTTAACTTTTCATATTCAAGTTTACTAATTTTCTCCTCGTTAATTCTTTCATTTTTACCGTAATTATTTAATCTGTTGTGTAACCATTCAATAGTTATTTCGTCGATAGGAAACACCCCTGCCAAAGCGCCCCATTCGGTTGTCATATTCGCAATGGTCAATCGGTCATCTATCGAAAGATTTTTTATGCCCTCACCTGTAAATTCTATAACATCATTTAAAACTTCGTCTTGGTTATAACGACCGCAGAGTGTAATTATTACATCTTTGCCGGAGACTCCTTCGTTAAGTTTACCGTAAAGATTTACTTTTGCAATCGGCGGAACTTTCCACCAGGTTTTGCCGGTTGCCCAAACCGCGGCGGCATCTGTTCTAACTATGGGAGTGCCTAAGCAACCTAGTCCGCCGTACATATTTGAGTGGCTATCCGAAGCAACAACCATTGTACCCGGCCAGGCAAATCCTTCTTCGCACATAATTTGATGACCTATACCTCTGCCGGCGGGATAAAAATGAGTGCCCATTTTATTTGCAAATTCTTCAATCTTTTTATATTTAGCTAAATTTTTCTCGCTTTTATCCTGCACATTGTGGTCTAATGTAATTACTACTTGTTTAGGGTTATGAATTTTTTGTGCACCTATTGCATTGAATTTCGGAATTATTGCCCCAGTGTTATCGTGAGTCATAACATAAGCCGGGCAGATATATATGAAATTACCGCTTTGGATTTTTTGATTAGGTTGCAACTCATCGGCGAATAATTGGGTAATTTTTTCTGTTAGAGTTTGGTTCATATGAATCCTTTTAAATTTTATTTGTCCTTTCACATCTTAAACGGTTCAAAACTTACAAAATCTGCGTGGTGAACAATAATTGCCTCTACGCTTCTTTTTTCCAAATCTCCTTCTTTTGAATGATATGCAATTATGTGCTGCACTTCAACAGGTAAACTAAACCTATCAGCAATAGAAACACCGCTGAAAGGATGACGCAAAAGTTTTCCAGCTTTACTTGTGGTTAACTTTCCTTCAACTTTATCATATTCAATTAATTTTCCTATGTCAATTAATATAGCACCAGCAATTAATGTGTCCATATTTATTTCAATTTCGTCGCCGAAGTTTTCTTTCATTCTGTTTGCGATATCAACAGAGAGCTGTACCGCAGTCCTTTTGTGATTCATAAAACTTATTTTGCAATCTTTTAGTAGTAATGAAAAAGGTATTTCTTCCAAATCCTCTATTGATAAAACGCTGTTTTCAATTGCATAAATCCAGCACTGTAAAACTTTTTCTTTCAGCTCGTTATTTTTTATCCAATTTATTTCAGGCCAAATTTTTAATACTTTATCTTTCATAATTATACGTAAAACGTGAGATGATACATTAAATAAAATCTCAGTTCGTTTTACATTCCTTTTAATTATTCGAAAAATTAAAATTACTAAATCAATATTTAATACGTTTCACGTCTTTCGTCTAACGTCTTATGTACTTAATAATTGCATCCGTCATTTCCTGAGTCGTGCACGCTCCCTGCTTTAACACATCTTGTGAGCCGCGCAGTTTAATCATATCGTATGTTCTTACTTTTCCTTCTTCAATAACTTTTGCAATGGCGTTCCTAATCTTTGTAGCTTTGTCGGATTCATTTAAATGGTCCAGCATCATACAGGCGCTCATTATCATTGCAATAGGATTTATAATTGAAGGATTAAATGTTTCATATTTGGGTGCCGAACCGTGTGTTGGTTCAAAAATGGCTACATCTTTACCGATATTTGCACTGCAGGCAAATCCCAGCCCGCCAATTAGTCCGGCAAACCCGTCGCTTACAATATCGCCGAACATATTTTCTGAAACCAAAACTCCGTAATCTTCCGGATTTTTTGTAAGCCACATCATTTGTGCATCTATGTTTGTAGTTCTAAATTCAATATTTGGATAATTTTCCATAATTTTTCTTGCTTCGTCAAGCATCATTCCAGAAGTTTCTCTAAGTACGTTCGGTTTTTCGCATACGGTTAAATTTTTATATCCGAACTTTTCGGCATATTCAAATGCAGATTGCAAAATTCTTCTGCAGGCGTTTCTTGACATAATTCTCGATGAAATTGCAAGGTCTTCTCCGGGTACGTCTTTGAACTTTTTCATTTTTGGATGAGTCTCAAATGCATCTCTCACTATTTTGGGAGGGTTTGTCCACTCAACTCCCGAATACAAACCTTCTGTATTTTGGCGAAAAATTACTGCATCTATCAAAGGCTCTTCAAATCCTTCTTCCTTTCTTCTTATAAAATTTAGGGGGTTGCCTTTAAATGATTTGCAAGGACGAATACAGATATCTAAATCGAAATGCTGTCTTAAACCTACTATCGGACTAAAATAAACATATCCTTTATTCGTTAATGCCGGATTTAATTCTTCGGATGCTTTATCTTTCGGTTTGCTTGTAATCGCACCGAATAAACCGATTTTATATTCACTTAGCAACTCAAGTGTTTTTTGAGGAAGCGGGTTTCCCTGAGTCTGCCAAAATTCCCAACCGATATCCGCTTGCACATAATCGGCTTCAAAACCGGCTTCTTTTAATATTTTTATTGCTTCGGGTAAAACAGTTTTTCCAATGCCGTCTCCAGGCATCGTTACTACAGTAGGTCTCATTAATTTTCCGTAATGATTGTAAAATAAATACTTTCAAAACTTAGATAATTGGACACATCATAGCAAGAAAAAGAGAAGACACTTCAAGTATATTTATAAAGTATATTAAAAAGAGAAAATTATTATATTTTATATTTATTTAATATATTAATTTAGAATTAAGAATTGATTTAAATTTTTCATAGTATTTTTTTTATAATCTTTAATAATGAAAAAAACAGATTTCACGCAGCTTAACGATATAAAAAAAGCCATATCCTTCCTTCAGGATAATATCAAAATATTTACTGAACAGAAAGAATTAACTCCCGAAAGAAAATTGATTTTTGATCAAAACTTCAAGGCTTTATTACTAATTGAAGAAATGTATTCAAATTATCTTTTTCTTTCCGAAGCATCTCTGGATGTAATTTTTAAAATATCAGCATCGGGCAAATTGATGTTTGTAACTCCTTCCATTAAAAATGCTTTAGGCTATGAAGTTGATGAAGTTATAGGTAAAACATTAATAAATTTTGTCCCAAAGAAAGAAATTAAAAAAGCATTGCAAGGTCTTTCAAAAATATTTTCTGAAAATAAGCTTAATAATTTAGTACTTGTTCTTATACATAAAAACGGAAGCTTAATTCCTGTAGAAATTAATGCTGAATTAATAGAAATTGAAGGAGAAAAAAGAGGACGCGGTACCATACACATTATTACAGAACGATTAAAAACTGAGAAAAAATTAGAACAATCGGAGAATATTTTCAGAGCTTTATGGGATAAATCACTCGATGGAATGAGATTAACTGATTCAAGAGGTGTTGTTAGATATTGTAATGATGCATATACAAAAATAGTTGAAAAGAAAAAGGATGAAATAGAAGGGAGGCAGTTTACCGATGCATTTGCATCAAAAAGCGTAACTGAGGCGTTATCAAATTTCAAAAAATTATTTTCTTCGAAAGCATTTAACCCGCATTTTGAAGCTTCATTACTTCTTTGGAACGGAGTTGAAAAACAAATTGAATTATCAAATGTTATTATTGAAGATGTTGACGAACAAAAATTACTTTTAAGTATTATTAAAGATATTACGAATAGAAAAACTCATGAATTACTGATTCGTAAAAAAGATAATTTATTGCAGGGAATATCGGAAGCAACAAGAAGTCTGATCTCAAGCAAAGAATTAAGTTACGGATTAAACTCTGCAATAAGAATATTGGGTATTGCAGCAGAAGTAGAACGAGTATATATTTATAAACACCATGTAATTGAAGAAACCGAAGAATACTTTGCCCAACTTATGTATGAATGGACTTCGGAAACTGCAGATTCACAAATCAATGAAAAAGCACTACAACGTCTTTCGTATTCTAGATTTGCTTCATTAAATTTTTTTGAAAATTTTAAAGTTGGTAAGTCACTAAAATTTATAATTAAGGATTTATCAAAAGAAGAACGGGAGATGTTTATCGATAAAAAAATAAAATCAATAATTTTGGTACCGATTTTAATAGATGGTGATTACTGGGGTTTTATCGGTTTTGATGAATTAAACAAAGACAGGTCTTGGTCGGATAGTGAAGAATATCTGTTACATACAATGGCTTCAACAATAGCAGAGGTAATTAAACGTGTTCAGATAGGGCAGGAAATAAATGTAAAGAATAAGGAATTAAATATTGCTGCAAAGAAAGCCGAAGCTGCAGTAAAAACTAAAGGTGAATTCCTTGCATTAATGAGTCACGAAATAAGAACTCCTATGAACGGTGTTATTGGAATGACTGGTCTTTTGCTTGATACAGACCTTGATGAAGAACAAAGAGAATATGTAGAAACAATAAGAACAAGCGGTGATCAGTTATTGGTAATTATTAACGATATTTTGGATTTCTCTAAAATCGAATCGGAAAAATTGGAGTTGGAAAACCAGCCTTTTGATTTACGTGACTGTATTGAAGATTCATTAGATTTATTAGCTCCCAAAGCCGCAGAAAAATCTCTTGATTTGGGTTATTTAATTGAAAATAACACGCCTGTAACAATTAACGGGGATGTAACCCGTTTGAAGCAAATAATTATAAATCTTGTAAGCAATGCTATAAAATTTACTGAGAATGGAGATGTGTTCGTATACGTGTCTGCTGAAACAAAATCGGACGATATTTACGAACTGCTCTTTTCCGTTAAAGATACGGGAATAGGAATTCCGGAAGATAAAATGGACAGGCTTTTTAAATCTTTCAGCCAGGTTGATACTTCCACAACTAAAACATACGGAGGTACAGGCTTAGGTTTGATTATAAGTAAAAGACTGACACAATTGATGGGAGGCGAAGTTTGGGTTGAAAGTGAGGTAGGTAAGGGAACGACTTTTTATTTTACAATAAAAGCTAAAGCGGAACCATCCAAACAAAAAATTTATTTAAAAGCACAACCTCCTGAATTAAAGAACAAAAAAGTATTAATTGTTGATGATAACCAGACCAACGGAAAAATTCTGAAAGTTCAAACTGAGTCCTGGGGAATGGAGCCTACAGTATTGTTTTCGCCTAAGGAAGCAATTGATTTGATAAGAGGAGATGATTTTTTTGATTTGGCAATATTGGACTATCAAATGCCTGAAATTGACGGAATTGAGTTGGCAACAGAAATTAGAAAAAATAAAAACCAAAATGAAATATCTATAATTATTCTTTCATCATTAAATCAAAGAGACCAATTACAAAAATCGAACCTCAACCTAAATATTCTTTTTTTAACAAAACCGATTAAACAGGCTCAGCTTCAACAAATACTTTTAAAGGCGCTAAAAGGTGAAAAGAAAGAACTAAAGGATAAATATCTATCCAAGGAAATTGATAAAACACTCGCTGAAAATTATCCGCTAAGAATATTATTAGCTGAAGATAATCTGGTAAATCAAAAAGTTGCTGTCAGAACGTTTGAAAAAATGGGATATCGTATTGACGTTATTGCCAACGGGCAGGAAGCCGTTCAAGCTGTAAGAAATATAAGATATGACATTCTTTTTATGGATATACTTATGCCTGAAATGGACGGATATGAAGCCACAAAACTTATATTAGATGAACAGAATGAGGATACACGTCCAAAAATTATAGCAATGACAGCTAGTACAATGCAAGGTGATAGAAAAGCTTGTTTAAAGGCAGGAATGGATGATTTTGTAAGCAAACCTATTCGTATTGATGAACTTCAAAAGTTAATTGTTAAATGGGGTGAAAAAATTCAAAATCAAAAATTGGATTTGGTAAAGAAATTAAAAACTAAAGCAACAAAAACAAAAATAATAGACGAAGAAAAAATATCTTTCCTCAATGATATCCAAACCCCCGAAGATTTAAAATTCTATAAAGAACTCATCGGGATTTATATTGAAGATTTACCTAATACTCTAAAAGAAATAGTACACGCACATATTAATAAAGATTCAAGAATGCTTCAATTTAATGCGCATAAGCTTAAAGGAAGCAGTGTAACACTTGGTATTGATAGTATATCTGAAATATGTCATGAATTGGAAAGGAAAGCAAAAGAAAACGAGTTTAATGAATTTACAGAAATGCTAGTTTCTGATTTAACAAAAAAAATAGAAATGGTAATAAAAGAACTTGAAAAAATAAAAGAAAAATATATTACTTAATTAATGCTTTTAATTAAGTACTTACTTTACCCCTAATGAATAAATCCCCAAAGAAATCAGCACCTAACAACAGAACTTTAATTATCACTGATACGGAAAAAAAAGAATTGTCAAAAAAGTTAGTAAAATTTAAGAGTAAAACAACTGTAAATAGAATAAAAAATAAAGTAATAAACCAAGATATATTTGATGCTTTAAAATATTTACCTGATAATTTTATCGATTTGCTGTTTATTGATCCGCCGTATAATCTTAATAAAAAATTTAATTCAAATTTCTTTAAAGAAATTGAATTAAATAAATATGAATTATGGTTTGATTCCTGGCTAAGTAAATTAGTATCTAAATTAAAAGAAACAGCTTCAGTATATATTTGCGGGGATTGGAAATCATCACCTGCTATTTATAATATTGCAAAAAAATATTTTATAATAAGAAACAGAATTACCTGGGAAAGAGAAAAAGGAAGGGGAGCAAAAACAAATTGGAAAAATTGTTCTGAAGATATTTGGTTCTGCACAAAAAGTTCTGACTATACTTTTAATGTAGATAATGTAAAAATGAAACGTAAAGTTCTTGCTCCTTATAAAGATGATAAAGGATTTCCAAAAGATTGGGAATTAAAAGGTGAAAGTGCTTTTAGAACAACCCACCCTTCAAATTTGTGGACTGACATAACTATACCATTTTGGTCAATGCCTGAGAATACAAATCACCCGACTCAAAAGCCTGAGAAATTGTTGGCAAAAATAATATTAGCGAGCACCAATAAAGGCGACTTTGTTTTTGACCCTTTTTTAGGTTCTGGTACAACCGCAGTAGTTGCAAAAAAATTAGGGAGAAGATACTCAGGGATAGAAGTAGATAATGATTTTTGCTGTTTAGCACAAAAACGTTTGGAATTAGCAGGTAATGATAAATCTATACAAGGTTACACAGACGGTGTTTTTTGGGAAAGAAATACACTTAATGAAATAGGGAAAAAAAAGAAATTAAATAAAACCCTTGTATAACCGCATTTTTTTGAATTAGATTTTATTTTTGCTAATTTTTGACTTCACTGATAATAAAAGTTTTACCGGGTATCGGTTAACAGGTGATTGCCCAACCCCGTCAGGTCCGAGAGGAAGCAGCGGTAAGCATGATACTTGTGTAACTGATTTCCCGGTTTTTTAATATTTAAAATCAATAAACATTACAGATTAATAGACACACCAATAACATATGTCTTTTTGTTATATACAGGGTCATCCCTTCGAATACCCATAAAAAGTTTAAAAGGTAATTGGTTGTCTTCATCTTTTGCTTTTTTAACAACAGAAGGATAATCTATAATATTTCTCAACATATTTGAAGAAGTAGAAGTTGTATCGTTTACTGCTTTTTTATCATCTTTTTTTTGAATAAAAAATTTATAAAACAGAACTAAGCCGGCTGTAACTCCCATAAGGACCCAAATTGTTGAAGTCTTGTCCTGATCATTTTGAATAATTGTTGTACTTCCGCCTCCCCCAGGCGGTCCGCTATCCTTTGACTTATATAGACTTTGTGCCCAAGAATTAACGGGAGCATAAACAAAGACAAAAAATAAAATTACAATTAGAACCGGAAGAATTTTTGATTTTTTATATTTGTAAAACATAATTACCTCAAGATTTTTTAAATAATATTTTTATCTGCTAATTTTAACCGTTAAAGTCAACATACATTATTTTCAACATTTCCGGCTTTAATAGTACAACCCGATAATTCAGATGAATGATTTAAAGTCACTTTCTTAAAATGATCAATAATATTGGTGTCATCGTTTTTTTTAAGAACAATAAGAGCTTATACATTATTTATTTGTTAAACTTGAATGAGTAAAGAATATCGTTATATAATTTTTCATATTTATCAAATGTATATTTTGATCCATTAATAATTAACAAAAAATTTTGATCGTTGCTTATGTATTCAAATAGTTGGAAAAAACTTTTTCCGTAAATCATTCTATCAGTTGATTTTATTTTTAATCCGTTAGCTAACGTATTATTAGTTTCATTTACGAATGGGTATTTTGTATAATCACTAATTTCTTCACTGTTATCAATTTTAATTATTGAAATTGTTGCACCAAGAACACTATTTAAAAATCTTGTTCCTTTTTTACCTTTAATCAGATGGGAACGAATCATAAAATCATCAAATCTGTTCCAAGTTTCACTTAAATTTATCGTAAAACCAACCGGTGATTTAGTCTCGATTTTCTTGTTTGTTGTAATATGTTCAGAAGTTATTCCTACAGTTGCAAGTGCAGATTTTTTATCAATTATTATAGGCAGTTTAAGTTTAACTCTTGCCCTGCTAATCTTGTTAAAAATATAATTATAAAACAGGTTATTGGAAGGTTCATATCTTTTTGTTAAAGAAGAGAAAGGAAATACATCGGATTTATTTCTTAAACTAGATCTCACTGAACTATTTAATTTTGTTTTAATTCTGTCGTTAGTAATTTCTGTAATGTCTTGAGTATAAATTTTTCTTTTTTCTTTTAGCTTTGAAAAAGTACGGAAAACTAAATTAACAGAATTACTGTCAACTTTATAGAGGGATATTCTTGTCAGGTTAAAAATATCTTTACTTAAAAAATCTTCAGATAATTTTAAAAAGTTATTTCCGTTTATGTAAAGTTTTTCTTTGTAAATGTACCCGTTTAATGATTTATCGATTAGTTCTGCTTCTAAATTAGTATTATAGACAGCAAATCGATTGTATAAAGGATTATTATAAGTTATTAGTAATGTAAATAGAACTCTGTTTTTATTAAACAAAGTACTGTCAATAGAAAGTTGATTATAGTCTGAATTTAGTGGGAGAGAATAATCAATTAAATTAGATAAGGAATCGTTTGCTGCTTTAACTCCTTTGATGGCTCTTAGTACGGTATTTTCTAATATTTTTTTTGAAAGAGGTAAATTATTGTTTTCAGGCTTTTTGAAACAACCTGTTATAAATAGAGAAAATAGTAAAAATGTAGATAGTAAAAATTTATTCATAACTTTTGTTATAAATTTAATAAAATATAATAATTAATTTTAATTTATTTTCAATTGATTTTTATATTCATGCAATATATTTTAAAATAACTCTAAGTTTTATTATTCAACAAAAAAATATTCATATTTCTTTTAATATAGTTTGAAAAAAATTACTTTCACACTTTTTCTAATTTTATTAGGCTTATTTAATCTAAAAGCACAGAATATTTCAGTTCAATCTTTTGGTTTAGAAGGTATTAACTTTTCTGTAAAGATAAACAATATTCCTGATTCAATTAAAAACATTAATGTAGTTTTAAGTGATAATAAGAAGAAACAAGAATATTTTTTTTCGGTACACAACAGTAAAGTAGACACATCAATTTCTTCAAACCTGACGGGGGATCTAAATTTATCTGTACCTGTTTTAAAAAATATATCAACAAATATTAGAATTATTCCGGGATGGTTGAGTATTGTGCCTCCTCTTTTAGCTATTTTATTAGCATTAATTTTCAGGCAGGTGATAATTGCATTGTTGATCGGTATTTGGACAGGTGCAATTTTCATCAATGGTTATAATCCTTTAATAGGTCTTTTAAAAGTAATTGATACATACATTATAAATGCTTTATCAGATATTTCCCATATCCAAATTATCGTCTTCACATCGTTGTTCGGCGGAGTGGTCGGTTTAATATCAAAAAGCGGTGGAACAAAAGGCCTTGCAGATATAATTTCAAAATTTGCTAAATCGAGAAAATCCGGTATGCTTTCAACTTGGCTAATGGGTATTGCAATATTTTTTGATGATTATGCAAACACTTTAATTGTCGGTAATTTAATGAGACCAATTACGGACAAATTGCGTATATCAAGAGAGAAACTTTCTTTTATTGTTGATTCTACGGCGGCACCTGTTGTAAGCATTTTTATAGTCAGTTCTTGGATAGGTTACGAAGTAGGTCTTATTCACGACGGACTGAAAATGATAGGTTCCACTGAAAATGCTTACGATGTTTTTCTTCAGACAATTCCATATCGTTTTTATTCTATATTGATGATAGTGTTTGTATTTCTTGTTTCTTATTTAAAACGTGATTTTGGTCCTATGTATAAAGCTGAAAAAAGAGCTGTTGAAGAAGGACGAGTTATGAGAATGGATAATTTAACAGGGAAAGATTTGACGGGATCAACAGAGCTATTTGGAAATGAAGATAAAGCCAAATGGTACAATGGTGTCATTCCAATACTTATCCTGGTATGCGGAACTATTCTTGGACTATATATAACAGGTATGAATGCCTTAGCTGAAAAAGGAATTACAGATTTTGGAATAAGAGATATCATTGGTAATTCCGATTCTTACGTGGCGCTTTTGTGGGCAAGTTTTTCAGCTTGTGTTGTCGCGGGTGTTATGATAATATCGCAAAAAATTATGACACTTAAAGAAACTGTTGATGCTTGGTTTATGGGTTTACGATCAATGTTTCTAGCTTTAATAATTTTAACGCTTGCATGGTCAATAGGGGCAATAACTAACGAAATAAAAACAGCAGATTACATAGTAAGTATTTTAGGCGATTCTTTAAATCCGCATTATCTTCCGGTTCTTGTATTTATAGTTTGTGCAACAATAAGTTTTTCAACCGGAACAAGCTGGGGCACAATGGCAATAATGACACCCATAGTAATTCCACTGGCTGTATCTGTTTCGCAGCTTTATAATTTCAGTGCACCTGATACACAAATAATTTTATATGGTGTTATTAGTTCTGTTTTAACAGGTTCGGTTTTTGGTGATCACTGCTCACCTATATCTGATACAACTATTTTAAGCTCAATGGCATCAGGTTGTGACCATATTGACCACGTTAGAACTCAGTTGCCTTATGCATTAGTTGTCGCATTTTTCTGTATGTTAATTGGTAATATACCTATGGCTTACGGATTCTCTCCTTATTTTTCAATAATTATAATTACCGTAATTCTTGTAGCTGTATTATATATTTTCGGTAAGAAACTTGATTATAAATTAGGTGAAGTGAAAAATTAAGGCTTAACTATTTTCGTTAAAATATCTTATTATAATGTTTGCTTTACTTTTCCCTATAACTTCAGCCAGGGAATTAAAATCAGAATTTTTAATTTTCTTTAAACTTCCAAAAGATTTTAATAACTGTTTTGCTATTGTTTCACCAACACCCACAATATTCGTTAATTCAGAATGAATGATTCTTTTACTTCTTCTTTGTCTGTGGAATGTAATTGCAAATCTGTGTGCTTCATTTCTTATTTGCTGCAATAATTTTATTCCTGATGATGTTTTTGGTATTGACATAGGATCGGAAAATCCCGGGACAAAAACTTCTTCTAATCGTTTTGCAAGTCCGATAATGTCGAAATTTTTAAATCCCAATTCTTTTAACACACTAACAGCACTGGAAAGTTGTCCTTTGCCACCGTCAACCATAATTAATTCCGGCAGTAATTCTCCTTCATCTTTTATTTTGGAATACCTTCTTTTGATCACCTCTCTCATACTTAAAAAATCGTCCGGACCATCAACACTTTTTATAATAAATTTTCTATACAAACTTTTCTTTGGTTTCCCGTCTACAAAAACAACCATACTCGCTACAGAATCGGAGCCCTGAATATTGGATATATCAAAACATTCAATTTTACGGGGAAGAACACTTAATGTTAGATCTCTTTTTAATGCAGATAATGGATAGGGTAGATTACCCTGTTTTTTCATTTTCTGTAATTGAATTTCTTTTAATTGAAGTGCCGCATTTTGTCTGCACATTTTAACAAGTGAAAGTGTATCACTTGCTCTTTTGGGGACGACAAATTTAAATTTTCTTTCACATCTTTCATTTAACCATTTAGAAAGAAGTTCTGAATCCGTAGGTTCTGTCTCCAAAATAATTTCCGGAGGGATTTCAACAAATTCACTATAAAAAAATTTAATTGCAGATGAATAGACCTCAGAAAGTTCCGCTTCATTTTTTATGCTAAGATTTAATTGTTTTTTAGAAATCAATTTTCCGCTTCTTATTATGAAAATTGAACACGAAGCAATATTACCCTCATAAGAAACACCAAAAACGTCCCGGTCGGTAAAATCATTCGATACAACTTTTTGTTTTTCTAATATTCTATTTAAGTTTTTAATTTTATCTCTTATCTCAGCGGCAATTTCAAACTCAAGATTTTCCACTGCTATTTCCATTTTTTTTGTCAAAGTTTCGACAAGATTTCCCGTACGCCCTTTTAATACTTTTACAACTTCTTCGACCATTTCATTGTATTCTGCTTGTGTTTCAAATCCTTCACAAGGTCCGTTGCATTTTTTTATGTGATAGTCCAAGCATACTTTGAAATTTTTCTTTTTCACACTTTCTTCAGTAATGTTCAATTTGCAGCTTCTAATTTTGAAAGTTTGGTTTATCATTCGTAAAGATGCTTTCATATATTTTACGCTTGTGTAAGGTCCAAAATATCTCGATCCGTCTCTTTCAACTCTTCTAGTAGAATAAATTCTTGGGAACGGTTCATTTGTAACTTTTATAAACGGAAATGACTTATCATCTTTTAAGTTAATATTGTATCTGGGTTTATATTGTTTGATGAGATTATTTTCTAACACAAGGGCTTCAATTTCGTTGTCGGTTACAATCAGTTCAAAATCATTTACCTTATTTACCATTACAAGAGTTTTGGCAGAGTTAAGATTTTTGTGGAAATAACTTTTAACTCTGTTCTTTAGATTCTTCGCTTTGCCTATATATAAAACTGTACCTTTATCGTCAATAAATTGGTAAACACCTGCATTTGAAGGCAAATTTTTAAGTTTTGTTTTTATAGCATTGTTCATAGTCAGAAATTTATGAATATTGTTGTAAACCTGCGAGTGTTTAATAACAATTTGTAAAACGAATCTCCTGATTCGCTTCTTAAAGATTATTAAAATATTTTTTAAGTGAAACAGCTAGTCTAATACAGACGTATGTGGTTCTCTTTTCGACAATATATATCAAAATTAATAATTTTGGTGGGGAAAATATTTAATAAATAAAATATTTATAAGCCGAATCTAAAAAAGTCAAATTTGTCTTTTTAGAGCAGACTCATTTATTCCAATACTTGATTTTTTGCAATCACAACAATACCTCTATTAGTAACAATAAATTTCTTTTTATCGGATTCTAAATCATACCCTATTTCATAATTTTCAGGTACAATTACATTCTTATCAATAATTGCATTCTTTATTTTTGTGTGTCTTCCAATATTACAGTTATTCATAATTATTGAATCTTGTATTTCACTGTAACTGTTAACTTTCACATTTGGTCCGATAAGCGACCTTTCAACATGACCACCGGAAACAATTGTTCCGTCACAAATTAAAGAATTGAGAGTTTCACCCACACGTTTACCCTCATACCAAACTGTTTTACCCGGAGGAAACTGGTATTGATAAGTCCTTATCGGCCAATTTAAATCATACAAATTAAATTCGGGTGAAACACTGATTAAGTCCATGCTTGTTTCAAAATAACTCTCTATCGTACCTATATCTCTCCAATAAGTATTTGACTTTTTGTTTTCATCTTGAAATTTATATGCAACTACTTTTCTGTTTGAACTAACCAGATAAGGAATTATATCTTTTCCGAAATCATCTGTAGTTAATTGTTTGTTTTCCATTTCATCAAATATGTTACTAAGCAACTCGGCATTAAAAACATAAATGCCCATATTTACAAAAGATTTGTCTGGTGAATCCGGGATTGATGGAGGATCATCAGGTTTTTCTATAAAAGCTTCAACTTCATAATCTTTGTTTGCGCTTACAACACCGAATCGGTTTGCTTCTTTTTTTGGAACTTCTATACAAGAAATAGAAACATCAGCTTCATTATTTGAATGATATTGCAGCAACTTAAGATAATCCATTTTATAGATATGATCGCCTGATAAAATAAGAACCCATTTAACTCTTTTGATTGATGAAAATAGGTTCTTATTTTGATAAATTGCATTTGCCGTACCCAAGTACCAATCGTTATTCAGCTTTCTCTGTGGAGGAACTGAATATATAAATTCACCAAGTTCGGGGTTAAAAATACTCCAGGCTTCATAAAGATGTTGAGTAAGTGAATCCGATTTATATTGTGTTAAAACATAAATCCTTCTCAGACCGGAATTAAGGCAGTTTGATAGTGTAAAGTCTATAATTCTATATTTTCCACCAAATGGAACTGCAGGCTTGCTTCTGTATTTTGTTAGCGGAGAAAGTCTTTGTCCTTGTCCCCCGGAAAGAATCATAGTTACCGTATCACGCAAAAATGATGAACCCGGTGATGTCATTTTTTTTCCTGTTTATACACATAAATAATTTAAGCTATTATTTAATTTATCTTCTAAATAATAAATTTTATTTTATTATAAAAATACATAATTCTTTTTACACAAAAATTATTTTGTCTAAATTCATTTTATAAAATGTTGAAATCACTCACCCTCAAATCTATAACATTAAGTTTAATACTTTTCAGAAGTATCAAATAATTCATATCTTTGAACATTATCGATAAAATTTTACCCAAATGGACAAAAAATATTTATTCATATCTGATGTGCATCTCGGTCTTCAATCAAAAGAAATAGAAGAAAAGAAAGAAAAGCTTTTAGTTAAGTTTTTAAAAGAGATTGCACCGGATTCGGATGAGCTTTTTATTGTAGGTGACCTTTTCGATTATTGGTTTGAGTATAAATATGTTTATCAAAAAGGTTTTTACAGAACATTAACCGCATTAAAAGACCTAACTGATAAAGGAGTGGTTGTTCATTATTTTATCGGTAATCACGATTTTATGCATCTTAATTTTTTTGCCGACGAAATTGGAACAAAATTGTACGAGGAAGCAGTAGAGTTTGTATTAAACGGTAAAAAGTTTTTTATCGCTCACGGTGACGGTATGGTAAAGAATGATTTGGGTTACAAAATATTAAAATCAATTTTAAGGAATAAAAAAATTCAATGGCTTTATTCCTGGCTTCACCCTGATATTGGAGTTGGTTTGGCAAAGTTTACAAGCAAATCAAGCAGAGATTATACAACTAAAAAAAATTACGGAAAAGTTGACGGCTTATTTGAAACAGCTAAAAACAAAATTGATAATGGTTTTGACTACGTATTATTCGGACACGAACATATCAGGAAAGATCTTTCGTATAAAAACGGAAGATATATAAATTTGGGTTTTTGGTTGAATGCACCCTGTTACGCTAAATATGAAAAAAATAATTTTGAAATAATTGATATTAAAGATGAGTAATAAGAAAAAGGCAAAAAGGAATAAAGGTAAACGCAGATTACTTATCGCATTTATTTTAATAATTCTTTTTACAGCATTCGGATATTATATTTATGGTGGTCTGCCATCGTTAGAACAACTTGAAAATCCCAAGCCGCAGTTGGCAAGTACCGTTTACACTATTGACGGTGAACAGCTTGGCAAATATTTTATTGAAAACAGAATCGAGAAACATTTTTCTGAATTTCCTCCTTTTCTAATTAAAGCCCTTATCTCTACCGAAGATAGAAAATTTTATAGTCATTGGGGAGTTGATATTTTACGATTTGGTAAAGCAATGGTTAAAAATATTCTTACCTTTTCAAGAGAAGGTGCCAGTACAATTACTCAACAGCTTGCAAAGAATCTGTATAAACTAAAATCACATAAAGAAAATATTGCCCAAACTATTGTTAGAAAAATAAGAGAATGGATAACGGCAATTCAAATAGAGAAGACATATACAAAAAATGAAATTTTAGAACTTTACTTAAATGTCTCTTACTTTGGAAGAGGAGCCTACGGTGTTGAATCAGCTTCAAAAATTTACTTTAATAAAAGTGTAAACGAACTTACTTTGCCTGAAGCTGCACTGTTTGTTGCACTTTTAAAATCCTCTTCATATTATAATCCCGTTCGGCATCCTGTTGATGCTCTTTTAAGACGTAACCTTGTTATGAGAAGCATGGTTGTGATGCAGGAATTGTCGGAAGCTGATTACAGAAAATTTAAAAAAGAGCCTATAATTTTATCTGAACATCAAATTAAAGGCAGTAAAAGTATTGCTCCTTATTTTATGGAATATGTTAGGAAAAAACTATCCGCTTTATCAAGTAAATATAATTATGATCTATACCGTGACGGCTTAAATATCTATACTACAATTGATTCCAGAATGCAGAAAATTGCAAATGAAGTTGTTGCGGAACATATAACAAATTTTCAAAAAATATTTAACAGCAGATGGGATTGGGAAGATAATAAAAATTTATTAGCTACAATTTTAGATGAAGATATTAGATATTCAAAAGAATATAAAGAAGCTGAAACAAAGGAAGAAAAAGCCAGAATTTATAATAGTTTAAAGTATGATAATAATTTTATTGAGAATGTAAAAAAGGATGCAACAAAAATACAAGTTGGTTTTGTTGTAATCGATCCTTTCAACGGACAAATAAAAGCTATGGTCGGTGGTGAAAACCAAATATTCGGCAGAGGATTAAATCATGTTACTGAAATTAGAAGACAACCCGGTTCTGCTATGAAACCATTTATTTATACAGTAGCAATCAGTAACGGGTATTACCCGACATTTACCATGCTTAATCAAAAGTTTGATTACCATGGCTGGTCGCCTTCCAATTTTTCTGAAAATGAATACGGGGGTTATACTACATTAAGATCCGCACTTGCTCACTCTTTTAATGTAATTGCAGGAAGAATGACCACGAGCAACATTGCTCCGCCAAACCAGGTTGTAAAGTTTGCACATAAAATGGGAATAAAATCTAGGCTTGCAGCTGTTCCTTCAATTGCACTTGGGACCTCTGAAGTAACACCGCTTGAAATGACATCCGCCTTTGGAACTATTATTAACAAAGGTGTACATGTTTCCCCGACTTCCGTAACAAAAATTGAAGATAGAAATAATATTTTAATTGATAAGTTTATACCAATTTACACTGAAGCTATTTCTGTGCAAACCGCTTCTATTATGGCTAATATGCTTCAGTCAGTAGTTACAAGCGGTACGGGAAGAGGAGTAAGAAGATATTTCTCTTATCCTGCTGCAGGTAAAACCGGAACAACACAAAATTTTGCAGATGCCTGGTACGTCGGTTTTACTCCTGATCTTGCTGCAGGTGTTTGGGTAGGATTTGACGACCACAGAATCAAGTTTACAAATACTTACGGTCAGGGTGCTGTTGCAGCTATGCCTATTTGGTCAAAGTTTATGGGCAAGGTTTATAAAGAATTGAATATTCCGATTAAATATTTTCATGTAGCGCCGGGTGTAGTAAGGGCAACATTTTGCAAAACAACAATGGATTTAGGTGATTCCAAGATTGCAACATCAAAATGTCCGGAAACTGTTTCGGATATTATAATTTCAAAAGATATGCCGGGCAAGTGTGAAACACACCCTGAAGACGATAAGATTAAGAAAGAAAAAGATAAAAATAGTTCAGATTGGTAGAAAAGCCCGAATGATGAAATTGTGCTAAAGGCATCCCTTCGGGAGTAGACCTATTTACCTACAGGCAGGCATATTAGGTTCATAAATGTATATTGTTTATGAAATTAGGAATCTGAAAAGGGTCTATATTTATGTAGGGATGACTTCTAATTTAGAAGAAAGAATTAAGAGACACAATAAAGTGTATGAAAAAACTACAAAACCATATAGACCGTTTGAATTAATATACGCTGAAGAATGTGAGAACAGAATCAATGCACGATGTAGAGAAAAATATTTTAAGTATAGTATTGGTAAATAGTTCTTAAAGTGTATCAAATAAAAATTGCCCGGATGGTGAAATTGGTAGACACGCTAGGTTCAGGGTCTAGTTGGCGCAAGTCAGTGCAGGTTCGACCCCTGTTCCGGGCACAAAAAATATAGAGGTTCTCCCGAAGAGATTTCTATGGAAGAATCACCCTCCGGGTACAGTAAAAAATAGCTGAATGCTGGTAACTATAAACTAATTACTATTTACAAACGCTACAATTCTAAGTGGTCCTCCGCTGCCTCCTTTTATCTTCATGGGCAGTGCAAATACAAAAGCTCCCTTTGGAGGAAGATTATCCAAATTTGCAACATTTTCAAAAGCCGGTATATTATGTTTAAACAAAATTTGATGGCTTTTAAATAACACAGATTGTCCGTAATCTATACTTGGTGTATCAAGTCCGATAGCTTTAATTTTTCTTTCTTTTGTAAGCCACTCTGCGGCTTTAGGATCCAGGCCTGGGAAGTGTAATTTTGCAACAGCATCCGGTCCGAGTTCTGCGGTTCCCATATATTTTTCTTTATCTGACCAAAAACGTGCATAACCTGTATTTAACAGAACAATAGCTCCGTCAAAAATTTTTCCATTCTTTTGTTCCCAATTTTTAAAATCATCAATTTTTATTAAATAGTCTTTATTTCCCAATGCTTTTTCTTTTATATCAATTACAATAGCTTTACCTATTAAATTGGTTAGTGGAATTTTGTCAATGGTTTGTTTTCCTTTTGCAAAATGAATGGGTGCATCCAAATGTGTTCCTCCGTGTTCTGCTGCGCAAAACTGGAATGCAGCATAATAAAAACCTTTATCGGTAATACCGGCAAAAACAGTGTCTAATTTGAAACTTTCTGCAGTAGGCCAATAAATAGTTTCCTTACCAAAAGAATACGTGAGATCGATAATCTTTGCATCATCAAGGTTTATAGAATTTTGTTTTTTATTACATCCAAGGAAGAATATACACGTTAAAAGTGAAATTAAAATTATTTTTTTCATTTTATCCTCTCTGTTTTTTAGGCTAATTAGTATCCTTTTGAAAATAATGAAAATATATTATAAATAGAATCCGTAATTTTATTTATACACTCAAATTAAACAATTTAGGTTTTCAGTTTGTCTGAATATAAAAAAAATTCATTTGATATTGAAAAAGGTTATAAATTTGCTTTAATACTCGTCCAATCTCACTATGAAAATTTCCCGGTGGTTTCTTTTTTAGTTCCTAAAAAACAAAGAAAGCATATTGCAATTATTTACTGGTTTGCCCGTACCGCGGATGATATTGCCGATGAAGGAGAAATGCCAGGAGAGGAAAGAATAAAGAAATTAAATGAATTACAAAAACGAGTGGATGAAATTACTGAAGGAAAATATAAAAATGAAATTGACGCTGCCTTGGGGAATACGTTAAAAATCAATAACCTTTCTCCTGAAAATTTGAAAAATCTTTTAAAAGCTTTTAAACAAGATGTGACAAAAAAAAGATATGAGAATTTTTATGAAGTTTTATCTTACTGTAAATATTCCGCTAATCCTGTTGGCAAACTAATTTTGGAATTAAATAATATCAGAAACAGAGATGCTTATAAATATTCTGATAAAATATGTACGGCACTTCAATTAACTAACTTTATTCAGGACATAGAAATAGATTACAACAAAGGAAGGATTTATTTATCCATAGAGGAACTAAAAAAATTTAATGTGGATGAAAAAGTGTTTCGATTGAAAGAAAATAATGCTAACTTAAAGAAACTATTGAAGTTTAACATAGAAAGAATAGAAGAAATGTTTGAAGAAGGGAAGTTGTTGCTTCCTTTCCTAAAGGGTAGATTAAAATTTGAAATTGCTTGGACTATACTTGGCGGTAAAAAAATTTTAGAGAAAATTAAAATATCCGATTACAATATTTTTGGTAACAGACCTACTTTATCAAAAATTGATTTCTTAAATTTGTTATGTAAATCAGTATTTATAAGATGATAAAC
This sequence comes from Bacteroidota bacterium, assembly GCA_022573715.1. Taxonomy (GTDB): domain Bacteria; phylum Bacteroidota; class Ignavibacteria; order Ignavibacteriales; family Ignavibacteriaceae. The sequence continues at coordinate 43,448 of JACZTL010000015.1, forward strand.
TCGGCTAAACAAATAGCAAAGAAAAGTAAAAGCAGTTTTTATTATGCTTTTAAATTGTTGCCTCCGGAAAAACGCGATGCAATGAACACGGTTTATGCGTTCTGCCGTAAAACAGACGATATTGTTGATGACAACAATACTACCTTAGATATTAAATTTGAGAAACTTCGTAAATGGAGAATCGAATTTGAGAAGGCTTTCCGGGGTCATTCAGAATATTCTTTGTTGAACAAACTTGGCACTACTATTTCCCGCTTTGACATTCCCCTTGACCCTTTCTTTGAACTTATCAGGGGTATGGAAATGGACCTGCAAAAAAATAGGTATTTAACTTTTGATGATCTCTCACTCTACTGTTACCGCGTAGCTTCTACAGTTGGTTTAATATGCATTGAAATTTTTGGATACAAACACAAATCGACAAAGGAATATGCTATAAACCTCGGTATTGCGTTTCAACTTACAAATATTTTACGAGATATTAAAAAAGATGCAGAGGAAGGAAGAATTTATTTACCTCAGGAAGATTTAGCTTTATTCAATTATCCGGAAAAAGCTCTCTTCGAAAAAACATATAATTCCAATTTTAAAGAACTAATGAAATATGAAACTGAAAGAGCAAAAGAATATTTTGATAAAGCAAATCAATCACTTCAACTTGAAGATAAACCAGCATTGTTTGCCGCAAGAGCAATGCAGCGTATCTACAGCAGAATGTTGAATAAAATTGTTGATGCTGAATACAATATTTATGAAAAAGATATTTCTGTTTCTCTTTTTGAAAAACTTGGAATATCACTCGGGGCATGGGCTAAATACAGCTTAGTGTATTCATGAAAAAATGTGTTGTAATCGGGGGCGGTATTGCTGGACTTACTTCAGCGGTTTACCTTTCCAAATCCGGAATAAATGTAGAATTAATTGAATCTTCAAATAAATTAGGTGGAAGAGCTTATTCTTTTAAAGATCCCGTAACGGGATCAATTATAGATAACGGGCAGCACATTTTAATGGGTTGTTATAAAGAAACTTTAAAATTTTTAAGATTGATAAATGCTGAAGATAATCTGATATATCAAGACAGACTTTCAATTCCCTTCCTAAATAATAATTCTGAAATATTTAAACTTGAAGCAACAAAATTATTTCACCCGTTAAACTTATTGATGGGTTTGCTTAATTATAATGCTTTAAGAATTGAAGACAAAGTAACATTAATTGTTTTCTTTATTAAACTTGCGTTCTCAAATATAAATAAGTTAAAAGACATCACCGTCGAGAGATGGCTTTTTAAAGAAAAGCAAAGCGAGAATTTGAGAAAATCTTTTTGGGAAATTATATGTGTCGGTGCTCTTAATTCAAGTACTAAGAATGCTTCTGCTGAGTTGTTTGCTTCTATTTTAAAAAAAATGTTTTTACAAGGTAATGAATCAGCAGCTTTGATAATACCTAAATTCGGATTAAGCGAAACTTACTGCAAGCCTGCACAAAAATTTCTATTAAATAATGAAGCAAGTATCTCTTTTTCAGAAAATGTTTTAGAACTAATAATTGTAGATAACTCTGTTAAAAAGATTATTACATCAAAAAGGGAAATTGAAGATTTTGATTATCTAATTTCCGCTATTCCTTTACCTGCTTTGAAAAAGTTTTACACTGATAATAAATTAGCAAAAATAGATTTTGAAAACTCTTGCATTGTGACTATTCATCTTTGGTTGAAAGAAAATCCCTTAAGTGAAAAATTTTATGGTTTGATTGATTCACCTATACATTGGATATTTAATCACGGTGACCATATTACATTGGTAATAAGTGATGCTAACCATTTAGTTAACATAGATAAAAACGAAATTTATAAAATGTGTGAAGATGAATTAAATAAATATGCAAATATTACTGAAGGTAATATTAGTGCTTATAAAATAATTAAAGAAAAACGAGCAACATTTATTCCGTCGTCAGATGTACTTTCAAAAAGACCGGGTGTAAAAACAAATGTATATAATTTATTTTTAGCGGGGGATTGGACGGACACAGGCTTACCTGCTACATTGGAAGGAGCAGTTCAAAGCGGTAAAATTGCCGCTGAATTAGTAATAAAAAATTACAATTGATATAAAAGCGTAATGAGATCGACACTTAATATAAACCCAAAAATATTTCAAATTGTAGATATAGCCACAACTTTCCCCGAAGGAATCACTTTGTGATAAGTTGCGTTATTACAATCAACGCAGTCTGAAGCCTGCACATACTTTCAAATAATTTTTACAATCCTTCTCTGTCTATCATATAAATCAAAGTTGCCATTGCAGCTGAACCTAATTCAAATTCTCTAGGATGAATAATACTGAACTGGTCATTATCGGAATGGTGATAATCAAAATATCTCTGTCCTTCGGGGGAATAACCAATCCTTGCTTTGGCTGATTTTATATGTCCTACATCAGCACCGCTACCGCCTTTTCTAACTTGTAATATTCCGGTTTGATTTAATATTGGAAGCCAGGTTTTTATTTTGGCAATCGTTAAAGAATCCGAATCAATACTGAATGCTCTTGGCGAACCGCTTCCGGCATCTGATTCCATAGCTGCAATGGTTTTTTGATGTGACGAATCTGCAAAAGCACTGTATACTATTGCTCCTCTCGATCCATTTTCCTCGTTGATAAATAAAACACACCTTATGGTCCTTTGTGGTTTAATTTTTAATCTTTTAAATAAGTCGAGTACTTCCATAGATTGAATGCAACCGGCACCGTCATCGTTTGCACCAACTCCTAAATCCCAGCTATCAATGTGCCCGCCGACTATTATTATTTCATCCGGATATTTGCTACCTTTTATCTCTCCGATTACATTATAGGATTGAGCATCTGGAAACCATTTGCAGTTTAATTTAAAATTGACTTCAAGGTTCGGATCTTCTATTAAAGCCATTCTTAAAAAGTCGGAGTCTAAATAACCCACAGCAACTGCCGGTATTTTTTTTACTTTTTCGCTGTAAATAGTTACACCTGTGTGCGGGTTATTGTCGTATTTGGTTGTGATTGAACGGAGGAGTAAACCTATTGCGCCATATTTTGCCGCACTGTCCGGTCCAAATACTCTGTAATTCCAAACACCGCCATAACCCCCTGAATACAATCCTTGGTCAAGGGAGCGATCAAAGAAAACTATTTTTCCTTTTGCTTGGTCTTTGTTTGCCCTTAGTTCATCAAAACTTTTTACCGATAATATTTTTCCTTGTATGCCGTTTTCACCAGTTGCAATACTTCCTCCTAAAGCTCTGATAACTAATTTTCTACCTTTATATTTTTTTGATGAGACAATATTAGCTTTCTCTATATTTCCTCTTTCCCAATGAGGCACCATTACGGGTTGCAGCCAAACTTTATCAAATCCCAAAGATTCCATTTTTTGTTTAGCCCAATGAATTGCTTTGATAGAATTTTCAGAACCGCTTAACCTGGGTCCAATATCAGTAAGTTCTTTTAAGAGATAGTAACCTTTTCTATCTTCTAATGCTTTACGAACGAATTGTCTTGCTACCTTTTTATACTCTGTAATTTTTTTATCACTTAATGTTTGAGCATTACTATCTGATATAAATCCTGCAAAAGAAATTGAAATAAAAAGTACAGCTAATAATAGAAAGGAAAATTTTTTCAATTGTTTCACCTATATTTTTTTTTATATATTTAAATAGAAATTATTGTTTATAAACAAATATTTTTAATTGTTAATTTATAGACAAAATGTAAAGTATGAAAAATATAATTTAAAGACCAAATATTTTTGATCGATTAATTATATCTTTCAGTTATCGAAAATAAGTCTAAATTATGAAATCATATAAATCATCAACTGTAAAAAAATTTATCTTTAATTTAACTTTGATACTAAGCATTATGACAAACATAGAATGTAATTCTCAAAATGAATTTCCAAATCAATATAAAAACGGGCATAAGACAAATAGACTTATAAACGAAAAGAGTCCCTACTTGCTTCAACACGCGTATAATCCTGTAGATTGGTATCCCTGGGGTAAAGAAGCCTTTGATAAAGCAAAAAAAGAAAATAAACCAATATTTCTTTCGATCGGTTATTCTACATGCCACTGGTGCCACGTGATGGAAAAAGAATCTTTTGAGGACTCAACGGTTGCCGATTTATTAAATAAATATTATGTGTCAATCAAAGTTGACAGGGAAGAAAGACCGGATATTGATAATATTTATATGACAGTTGCACAAATTCTTACGGGCAGCGGGGGTTGGCCTTTAACTATAATTATGACACCTGACAAAAAACCTTTTTTTGCCGGAACATACTTTCCAAAAGACAGCCGTTTTGGAAGACCCGGTATGCTGGATATTCTTCCGCAGATTGCAACAGCCTGGGAAAAGGATCCCGATAAAATTTTAAATACCGCAAACAGAGTAATTGATGCGGTTAAACAAACTTCAAATTCAAACCCAAATGGATCTGATATTACTCTTTCAACATTAAAAAAAGCCGAAAGAGATTTTACGAATAAATTCGATAAGATTTACGGTGGTTTTGGCAATGCACCAAAGTTTCCATCTCCACATAATCTTTTATTTTTATTAAGACAATATAATCGAGATAAAAATTCCTCTACTTTGAATATGGTAAAAAAAACATTGGATAAAATGGAAGATGGTGGAATTTACGACCAACTGGGATTCGGTTTTCACCGCTACTCCACGGACGAAAAATGGCTTGTCCCTCATTTTGAAAAGATGATATACGATCAGGCTATGCTTGCAATGGCTTATACAGAAGCTTATCAACTTACGAGAGATGAGAAGTATAAAAAAACTGCTGAGGGAATTTTTACTTATGTGCTAAGAGATATGACTTCAAAGGAAGGTGGTTTTTACACTGCTGAAGATGCCGACAGCGACGGGGAAGAAGGGAAATTTTATTTTTGGACTTATGCTGAATTACAAAAAATATTATCGAAAAAAGATTTTGATCTATTTGTAAAAGTATTTAATGTTGAAAAAGATGGAAATTTTGTCGATCAAATAAAAGGCAGAAAAGACGGTAATAATATTTTACATAGAACTAAACCCTACTCTGAATTAGCAAATGAATTTAACACTTCTGAAAAAAATATTATCAACAAAATTGATAGAATAAGGAAACAACTTTTTACCATCAGGGAAAAGAGAATCCATCCTTTTAAAGACGATAAAATTTTAACAGACTGGAATGGATTAATGATAGCCGCTTTGGCTCAAGCAGGCAGTATCTTTAATAATCAGAATTATACATTATCGGCAGAAAAAAGTATACAATTTATTTTTGATAAAATGACTAAAAAAGACGGCACTTTATTTCACAGATTTAGGTATGGGGAAGTAAAAATAGATGCTCATTTAGATGATTATGCTTTTATTACTTGGGGCTTGTTAAACTTATACGAAGCTACTTTTAAAACTGAATATTTAAAAAAAGCAATCGCTTTTAACGATCGATTAATTAAACATTTTTGGGATTCTAAGAACGGTGGTTTTTATTTTACATCTGATAATTCACCTGAATTGTTTACAAGACAAAAAGAAATCTATGACGGTGCTATTCCGTCCGGTAATTCTGTAGCTATGATGAATCTCGTAAGATTATCTAGAATTACTGGAGATTCAAAACTTGCGGATATGGCTTCTCAATTGGCAAAAACTTTTTCAAATAATGTAGAAAGATATCCTATGGGTTATTCTCAATTATTAAGTGCTGTAGATTTTGCAATAGGACCTTCATTTGAGATAGTAATTGTCGGAGATAGCAATAATGATGGAACTAAAAGAATGTTGAATGAAATAAATAAAAAATATATACCAAACAAAGTTGTTCTGTTAAAATCTGATGAGAAAGAGTTTAAAGATATTTCCAAGATAGCATCTTTTACAAAAGAACAGAAAATGATAAACGGGGAAACCACTGTTTATGTTTGTCGTAATTATGTTTGTAACCTGCCCACTACTGACCCCAAAAAATTATCAATGCAGTTAAACATTAAATAACTTTAGAAGCTATTTCTTCCAGCATTTCAGTTGTTAAAGATTTTGGCCTTTCAATTGGATAACCAAGAGCTCTATCCCAAATAATATTTGCTGTTACTCCAAGGGTACGACCAATTCCGAAAAGAACTGTATAAAAATCATACTCTTTTAATCCGTAATGCCATTGTATAACACCTGATTGTGCATCAACATTTGGCCATGGATTTTTTGCTTTACCTTGTTCAACCAAAATATCTGGTACTACTTTATAAAGAATATCTACATATTTGAACAAATTATCATCAGGTAAATGTTTTAAGCAGAATTCTCTTTGCACTTGGTAGCGAGGATCAGTTTTACGCAATACAGAGTGACCGAAACCTGGAATTACTTGGCCTGAATTTAAAGTATCCCAAACAAATTTTTTCATTTGTTCTTCAGTAGGTATTTCTCCGCCCATCTTATCTTGCACTCCTTGTATCCAGCGAAGTACTTCTTGATTTGCTAATCCGTGTAGTGGTCCGGCCAAACCATCTAACATAGCTGAAATTGAATAATAAATATCAGATAATGCACTTGCAACAAGATGGCCTGTGTGAGCACTTACATTGCCACTTTCGTGGTCGCTGTGAAGTAGAAAATACATTCTTGCTACATCATCATAAGGTTTAACTATACCCATCATATGTGCGAAGTTACCGCCCATATCTAAACTTGGATCCGGGTCAATAATATCCCCGTCTTTATATTTATATCTATAAATAAAAGCAGCTATTTGGGGTAGTTTTGCAAGTAGATTTAAAGCATCTTCATAAGTTGGGTCCCAATAATCCATTTTATTCATACCTGCTTTGTAGGCTTTAACAAATTCGGATTCTTTTTGAAGAGTAAGAATTGCAACTGAAAACATCGTCATTGGATGTGTATCTTCGGGCATAGCTTTTAGTACATCAAAGACATACTGAGGCACTATCTTTCTACTGTTAAATTCTTCGGCTACAGTTTTTACATCCTCTTCCGTGGGTATTTCACCTGTTAGAAGTAAATAATAAAATCCTTCAACCAAAGGCATTTCAAACCCCGGGACTTTAGGCAATTTTTCCAATGTTTCAGGTATGGTAAATCCTCTAAATCGAATACCTTCTAAAGGATCTAAATAAGAAATGTCGGTTGTTAAACATTTAACACCTCGCACACCGCCGATTGCCTGAGCTATTGTAACATCGCCTATTTTTACGGCTCCGTGTTCTTTTAATAGTTTAGTAGTTCTCGGGCGCCACTCTTGAATTTTTTCATAAAGTTTATCTTTTAAACTTGACATATTTTACTTCCATTATAAAAATTTGAGATCTGAGATAAAATTAAAGTAATATGGGAGTAAGTAAAACATAAATATTTATTAAGTAACACAAAATTACTCAGTTGAAATTTTTCAAAATATAAGATATCCATTTTCTCCCCTTGAAACTGTATAGCAATATACAAAGAAAATAAATTTTTATTTCAGAATTTCTTGCAAAGTTATAGTGTTGTTTTATTTAGATTTTTAATTTAAATAATTAATTCTAAATTTAATGCCTGATAATAAAAAATAGAGTATAAACCCAAAAGTAAAATTTTATGTTGATAAACTTGAATTGCAGAAGCACCCTGAAGGAGGTTTTTACAAAGAAGTATACCGTAGCGATGAAATTATTATAAAAGAAAATTTACCCGGAAGATATAATAGTGATAGAAATTTTTCAACTTCAAATTATTTTTTGCTTGACGGGGAAAACGTTTCTCTATTTCACAAAATTAAATCAGATGAATTCTGGCATTTTCATGACGGTTCTACAATCAAAATTTATAAATTAAAAAATGATGGAGAATTAAAGATAAATCTTCTTGGTAAAAATTTAGATGAAGATGAGTCTTTGCAAGTGATAATTGAAAAGGGGAAGTGGTTTTGTGCTGAAGTTGTTAATAAAAATTTATTTGGGTTAGTAGGTTGTACAGTTGCACCTGGGTATGATTTTGATGACTTCAAATTAGGTATAAGAAATGAACTTATAAAAAATTTTCCAGATCATAAGAAACTGATAGAAAAATTTACAAAAGGATAGTTTTATAAAATTTGTATTATTATTATTTAAACATTTAATAATATTGAATATTTGGTGAGTTATACATAATTTTTTGAAAACAATTTGAGAAAATTTATAGATATTTTATACTATCGGATACAGAACGAAATCACTTTAAAGGGTTTACCATTAGAAGTATAAATAATATTCTTAGAAAACTAATCGGCATAATTGTTTTACCTGCAATATTCTCTTATGCTGCTTTAAATTTAGGCTTTAATACAAGTCCAGAATCTCAAATTTGCAGGGCTATGTGGATTGGAAGTTGTATAAAAATAAATTCCTATCTTGAATTATTTGAATATCTAAATTCAAAAAATGATAATATTATACTAGACAACAATTACTTACCTATTCTACCTTCAGTACAAGATTCAACCGACAAAATAACTTCAGTGGATTCCTTAAAGGTTTTACCCGATTCTGTATTGAAAAGAATTAAACCTGTTAAAGTGAATGAAGATTCTCTAAAGCTTCTACAAATGTCAATTGATTCAACCGCAAGGATAGAGAACTTAAAATATAAACCTAAGTATTTACCGTTTGTAAAATTAAAGGCTAAAAAAATATCTCCTCTTTTTCTGCAGCCATCAGCGACCTTCAGAACAAAGACTGTAGACATAGATTCAACCGGGCAATATGTAATAATAAAAGAATTCATCTATGGTATTCAATCTAAGATTCTGCTAAAAATCCCCATTGACGAATATATAAAGCTTCAGTTAGAAAGTAACCAGATAAACGAATGGGATAAATTAGTTGGTAAATATAAATTTAAGTCATTAACAAAGGAACTGGGTCAGCTAATAAAAGATATTACAAGTTTTGAAATACCGTTACCCAGTGTCGGGGTTTTAAGTATTTTCGGACCACCCAAAATAAGTTTAAAAATTGGTGGAGCCGTTGATATTCAAGGTTCTTTTCGAAGTGAAACAACCCAAGGTGTGACTGCTTCACTGCTTGGTAATACGAGAAATACACCTAATTTTAAGCAAAAGGTACAAATTAATGTAAGAGGAACTATCGGAGATAAGCTGAATATTAATGCAGATTGGAATACCGAGCGTACATTTCAATATGAGAACCAGTTGAAAATAAAATATTCCGGATATGAAGATGAAATAATACAAATTATAGAAGCAGGAAATGTTTCTCTTCAAACATCTCCTTTAGTAGGAGGTAGTGAAGCATTATTTGGCATAAAATCAAAATTTAAATTCGGTCCTTTTTCATTAACAACAATCGCAAGTCAAAAGAAAGGTAAAATCAAAACTGTAAATGTTTCAGGCGGTTCAACATCATCTGAGTTTAATTTAAGAGCTTATAACTATTCCCAAAATCATTATTTTATAGATACACTTTATGCAAGTCAAAATTCGGATTTAAATTTATTCTTTAATTATTACGGGCAACCCACTCCGTTGATTGATCCTCAATATCGTGTTAACAATATTGAAGTTTGGAGAAGTGTAACAGGTGTTGCAGTTGATCAATCAAAAGAAAGAGTTGCTAATGCATATATAAATTTAAATTCTCTTATTGCCGGGCAAAGATATCCCGATAATCTCAGAGGTGATATTGCTGCTGTCCCGGGGCAAACAGAGACAGGGAGGTTTTTATTACTTACGCCAAGTGTTGATTATTTACTGCACCCTGAAACCGGTTATATAACTTTCAACATACAAGTTCAAGATAATGATATTATTGCGGTTGCATATAGAGTCGAAAACGGACCTTTATCGAGTGATGACCTGTTTTACGGAGAGTTTCTGAATTCTGTTGGAGCCGATACTACTTCAAAACTTGTATTAAAATTAGTAAAGCCGCGTAACTTACAACCCGGGGGAGATTTTGCAGATGCATGGAAACTTCAGTTAAAAAATATTTATCCTATCGGCGGAAGAAATATTAAAAAAGAAGGTTTTATATTTCAAATTAAATATCAAATTGACGGACAAGATCCTGTTACTGAACTTTCAACTCCTTCAGGTCCGGTAAAATTATTGAATGCTTTTGGTATAGATTTGATTGACCAATCAAATAACCCAAATCCGGATGATATTTTTGACTACCGACAGGGTATAACAATATTCCCTGAAACCGGGGAAATAGTTTTCCCTACTTTAGAACCATTTGGTAAAAATTTAAATCCATCAATTCCTAATTCATTCGCATATCAATTAGTTTATGATACCACTAAAACTTTTGCCCGACGGAATAATTTAAAAGATAAATGGTTGATGACCGGGAAATTCTCAGGCGATGTAACTTCTGTTTATCGATTAGGATTTAACGTAGTGGAAAACTCAGTTAGAATTTTACTTGATGGGAGAGAGTTAATAAATGGTGTGGATTACATAGTTGATTACACAATAGGTCAGCTTACTATTAGAAACGATGCGGCACTTGTTCCCGGTGCAAAATTAATTATTACATATGAACAGAATGATCTTTTCCAATTAGCTTCAAAAACATTACTTGGTGCAAGAGGTGTCATAAATATTTCAGATAAATCAAAACTTGGTTTCACTGTTCTAAATCTTAACCAGCAGACTCTTAGTCAAAAAGTTAGAATTGGTGAAGAGCCATTAAGCAACACAATTTACGGTATTGATTTTAAAACCAGTACAAACCTTCCTTTTCTTACAAAAGCTTTGGATAAAATTATTTCTACAAAAGAAATGTCAACTCTCACTTTCACGGGTGAATATGCTTATATGAACCCGGATCCAAATACTAAGAAAAGTGTTATTCCCGGTGATGATGGAAAAAGCATTGCTTACATAGATGATTTTGAAGGAGCGAAGAGGATAATACCAATTGGTGTAAATTATACCGGTTGGAAAGATATAAGTGTACCTGACAGACTTCCTTTATTGAGTGGTTTAACAAAACAAGATTTAATGAATTTTAAAGGTAAAAGTTTTTGGTTTTCTATTACACCATCTGATGTAAATGTAAGAGACATTTGGGGAGATAAGAAAAAAGTTGCAAGAGCCAATGAACAAGTACCTGTGCTTGATTATGTGTTTTTACCGGATACTCCGGGCACTTATAATTACACCCCGAGTTTAGCTGACAGAAAAAAAAATTGGGGAGGAATGTTAAGACTTCTTTCAACAACAGCTAATAATTTAGTTGAAGAAAATATCGAGTTTATAGAATTTTGGATGAATGCTTCAGATGCACCACAGGATGCTATAGTTTATATCGATTTAGGACGAATTAGTGAAGATATTATACCTAATAATAGATTAGATACTGAAGACAAAAATTTTAACGATGTAATTGATCCGGATGGAACAGAAGATACAGGTATTGACGGTATTTTAGATCCGGAAGAGAGAGCTACATTTAACAGTACAAAAAATGATCCGAGTGGAGATAATTTTACTTTTAACCAATCTAACACAGGCAATATTTTTAACTATTTCAGTATTAATGGTACCCAGGGTAATGCAATACTTACCGATATAGGACGTATCCCAGATACAGAAGATATAAACCGTAACGGAAACTTAGACCAAGTTAACAGTTATTTTAGGTATGAAGTACCCATTGATACTAACAGCGCAGTAATAGCAGGAAGTGGTGCAAATAGAGGGTGGTATTTATATAGAATACCGCTTAAAGATTTTTTGTTAAAAGTTGGGCAGCCAAGTTTTTCATCTGTTGAAACTATTAGAATTGTTGTAACAGGCTCTATTAACCCTGTTCACCTGAGAATTGTAGAATTTAATTTAGTAGGCAATCAATGGCAGAAATTATTACCTGAAGATTCTGTTCTTTCGGTTTCAGTAATAAATATTGAAGATAACCCAAATTATGTTAGTCCGGTGTCTGGAGATGTTTTGAGAACAAGAGATCAAACCAGGCCCGATGAAAATATTTTAAGCAATGAACAATCTCTCAATTTAATTATAAAGGATCTTCCGGAGGGTGAGAACAGACAGGCTGTAAAATACTTAGTAAGACCCCTAGATGTATTTAATTATACAACAATGAAGTTATTTATTCACGGGGATGAAAACACAGGCCCAGGCTCTATTTCATCTGCGGATCCGACTGATTTTCCTGCTGAAGTATTTTTTAGATTCGGTATCGATACAAATAATTTTTATGAATACAGACAGCCCATCAGACCCGGTTGGAACGATATCACCATTAAATTTGATGAACTAACTGCAATAAAAGAAGCAAGAGATTCAATTACTCAATCGGTAAAGGTTCCTGTACCCGGTAAACCTAACAATTTTTATATTGTAAGAGGTGTACCTACTTTAACTTCAATTAGGTTTTTAACCCTGGGTATTTTTAACAGGGGCAATCCTCTTACTCCAGGGCCTGTTTCCGGAGAGGTATGGGTTGATGAATTAAGAGTTATAGGTGCGGATGACCGTCCCGGTTGGGCGTATAATATAGCATCTAATTTAAAGTTGGCTGATTTTGCGACTGTGAATTTTAATATAAGTGAATCCAGCCCGTTTTTCCACAGGCTATCCAATAGGTTCGGCTCGAGAATTAGGCAGAGAAATTGGGGTATTGCTGCAAATGTTGATTTATTAAAAATTTTGCCTTTTAATTTACCCGGGAGTAATTTTAAAATTAATTATTCCCACACGGAATCTTTGGGCAAACCGGAATATGTACCAGGCACGGATATTTTAGTTATCAGAGCAGAAGAACAGTTAGTTGCTAGTGCTAATGATACGACTTTGTCTAATGTTAAAACACCTGGACAGCTTAGGGAAGAAACCGAAACTTTTAGAACTTCGGATAGTTGGTCGGCTTCAAATATAAATTTTAAAATCCCATCTTCTAAATGGTATATAAGAGATATAATCAATTCCATTACTTTTGGTTTTACTTATAATAAGACATTCAGCAGAAGTCCTGTAATTAAGGAAAACTCAACCTGGGTTTGGAATGCTAATATGAATTATAATTTGAGACTAAGCCCTGATTATTATTTTGAACCGGTAAAAATCCCTATACTTGGTTCTTTCATATCAATCTTTAAAGACTATAAAGACGTAAAAGTTTATTTTGTGCCCCAGACATTCTCCCTGAATATTACCGCAAGGCGAAACCGTAATATAAGCATACAAAGACCCCAGGGCAATAATCCCGTTTCACCAATTGTATCAAGAGATTTCATAACTACTCGCGGATTTAATTTTGATTGGAAGATGACAGAAGGCGGAATTTTTGATGTTACAACAAATTATAAGTTAAATATTCAATCTTCTTTAGCTTTTCTTGAAACTGATGCGGGCGGTAATCAAAGATCCGAAAGTGAAATTTGGAAAAATATTTTCTCAGGCACATTTTTTGGGCAGGACTTTCTATACCAGCAAAGCATTAATATTAGAATTATTCCACAACTTCCATCGCTTTGGGATATTAAAAAGTTTTTAACAATTACTGGCGGTTACTCTGTAAACTATCGTTGGGCAAATGATTTTCGTCAACCAGATTTAGGAAGAAGTGCAGGTTATGCAAACAGAACAAATATCTCACTAAATTTAAGATGGAAAGCATTGACAGCCCCTCTGTTTAAATCTACACCCGAAAAGGAAACTAAAGAAACTAAACAGACCCGTAGAATTTCTCGAGGCAGAAATCGTATCCTAAAACCAATACCTGAGGAAATAACAGACACTGTAAATAATATTAAATCTCTTAAAGATAATACCTTAAAAATAAGAGGTGATTCTATAAAAACTAAAAAAACATTAGAGTCTGAAAGTTCACCTATTTCAACAGGTCTTCTTTTTCTTAGGTCTGTGGCGAAAGCGCTTTTCTTTGATTATGAATCGATTACAATGAATTTTACTATGACCAATAATTTATCAAAAAATGGTATTGCCGCAAAAGGCTCTGGGTTTAGAAATTTCTGGGGATTAACTTTCAAAGAAAGTAACGGACCCTCTCAAGGTTTTATGTTGGGATTGAATGATAGGGTTGGCAGGAGAGCGCCAAACAGTGATTTACAGGATGTTTTCTCTCAAAAAAATAATGTTGAATTTAGGACCTCGCGTCCGCTTTGGTCAGGAGCAAAACTTGATTTAAATTGGTCCGTAGGTTGGACTGTTAATAAAACAACAACGTTAAAATCTGATCAATTTGGTAATACATCTGTTTCGTTCATTTCTTCAACTGGCACAATAAATAGAACATTTCTTTCTTTTCCACCTGTTCTTTTCTTAAAATCTTTTAATAGTGGAATAAAGAAAGTTCACGAGCTTTTTGATCCGAATGCTCCCAATCCTGCAAAAAATTTATCAGACGCATTTATTCAAGGATTTGAAAGCTTTCCGGTCGCTTCAAAACTCGGTTTCTTAAAAGATGTTGCAAGATTTATTCCTCGTCCTAACTGGAGAATATCCTGGTCAGGTCTTGAAAAACTACCGCTATTTAAAAAAGTAATGCAACGCGTTACACTTGACCATTCATACAGCTCAAGTTATACCGAAGGTTGGAAAGTTACACCTGACGGTAATCAAGAAACTCAAATTCAAAAAGTACAATTCGGATTTACACCTTTATTGGGATTAAATATGACATTTGCTAGTCTTTGGAACGGAAATTTAATCGGAAGTTTAAAATATTCAACAAGAACAATATTTAGTCTTGGTGTTTCTACAAGAAATATAATTGAAACATTTTCTAAAGATATAGGAATTACATTTGGATATTCTAAATCAGGTTTTAATTTTCCCTTGTTTGGTCTTGCTTTAAAAAATGATATTGAATTTAGTATTTCTTATACAAAAAGCAGAAATTCTACAATTATTTTTAATATGCTGGACTTTAACGAAAACGGAACTCCGCAAGACGGAACTATTCGTGTTACTATTGAACCGAGGGTTAAATATACTATTAGTTCAAAAGTTACAATGTCAGTATTCTACAGACGTTCATCAATAGAACCCGAAGGTGCATCAAGAATCCCACCGTCAACAACAAATGAAGCCGGACTGAATGTACATATCGTAATTCAATGACAAAAGAGAAATAAATTTAGATGAATATTATGCTTAACAATACTTAAATTGTTAATATAAATTGAGGTATTTAAAATGGAAAACAGAAAAATATTATGGGTTGACGATGAAATTGATATGCTTCGTTCTCACGTTTTGTTTTTAACTGAAAAAGGTTTTGAGGTTGATACTGTAACAAATGGCGAAGACGCAATTACTCATGCTAAAAAAAATAAATATGATTTGATCTTTCTTGATGAAATGATGGCCGGTATGGGCGGACTTGAAACATTAAGTGTATTAAAAGAAATCGATCCAAATCTTCCGGTTGTAATGATTACAAAAAGTGAAGAAGAATCATTAATGAATGAAGCTATCGGAGGAAAAATAAGCGATTATTTAACAAAACCAGTGAATCCAAGCCAAGTTTTTTTAGTTTGTAAAAAAATACTCCAGGGTAAGAAAATTTCTAGTGAATACACTGCTAAAGATTATCTGCAAGATTTTAATTTTATTTCCCAGGCTCTCCTAACAAATTTAGATTTTTCTGAATGGATAGATATTTATTTAAAGTTAGTTAATTGGGATTTAGAGTTGGATGAGCATCCTGAAGTTGATTTTAGACAGACTTTAACCGAACAAAAACGCGAAGCAAATAAACAGTTTTCTAAATTTGTTGAGAACAATTATAAAAGCTGGCTTTATACACAAGAAGAAACTGAAATCCCTGATCTTTCAAATGGAATAATTTCAAAATATGTAAACCCGTATTTAAAAGATGATAAATCTGTTGTATTCTTTTTTGTTTTGGATTGTTTAAGGATTGACCAATGGATGGTAATGGAAAAGCTACTGTTGAATGATTATAATATTGATAAAGATTATTATTACTCAATACTTCCGACTGCTACTCCATATTCACGTAATGCTTTATTCAGTGGATTATTTCCTTCCGAAATAGAAAAAATGTACCCGAATCTCTGGATATCTGAAAAGTCAGACGAAAGAAGTATGAACAAATATGAAAAAGAATTACTTCAAAAATATTTGGAAAGGGAAAACATACAATTGCGGAATGATCTGCAGTATATTAAAATAATTGACCCGGAAGTAGGACGAAATTTTGCAAAAAATATTTTATCATATCAAAACACTCACTTTACAGCTGTTGTTGTTAACTTTTTAGATATGCTTGTTCACGGCAGATCAGACTCCGATTTGCTTAAGGAAATTGCCCCGAATGAAGCGGCTTACAGGTCACTTACAGTTGCATGGTTCAGACACTCATCGTTAATAGCCACTTTCAGAGAAATTGCAAAAATACCCAATGCAAAAGTTATAATAACAACTGATCATGGAAGCATCCGTTCTTTAAGAGGTGCCAAAGTGTTGGGTGATAGAGAAGCAGCGGTTAGCCTTCGATTTAAATACGGAAGAAATTTAAAAGTAGATAATAAACACGCTATGTTTATAAAAGATCCTGAAGAGTATAAACTACCTCGTTCAGGGTTAACAATAAATTATATTATTGCAAAAGAAGATTACTATTTTGTTTATCCAACTGAATATCATAAATATTTAACATATTATAAAGATACTTTTCAGCACGGTGGTATATCAATGGAAGAAATGATACTACCTGTTATTAGAATGGAACCGAAATAGTAAAAATGTTGATACCCTCAATGCACAATGTTTCAACTGAACAGGAAACAACAGAATTAGCAAATGAGTTTTCAAAAGAAATATCATTAGGAGATGTAATTGTATTGAACGGAGATCTTGGTAGCGGGAAAACATTTTTTGTTAATAAAACCTTACTCAATTTTGAGATTACTGATGTTAACAGTCCTACTTTTGCAATTGTAAATGAATATGAAGGGAAAGTTAAATT
Source organism: Bacteroidota bacterium (assembly GCA_022573715.1). GTDB lineage: Bacteria > Bacteroidota > Ignavibacteria > Ignavibacteriales > Ignavibacteriaceae. Next base: position 60,492 of record JACZTL010000015.1, read on the forward strand.
CTATCATTTGGATTTTTACAGAATAGAAAAAATAATTGAATTATATGATATAGGGATTGAAGATTATTTTGACTGTAAAGAAGCAATTTCTTTTGTTGAATGGGGCAATTTATTTAATGATGTTTTACCTGAAAAAAGAATAGAAGTGAATTTTAAATTAAATTCGAATTTTACACGCGACATTGAATTTAAAAAAATATGAATAATCAAAAACCGGTATTAGCTTTAGAAACATCGGAAAAGATTTGTGGTGTTTGTCTTTATTTTTCAGATGATAAATTTTTTGAATCAAAAATTAATTTAAAAAACTCTCACTCAGAGAAAATATTTTCATCAATTGATTACGTTTTAAAATCAGCAGATATAAATATAAAAGATGTGGAAGAAATAGCAGTCTCAACTGGTCCCGGTTCATTTACAGGGCTAAGAATTGGGATGTCTGCCGCCAAAGGACTTGCTCTCGGTAACAATTTACCGATAGTACCGGTACCGACTTTTGAAGCTATGGCTTTGCAAGTAAAAAAATATTTTAAAATTAATTCGGAAATTATAATCGCCGAAAGAGTAAACTCAGATGAGGCATATTTTACTAAAATTAATTTAGATAAAGAAAAAATAGATTTTATAATTCCATTACAGGTAAAAAAAATTGATAAATTAAATGAGATAATTGGAAAAGAGCCAATTATTACGAATATTTCGTTTGAAGAGAAAATTATTAATAAAAATTTTATAATTAATTTAGGTGCTCCTGATCCTTTTTACATTGCTCAATGGAGTAAATATTTTGGAACTAGTGTTAAAACTACAGAGTATGATTTTCTGGAACCAAATTATTTAAAGAATTTTTTAATAAAGAAATAAAATATGATTAAAAAAATATTTTTTACAGTTTTATTTTTTACCTCAATTCAGTTCTCTCAGGATAAAAATCCACAAATAGCTTCTGATTTTCTTATAGCGGATTTTGGTAAGATAAATCAAAATGAAAAGGTCTACACAAAATTTGAAATATATAACCGAGGTAACGATACGCTTAGAGTGAAATCCGTATATGCCTCGTCTTTTAGTGTGCAGACAAGAATGCCCAAAAAAATTATTGCTCCTCAAGATTCGGCAGAACTTTATATACAATATAATCCCGATGTGCGTGTAAGCAAGCAGATGGAATTTATTACAGTTGTTTCCAATGCAAAAGACAACCCTAAATTTCAGCTAACTATTAGAGCGGATGTAAAAGAGAAAGAAGTTAAAATTCCAAAGGGCACTAAAATACCTGTAATTTATTTTCCAATTACAACACACGACTTTGGTAAAATAAAAAAAGGTAAAATTGATTCTTACATTTTTAAATTTATAAATAAGGGGAAAGCTGTTTTAAAAATTAAAAACATAAAAACATCCTGCGGATGTACTGCTGCAATTATGAGTGCTAATGAAATCCCCCCCGGAGGAGAAGGGAAAATTAAAGTTGAATTTGATTCGACAACGGAACTTGGTAAAACAAGGAGGTCAATCAGAATTATTTCCAACGACCCTGTTCATCCTAAAACATATTTAAATATTTTTGCCGACGTAATAGAGAAATAAATATGGCTTGGTTTAGAAGATCAAAACAAAACATATCACCTGATTCACAGAAGAAAGATTTACCGGACGGACTGTGGGAAAAATGTCCTGGGTGCAGTGAAATTATTCACACAAAACATTTAGCAGAAAATCTTTGGACGTGCTTAAAATGTAATTATCATTTCAGGATTGGTAGTAAAGAATATATAAACATTCTTCTCGATAAGAACTCTTTTAAAGAAATGGATAAAAAAATGAAATCTGCCGATCCGTTAGAATTTACCGACCGGAAAAAATATAAAGATCGTATAAAAGAGACAATTAAAAAACTAGGTATAAACGATGCGGTGAGAACAGGTACAGGTAAAATTAACGGGAAAAATGTAGCATTCGGTTGTATGGATTTTAAGTTTATTGGCGGAAGCATGGGCTCGGTCGTTGGTGAAAAAATAGCAAGATTAATTGATAAAGCTTATAAAAATAAAATACCGTTAATTATTTTATCAGCAAGCGGCGGCGCACGAATGATGGAAGGTGCTTATTCACTTATGCAATTGGCAAAAACAAGTTCAAGACTTGCAAGACTAGCGGAAGCAAAAGTTCCGTACATTTCCGTTTTAACTGACCCTACAACAGGAGGTACTACTGCAAGTTATGCAATGCTGGGTGATGTACATATCGCTGAACCAAAGGCACTAATCGGTTTTGCCGGTCCCCGAGTTATCAAACAAACTATCGGTAGAGATTTACCGAAAGGATTTCAAAGATCGGAGTTTTTAATGGAGCAGGGATTTATTGATGTAATTGCAAACCGAAAAGACCTGAAAACAACAATTTCAAATGTGTTAAACCTGCTTGACTGATGCACGAAAAACTCAAAACAATTTCGTCAATTGATAAGATTCATTCATTAACAAAAACACTTAAAAAGGAAGGGAAATCTATCGGTTTTGTTCCTACGATGGGTTACCTTCACGAAGGGCATCTTTCTCTTGTTAGGGAATCTAAAAAAAATAATGATATAACTTTTGTTTCCGTTTTTGTAAATCCCAAACAATTTGCACCTGCCGAAGACCTAACTACTTATCCCAGAGATTTTGAAAGAGATAAAAAGTTACTTGCGGAATTAAGAGCAGATTATTTATTTTATCCTGATGTGGAAGATTTTTATTCCAATGATTTTCAAACCTATGTTAGCGTAAATGAAATTACAAAAATATTGGAAGGTGAATTTCGTCCATCTCATTTTAGAGGTGTAACTACAGTTGTCGCAATGCTCTTTAATTGTGTTAACCCCGATAACGCTTACTTCGGACAAAAAGACGCACAGCAGGCAGCAGTAATTAAGCAGATGATTAAAGATTTAAAATATGATATAAAAATTAATGTCTGTCCGATAGTAAGGGAAGAAGACGGACTTGCAATGAGTTCTCGTAATGTTTTCCTGAATGATAAAGAAAGATTGGATGCTTTGGTACTTAGTAAATCACTAAAACTTGCAGAAGAATTGATTAATGTAGGTGAGAAAGAAACCGAAAAGATTTTATATGAAATGAAAAAACTTATTAATTCTGTTGATACTTCCCAACTGGATTATGCAAGTATTGTAGAATTTGATAGCTTTATTAAAACCAATAGAATTGAAGAGGGGAAAAGTTATTATGTTCTAATTGCCTGTAAAATTGGGAAGACAAGGTTGATTGATAATAGGTTAATTAGTTTTTAAAGGTCATCTGTTCAGATATTAAAGAGATTAAGTAAATTGTAGAATTCAATGGTCGTCATAATAACCGCCAATAGCAAAAACATAAATATAATTTTGATCAAATTTATATATTAATCTATCTTTTTGGGATATCCTTTTTGACCAGAGTTCTTTTAAATTATGTTTTAGATATTCAGGCTTTCCTATACCCTTAGACGGAGCATCCCTTTGCATTTCTTTAAGAATTTTATAAAGATTTTTGTGGAGAGTTTTGTCTTTGTTTCTTAATTCTTCGTATTTATTCCAGGTATTCCCTTCAAAGACTATTGATCTCATTCAATTCATCTTTCGATGGTTTATAACCATCATTAGATTTATAAGTTTTTAGGGATTCATTAATCTGCATCATTAATGATGAATTTTGAAGAACATGCAAAGTCTCGCGCTCTCTTTCCCAATCTTCCACACTCATCACAATAAAATCTTGCCCTGTTCTACGATTAACACGCAAAGGTATGTGATCATTAATTGCTTTGTCTACAAATGTTTTTAGATTTGCCCGAAATTTATTTACTGATAACTGTATCATTTTCAACCTCATTGTTTTTTCAAATGTACGTATTTACAGTACATAATACAACTGGTAAAATACTTTTTTAACCGTTAAATAAAATTGAAAACATACATCAAAAATTTGTTATTGTAATTTCAAATTTCCGATTCATCGGGATGAGAAATCTTTCACTAAAACTATAATAATCAAAAAAGATTTTTCTGTCGTTTCACACCTTCGAAATGACATTTAGATTCATTTTATAAATTTCTTTCACACCAATAAGCACCAATGCTTTTTCTATTTGGTGTTCAATGCTTAAAAAATCGGACAAAACATTTAAATTTCCACCTGTAAGATAAGTTGTAATATATTTAGCATCGTAATTTTCTTTTAATATTTTATGTGTTCTTTCAATTAGTCCCACAGCCGAGTTTACTACACCGCTTGCAATGGATGAATTTGTATCGCTGCCTATATCCCAACTCAGTTCGTCGTTTTCAATCATTGGTAATTGAGCTGTGTTTTTGTGTAGACTTTTCAACATTGTATCAATTCCGGGAGCTATCATTCCGCCAATAAAAATATTTGGATACATAATTATATTTACCGTTGTTGCGGTTCCGCAGTCAACAGAAATAATAAATGAGCCATCTTTAAATGTAGGATGAGTATCCGAATTATTGTAAAGATAAAATGCACCTTCTGCGGAACAGATCCTGTCAATTCCCAAAGTTTCGATTGAATTGTATTTTATTTGCAGATTAAAATTTGAGTTGCTCTTTATTTGATAAGCGGAAATGTTCATTTTTTCTTTAAAGAATGCTGACACAAGTTTTGACTTAGCCGGAACCACGGATGTAAATGCTACCTCATCAATTACTTTTGAAAAAGTTGAGTCAAACAGTTCTTCCAATTTGTTATACCTGTTAAACTGCAAGATATTATTGTCTTCAAATAAAGCCGATTTTATTGCCGTGTTACCTATGTCTATTGCGAGTAACATATTAACCTATTCCTACATCCCCGAAGTGGATTTTTTCTTTCTTCTTTTGTGTTCTTAAAATCAAATAACCGTTGTAGTCAATATCTTCAAAAATGCCTGTCAATATTTTATTTTCTTGTGTAATTGTAATTCGTTTTCCAATCATATCGCATTTATTTCTCCAATCAACAGAAACAGATTCAGGTTTTGAAATTATTTTTAATAACATTTCCTCAAAGTTATTAAGAATTTCGGCAAGGAGTTTCTCTCTTTCAATATTTTCTTTGCATTCCAATTTTATTGAAGTCGGGGGATAATTAAATTCTCCCCTAAATGAAGTTTGGTTAACATTAACCCCGATACCGATTACAAGTCTCTCAATTTTACCACCCTGAGAATTTGCTTCCAATAAAATACCAGCTGTTTTTTTACCTTTGATTAAAATATCATTCGGCCATTTTACATTTGCATGCAAAAGGGAAAGTCTTTCTATTGAATTAGCTGTGACAAGAGAAACACCCAAATTCAGAAGATTAATATTTTTATCGAGAAAATATTTATTAGTTATTAAAATTGAAAAGTTAAGGTTTTTACCCGGTTCGCTATACCAAATTTTATTTTTTCTTCCTCTTCCCCTGGTCTGCTTTTCGGCTAAAACAACAGAACCGTCTTCATCAATTTTATTTTTTTTATCCAAAAGAAATGAATTTGTTGAATCAATTTCATCAAGGTAGAAAAAATTTCTGCCAATAGTATTTGTTTCTAATTTGATGTCAAATAAATTTAGATTAAACATTTCTTCATTTTTTTAATGCAAACACAATTTTAGTAAAAGTGTCAGCATAAATGACACTTAATTTCAAAATATTGCCATACAGTCACGCTATAAGTTAATTTTGGCAAAGTACTATTTAAAGCAAAATATACTTAAATTATTATATAATAAACGCTTAGCTTTGAAACGATTACTGGCATTATAATTGAAATTATTTAACAAAATAATATAAAATATTACGTGTTTTTTTAATTGAAATTCAGTTTATGGATTTTTCAATTTAATCAATTTATTAAGTAGTAATGTAAAAAAAATTATAAATCAAAAAAAATAAAAAAAATAATCAAATGAGCTGATACTGCTCATAAAAATAAAGGAGAAATAAAATAATGGGAAAAATTATAGGAATTGATTTGGGAACAACTAACTCTTGCGTTGCCGTAATGGAAGGGAACGACCCTGTTGTAATACCAAATTCCGAAGGAGGAAGAACAACTCCTTCTGTTGTTGCTTTTACTAAAAACGGGGAAAGATTAGTCGGCCAGCCGGCTAAAAGACAGGCTATTACAAATCCGAAAAACACGATATTTTCCGTAAAGAGATTTATGGGAAGATTTATTAGCGAAGTTACAGACGAAATGACAAAAGTGCCGTATGAAGTTGTAACAGGCGATAACGATACTGCAAGAATTAAAGTCGGGGATAGGATCTATTCTCCACCTGAAATAAGTGCGATGACACTGCAGAAAATGAAAAAAACTGCGGAAGAATATTTAGGTCAGGAAGTAACCGAAGCAGTTATTACCGTACCTGCTTATTTTAACGACGCACAGAGACAAGCTACAAAGGATGCCGGAGAAATTGCCGGATTAACCGTTAAAAGAATTATAAACGAACCGACCGCAGCCGCTCTTGCTTACGGTTTGGATAAAAAAACTTCTGATCACACTGTAGCTGTTTATGACTTTGGCGGCGGTACATTTGATATATCTATTCTACAATTAGGCGACGGTGTTTTTGAAGTTAAATCCACTAACGGTGACGGGCACTTGGGAGGCGATGATTTTGATCAGAGAATTGTTGATTGGATTGCAGATGAATTTAAAAAATCCGATGGTATTGACTTAAGAAAAGATCCTATGGCTTTGCAAAGATTAAAGGAAGCTGCAGAAAAAGCTAAGATCGAATTATCAACTTCAATTACAACGGATATAAATTTACCTTTTGTTACTGCTACACAAGATGGACCGAAACACTTGAACTTAAATCTTTCAAGAGCAAAATTTGAACAGTTGATTGATGATTTGGTTAAGAGAACAAAAGTGCCGTGTGAAACCACAATTAAAGATGCTGGTATTTCTTCATCCGATATTGACGAAGTTATTTTGGTCGGCGGTTCAACAAGAATACCGATGGTACAGAAACTTGTAAAAGAACTTTTCGGAAAAGAACCACACAAAGGTGTAAATCCGGACGAGGTTGTTGCAATAGGTGCAGCAATACAAGGCGGTGTGTTAAGTGGCGATGTTAAAGATGTTCTTTTACTCGACGTAACTCCGCTTTCTATGGGTATTGAGACACAAGGCGGTATTTTGACAAAATTAATTGATGCCAATACAACAATCCCGACAAAGAAAAGCGAAACTTTCTCAACTGCATCAGATAATCAGCCATCCGTTGAAATAAATGTTTTACAAGGTGAACGTTCAATGGCTACAGATAACCGAACCTTAGGAAAATTCCACTTGGACGGTATTCCACCAGCACCGAGAGGAATTCCGCAGATAGAAGTTACTTTTGATATTGATGCAAATGGTATTCTTCACGTTTCTGCAAAAGACAAAGCTACAGGGAAAAAGCAGAGCATAAGTATTACTGCTTCAAGCGGTCTTTCCGAAGAGGAAGTTGAAAAAATGAAGCAAGATGCTAAAGAACACGCTGCCGAAGATAAAAAGAAGAAAGAAGCAATCGATGTAAAGAATCAAGCAGACAGCCTTGTCTTCCAAACTAAAAAACAAATAGAAGACTTGAAGGATAAAATGTCAGCCGATACAAAATCTAAGCTTGAAGCAGAGATTAAAAAAGTAGGAGATGCTATCGCTTCTAATAATACAGACCAAATAAAATCTGCTACCGAATCTTTAAACAAGGTTTGGAGTTCTGTTGCATCCGAACTTTACTCGGAGGCAAATGCAGGGCAGCCGGGAGCCGATGGACCGCAAAGTGCCCCAGGTAGTAACGGAGCTTCTAAAGAACCTAAAGAAAAGAAAGATGAAAACGAGGTACAGGATGCTTCCTTTGAAGTAGTTGATGATGAAAAAGAAAAAGATAAAAAGAAAAAATAATACAAAATCGGAGAGACGAGTTGGTGACTCGTCTCCTCTTTTTTATTGCAAAGATAATCCAAAGTAGTAATTTTCTCCGATTGAATTACGTTGTGATAAGTTACCTAAATTGTATAAAAACATACGTTGTCAAAAAGTGATTCCTTCTGAAAATTTGCGGCTACATAACTAAATTTATACCCGATATAAATTCATTTAAAAACTTAAATAAATAAAATTAGTTTATATATTATTAATTATTTGTTTATAATTAAAATAATAAACAAAATTAGAATAAATAAATCTGATTAACATTAATTTTATTAAATAACATTTTTTGGAACTCTCATGAAAAAATTTACATTATTATTTCTACTTTTTTCATTAGTTTTTACAGATATTACATTTGCACAAGATAAATTAAAAATAAACGCGCAAATCAGACCTAGATTTCAGTACGACAACAAAGACTTTAACAGCAACACCGGAACGAACACATTTACTGAACTCCGCTCAAGACTTGGAGTATTATTTTCTTCAACAGAAGATTTAACCGGGTTTTTTCAAATTCAAGATTCTCGTAGATTTGGTTCTGAATCAAGCACCTTGGCAAATTCGGCAAATTTAGATTTACATCAAGCATATTTTAGTATAAGTAATTTTTTTGAGTTACCGCTTAATCTTAAAGTTGGTAGAATGGAATTGTCTTATGGATCACAAAGATTAATTGGACCTGTCGGTTGGTCTAATGTAGGCAGAAGTTTTGATGGTTCTGTATTAAAGCTGATTACAAAATCGGTTGATGTTGATTTTATTGTGGCTCGTACAAATGAATCCGGTTTTGCGGATGATTCATTAGATATGTTCCTTTATTCTGCTTATGGAAATTTAAAAGGGTTTGATAATTTAAAGATTCAACCTTTTATAATTGGTGAACGTAGAGCAAAAGTAAATTTTAATCGTTATACTATCGGTCTTTTTATGAGCAGTAAAAAGAAAGGCAAAGGTTTCTACAATGAACTTGATGCTGCTTATCAGTTAGGCACACAAAATACTACTCAAGATATTTCCGCATTTATGGCTGCATATAATTTCAGTTATACTTTTAGCTCAAAAGTTAAACCAAAATTAGGCGCCGGAATTGCTTTCCTAAGTGGTGATGATGGTAAAGATGCATCCAAGTTTAAAGTATTCAATACTCTTTATGCAACAAATCATAAATTTTATGGCTATATGGATTATTTTTTAAATATTCCTGCAAATACTTTTGGACTGGGGCTGCTGGATATTCACGCTAAGGCTTCTATTGTTCCATTTCAAAAAAGTATAGTTTCTGCAGCATACCATTTGTTTAAATCTAATGAAGATTATACTTTATTGAACGGTAACACTTCAAGCAGTTTTGGCTCGGAAGTAGATTTAACATTATCATATAAATACAGTAAAGAAGTTAAATTTGTTGGTGGATTATCCTTCTTTGTTCCCGGTGATATTTTTAAAGAGAAAAAAGGAAAAGATACTTCCACTTGGGCATATTTAATGGCTGTGGTTAATTTATAAGTGAGATATATATTTAAGAGGCTGTCACAGCCTGCCCTGAGTTTATTTTGGGGGGGCGTACCGTGATAGAATTATTACTTGCTGAGCGGCTATTTTCAGCCATGGTACGACAATGGCAGTCTATAAATTTCAGCCCCCTTTATTATAAATATTTGTATAATTATTTTTAATCTTTTAAAAAAAACAATACTCATCACTAAAAACTAAAAATTGGACAAAAGGATTATATTTTTAGATTTATTGAGAGCATTTGCCGTGCTGATGATGGTTCAAGGGCATTCAATTGATATGCTGCTTTCACCGCAATATAGAGTTGCAGATTCTTTTTTATATTACGGCTGGAATTTTATGCGTGGTATTACTGCACCTTTATTTTTGTTTACTGCAGGCACGGTTTTTACATATCTTTTTATTTTACAGAATAAAAAAGCAACAGATAATCCTCGCCTGAGCAGGGGATTAAATAGATTTTTGTTATTGGTATTCCTCGGTTATTTGCTTCACTATCCCACTGCAAAAATAATAGATTTTTCTTCTGTCACGGCAGAACAATGGGAAGCATTTTTTGCGGTGGATGTTCTGCAGCTTATCGGTTTTGGGATTCTATTTTTAATAATACTTTTATATCTGTCAGAAAAGATAAATATTAATCCCGTTTATTTGTTTTTATCATTTGGTTTAATATTTATTTATTTAAACCCGGTTGTACAATCAATTGAATGGAAATCTTTTCTACCCGTACAGATTGCCGGTTATTTTTACAGCGGAACCGGCTCAAACTTTCCACTTTTTCCTTGGTGTTCATATTTATTTTTTGGAGGTATTTTAGGATATCATTTAGCTGCACACACCGGGGGACATAAAAAACCAAAATTTGGAATAAGTCTTTTTTTAATTGGTATTGGTCTTATTATTTCAGCTTTTGTCGGTGACAGAATAGAGATTGTTATAAATGGTTATAGTGATTTTTGGGGTAATAGTTCGAATTTAATTTTATACAGGCTGGGTATTGTTCTAATTTTAAATTCTATATTTTGTTTGATAGCCCTAAAAGTGGAAAAAATTCCTAGTCTTATAATACTTATCGGCAGACATACACTTTCAATTTATTTTGTCCATTTAATTATTCTTTACGGAAGTGCTTGGAGTTTGGGTGTAAGTTATTTTATGGCTGACAGTTTAGATATGTGGAAGTCAATAGCAGCGGCACTAATTATGATATTATTGATGATTGGTATGGTTATTTCAATAAGGATGATTAAATTTAAGACGAAGGTAATTACAACTTAAAT
>JACZTL010000030.1 GCA_022573715.1 Bacteroidota bacterium
TAACAAAGATACGGTAAGTGCTAATTCAAAACAGATTGAGGGATTAACTGACAACACAAAATATTACTGGAGAGTATCTGCGTTAAACAATGCGGGTAATTCTAGTGACACAAGCACTACGTTTAATTTTACTACAGGAATAGCAACGGGAATTGGAGAAAATGATATTACACCTCAAAACTATAGTTTGTCGCAGAATTATCCCAATCCTTTTAATCCGACAACAAATATTACCTTCACTATTTCTAAAGAGTCTTTAGTCACATTAAAGATTTATGATGTACTAGGAAAAGTAGTTGTTCAACTTGTAAATCAGCGGTTAAAAACAGGAACTTATAAATATTCTTTTAATGCAGCAAGAATAACTAGCGGAGTATACTTTTACAGACTTACGGCAGGACGTTTTATTAGTACTAAGAAAATGATTTTACTAAAATAAATCTTTCTAAGAGAGGATATACTACGTTAAAACTAAGGAGGAAAAAATTTTAATAAAATATAGCATATGAACTTTTAAAATAAAAACATTTTTCTATTTGTCTCAAAATGGTCTTATTATCAAATAAGAAACAAATATTTTGTAAAAGTATTCCTTTTTTAACAAAATTAAATGATTATTCATTGGCATATAAATTGCTTTATTTGATATGTTGATCCATATAGCACTTTATATTGCTGGGAAAAATCATAGAACTTTAGAGTTCAGGAGGGCAAAATTTTTTTCAGCAATTTTTATTTTAAAACCTTTTATAACAAAACCTCCTATGTTTTCTAATTTGAGTAAACAATTTGATAAATATATTAGAGAATTGAAAGAGGCAACATCGGAGGTTTCAATTTTAATACTCCGGCAATAATAAAGTTTACACTTCGCATAGTTGAAATTTGATTTTCGGATTTTAATTTTTAATGAACTCACTCAATCTCTCTTAAAAAAAGAGAAGAATTTGGTAAAATCCGAAAACCAAATATGCGGATTACTACTCATCTCGTTACTAATAAAATGAAATATATATTACTGCCTCTTTAATAATAAACTTACTTATCTTGCGAAGAAATAAAAACACAATTCTTTGGAATTTGCGGTCTAACTAAAACTGTTTCTTCTTTCAGCATTATGACTTTACCCGGTGCCATTCCTTTCTTTTTGATTACATATTTTTTTTGAGCATAAGAAACGGGAACCAATCCTGCGGTCTTGCCTTTACTGTGAAATGCCGCAACTATAGCAGCAATTTTAATTATTGATTTTGGAGGTTTTGTTTTTGTATCAGTTATTTTAAGGACAACGTGAGAGCCGGGTAAACCTCTAACGTGAAACCAGATATCGTTTTGTTTTGCAAATTTTGTTGTTAAAAGGTCATTAGATTTACCGTCCTTTCCTACATAAACGTAATATTTATTATCGATTATATATGACCTAAATTTAGATGTTATGTCTTCTTTCATTTTCATTTTTTCTTTTGTCTTCAGTTTAAGTTTTTCTGCAATATTTTCTAATTTATCCAATTTATTAGTTACATTAAATTCTTTTTCAATCCTTCTCAAATAATTAAATCTAATGTTAGCTGATTCAAAATCTTTTTCTGCTTTTTCAAATTTTATTCTTTCTCCTCTTGTTTTACGGAAGTAATAATCAATATTATCTTTGGGCAAAAATTTTTCATTCAATTTAATATTTTTTATTTCCCCAGTCTCTATATCTTTTAAGCTGATTTCTTTCATCCCTTTTTTAATAGAGTTTATGTTTATAAGTAGGAGAGTAGCTATCTTATTAAACCTCTCTGACTGTTCACCTTCTTCCAATATTATTTTTAACCTATTCAACTTTGATGTAATAAATTGAAGTTCTTTCGATAAATATTTTTCAATATTTCTTTTAATCTTTGTCAATCTATCAAAATAATTTTTCTTTGAGATTAAAAAACTTAAAGCTGCTTGATAATTATCAAAAGTTTTTATCACTGTAAATGGAACGGACTTAAATGTATTAACACTTAATTTAACTGACATTAAATTCTCTTCTACAAAACAAACAATTTCTTTATTATTGATTTCATTTAAGATCTCTTTCAAAATTTCTGTATCTAAAAAATCAAAATCATTTTTTATCCTTGATTTATATTCTAACAAAATATCTTTATTTACAATTGGATATTTACTTCTAAAACTTGAAAGTTCAGAACCATCATTTTCATCAATAAAATTTAATGTGTGAAAAGATGAAATAAATTTTAGTTTCAATATTTCTGCATTAAATGAAGTTATAATTTCTTCTTCAGTTTTTTTAAAAGTTTTGGTCAATTCATTATAAATAAAATATACATTTGTAAATTTCCCTCGAATGGGGAAGAATAGATCAAATTTGTCGGTTTGAATTTTAATTATCCTATCATATTCTGAAATCTCAAATGACAAAATACTTGCAGTAGGTATTTCTCCAAAAACGTCTAGTGTATTTTTTCTTGCCCTGGAAAAGTTTTCTCTTAAATGAAAATAAGGGTCTCCCGGATTTGTAGAAATTTCAATAAAGATTTGATGACCATTTTTTTGGCATTCAATCAAAAGAAGGTTTTTATATTGAGAAAAAATAGAAACAATATTATAATCGGTGTAGTTTCTATTTAATTCAACAATTTCTCTATTTAAGAAAAAGTAATTTTTATACATATTTTAAAATAATAAATCCCCCATCTTTATTTAATAAAAAGGTGGAGGATTAAATTGAATAGATTATTTATTATTGAACACCATGCATCATAGAAATTAATTTTTTAGATATTATAAATAAAATTATTGATGCAATTACTGCCATAGTTATAAATATTGTAAAGAAATCACCTAGACCTGTAATTTGAAATCCCAATAGTGAAGTTGAATGTCCTGCCTCAGGATATAATGTACTTAATTGTCCGGCTAAAACATTAGCAGCTGCATTTGCTAAGAACCAAACGCCCATTAATAAAGATGAAAATTTTAATGGAGAAAGTTTAGTTACCATTGAAAGTCCTATCGGAGATAAACTAAGTTCACCAAATGTGTGAAACATATATGCACCTACTAACCAAAAAGGGCTAACTTTTACACCTGTATCTGCAATATTTGCACCAACAACTAAAAAGATAAAACCAAATGCTAATAACATAAGACCTATTGCCATTTTAATTGGAGTTGCCGGTTCTCTACCTCTCTTATCTAATTTTGTCCACAAAGCAGCAAATAATGGAGCAAAAATAAATATTGCAAGAGGATTAATTGTTTGAAAGAAACTTGTCGGTATTACATAATTATTCAACCAAATAATAACTCTATCGGTTTGTTCTTCAGCAAAAAATGTTAATGAAACCCCTGCCTGCTCAAATGCTGACCAAAAGAATATTACAAAAAATGCTAAAATATAAATTACAGCTATTCTGTTTTTTTCAATCTTAGTTAGCGACTTATCAAGAATAATTAAAGTGGGTATTGCTACCATTGAAGAGAAGATAAATGAGGTGATAATATCAGAATTTAATACAAACATTAACACTAAAAATATGATTAGAAATAAGCCTATAACAGTAAGTATTTGATTTTGTGAAAATGAATTTTTAGTTTTTCTATTCTCTAATTCAGCTTTCTTTTCCGGTACTAATCCAACCGGAACACCTTCCGGTGTTACCAAATGTTTATTTTTCCCAAAATAGAAAACTGTTAATCCAAAAAGCATCCCTATTCCCGCAGCTAAAAATCCATATTTAAAATCTGCAGGATTTCCTGTATCACCAAGTCCACCTGTAACAAGTGGAGCTATTAAAGCACCAAGATTTATACCCATATAAAATATTGTAAATGCTGAGTCTCTTAATTTTATAGATTCTTTTGGATATAAGGAGCCTACCATTGTTGCAATATTTGGTTTGAAAAAACCATTACCAATAATTAGAATTGTGAGTCCTAATAAAAATAATATTTGTTGAATATTTAGGCTAAATGTTGAATATACAAAGTTATCCACATGAGCAGTATAATAATAACCACTTGCTGCTAACGTAAACTGGCCAATAGCCATTAAAATACTTCCTACTATTATCGATTTTCGATTTCCCCAGTATCTATCTGCAATATAACCACCTGCTAAAGGAGTTAAGTATACTAATCCCGTATACCAGCCATAAATAGAAGAAGTAAATACTTTATCATACATCAAAGCGTTTATCATGTATAGAGTAAGAATTGCCCGCATTCCATAATAACTAAATCGTTCCCACATTTCAGTAAAGAAAAGAACGTATAATCCTTTAGGGTGTTGTTTAAACATTGAAAAACCTCCAAATGTTTTGTCTAAAAATAGAAGTTAAAGTATACTAATATGAAAGTATAAAAAAGAAAATGATAATTAAAATTTAATTATCACTTAAACTTATAAAATTAATTAAAACAATTTAGTTATAAGATTACGTTGATTGCAATTCTTCTGCGCCGTGTGTAAGAGCTTTAAGTTTTTTAAGGAAGAGTAAGAGTAAGAGTCCAAATAGAATTGAGAAACCTGCAATGCCACCGAATATTTGAGTATCACCGAAACTTTGTGCCGCTTCACCAAGCAAACCTGCAAGCTTATTTCCCAAACCTGTCATTGCAAAATAAATGCCCATCATTAAAGAAGCATATTTTGCAGGGGCTAATTTAGTTATAAATGAAAGAGCAACAGGTGAAGAACAAAGTTCGCCTATTGTGTGAAGAAAATATGCACCGAATAACCAAATCATACTCGATTTTGCTAAGACTTCACCTGTGGCTGAAATTGTTGTTTGAAGTGAAGCACCGACCATCAAAACAAAACCAAGTCCCATAATTATATTACCAATTGCCATTTTATAAATGGATGAATTCTCTTTACCTTTATCTCTTCTTCTTATCCAAAAGTTAGCTACAGTTGCACCTATCATAATAATGTAAAAAGCAGCAAGCGATTGGAAAGCTGCGGCTGGTATCTCAAAACCAAAAATAGTTCTGTCTGTTAATGTATGTGCATACAAATTCATCAAACCTCCTGCCTGTTCATAAGCTCCCCAAAATACAATAACAATTAAAAAGGACAACAGCAGAACAACAATTCTGTCTTTTTCAATTTTGGTTAAAGGCTTTTTAATTTCCAATTTTGCTTCAGTTCTTGGTTTTGGTGGATCGCCAACACCCTTCAAATATTTCTGCCCGTAGAGAAATACTGAAACTCCAAGAACCATTCCCACTCCAGCGAGTCCGAATCCGTAATGCCACCCATAAATTTTAGATATTAAAGCTACACTAATACCGGCTAAAAAAGCACCAATATTAATGCCTATATAAAATATCATAAAACCTTTATCTCGCATGGAGTCGCCTTTCTTATAAAGTCCGCCAACCATAGTTGAGATATTGGGTTTTAAACACCCTACTCCAATTACAATTAATGTTAATCCTGTATAAAAGAAATGTAGACCATGGAAAGCTAAAATAGTGTGTCCTAAAATCAGAATTATTCCCCCAATCAGAACAGTATTCTTTTGACCTAAGTATCTGTCGGCTAATATACCGCCGGGAATGGACATCAAATATACCGACATTGTGTACCAACCGTATAAAGCCAAAGCTTCAGTGTTTGACCAGCCCAATCCTCCGCTTTCAACACTTGAAATAATAAACAGCACAAGAATTGCACGCATACTGTAATAGCTGAACCGTTCCCAAAGCTCGGTAAAGAATAATATGTATAAACCTTTTGGGTGTTGTTTGAACATAAAATATCTGTAAGATTAGAAAATCTTAAATTTACTAAGCTTTATCAGGTTCAGTTGCTATTTCAGGTTCATCTTCAATAAGATCTTCAGCACCGTGTGTAAGCGCCTTTAACTTCTTCAAAAAGATAAGTAAAAGGATACCAAATACAGCGGTAAAAATAAAAATTCCTGTAAATACTTGTAGTTCTCCAGCGTGTGACGCTGATTCACCAAGCAAACCCGCAACTTTATTACCCAAACCAGTTGCCGCAAAATAAGAACCCATCATTAATGATCCGTATTTAACAGGTGCTAATTTAGTAATAAAGGATAATGCAGTTGGTGAAGCACATAATTCTCCTATAGTATGTAATAGGTATGCGGCTATAATCCAATACATTCCTGCTTGTCCTGCACTTGTTGTTTGTAATGAAGCACCAGACATCATTAAAAAGCCTGTACCCATAATCATTGTACCGATTGCCATTTTAAATAAAGTTGATGCTTCTTTGTTTGAACGTTGTCTTTTTAACCAAAATGTAGCTATAATAGTACCAAATACCATTATAAAAAACGGATTAAGCGACTGAAACCAAGAGGTAGGTATTTGCCATCCAAATAGTATCCTATCAACTTTTGAATTTGTATAAATGTTCATCAGACCGCCTGCCTGTTCGAAAGAAGCCCAAAAAACAATAATAATTATAAAGGATAAAAACAATACTACCATTCTGTCTTTTTCAATTTTTGTTAAGGGCTTTTTAATATCCACCTTTGCTTCCATTCTTTGTTTTGGTGGATCACCGACACCCTTCAAATATTTTTGTCCGTAGAGGAATACTGAAACTCCAAGAAGCATTCCCACTCCGGCTAATCCGAATCCGTAATGCCATCCATAAATTTCACCTATACCTCCAACTATTAAAGAAGCAAGGAATGCGCCAAGATTTATTCCAATATAAAATACTGTAAAACCGTGGTCTCTTCTCGGATCTCCTTCTCTGTAGAGTCCACCTACCATTGTCGAAATATTAGGTTTTAAGCCACCTACTCCAAGGACAATTAATGTTAAACCGGCAGCAAATGCCCAAATAGCATCTATTGCTAGTATCGAATGTCCAAATACAAGTAAAATTCCTCCTAATAAAACAGTCTTTTTTTGTCCCAGCCATCTATCTGCAATAATACCTCCCGGAACGGACATAACGTAAACAGCCATTGTGTACCAACCGTATATTGATAGTGCAAAAGCGTCCTCCCATCCTAAGCCCGGATTATCCTTTGTTACTGAAGTAATCATATAAAGAGTTAAAATTGCTCTCATTCCGTAATAACTAAACCTTTCCCACATTTCTGTAAAGAAAAGTATATACAGGCCCTTTGGATGTCCTTTAAACATAATCTAATCCTTATTTTTTATTTTTTTAAAAAGGTAATTGCATATTAAAAGTTGATTCAAAAAGATTTGTCAATATACTATATTGAGACAATTAAATTATTGATATTTAATATATAAGTTTTTTTAACATTTTCATAGTCCATAAAAATCTTAATTTTTTTAAAAAAAATCACAAGCTTCGTATTCCAAGTTGTTTGTTTAAGAAAATTCCAATTGATATATTTGTCTAATGAATAAAAATAAAAGAAAATCTTTTTTAATTAAATCGTTTCTATTTGTAGTTGTATTAGCGTTAATAATTTTTGCTATGAACAAGTATGTTTTACCCTGGTTTGTAAGTTCTCCTGAAGAAATTGTACCTAAGCTTGTAGGCTTGTCACAAGAGAAAGCCATTGCTGAATTAGAGAAAATAAATTTGCAATCTGTAATTGCTGATACAATTTATAGTGAGAAATACGATATAGGTGTAGTTATTTTGCAAAAGCCAAGACCCGGGCAAGTAGTTAAAGACGGAAGAAGAGTTTATATATTTATAAGCGGGGGTAAACAAACAGTCAACGCTCCGAATTTGAAGGGAAAATCTTTAAGAGAAGCAAAATTTATGCTTGAAAGATTAGGATTGAAGATGGGCGAAATAGAAGATCTACCATCTAATAACCCCAAAGATATGATTTTTGACCAGCAATATGCTGAAGGAACCCCTTTAAAAAGAGGTGATTCGGTCGGTGTTACTTTAACAATAGGTACTCTTTCAAGTAGGGTAATATTACCGGATTTTATTGGTAAGTCTCTTTCTGAAGTTGTTGAAATTTTAGCTGACATTTCGTTGAGAGTAGGTACGGTAACTTTCAGAGTATCAAATTCTTTACTTCCCAATACTGTTATAGATCAATTCCCGAGCCAAGGTAGTGTTGTTAGTGTTGGTTCACAAGTCGATCTTTTTGTAACAAAAAACCCTGATAACGAAGAAGAGCAATAATATGGCAATATTAGCACCGTCCATTTTATCTTCAGATTTTTCAAATCTCTATCAGCAAATTAGGTTGGTGGAGATGAGCGGTGCCGATTGGATACATTGTGATGTGATGGACGGTCACTTTGTACCTAATTTAACATTCGGTCCTATTTTAGTTGAAGCAGCTAATAAATCAACAGAATTGCCTTTGGATGTTCATCTGATGATTGAAAATCCTGATAATTTTCTTGAAGAATTTTACAAAGCAGGGAGTAATTATATTACAGTTCATCAAGAAATCTGTCCGCATTTAAATAGAACAGTCTCTAAAATAAAAGAACTTGGAGTAAAAGCCGGTGTTGCATTAAAGCCTTCCACTCCGTTATCAACCATTGAAGATATTGCAACAGAAATTGATCTATTATTGATAATGTCGGTCAACCCTGGTTTTGGAGGACAATCGTTTATAAATAATTCATTAAAGAAAATTGAAAATGCAGTTAAATTAAGACAGAAAACAAACTCAAATTTCTTAATTGAGGTTGACGGCGGTATCAACAAAGACACGGCAAAAAAAGTATTTGATGCTGGATGTGATGTGTTTGTAGCAGGTTCATCAATTTTTAAAGAAGATAATATTGCTGCTGCCGTTGTTGAACTAAAGAAGATATTGAATAATAAATAAAAAATAATGCTCACTCAAATTTTGATTAACTAATAATCTATTAAAGGGTGGCATTTGTCACCTTTTATATTTTAAAGGAATCTCATTGATAGTTCAAATTTTAAATTTATCTCGTAAAGAAGTTTTTAATAAATACAGCGTATTCTATAATATTTATAGAGAAGTTTATCATTTTGGTTTATTAGCAATTGAAATTAGAATGCTGCCTAAAAATCTTGCGCTTAAAACTCAAAAAATTGTTCTGAACGAAGGCGAAATTTGCTATAAAAACATCGATGCTGATTCTGAACTATTTAGCCTTTTGTTCACTGGTTCACTAAGTGAACTATTTAATTTGGCTAGAAAAATTCTAACTGCAGGTGATGAAGAATTAGGATATTCACTCCTTAACTGTATTAACAATTATGAAAAATATGATAATAATTCATATAAAATAGGGGAGCATATTTTTGATTTTAAGAACGCTTATGTAATGGGAATATTGAATATAACTGAAGATTCGTTTTCTGACGGAGGAAAATATTTAAAAACTACTGATGCAGTTAAACATGCTTTGGAAATTCTTAAAAAAGGTGCCGACATAATAGATATAGGAGGTGAATCCACAAGACCGGGTTCTGAAAGCATTGATGTTGAGACTGAAATAGAAAGAATAGTCCCTGTTATTAACGGAATTCTAAAAAAAAAACCAGGTACATTAATATCTATAGATACAACTAAAAGTAAAGTTGCCGAATTTTCTTTAAAAGCAGGTGCAAAAATAATTAATGATATCAATGCATATAAGGCGGACCCTGAGCTAATAAATATAGTAAAAAAGTATAATGCTGCTTATGTTTTAATGCATATGCAAGGTACTCCAAAAGATATGCAGGATAATCCCGGTTACGTTGATGTAGTAAAAGAAATTTATGATTTTCTGTTTGAGAAATCAAAATCAATAAAAAAAATGGGAATAAAAAATCTTTTAATCGATCCCGGTATAGGGTTCGGCAAAAGGGTAGAAGATAATTTTGAAATTCTTAAAAGATTAGAAGATTTTAAATCACTTGGATATCCGATTTTAATTGGGGTCTCTAGAAAATCATTTATTAGCAAGACATTGGATTTAGATATTAATGAGCGTGATACTGCTTCGGCAATTGTTGAAGCACTTGCTGTTAGAAACGGTGCAAAAATAATTAGGACTCATAATATTGAAAACGGTGTTCAAATCTGTAAATTATTGAACAAACTAAATTAATTTTTTATTTAAATGTTTGAAGTTTTTAAAATAGGGTTTCTTACTGTAACTTTTGCCGATGTCATTGATATCGCTTTAGTTGCATTTATATTTTATAAAGTATATACCTTTTTAAAAGGAACAATAGCAGCACAAATATTTATAGGCTTAGTTATTGTGCTTTTACTTTCCCTAATAGCACAAGCCTTAAATTTAAGAGAATTAAGTTGGTTACTGAAACTTATTACAGATATTTGGGTTTTAGCATTTTTAATTCTGTTCCAACCGGAAATAAGAAGATTATTGGTTATTGTAGCGAGAAATCCATTTTTTAAAATGTTTGTTAAAACAGAAAACGGAGATGCCGCTTCTATAATAACTGAATCTGCATTTCATCTTTCACAGAACCAACATGGGGCATTAATCGTGATCATAAAATCTACAGGTATTCGCGGTTATACGGAAACCGGGGAACTATTAAACGGTAAACTAAGTGTGGATTTGTTAAATGCTATTTTCTTTCCTAATTCACCGCTGCACGACGGAGCAGTAATTATTAAGGGAGAAATAATCGAAGCCGCAAGATGTACGCTTCCTTTATCTTTGCTTACAATGGTAGAGGGGGAATCGCTTGGTATGAGGCACAGAGCAGGCATAGGCATTACTGAACAGGCTGATGTAATGAGTGTAATCGTGTCAGAGGAAACAGGTAGTATATCAGTTGCGGAAAATGGTACTTTAATAAAAGGACTGTCGAAAGAAAAACTCAAAAGAAAAATAGAAACGGCATTTAATGAACCAGTTGTTGAAGGATGGAAAGGATTTTTTTATCAATATAAAAAATTAAAAAAATAACCGTTTGTAATATTTTATTTAGAATTTAATTTTGAAATCATAAAATATGTTTATGTTTTTAAGGGAGCAGTAAAATGAAGCTAAAATATTTTTCTCATTCTGCATTTCAAATTACAAGTAGTGGGGGAACAACTATACTGATTGACCCGTTCCTTGATGGTAACCCAACCTCACCTGTAAAATCTGATAGTGTAAATGCTGATTATATAATTTTAACTCACGCACACGGAGATCATATCGGGGATGCTTTTAGAATTGCAAAGAGATGTAATTCAACTTTTATTTGCACTTACGAACTGGCAAACTATTGTAAAGCAAAAGGATTTAATGCTCACGATATGTCTATCGGCGGAGGACATAACTTTGATTTCGGTAGAATAAAATTTACAATTGCTCATCACGGCTCACAGACACCTGAGGGTGATTATGCAGGAGAAGCTGCAGGAGTCGTTGTTACAATAGATAACACCTCTATTTATCACGCCGGTGATACCGGTTTATTTTACGATATGAAACTCATCGGTGAAATGAATAAGATAGATTATATGCTTGTTCCTATAGGTGATAATTATACAATGGGAATTTCCGATGCGATTAAAGCTGTTGAACTTGTTCAGCCGAAAATTGCAGTACCCATGCATTATAATACTTTCCCTGTTATTGAAGTAGAACCCAATGAGTTTAAAATGGAATTGGAAGAGAAGGGTATTAATTGTCGAATAATGAGTTTTGGTGAAGAAATTCAAATTTAATTATTAAACTTTTTCATTAACTTATATCTAACTCTTAAAATTATAATTTTAAGTATTTCTTGTATTGCTAAATATTATAGGATGTAATGCACTTTTAATGGCAAGAATTATTACAATTGCAAATCAAAAAGGTGGAGTTGGTAAAACTACTACAGCTATAAACTTATCTTCTTGTTTAGCGGCAGCTGAAAAGAAGGTTTTACTTATCGATATTGACCCACAGGCAAATTCTTCATCCGGGGTCAGTGTTCACGATCATTCTCCCTCAATTTATGAAGTTATTATCGGAACAAGAGAAATTGAAGATGTAATAATAAATACTTACATGCCTTATCTGGATCTTTTACCTTCAAATATAAACTTAGTCGGTGCTGAAATTGAAATGGTTGATATGGAGGGAAGAGAAAATTTACTCGGCAAAATGATAAATAAAATAAGTGACAATTATGAATATATTATTATAGATTGCCCCCCGTCATTAGGACTATTAACTCTTAATGCTCTTTCAACATCAAACTCTGTTTTAATTCCTGTACAATGCGAATATTTTGCATTGGAGGGATTGGGACAACTGCTCAACACAATTAACATAGTAAAACAGCATTACAACAGGGAACTAACTATTGAAGGCGTACTGCTTACAATGTTTGACATCAGGCTTCGTCTCTCAAAGCAGGTTGCAGATGAAGTAAAAAAATATTTTGGTGAGAAAGTATTTAAAACAATAATTCACAGAAATGTAAGAATTTCTGAATCACCAAGTTTTGGTAAGCCTATAATTCTTTATGATGCTGTTTCTACAGGTTCAAAAAATTATATGGCTTTGGCATCTGAAATATTAAAAAAATATTCTAAGATAAAAGTAAATGAGCAAATCTAAAACAGGATTAGGCAGGGGTCTGGATGCATTGTTCAACCTAAAAAATCTAAATATGGATTTGGACTCTGCGCCAGACTATTCAAAGGTTAAAATAGATGATGGCAACGGTGTAGACCAACTTGCTAAAATACCTGTTGACAGAGTTTCACCAAACCCTTTCCAGCCGAGAATCAGTTTCGACATAGATGCAATGGAGGAATTAAAAAAATCCATACTCCAAAACGGACTTATCCAGCCCGTTACTGTAAGAAGATTAGACGGAAATTATCAACTAATATCAGGTGAAAGAAGATTAAAAGCATGCATTGATATTGGTTACAAAGATATTCCCGCTTATATAATTAAGGTAGATTCCGATGAAACAATGCTCGCGCTTGCATTGATTGAGAACATTCAGCGTGAAAGTCTAAATGCAATAGAAACAGCTAATGCTTATAAAAGGCTGATGGATGAATGTAGTCTTACTCAAGAACAAATTGCCGATAAAGTAGGAAAAAACAGAACCACAATTGCCAATTCAATCAGGCTGTTAAAACTTCCCGAAGAAGTGCAGCAAAGTATAATAAAAGATGAAATTTCAGCAGGCCACGCGAGAGCAATTATTAATTTACCATCGGCAAAGCTACAGCTTCTTGCATTAAGGAAAATTTTAAAAGAGGGACTTTCGGTAAGAAAGGTTGAACAACTTGCTAAGAAATTATCTTTAAACAATATTAAATCTAACAAAAAAATTTCCGTTAGAATACCTTCGACAACATCTACTAACTTAAATGATATTGAAGACAGACTAAGAAAAGTATTCGGCACAAAAGTTATGTGCAGAAGAAAAAAAGACGGAACAGGACAGTTTATAATTGAGTTTTATTCTAATGACGAATTTGAAAGAATATTTGAACTATTTGAAATTATCAATCAAACATATAATTAGTTTTGCACTCCTTTTTTTGTTGATGCAGAATTTTAATTATGCACAACAAACACAAACCGATGAATCGGATAATCCGAAAAATGATTCTCTTTTTGTAATGACAAAATCTCCCATGGGTGCAGTCCTACGCAGCGCTATATTACCCGGTTGGGGACAGATTTATAACGAATCGTACATAAAAGCACCTATCGTTTGGGGAATTTTTGGTGGACTTGCCGCCGCGTGGATTTTTAACAACAATAAATATAAAGAGAACAGAGACTTGTTTATTCAAACAGGTATTGAACAATTCAGAACATTGAGAAGTTTTTACAGGGATCAGCGTGATCTTGTTTCTATCTATGTTGGATTAACATATTTACTTAACTTAATTGATGCATATGTTGATGCACAGTTATTCGATTTTTCGATCGAAGAAAACCGGGTTACAAATCAAACCCAATTATCTATAAGAATAAAGTTGAACTAAAAAATGTATGGATGAATGATTGTATGGTTGTTAGTAACATTAAAATTGACATTCAATCATACAGCCGTACAACCATACATCTTTAATAAGTAAAATAGTTTGCATATGGAATATTCAGTACTAAAATTAGGAATCTAATTATGAATAATACAGCTAAATGTAAAAATTGCGGACATGAAAACGCATTGTTCAGGTTGAACTGTACGGAATGTAACAACTATTTGCGGGCAAGAGTTTGGAATATTGATCTTTGGCACGATATACGTCTGTTGATTGAATCGCCGACAAAAGGATTTCAAGACATTATTTGGAGTGAGCATAAAAACTTTGTTGTATTTATAATTATAATTTCAACAATTAAATTAATGGTTGATTCTTTCTTTCTTAATATGATAACGGAAAATATAGTCTTCCTTCAGCACAGTTTCTTTATGGATTATTTATTAGTGCTTACTGAGTTTGTAATTTTTTTAGTCCTATTTACTTTTGTTGTTTGGTATATTAATAAATTGATTTCAATTGAAACAAGAATAAGGGATGTATTTGCTATAATTACTTATTCTTTTATACCAAGTATTTTTGCACTAGTATCTTTGTTCTTAGTTGAAATAATTCTGTTCGGCAGCTTTTTATTTTCTGTGAACCCATCCCCTTTAATCATCAAACCTATGCTTGCTTATACGCTTTTGGTTCTTGAAATTTTAGTGATTCTTTGGAGCGCATTCTTGCTTGCATTCGGATTTTATACACAAACTAAATTAAAGTTATATTCAATAGTTTTATCAGTAATATTTTTTTCCTTGCTGCTTCTTATTTTATATAAAACACCTTTTGCTATTTTATGATTTTTTTTAACTGTTTGATGATTTTATGAATAATAAAGATCTTTTTGAAAGAGAAAAAAACTCATTCCTTCATACCTATAAAAGAACACCAATTGAAATTAAAAAAGGGGAAGGGGTTTATTTAATTGATAAAAACAATAATCGTTATCTTGATTTTATGTCTGGTTTAGGTGTGAATGCACTTGGGCATAATCACCCTAAAGTAATCGAAGCCGTAACAAATCAAATAAATAAATTCTCACATATTTCAAATTATTTTATAACGGATGTGCAGACTTCTTTTGCGAAAAAGCTGTTAGAGTTTTCAGATATGGATAAATTATTTTTGGCAAACAGCGGAACTGAAGCAATAGAAGGTACAATAAAATTAATTAGGATGAAGTTTGGCTCCGATAAAAAAATATTCAGTTTAACTAATTCATTCCACGGAAGAACATACGGTTCGCTGAGTCTGACAGCAAGAGAAAAACACAGAAAAGGTTTTGAACCTCTTCTTCCCAATATCGGACAAATAAACTTTGATGATATAAATGACCTTGAGTCAAAAATTGATGAAAATACTGCAG
The DNA here is from genome assembly GCA_022573715.1 of Bacteroidota bacterium. Lineage (GTDB taxonomy): Bacteria > Bacteroidota > Ignavibacteria > Ignavibacteriales > Ignavibacteriaceae. The sequence goes on from JACZTL010000030.1 coordinate 15,295, forward strand.
CCGTATTTTTAGAATTTTTACAAGGTGAAGGTGGTGTTCAGCCTGTCAGCAAAGAATTTGTGAGCCGACTTTTTTCTCTTAAAGAAAAATTTAATTTTTTAGTTATTGCTGATGAAATACAATCGGGAGTGGGAAGAACAGGTAAAAATTTTGCTTTTCAACATTACAACGTAAAACCTGATATTGTGGTTGTAGCCAAAGCAATTGGCGGGGGACTGCCTCTAGGCTCATTTATGGTAAAAGATAATTTAAAAGATGTGTTAGAATTCGGGAAACACGGTACAACATTCGGTGGAAATCCGGTTGCTTGTGCAGCTGGTATTGCAGTATTTGATTTTATAAATGAGAATAAGATAGTTCAAAAAGTAGAAAAATTAGGTGATTATTTCTTTGATGAATTAAACAAGTTTCGTCTTAAATACACGGAATTCATCTCGAAAATACGAGGTAAAGGTTTTATGATAGGGATTGAAATGAAAATGTGCGAAGATAAAATTGTGGAGCAGTTTAGAGATAAGAAAATATTAGTTAATCTAACAGCAGAAAACGTGATCCGACTTTTGCCACCATTAATTACGGAGCAAAAACATCTTGATATCTTCTTAAATCAGTTTGACAAAATATTAACAAATCTAACAAAATAATTTTTTTTTAAAATCTAATTTATGCTATAATATCCTTCTGATAATATTTTTAATTATCTATAATATAGTTTAATATATTATTTAATAAATGTATATTCTACTATAAATATAATCTAATCTATCGCGTTACATTTTTAATAAAGAGATAATTTTTTAGCTGTACTGTGGCAGAACCCAGTTTAGAATATATAAGAGAAAAATAAATGGGAGCAAGTCTTTAACATTATGCGTTGCTATAGAATTTATCATTCCGATACCGTCTGCCACCGAGGCAGGCTTAAGCCGTAATCTTTTCTTACTCAAAGCTAAAGAGATGCCGGATCGAGCTCAGCATAACATAATAAAATTTCATCAATTAAAATTTACTTTCCAGTTAGCAACTGAAACTTAAAATTCACAATTATTTATTGAGTTGTTCGTTTTTGTTATTTACATTTACAGAACAATTTCAATTAAAATTTGCTGTATGAAAATAAAAGAAAAAGAATTTGAGAAAATACTTCAGGAATTAAAAGATCTTGCTCAACAGCTCGGTGCTGTGGTTAGATTTGAAAAGGGCGACTTCAAGGGAGGATATTGTCTTTTAAAAGAAAATAAAATTATCATAATAAATAAAATGGCTAATTATCAGAGAAAAGTTATGATTCTTGCAGCTGCTTTGAAAGAATTGGGAATAGAAGAAATGTATTTGTCACCAAAGATAAGGGAAGTAATTGACGAAATGGTGGTGTCGGAATGAAAATTTTGGTAATTAACGGACCCAACTTAAATCTTTTGGGTAAAAGAGACGAATCAAAATATGGTAAACTGAGCTTAACTGATATTGAGGTAAAATTAAAAAGAGAATTTCCCGATGCTGAGTTTACATTTTTCCAAAGCAATCACGAAGGCGAGATAATTGATAAAATTCAAAATACTGAGAGTAATTTTGACGCTATAGTGATAAACCCCGGGGGATTCGCTCATTCATCTGTTGCAATTAGAGACGCACTTGCGGAGATAAAATTATTTAAGATCGAAGTTCATCTTTCCAATCTTTCAAAGAGAGAAAATTTCAGACAGAATTTGATAACGGCATCTGCATGCGACGGTTACATTTCGGGATTTAAAGAAGAAAGCTATTCTGCAGCGGTTCACATAATAGAAAAATATTTAAATGTAAGAAGAAAGAAAGAAATAAATGATTAAAGCAGTGATATTCGATCTTGACAACACGCTTGTGGATTTTATGAAAATGAAACGTCGTGCAATAGAAGGAGCAATACCAGCTATGTGCGACGCGGGACTAGATTTATCGCCTGAAGAAGCAAACAAAATTATTGAAGAGATTTATACTGAGAAGGGTATGGAATATCAAAAAGTATTTGATCTATTCCTGCAGCGAGTTCTTAAAAAAGTAGACTACAAAATACTCTCCGCCGGTATTGTTGCATACAGAAGAGCGCGTGAAGCAGCACTTACGCCGTATCCGCACGTTTATCCCACATTAAATAAGCTTCTTAAAATGGGCATAAAGATGGGCATCTTATCCGATGCACCAACGAAAGAAGCCTGGCTGCGTTTGGCGTATTTAAATTTTCACCACATAGTTGATGCGGTTGTAACTTCCGAAGATACGGGAAAGATAAAACCTGCACCCGAACCGTTCAGGGCAATTCTTAAAAAACTTGACGTAACGCCGGAAGAATCATTGATGGTAGGGGATTGGGCAGAAAGAGATATTCTCGGTGCAAAAAATGTTGGTATGAAAACAGCATTTGCGAAATACGGAGATACATTCGACACAAAACAGCACGATGCCGATTATGAACTTAACGATATTAGCGAGTTGATTGGTATCATAGAAAAAGAAAACGTTTAATTAACATTTCACTTTTCATAGTCATTTCAAATCCGATGAAAACATAAAAAAATAATTACACACCAGCTTCAGCCACATCTATTTAAATGGGGCTAAAGCCCTAATCTAACTACATAATTCACCCCACGACCTTAAAGGTCGTGGCAATAAATTTCTAAATTTAAATTATAATAACTGGATTCCCCTTGACCTTCAATAGTTTGATTGTAAAAAGTCGCATCGTCATAGATATGTACGAAGTACGCCGAACAGATTTACAAAGGTATGGCGTAAAAATTAACACATTCAATAACCATCTACCATAAAGCGACTTATACTCTTCAATTAAACAAAATAATTATTAAGTAAGATTTTTGTTGCTATTTTTACAGCAATTATTTATTTTACTGAAAATATTTTTGAAGTGATTTGAAAGAGTTATCAATAAAAAAATTATACTATTCCATTAGCGAAGTAAGCCGCATTACGGGGATTGAGCAGTACGTCCTTCGTTACTGGCAAAGTGAATTCGAAAACCTAAAGCCCCAGAAAAACAGAGCCGGCAACAGAATTTACACTAACAAAGACATCCAGCTTATTTTAAAAATAACTGAACTTTTGCGCGATAAAAAATACACTATTGAAGGAGCAAGAAAAATAATTGAAGGCAAAAGTGAAGATGAAGAATTAGATGTAAAACCCGGTAAAAAAGGAACTAAACATTCTGAAGCTGTACACACCAAAACAGAAAAAGGGGAAGATATATCACTTAAAAGCGATTTGTTAGAAATAAAAAATATTTTGGGAATACTTATTTCAAAATTGTAATCCGTCTTCGTCCCGTTAAAACGGGACTACGCCGGATAAACGGAACGTGGCGCAGTCCGGTAGCGTACTTGACTGGGGGTCAAGTGGTCGCGGGTTCAAATCCCGCCGTTCCGACTAAAATAAATAACCCAATAAATAATTTTAATACTTAATTAAAAATTTAATGTGTGGGGTAATATGAAATATTCCTCTTTTTGTTTTTCACAGAAAAATCAAAAATTTCTTTCATTTTTCCCTTTTTGAAATTAAGATTTATAAGATATTTTTTATATAAAATTATACTGCAGCTAAATTTTAATTATAATTTAGAATATACGGTTAATCATTAGACATATGATTTGGATACAATAATTATTGAATTGGTTATAGCATATATAAATGCAGAATATTTAAATAAATGTTTACCAGTTATGCAGGTTGAGTAATAGTTAGCTGACTGAATAATAAAGGAGAATTATGCAAGGAAAAACGATTCAGATATTTCTTCCGGATGGGAATGCAAGAAGCATTAGAATAGCTGATATTACTAGCAGAACCGTCCAGGCTATTCAAATTCCTCGGACGAAATTAAAAGAATCTCAAAACAGAACCGAAGTCCAAAATGTAGGAGTCTATTTCCTTTTTGGGGAAGAGTCAGAAAAAGCACTTCCGCTTGCTTACATTGGAGAATCAGAAAATTGCTATGATAGAATAGTCCAACACAACAGAGACCCTAAAAAAGATTTTTGGAATACTGCTGTTGTTATAACTTCTAAGACATCAAGTTTCACAAAAGTTCACGGAAAATATCTTGAGTGGTATTGTATTGAAAATGCGAAAGATATAAATCGTTATTCAATTTCCCAAACATTAGCAAATAAACCATATGTTTCTGAATCAATGGAAGCTGACCTTTTCGATAATATTGAAGCAATGAGAATTTTGCTTTCAACTCTAGGATTCCCAATAATTGAGCCTATACAAAAATCTAAATTACAAAAAGATATATATCATTGTAAGAGAAAAGATTACTACGGCAATGGTGAATATGTTGAAGATGGTTTTATTGTTTTTAATGGTTCAAAAGCTAAAATAAATGAATCAAAAGCTGCACCTCAATGGATAGTTAATCAGCGGAAGGTATTAAAAGAAAGTTTTGTATTGAAAGAAGAAGGCAATTATTTAGTCTTTCAATCAGATTATTTATTTAATTCACCTAGTACGGCTGCTGCAATAATATTTGGTATACAGGCAAATGGGTGGACTGAATGGAAAAGAAAGGATGGAAATCGCGTGCGACACTCCATGCTGCTCTTAATGAACTCCTGTACTACGGATTCATCGTCAAAACCCGTCAAGGCGGACGAAATCGATGTAATCTCTTCGCGCTCAGTTGGGACGCAATACATGATTGTGACGGAAAACTTGATGTTCCTCCAAAGATAGTTCCCTCGAATGAATGGAAAGAGGTCAAGCCCCTGTTCGGCAGCGTCGAAGGTCTGGCAGCATGACTCGGTATGTAACGATAAAGCTGTTCTCGAAGATTTCGGGCTACACAGAGAACGCAATTAGGACCAAAATAAGCCGAGGCGTATGGCTTGAGGG
>JACZTL010000016.1 GCA_022573715.1 Bacteroidota bacterium
TGTTACTGTTGATAGAAATGATACTGGTGGACTCAGGTTCTATGTTGATGGTAATCTTGTGGATACAAGTGACCCAACACCCTATAACGGATCTCTTACCAATACGGGTGTATTCAGAATAGCAAGTCATTCCTATGATCAGGATACTAATTTTATGTTTGAGGGAGTTGTTGATGAGTTAGAACTCTTCAATCGAGCCCTCACTACAGGAGAAGTAAATTCAATTTGGGCTGCCGACAGTTTGGGCAAGTGTAAGACCGTAACAGATATTCAGGAGAATGAAAGTCTACCGGAAAACTTTGAGTTGATGCAGAGCTATCCCAACCCTTTCAACCCTACGTCAACAATCCGGTTCAAGATTGCTGAGTCAGGATTTACAACCTTGAAGGTATACGATGTCTTAGGCAGGGTCGTAGTAACGCTGGTAAACGAAGTGTTGACCCCCGGTATCTACGAAAGAACCTTTGATGCCAAAGGGCTGGCAAGCGGAGTTTATTTCTACCGTATACAGACAGAGGCATTTGTACAAACTAGGAAGATGTTGTTGTTGAAATAATTTACGTAAAATCCGCCTTGGGCGGATAAATGTAAGACGCAAAACGAAAGAAATTAAATTCCCGATGTTTTAAAAACATCGGGAATTTCGATATACTCTATCTTGGTTGTCACGGACCATATCGTAATAACAAAGTAATTCCAAATTGTAATTATGCTGTCTCGGTATGTTCCCCGATAAAAAACTTGGGGCAGGCAGTGACAGCCTTAAAAAAACCATATCATAAAGTAAGAAAATTTATAAAATGAAACCAGGTTTTATATTTGTAGAGCGACGAGGTTCGTCGCTCATTTATAATTTTGATTTTTGAGCGAGCAACCTGTGTCTACCGCCAAGGCAAACCTGCTCGCTCTTCAAACCACCTTTTAACAGCTGCCACTTACATCATTCAGTTTCAGAAAATTCACCAATAAAATGTTGCTGAATAGTCGGTGACATCGAAGAAAATATCACTTAAAGACATAATTGAAATTCATTTACCCTTTGACTAATTTTAAAAATTAAAAAAAGGAGTTTAAAAAATGACGGTCAAAGTTGGTATTAACGGATTTGGACGAATTGGAAGATTAGTTTTTCGTAGAAGTTTAAAATTAAGCGGTTTTGATTTTGTAGGTATAAACGATCTTACCGATGCTAAAACATTAGCTCATTTATTAAAATATGACTCTGTACACGGAAGATTTGACGGAACAATTGAAGTTGACGGAAACGACTTAATTGTAAACGGCGATAGAATAAAAATTACAGCAGAAAGAGACCCATCAAAATTAAATTGGGGCGAACTCGACACCGATGTTGTTATTGAATCAACAGGAGTATTCACAACTAGAGAACAATGTATGAATCACGTTAACGCAGGTGCTAAAAAAGTTATTTTGACGGTTCCGGCAAAAGACGAAATAGATGCAACAATAGTTTTAGGCGTAAATGAAGATCAAATTAAGGATGAACACAAAGTTTTATCAAATGCATCCTGTACTACAAACTGTCTTGCACCTATGATAAAAGTATTAAATGATACATTCGGGGTAGAGCATGCTTTTATGACTACCGTTCACTCATACACAAACGACCAAAGATTATTGGATTTACCACATAGAGATCTAAGAAGGGCAAGATCTGCCGCCGTCTCTATTATTCCGACAACAACAGGTGCTGCAAAAGCAGTAGGGAAGGTTATTCCGGAGTTAAACGGTAAATTAGACGGAATGGCGTTGCGTGTTCCCGTACCGGACGGATCGATAACAGATGTTGTTGCTACTTTAAATAAAGAAGCAACCGTAGATGCAATAAACAAAGCATTTAAAGATGCAGCAGAAAACGGATTAAAAGGAATAATGGAATATTCAGACGAACCTCTTGTTTCCGTTGATATTATTGATAATCCTCACTCTGTTATTTTTGATTCATTATCCACAATGTCATTCGGCAAAATGGTAAAAGTAATAGGCTGGTACGATAATGAATGGGGATACTCTTGCAGAGTTGTAGATTTGATAAAAAAAATAGGTTGACTATTACACTGTCCCCAGTCTAAAGACTGGGGTTATTCAAGTAAACCATCTCCATTTATCCAATTTAAAAATTATGAATAAACTTTCAATTGATGATATTGAATTAAAAGATAAAAGAGTTTTAGTTAGAGTTGATTTTAACGTACCGCTTGACAAAAGCCAAAATATAACTGATGATAAGAGAATAACGGCTTCTCTTCCGACTATAAATAAAATTATTAAAGACGGTGGAAAAACTATATTGATGAGTCACCTCGGCAGGCCAAAAGGGGAAAAGAAACCGGAGTTTAGTCTTGAACCTGTTGCCAAAAGATTGGGCGAACTTTTGAATAAAAATATAATATTTTCAAATGATTGTATCGGTGATGATACCGAGTTACTCATAAATAATATGCAGCATTCAGATGTTATTCTATTGGAAAATCTTAGATTCCACAAAGAAGAAGAAAAAAACGATCCCGATTTTGCAAAAGCTCTTTCTGAATTTGCTGATGTTTATGTAAACGATGCTTTCGGAACAGCACATAGAGCACACGCATCCACGGAAGGGATTACAAAATTCATTTCTCATTGTGTTGCCGGGTATTTAATGAAAAAAGAATTGGATTATTTGGGAAGTAAATTAGAAAATCCAGCAAAACCGTACTGTGCTATTTTGGGGGGTGCAAAAATATCAGGTAAAATTGATGTAATTAAAAATCTTTTGGGCAAAGTTGATTTGCTTCTCATCGGCGGAGGGATGGCCTTTACTTTTTTTAAGGCTCAAGGAAAAGAAATTGGGACTTCACTATTGGAAGAAGATAAAATAGATCTGGCAAAAGAAATACTGAAATCAATTGAAAACAGCCGCACAAAATTATTCCTTCCAATTGATATTGTTACTGCCGATAAATTCAGTAATGAATCAGGTTTTCAGATAGTTCCTGCAGGAAATATACCGCCTACACAAATGGGGTTGGATATAGGTCCCGAAACAGTTAAATTATTTTCCGAACAAATAATAAATTCAAAAACTATTGTTTGGAATGGTCCTATGGGTGTCTTTGAATTTAAAAATTTTGCAAATGGAACTTTTTCAATTGCAAACGCATTAAAAAAAGCAACAGATAACGGCAGTATTACGATAGTCGGCGGAGGAGATTCTGCTGCTGCTATTAAAGAAGCAGGCTTGGAGGATAACGTTTCACACGTTTCAACCGGCGGCGGTGCTTCATTGGTATTTTTAGAAGGGAAGCTTTTACCGGGAGTGAAAGCTTTAACTTCCAAATAGATAATAACAAAAGGATATTGTGAATAATTATTACAGACCGAGAGGATTCGGAGGATTTAGTCTTTTCCCGCCTGTGATTAAAAAACTTTTAATCATAAACGGCGTTTTATTTTTTCTCCTAACATTACTAAATAATCTTTCTTTTAACGGTTTACCAGGTTGGTATATTATCAACAGATGGTTTGCACTAAACCCTTTAGGCGGTGTAGATGCCGCCGGACAAAGTTATAATTTTCAGTTTTGGCAGTTAATAACATATCAATTTATGCACGGCGGGTTCGGTCATATTTTATTTAATATGTTTGCGCTGTGGATGTTCGGGATTGAAATTGAAAATATGTGGGGTGCAAAAAAGTTTTTCACTTTTTATTTATTGTGCGGAGTTGCTGCAGGATTATTCCACTTATTCCTTTCACCTTTGTTTGGTTTATCATCAGCAGTAACAATCGGTGCTTCTGGCTCCATCTACGGTGTTATGATTGCATTTGCATTGTTCTTTCCCGACAGACCAATTTATTTATATTTTTTTATTCCTATAAAAGCTAAATATCTTATTACTTTTCTCGTTCTGATGGAAATTATGCTGGTTGACAGTGCCGGAAGCAGCATTGCGCATTTGGCACATCTCGGTGGAGCATTGGCAGCTTTCATTTTTATAATGTTCGATAAAGATAGTTCCATATCTTTAAAGAGGATATTAAACTGGAATTTTTATTTAAGCAGTAGGCACAACCCTTTTAGTAATTTGCAAAATCCTTTTAAAAAAGAGGATAAAAATGTAGAAAAAGCTAAATTTTATGAAATTTCTAATGATGCTAAAGATAAAGAAAAAGAAGTAACACAAGAACAGATTGATAAAATACTTGATAAAATTAGTAAATCGGGTTACCAAAATTTAACGTCTAAAGAAAAGAAAATTTTATTTGAAGCAAGCAAGAAAATTGATTAACGTTGAAGATAATATTTCAAAAATATCCCTCGAATAATTTTATTTCATTTATCTTCCTATTGTTTTTTATATCTTTGTTTCTTTGGGGCTGTGCAAAAGATCAAAAGATTAAAGAAAAAACATTTATTAAAATATATGCTGACTTGGTAATTGCTCAAGATTCTTTAGCCGCGGATTCCCTAAGTTTTACCAATGAACAAAAAGTAATATTTGTCCGTTATAATGTCACCAAAAATTTATATATAAAAACTTTGGATTATTATAAAAAGAATCCGGATAATTGGAAGTCTTTTTTCGAAAAAGTTATTGCTTATCTGCGTGAAAACGAGAAGAGGAAACCTTAAATTTTGCTGCAGTAATTCTTATCATAGGATATGTAATTTCTTTTGGAAGTCTTTCTTTTAGATCTTTTAGATTTATAAACCCCATATTTAATTCGTGACTAATTGTATTGATAATTTCATTGCTCAATAAATTTTTAATTTCAAGTTCCGGATTCAGTTCTAAAATAGATTCAACATGCATAGAGGTCACAGTTTCTGACAGTTTTCTTATATTAGAGATAGCGTTCAATGAATATCCATCTTTCAATAGACGTAGTGTTTCATTAACGCTAGGTGGTAAGTTTTTATCTTTGCTGTTTTTTTGTTCAAAAGCTTTTATTCCCTCTATTAAATCACTTCCAACTTTATTGAACATCTTTTTAGTAAAACCTTTAATGTTCATCAATTCATCTTCTGTAACGGGCTTTTCTTCGGCTATCCTTTTAAGTATTTCATCAGGACATATTAAGGCAGGTTTTTGTAAAAATTTCTTCGCTGTATTTTGTCTAACTAATTTTAATTTTGAATATACTTCTAAGCTTTCATTATACTTGTAATCTATTTCATCAATGCCTTTGTCTTCATTATCTTGTTTTGGGATTGATTCCCTCCCATTATTTGTAATTTTTATTCTTTCATTTCTTTTACCGGGCTTATGTAATAATTTATTTACATATAAATTTTCAAGTATATTTACCAATTCTTCTTTGGAAAAGTTTATACAAGAACCGTAAAAATCCATTTTAGTATATGAAGATATTCTACTTTCACCTTTTAGAATTTTTATTAAATCATCTTCACTTAATATATCTTCGTTTTGATTTATTGCTCTGAGAATAATTTCTTTTATATAATCAGATGAAAAATCCGAAAAATTTTGTCCTTGTTTACATACATCACATTTCCCGCAAGAATAACCTGTTGTGTTTTCACCAAAATAATTTAGTATATACTTGAATCTACATTCTTTTGTAAAAATAATGCCCAACATTTTTTCAATTTTTTCTTGTCCCAACAAGTAAGCCGAATTTATTTTTTTGTAATTAATTTGTAGTCTGTCAGTACTTACTCTTTGTGTTGCCAATGTAACGTAATCACCGCTTGCATTTTTCCTGAATGTTAAAACACCAAGATCATTTAATTTTTCAAAATTTTCTTTAATAAGACTTAAATTGAAACTTAGATATTTTGAAATTTCAGTTAAATTAATGCCAACTGTTTTATTGAAGATAACTCCACCGTATTTTTTAACAAGGTACAACAGTAATTCTTTTATACTGAAGTTGTGAGTTTTTTTAATAAATGTTTTTAACTTTTCAGGACTAAAATTTACTTTTAGAGTTGTCTTCTTGTTATAATTAGATATTAATTTTATATAGCCGCTTGACTGGAGCGTATTTAAGGCTGAATAAAGCAAGCCACTGTTTAACTTTCTTTTAACACAGGTATTTATAAAATCAGTATTGATAAAAATCTCATCTTCATTTATGGAACCGACAGCAACTTTTCCGTAGTCGCAAACAGCATTATAAACATCTTGAATTAATTTCTTATCAGGATTTGAATTAAGAAGGAAGTAATTGTGTATGTTCATATCTGCCTTCTCATAAAGCAGGAATGAATAAGAATCTTTACCATCTCTTCCTGCTCTTCCTATTTCTTGATAAAAATTTTCTATTGTACTTGGAGTGTTATAATGAATAATTAAACGTATATCCTTTTTATCAATGCCCATTCCAAATGCATTAGTTGCGGCTATAATTTTTATTTTACCATTCTGAAAATCATCCTGTATTTTTATTCTTATTTCAGGGTTAAGTCCGGCATGATAATAATTACATTTTACTTTGTATAAATTCAAATATTCAGTTATTTCTTCCGAAGATTTTCTTGAGCTTGTATAAATAATAGCCGGTAAATGGAATTGTTTAATTAGTGATAATGTTGTCTCTTTTTTCTTTGTGGTTTGAATAACATTTATATAAAGATTATCTCTTTCAAAACCTTTAACAAATATTTTGGGGTTTTTAAAATTTAATTGTTTTATAATATCATCTCTTACTTCAGGGGTAGCTGTAGCTGTAAAAGCAGAAATATGTTTGACAGAAATATATTCGGCAAAATTCTTAATTTTTCTATAACTCGGTCTGAAGTTATGCCCCCACTCACTTATGCAATGTGCTTCATCCACAAAAAGATATGTAAGTGACAATTCCTTTATTCTTTTAGCAAATTCTCTGTTCTCTAATCTTTCCGGGGAAACTAATAATATCTTCAACTTACCATATGTAATTTTCTGCATTACAGTTTCATATTCTTTATAATCCATTGTGCTATTTACAAACCCGGCAATCTCTTCCTCTTTATTTAATGAATCAACTTGATCTTTCATTAAAGCAATTAGCGGAGATATAATAATAGAAAAATCACTTGAAACTATAGAAGGAATTTGATAACAAATGGATTTGCCTGCCCCTGTAGGTAGTACGGCTAAAACATTGTTCCCCTCCAAAATATTTTTTATAATTTCCTCTTGATTTGGTTTGAAAAAGGAATATCCGAAATATTTTTTTAAAGCTTGTTGTGGTGTCATTTATTTAAGTATAAAAATAATAGATCAAAAAATATTTTTTAAGTTATAAAAATTAGCTGAAAGTTTTCAGTATTTCAGAAATTTCACATTCTCATTATTTAGAAGTATGTTTTTGTTTTTATCCTAAAAATAGGGAAAAAATTGTAGTAATTTTAAATTTCTCGGTATTGAAATAAATGAAAAAAAGAATAATTCCAATACTGAATTGATCTCGAAAGATTCATCTAAAATAAAAGTATTTTTGTATCCCTGCTAATGAAGAACTTGTAATAGCTACGGATACCGAAGAGATTGTTTCAAGTGCCAAGGAATAATTTTTCTTTTTTAACTAAACATTACTATTAATATTTCTTATCTTCATTAATAATTCACCCAGAGTTTTATATGAGTTTTGAAATATTTCTAATGTCATTTATTCCATTATTTGTTGCTATAAATATAGTCGGTGTAACACCTCTCTTTATAGGTTATATTGAAGGGCTGGATAAACAAAATATAAAAAAATTAGTAAGGGATGCAATAATAACTGCATTTATTGTAGCCGTTGTTTTTTTATTAACCGGTAAGTTAGTTTTCAATTTTTTAGGTATTACAATCAATGATTTTAAAATTGCCGGCGGAGTTATACTTCTTGTTCTTGCAATAACTGATATTATGTCAGCAGGCGAGCGAAGAAGAGACCCAGGAAAAAGCATCGGTATTGTTCCCCTTGGAATACCGCTTATAATGGGACCTGCAGGATTAACGACAATTATAATTCTTGTAGATAATTTCGGTTATTTGGCAACAATATTATCTATAATATTAAATTTTATTATTGTGTGGATAATATTAGCTAATGCAAATTTATTTATAAAAGTAATTGGAGAGGGTGGAGCTAAAGCTTTTGCTAAAGTTGCTTCATTATTTATGGCAGCAATAGCTGTCATGATGATAAGAATAGGCATTATCGGAATTATCAGTTCATTTAATAATTGATATTTCAACGTAATTTTATTAATGTTAAAAGATTTTAATAATTATAAAAGATGTATCTAGGTATTAGTAGAAAGTCTGTATTAATAACAGCTGCAAGCAAGGGCATCGGCAGGGCAATTGCAGAAGGATTTGTAGCTGAGGGAGTTAAAGTTGCCATTTGTTCAAGGAACAAAGAACACCTTTTGAAAACTTCGGATGAAATAAAAAACAAATTTGGAGTAGATGTTCTTTGGTGTGTTTGTGATTTAAGTAAGAAAAAAGATATCGAAAATACTATCAATGTCGTTAACAAGGAATTCGATGGTATTGATATTCTTGTAAATAACTGCGGTGGTCCGCCTCAGGGTAATTTTCAAGATTTTGAAGAAGATGATTGGCAAAATGCAATAGACCAAATTTTTTTAAGTGCCGTAACAACAACTAAACTTGTTGCTCCCAAAATGATAGAGAAAGAATAGGGGAGAATAATAAACATTACTTCTATTACTGTTAAACAGCCTGTTGATAATTTAATTCTTTCCAATACAATTAGAACAGGATTAGTCGGACTAAGTAAATCCCTAAGCAATGAATTAGGTAAATATAATATTACAGTTAATAATGTTGCACCCGGTTACACACTTACAAACCGTGTGTATGAACTGGCTGTAAGCAAAGCTAAAGAAAAGAACACTTCTCACGAAGAAGTTTTATCGGAGATTGCTAGAGGAATACCAATGAACAGACTTGCAGCGCCGGAAGAGATTGCATCCTTAGTGGTCTTTTTGGCATCAATGAAAGCAAGTTATATTACAGGCTGTACCATACCGGTTGACGGTGGCTTTATAAAAGGAGTATAAGTAAACAGATAAATCGGTTTATTTATCTAAAAAATTAGCTATAGCCTGCACACCATTCCCATTAAATTTTGAATATAACTTTTTATAGTTACCTTTTTTATCAATTACTTCCGTAAACTTTAAGCATAATTTATATTCGTAACCTTTTAATTTAAATGACAACCCGTACTTATGAGCATCGAAACCAGAAATTATATATTGTAATTTAGTTTTGAAGTCCTCATAAATGTAAAAATATTTTTTTGAGTTTTTCATATCTAAAGCTTTTGCTATACTAGTAAACATAAACGTTCCGTCTTTATTTATTTTAGGATAAGAATCTTTTAATGTAAAATTAGTTTTATCTAATTTGTTATTATAAATAACAAGAGCTTTATTTCTACCGTATTTATTTGTATATGCAAAAACATTTCTTTCAAATTTTCCATTCTTTAAAATTGATGAGAAATATTCAAAGTTTTTTACTCCGCTAAATAATTTCCTAATTTTCATCAATGGGAAGATCTCATAATTATGCCGGTTTAAAAATTCTTCATCAATTATTTCATTATCGTGCGGTCGGTCATATTCCATTCCGTATTTTTCGTAAAAGCCTTCAATCTGACCATGAGCAAAAAGAGGTAATCCGGGTAAAGTAAGCATCATTACATTTATGCCAATATATTTATCTCCTTTTCCAAATTTATTTACTACTGGTTCTTCATCGGGGTTGCTCAAATAATTGACAAATCTTTTCAAAATCTCAGGATTTTCATTTAATATATTTTTAATCATTTGATGATAATCTTCGTTCTTCTCTTGAAGCAGCATAATCATAAAAGCACTATTATAAACCCTATTCATTCCAAGTTCTTTAATAAAATACCACTCTGTCATCCAGTAGGTTTCAGCAAAAAGGAAGAGATCTTTTCTACTTTTTTTAATTTCATCTGTCAAATCTTTCCAGAATTCGTTTGGGAATTTTTTATTAAAATCTTTTTCTTCCAATGTTGCAATATATCTTGACGGTACTGAAGATGATTCAAAAGTTTTCGGGTACCACAATCTTGTAAAATGATATTTTGTCAGCATCATTGCTGCATCAATTCTTACTATTGGAAAAAGCCTGCCGATTTTTTTTATTTGATTGATTAAGGCACGGCGTACTTTAGCTTTCGTTAAGTCCAGTTGTGCGGTATCGTTCCACGGCATGTTAGTACCGTCATTGCCGTGGTAAATATATCTAATTTTCCCAGTTTTCTTTTCTTTAAACCGAAATACAACAGCGGCATCTTTCCTGGAATAATATCCGTCTTCAATTTTTATTTCGTAATTTTTATTACTTGATAAATTTTTACCTGTAAATGAGTAATTATTAAATGGTTTAGATATTGTTTGTATAAAATAATCAGGATGTTTGAAAAGCCAATCTGAAGTAATGCCTGTATGATTGGGTATGAAATCGCTGGCTAATTTAATCCCGAATTTTTTAGCTCTTTTTGATAAATCTAATAAAGCTTTTCGTCCTCCCAAATCCTTAGATATTTTATAATCATAAATTGAATATGCTGACGAAACACAATCAAAATTACCTGTTAATTCTTTAATTCTTTTTGATGCCGTACTTCTTTCCCAAATTCCTATTAGCCAAAGTGCATTAAAATTTCTACTTGCAATTTCTTTCAATTCTTCGTTAGGGATTTGGTCTAATCTCTTAATTTTTTTATTATATTTTTTACTTAATTGGTTGAGCCAGACAAGAGTGTGCTTTGTTAGAATAATTGTGTTGTTCATCCAGGCTTTGTCTTTTGAAAAATTAAGCACTTTTCTATTTAATTTTTTTTTCATCTAATCAGTAAATTTTAGGATTTTGATACCAAAGTTAATTATAATAATTAATATTACATCGAATAAGATCCTACATAATTGATATTCGTTCAATATTCAGGTAATTTTAAATTTATTTTTTAAAGTAAAAACTAATGGCTAATACCCCCTTAATGGAACAATACACTAAGATTAAGAAGGAAAACCCTGATTCCATTCTGTTGTTCAGAATGGGGGATTTTTTTGAGACTTTTGAAGAAGACGCTAAAATTGCATCAAAGGTTTTGGGAATTACGCTTACTAAAAGATCTAACGGTGCAGCCGGTGAAGTACCTCTTGCCGGATTTCCACACCACGCTATTGATAATTATTTACCTAAATTAATTAGAGCGGGTTACAGGGTTGCAGTTTGTGAGCAGGTTGAAAATCCAAAATTTGCCAAAGGAATTGTTAAAAGGGAAGTAATTGAAATTGTAACCCCCGGGGTTAATTTTTATGATAAACTTCTTGATCATAAAAAAAACAATTACCTAATGGGAATTTGTATTAAGGATGATTATGCCGGGATTTCGTTTTGTGATATATCAACGGGTGAATTTTATGCTTATGAAATTTCTTCTGAACAAGTACAGCAGCAAATAGAATCTATTTCTCCTTCAGAAATATTAATTCAAAAAAAAGATAAAGATTTATTTACTAGTATTATCAATAAACTTAATCTTCAAATTAGATTAACAAAACTAGAAGACTGGATATTCAATTTTGAATATTCAAAAGATCTTATCCTTGTAAATTTTAAAACGGTAACTCTAAAAGGCTTCGGACTGGAAAATTTTACTGTCGGTATTATAGCATCGGGTGCCGTCCTAAATTACTTAAAAGAAACACAAAAAGCAGCGCTTTCTCATATAACAAAAATCTCTGCGTATAATCCGTCCGATTATATGATACTTGACCAGGCAACAAGAAGAAATTTAGAGATAACTTACTCTATGCAGGAAGGGGCTAAAGAAGGAACACTAATTGATATACTTGATAAAACCGTAACTGCTATGGGCGGCAGGTTGCTTAAAAAATGGATATCATCTCCGCTTCTAAAAAAGGAATCAATTTTAAAAAGACTAGAGAGTGTAGAGGATTTATTAAACAAAAAAAAGATAAGAGAAAATCTTTACGATCAATTAAAAGAAATCGGTGACTTAGAAAGACTGATATCAAAAGTATGTACAGGCAGAGCTAATCCGAGAGAAGTTGTTAACCTTAAATTTTCATTAAAAAAGATTCCCGCAATTAAAAAAGAATTATTAGGCACTGAAGTTCAGAGTCTTAATCAATTAGGAAACGAATTGAATTCCTTGGATGATATAGTTCACACCATAGATGAAACACTAATTGATTCGCCTCCTCTCGGAATTGTTGACGGAGGAGTAATAAGAGAAGGTTATAGTCCGGAACTTGATGAGCTAAGAGACATTTCAATTAACGGTAAGAATTGGATTTCAGACTTTCAAAAAAATGAAAGAGAAAAACTTAATATCCCATCTTTAAAAGTTAGCTATAATAGAGTCTTCGGGTACTATATTAATATCAGCAATACTCACAAAGACAAAGTGCCGGATTATTACATACGCAAGCAAACACTTGTAAATTCGGAAAGATTTATCACTCCTGAATTAAAAGAATTTGAGGAAAAAATTCTGCACGCCGAGGAGAAAATTTACGAATTAGAGACAGAACTTTTTAATGAACTGAGACTAAAAGTTACTGCCGATACAGAAGCAATACAATCAAATGCAAAATTAATTGCAATGCTTGACTGCTTTGTTTCATTTGCTCAGTGTGCGGAAGAATACAATTATATTAAACCGAAATTATTTGAAGACGGACACATTAAAATTGTAGAGGGCAGGCATCCCGTTGTTGAAAGATTGCTTCCTCCGGGTGAAAAATTTACACCCAATGATTACAATTTAGACATTGAAAACAATCAGATAATATTACTCACAGGACCAAATATGGCTGGTAAATCCGTTTATCTCCGTCAAATTGGACTTATCGTTCTTCTTGCACAAATCGGTTCTTTTGTTCCAGCTAAAGAAGCCGAGATAAGTCTGGCGGATAGAATATTTACCCGAGTAGGTGCGAGCGATAATATTGCCGCTGGTGAAAGCACATTTCTTGTTGAGATGCAGGAATCAGCAAACATTTTAAATAACGCAACATCCAAAAGTTTAATCTTGTTGGATGAAGTCGGCAGGGGGACAAGTACTTTTGACGGTATTTCTATTGCTTGGGCAATTACAGAATACATACACGAGAATCCCGATGTTTCTGCCAAGACATTATTTGCCACTCATTACCACGAACTGAATGAAATGGCAGCAATCTTTCCCAAAATAAAAAATTATAAAGTTGAAGTAAGGGAAATCGACGACAAAGTAATTTTTCTTCACAAAGTTAATCCCGGTAGAGCAGATCACAGTTACGGTATTCAGGTTGCACAAATGGCGGGTCTTCCAAAGTTTGTTACAAACAGAGCAAAAGAAATTCTTGAAAACTTGGAGACAAAGGAACTAACATCCTACGAGACAAGAAAAGAAAAATTGAGTAAATTAAATAGAGAAGAGCAAAATCAAATTAATATGTTTGAAATAAAAGACGATAAACTTAGAGATGAAATCGAAGACATTCAAATTGATGATTTGACACCGATTGAAGCATTGAATAAGTTGAATGAATTAAAGAGAAAAGTAAAGGGCGAAAAAAAGAAATGAAAAAAAATATTATAAAATATAAAATTAGCCTAATTATTTTGTTCCTTTTATTTGTTGCGATTTTAAATTCTTGCGGGATTGAATATACTACCGAGCAGCAAAAATATATTACATCAATTGTAAAAATGAGGAAAGTAAAAGACAATTATATGAAGAATAATCCGGGTTCACCTTTTAATGTTGATTCGAATGCTGTTTTTCAACCGCTTAATTATTATCCTGTTAGTCCTAATTTTGTATTTAATAGCAAGCTATACCGTTATGAAAAACAGGATACTGTTGATGTATACGGAACAAAGGGTGAAGTAAGAAAAACTTTAAAATTCGGTTACATTAAATTCGACTTTGAAAATAAAGAATACAAAATGAACGTTTATCAAGGACAAATAAAAAGCGGAGAGAAATATTATTCAATTTGGTTTATTGATAATACAACCGGCAAAGAAACATACGGTGTCGGAAGGTATTTAGATTTTGAATTTAATGCCGACTATAATTTTATTTATACAATTGATTTTAATCTTGCTTATAATCCCTATTGTTCTTACAGTGCAAAATACTCATGTGCTGTACCGACAAAAGATGATTATATTAATATAGCTTTAACGGTTGGAGAAAAAAACTTTCATTAACTTTTCCTAAAAAGGAGAAAAAATTGGTAATAGTATTAGAGAAAAATATTTCAGAAGAAAAAATTGAAACGATAATTAAAAAGCTTGAAGAATTCAAGTTCTCGGTTCATAAATCAACAGGTGTTGAACAAATTGTATTGGGCGCAATTGGTGTTCATCCTACTTTTGATATAAGAAAGGTTAAAGTACTTGACGGTGTTTCCGAGGTATATAGAATTACGGAGCCGTACAAATTAGCCAGCCGTTCATTTAAAAAAGAAAACACGGAGATTAATATTAACGGTGTTATTGTCGGTGGAAATGAAATTGAAGTTATGGCAGGGCCTTGTGCGATTGAAAACGAAGACCAAATATTTGAAATTGCAAAAATAGTTGCAGATGCCGGTGCAAAAATTTTAAGAGGCGGTGCATTTAAACCGAGAACTTCTCCTTATTCATTTCAAGGCTTGGGAGAAGAAGGATTAAAGTTATTAAGAAAAGCAGCAGATGAAAATAATTTAGTTGTAATATCTGAACTGATGGAAACAAAACAAGTCCATTTATTGGAAGAATATGTTGATATAATACAAATAGGAGCGAGAAATATGCAGAACTTTCCTCTTCTAAAAGTTGTCGGT
Source organism: Bacteroidota bacterium (assembly GCA_022573715.1). Classification (GTDB taxonomy): domain Bacteria; phylum Bacteroidota; class Ignavibacteria; order Ignavibacteriales; family Ignavibacteriaceae. The sequence goes on from JACZTL010000016.1 coordinate 14,852, forward strand.
AAATCAAATAAACCTGTTATGCTTAAAAGAGGATTAGCTGCAAGAGTGGAAGATTTGCTGATGTCTGCTGAATATATTCTTGCAAGCGGCAACCCTAACGTAATACTTTGTGAAAGAGGAATAAGAACTTTTGAAACTTACACCAGAAATACATTTGATATTTCTGCAATTCCTGTCATCCATAAGAGGAGCCATTTGCCCATAATTGCAGATCCTTCACACGCAATAGGCATCAGGGACAAGGTTCTTCCAATGGCAAGGGCAGCAATTGCCGCCGGTGCGGACGGAATAATGATTGAAGTACACAATCATCCCGAGCAAGCACTATCGGATGGACCGCAGTCATTACTACCCGATCAATTTGCTGAATTAATGAAACAAATAAAACTGATAGCGGAAGTGATTGGAAGAAAGATGTAAATTGTAAATATAAAGAATATTTACACTTTCAGTAATTTATAGTTATAATATTAAAAGCCCTTGCTAAATTTAAGTAAGGGTTTGTATTTTATATTTAAATTGAAATCTCTTCTCAATTGGTTTAATTTTTTATATTGCTCAAAAATATTTTTGATAAATGAACGCAAAAGACTTTCAAATAAATAATATTGCAATAATAGGTTTGGGACTTATTGGCGGTTCTATTGCAAAAGCTTTGAGAAAAAGTCCGATTAAATTAAAAATTGCAGCTTTCGATAATAAAGAAACAATAGAATTAGCTTTAGAGGAAAAAGTTATAGACCAAAAATTAAATTCAATTGAAGAAGCTGCTGAATACGATTTCATAATTTTAAGTCTGCCTACAGATTTATCTTTAAAATTCTTTAAAAAGTTAATTCCACTAATAAAAAAAGATGCAATTATTTCCGATGTCTGTGGTATAAAAGGACCTTTTGAAAAAGAATGGCAAAGTGTTGAAAGCCAAGGCATCTACATCGGCGGACACCCAATGACGGGAAAAGAAGCCGGCGGTTTCAAAAATTCCGACCCCCTTCTGTTTGAAAATACTGTTTACATTATTTCGGAGAAAGCAAAGGAGAGTGAAAAAATTTTGGATTTTCTTCGCTTCGTAAATTTGCTTGGTGCCAGAGGAATTTATCTTGATCCTTTTCTGCACGACGATGTTGTCGCAAATGTCAGTCATCTGCCGCAGTTACTATCCGTTGCACTTCTTAATTCCGTTTCATCAAATAACGGTAATATAAATTATCTAAATTTTGCTGCTGGTGGATTTAGAGATTTAACGAGAATCGCTTCAAGCAATTTTGATATATGGAAATCGATTATTGAGCTAAATAAAAATGACATCGTTTCTTCCATAGATACCTTTCAGAAAAATTTAGGTAGAATAAAAAATATGGTAATAGAGGAGGATTTTGCAACTTTACGCTCTAATTTTGAAAAAGCTAAATTAAATAGGGAATCAATTCCCGAAAATAAAAAAGGATTTATTCATCCTCTGTTCGACCTGTTTATTTTTATAAAAGATGAACCCGGAATTTTGTACAAAATAACTAAAACCTTAGCCGAAAAAAATATTAATATAAAAGATATCGAACTTCAGAAAATAAGAGAAAACGTTGGGGGCACTTTTAGGTTATCATTTTCCTCAAAAAGTGAACTTGATGAATCTAAAATACTTTTAAAGAAAGCCGGTTTTTTAATTAATAATTAAAAATAAAATATATTGAAAATTCTGATTACACTTTTAATTTCTATTGCTGCTTTTGCGTTCGTTAATGCACAAAAGTTATCAGGAACAAAAGTAAAAAAAACATATTATTCTGACGGTAAAATAAAAACGCAGGGGGATTATTGGTACGACAAACTTGACGGAGAATACCTCGAATTTTATCCAAGCGGTAAATTGTGGAAGAAATGGAAATTCAAGGACGGTGTTGAAGAAGGTAAATCCGAATGGTATTTTCCCGATGGAAAATTGAGTATTGTTTGGAACTACCGAAATGGCAAAAAAAATGGCACTTCAAAATGGCATTATGAAACAGGGGAACTTTGGGCAGAGCAATATTATATCAACGGTAAATTGGAAGGCATTACAAAAACTTATTATAAATCCGGTGAACTTCAGGGGAAATGGAAATATAAAAAAGGAATGCTAAACGGTACAAGCTTTACTTATTATAAATCCGGGGGCATAGAAGTTGAAAGAAATTTAGTGAATGATTTATTGAACGGGAAAACGTTTGTTTATTATAAAGACGGCAAAGTAGCTTTGTCAGCTTTCTTTGTAAACGATAGATTAGAGAAACAGGTGGTAGTTTATGATTTAGCCAGTAATGAAAGAGTTGTAGACGATTATTTGCACGGTGAATTACTAAACAGGACAAAATATGATTACATGGGTAAATTTGAATCTGAAGAAAAAACAATTAAGAATTATTTTCAAACAGGTTCTTTAAAAGAAGAAATCTTTTATAGAGACGGTAAAAAACAAAACACATCAAACATATATTATCCCGATGGTTATTTAAAAGAAGAATGGGCATTTGTAAATGATACTTTAAATGGATTTTCAAGATTTTATTTTGAAGGCGGTGTATTACAGGAAGAAAGAGATTACCTAAAAGGTATTCAGCAGGGAATTACAAGAACTTATTACGATACTGGCGAATTGAAATCTGAAACCAATTATTTAAATAATCAACCGAACGGTATCTCATTAACTTATTATAAAAACGGTAAGTTAAAAACTTCGGTAAATAAAACAAACAGAATTAGAGACGGGATGTATAAAACCTTTTTTGATAACGGGCTTTTGAAATTTACTATAAAATATAAAGACGGCAAAAGAGAAGGAGAAAAAATAAGCTATTATAAATTCGGCGGTATAGAAAAAAGATCGAATTATAAAAATGATAAACTGGAAGGCTGGGTTACGAAATATTCAAAACAGGGTGATATTTTATCAAAGGAATTATACAAAAGCGGTTCGGTTGTTAAATCTGATTGAAAATTAATTTATTTAATATGGTGTTTAAATGAGTGAAGGAAATAAAATACCGAGGAAATATAAAGTCGGTCTTTTGCAGATGAGGCTTTCAAAAAAAGGGGAAGAAAATTTGAACAAAGCAGTAAGCTGGGTGAAAGATGCTTCCTTAAGAGGTGCTAATATTATCTGCTTGCCAGAACTTTTTAAGACAGAATATTTCTGCCAGATTGAAGATACCGATTTGTTCGACCTTGCTGAACCGGTTGACGGTAAAACCGTAAAAATTTTGAGCAATGCTGCTAAAGAAAATAACGTTGTAGTTATCGTTCCTATTTTTGAAAAGAGGAGCGAGGGTGTTTATCACAATACTACAGTTGTAATTGATGAAAATGGTAATACAATAGGAACATACAGAAAAATGCACATTCCCGATGATCCGGCATTTTACGAAAAATTTTATTTCACACCCGGTGACTTAGGATTTAAATCATTTGATACCGGTTACGGCAAAGTAGGCACGCTTATTTGCTGGGATCAGTGGTTTCCTGAAGGTGCAAGGCTGACGGCTTTACAGGGAGCAAATATTTTATTCTATCCTGCTGCAATCGGCTGGCACCCGAAAGAAAAAGAAAAATACGGTGCAGTACAATTAGATGCCTGGAAAACAGTTCAAAGAGGGCACGCTATTGCGAACGGCGTTTACGTTGCCGCAGTTAACAGAGTAGGATTTGAAAAAAGAGTTGAAGACTCGGACGGTTTAAAGTTTTGGGGTTCATCATTCTTGGCTGATCCTCAGGGTGTTATTATTGCACAAGCTTCGGAAGAAAAAGAAGAAATTTTAATCGGCGAAATTGACATTGACCACTTGGAAAATATTAGAAGAAATTGGCCCTTTTTAAGGGACAGAAGGATAGATGCTTATTCAGATATTACTAAACGGTTAATTGATTGAGTATCTATTTACGCAGGGGTGACTCGGGAGTTACCCCAATTATTTTTGTTAAATGAAAAGAAACACAAACAAAAATATATCTACAAAATACCGCATCCCTGCAGAATGGGAAAAACACGAAGCAACGTGGATTGCCTGGCCGCACAACAGAAATGATTGGCCCGGAAAGTTTATGCCGATTAAATGGATATATGCCGAAATTGTAAAAGCACTTATTTCCGGTGAAAAAGTTAGGATCATAGTTCAATCAGAAAAACAAAAATTTGATGCTAAAAAAATATTAAAATTTTCTCACGCATTTTCTGAAAACATTGAATTTATAAACTTTGCTACAGACAGAAGCTGGCTGAGGGATATTTCACCGGTTTATGTCGAAAATATAAAGTCAAAAAAACTTGAGCAGATATCTTTTAAATTCAATGCTTGGGCTAAGTACGATAATTATAAAAAAGACGAAAGACTTCCCGGCTTTATTTCCAAAAAATTTAATATAAAAAATACGGTTGCAATACATCAAAACAGAAAAGTAGTTTTGGAGGGAGGAAGCATTGACACAAACGGGAAAGGGATTCTTATTACTACAAAGGAATGTCTGCTTGATGAGAAGTCCCAAATTAGAAATAAAGGATTTTCTCAAAAAGATTATGAAGAAGTGTTTTGCAAATATCTCGGGATTAAAAAAGTGATTTGGCTTAATAAAGGAATTGCAGGAGACGACACACACGGACACGTGGATGATATCTGCAAGTTTGTAAATAAAAATACCGTTGTTGCTGTGGATGAAGAAAATCCCAATGATGAAAATTACAAACCGCTGAAAGAAAACCTTGAAATATTAAAAGGTGAAAAGAAATTAAATATTGTTAAAATTCCGATGCCAAAGTCTCTTTACTTTAAAAACCAAAAACTGCCTGTTAGTTACGCAAATTTTTTAATTGCTAACGGTTCGGTTTTAGTCCCGACTTTTAATGATGAAAACGATAGAAAAGCTCTCGGAATTTTAAGCGAGCTATTCCCGGATAGAAAAGTAACCGGCATTCACGCAGTGGATTTGGCCTGGGGTTTGGGAACGATTCATTGTCTTACAAAAGAGCAGCCGTTAAACAAATAAATAGTTTACCTGCTGCCACTGACCATTCAGTGGCAGAAATTTTTTTTAATATATAATGTGTTACCGAATGTCTGTCCACTGTTTTGCGGGGTCGGTAACACCAAATAAAAAATGTAGAGCTAATCTCCCGATTCGCTTTTATGAGCGAAAGTAGACTTTCGCTTTACAAGGCAGCTTAAAATTAAAATCTTAATATTATATCTTAAATCAAGCCCCGAACATTATTAGAATTAATGGTTTGTCGCAGGTAACTGTTTACTTAAAAACAAAGCAGTTTTACACTATAGTTTTATATTACTAAATCAGAACAATTGAACTTATTTTAATATAATGAGGGATAGTTTTCAAATAGTTGTGAAGTCTGTCCAATTTAATTTGTTTTCAAACGCTCTATATTTATTTTGGACAGCTGTGACCTGCTATCGTTAACTGTTCAATAACAGAGAATTTTATTAACATATAATGTGTTATCCAATGGTCGGTAACACCCAGTCGAGGAATTTTAATGTGTTCATGCAAAATATTTACCCTCAAATTTGGAATTGCTTTTAATTCGTATTAATTTTCCTTAATAAATATTTTTTGTTTATAATCAGACAGGGAGAAAAAGACGTGATTATAACAGTTCCTAAAGAAAACTTGCCTGGCGAAAACAGAGTAGCCGTTATCCCCGATGTTGCATTAAAATTAATTAAATCAGGATTTGAAGTTCACATAGAAACAAACGCAGGTCTTAATGCAGGTTTCCCCGATGAACAATACGAATCCGTCGGTGTAAAAATCGTTGAGGATATAAATCAATTGTACGGTTTGGCAGATGTTGTGTTAAAAGTACAGCGACCCGTTGAACACCCGGAATTAAAGAAGCAGGAAATAGAATTAATGAAAGAAGGTACACTTCTTATCACTTTTCTTTATCCGCTTTATAATTTCCAACTTGCAAAAGAATGTGCAGATAAAGGGATAAATGTTATCTCAATGGATATGATCCCCCGTACTTCTTTTGCACAAAAAATGGATGCACTAAGTTCTCAGGCTAACTTAGCCGGTTACAAAAGTGTGCTTATGTGTGCAAATAAACTCGGAAAGATTTTCCCCCTTATGATGACTGCTGCAGGTACAATATCACCCTCTAAAGTTGTTATTATGGGGGCCGGTGTTGCGGGACTTCAGGCACTCGGTACTGCAAAAAGATTGGGCGCTGTTGTGGAGGTCTCAGATATTCGCTCTGCAGTAAAAGAAGAAGTTCAAAGTCTTGGCGGCAGATTTATTGAATTTAAAACCGATGAAAACATGCAGGACGAAGGCGGTTATGCAAAAGAAGCTTCGGAAGAATTTTTGAAGAAACAGAAAGAACTGATCTTTAAACACATAACAGAAGCTGATATTGTAATTACAACTGCTTTAATCCCCGGTAAAAAAGCTCCGGTTTTAGTAACCGAAGAAATGGTTAAGAATATGAAGCCCGGAAGTGTTATCCTTGATATGGCTGTTGAGTTCGGCGGTAACTGCGAAGTAAGCGAAAAAGATAAAATTGTTACCAAACATGGTGTAACCATTATCGGTGAATCGAATCTTCCGAGCCTAATTCCAACACACGCAAGCGAAATGTATTCTAAAAATATTTTTAATCTATTAAACCATATTTCAAAAGAAGGTAAAGTAAGGTTGGATTTAGAGGATGAAGTAGTGAAAGGTGCATTAATTACGCACAATAAAGAAGTAGTAAATCCGAGAATCAAAGAACTCTTAAAATAATAAAGGGAAAAATCTATGGATGTTACAAGTTTTTTAATGCTGATCTACGTTTTTGTATTAGCAATATTCGTAGGCTTTGAATTGATAACTAAAATTCCTCCTACACTGCACACACCGCTTATGTCCGGTTCTAATGCAATTTCTGGTATTACTATTGTCGGTGCATTGTTAAGTGCGGGAGCAGAGGAATTTACAATAAGTACAATTCTTGGTCTCATAGCAGTAATCTTAGCGATGATAAATGTTGTTGGAGGTTATTTAGTTACAGACAGAATGCTAAAAATGTTCAAAAAAAGGTGAAATGAAAAATGAATATAGCTATTGAAATTTCATATCTGATATCATCAATATTCTTTATTTATGGTATTAAGAAATTAAGTTCTCCCAAAACAGCAAGAAAAGGAAATCTTTATTCAGCAACAGGTATGCTGCTGGCTATTGTAGTCACTTTATTAGATCAAAATGTTTTGACCTTTGAATGGATTATAATAGGGGGAGTTATCGGTTCTTTAATTGGTGCTGTTTTAGCACTTAAAATTAAAATGACGGGAATGCCGCAGATGGTCGGTTTGTTAAATGGATTCGGCGGTGGTGCTTCCTTGTTAGTTGCTCTTTCAGAATATTACAAAATAACATATGCAATGCCTCTAAACACAGGTGTTGCAATATTACTAAGTTTATTAATCGGCAGCGTTACGTTTACTGGGTCTTTAATTGCCTTCGGTAAACTGCAGGGAATAGTGACAGGTAAAGTTGTTCATTATCCTGGACAGCACTTAATAAATGTGCTATTGTTCATTGTTGTTATCGGGGTCGGTGTTTATCTTTTAATGAACCCTGCAAATGCAACGCTTGTTTTAATTATTGCAGGTGTTTCGCTTGTTTTAGGTGTACTTTTAGTACTTCCAATCGGTGGAGCAGATATGCCTGTTGCAATTTCTTTGCTTAACTCTTATTCCGGACTTGCAGCCGCAACAACGGGTTTTATACTGGAGAATAATGTATTAATTATTGCCGGTGCATTGGTCGGTGCTTCTGGAATTATTTTAACACTAATTATGTGCCGCGGTATGAACCGTTCACTTATGAATGTTGTCCTCGGAGGGTGGGCAAATGCAGGTGCTACTGACGGTGCTGGCAGTGAAGGAGAAGGTCCGAAAGGTGATGTTAAATCAGTTGATGCCGAAGAACTTGCAATGATACTTGAAGTTGCCAGCAATGTAATTATAGTTCCCGGTTATGGAATGGCAGTAGCACAAGCTCAACACACTGTTAGGGAATTGATGTTGGCGCTTGAAGATAAAGACATAAACGTCAGATTTGCAATTCACCCTGTAGCTGGTAGAATGCCCGGACACATGAACGTACTGCTTGCAGAAGCAAACGTGCCTTACGATAAACTTTTTGCTTTGGAAGATATCAACAATGATTTTGCAAATACTGATGTTGCTATTGTGATAGGTGCAAATGATGTAGTAAACCCTGCCGCTAGAAACAACCCAAGAAGTCCTATTTACGGAATGCCAATATTGAATGTTGATTATGCAAAAACAGTTGTAATAAATAAACGTTCATTAAATCCAGGTTATGCCGGGATTGATAACGAATTATTCTATGGAGATAATTCGCTTATGTTTTTTGGTGATGCAAAAGATGCTATCGGCAAATTAACTTCTGAGATTAAAAATCTTTAGAATATATCAGAAAGAACTTTTTTTGATTTAAGGCTGTATAATTAAATTGTGCAGCCTTATTTTATATTAATTAGATTTTTGTATTTGCCAAAAAGGATTAAAACACTTATCATTACGTATTGTAAAAGATTTATATAAAAACATATTAATAAATTAGGCGGTAATAAATGAAATTTAATTGGGAATCATATATAGGACAAACTCTTAACGTAACAATGCACGAAAATTACGGCATAACATCCGACCCTAAATCCAATACACCCATATACGAAATAGTTTTCAAATCGGGTAAATTAGTCAATGCCTATGATGAGGGTATTTTATTGGAAACCGAAAAAGAAGAGACAAAAGTTAAAATATTTATTCCCTTGTCGTCAATTAAATGTGTTGAAATATTTGACTTTTAATAAAATGAAATTTTCTCAGCTATTATTTATTAGTTGTTTTATTTTTTTTTCATTTAATGTTTTTTCTCAAACAGTAAATATTAAAAGTATTCAAACCTATCCAAATAACTCACAATCTAAATTACCAATTCTTTTAATGGGTAAAAACAGCAATGATAAACTCACTATTGAGTTTGATGTAAAAGCAGAATACCAGCCTAATTTAATTGTAGTGTTTCGTTTTTGCGATAAGAATTGGATTCCTTATGACAATTTATTTTTGGCAAATCAAGGACAAGACAGAGGATACAAATTTTCAGCATCAATTCTCCCAAATACTGTAGAAGAAGCAGATTATCATTATATAGGAAGTTTTCCCACAAAAAAAGATTTTGTAAGTTTTCCATATTCTGGTAATTGGAGATTTTACATTACCGATTTTGGCGACACAACTTTAGTTTATGCTGAAGGGAAATTTTATGTTATTTATAATGAAGTGTCAATGTATAGTTCAGTAAGAGAGGACATAATGGAAGGCACGGATCTTTTCCCGACAGATCTGAATAAGGTTTTTAATGTAACTACTAAATTTTATCTTCCGGAAGATTTTTTTCCCGGTTATGTAGATGAAGTAAGAATAGTTGAAAATCATAAAATAAATTATCCATGCATAATTGACAGAAAGTTTAATACATTAAAAAGACAGTATTATTGGGATGCCAACAGGAAGTTCACATTTACCGCAAGAGATATTCAACCTGGAAACGAGTACCGCCAAGTAAATTTAATGGATATAAACCGTTTCAATTCTAAAGAAGTACAGGCACAGTTTGACGGAATTGAATATTCTCGTTTCTTTCAGCAGGGTGAACAAGATTTAAACGGGGGAGAGATTTTGAGAAATTTCAAAAATAGATATGCCACGTATCTAAATGTAAAATTCTCATTAAGAACACCCGATGATCTTTACGGTGATGTTTATCTCATAGGAGCTTTTAATAATTGGACAATACTTGATTCATACAAAATGAATAAAAGCGAAGATCTTTATACATTAAAGATTCCTTTAAAAAGAGGAATTTACGACTATCAATATGCCGCCGCAGTGGGTAACAGTAAGGGTGAGATCAACTACGACTGGCTCGTCTTTGAAGGCAACAGCTTTGATACTTCAAACGAGTATCATATATTTTTATATTACAACGAACCTGATTTGGGCGGATATGACAGAATAATCGGTTACAGTTTAATTAAGAGTAAATAAAAATGGAAAAAATTAAAATTGGCGTAATAGGTACAGGGCATCTCGGCAAACTTCATACTAAAATGTATTCACAAATTGATACTTGCGAATTAATAGGCGTGTACGATATTAATATGGAGGAGGCAAAACTTGCAGCTCAAGAATTCGGAACTAAAAATTTTGAAGACTTAAATGATTTGTTAAATTCTGTAAATGCTGTTTCTATTGCTGCTTCAACTAACTCACACTACGAACTTGCAAATGAGTGTTTAGATAAAGGGCTGCATGTTTTTGTTGAAAAACCTATTACCGCTACAATTCCCCAAGCCGAAGAATTGGTTAATTTGAGCAACCAAAAGAGTTTGAATCTTCAGGTTGGGCATATTGAGAGATTTAATCCCGCTTTACTTGCATTGGAAAAATATATATCAAATCCTTTATTTATACAGACTGACAGACTAGCACAATTTAATCCACGCGGGACTGATGTAGCTGTAGTATTGGATTTAATGATACACGACATTGATATAATTTTAAGTCTGATAAAAAGTAAAGTTATAAGTGTTGAAGCAAGCGGTGTTGCGGTTGTTTCTGACAATGTGGATATTGCAAACGCAAGAATAAAGTTTGAAAACGGTGCTGTTGCAAATGTAACAGCCAGCAGGATATCCCAAAAGAAAATGAGAAAGATGAGAATTTTTCAAAAAGACACTTATCTTTCGCTCGACTTTATTACCGGAACATCTGAAGTCTACAGATTAATTCCTGCAGAAGAAAAAAATGACTCCCATTCTATTTCATTCGGTGAAATTGGAGTTGGTGAACATAAAAAGAAAGTGGTTTATGAACAACCCCAGATAAAGGAAGTAAACGCTCTTAAGTATGAATTAGAATTGTTTATAAAATCGATCAGCGAAAAAACAAAACCTGTTATTTCGGGAGAAGACGGGCATAGAGCATTAAGAATTGCCGAACTAATATTAAACAAAATAGAAGAATCTATACAGCAAATTAATGATTAAAAAAATTCTTTTTGTTTTAACCTTTTCTTTCGTGTTTGCCGGATGCGGCGTTGTGAAACAAATAACTAATTTATCCAGGTTACAATTCAGGCTTGTTAATATTGACTCAATTACACTTGGCAGAGTAAATTTCACTAACAAAACTTCGATTAAAGATTTAAGTTCTTTGGATGTTCTGAAACTTTCATCTTCATTTATTAGAGGAGATATACCGTTAGGATTTGTTTTAAATATCGAAGTAAAAAATCCTAATGCTGAAAACAGTGTATCTTCAAAAGATGATTTTAAAATTAGCTCTTTTCCATGGCGGTTATTGTTAAACGGAAGAGAAGCGATTGCAGGAAATATTTCCTCTCCAATTAATATACCGGGAAACAAAGAAATCTCTTATATTCCTGTGAGCATTAAATTTAATCTTGTAAAATTTATAAAAGATAAAGGATATGAAAGCTTAATTGATCTAGCACTTAATCTTGCAAGACAAAAAAATTTACCCACTCAATTAGAGTTATTTGCCAGACCTGTAATTAATACTCCTATGGGTAATATTGATTATCCGGAAGAACTTAAAATTATAAGCTTAAATTATACTAATTAATTGTTACAAATAAATTTTAAATAAAACTGAAAAGAAATATGAGCAACATTAAAACAATTAAAGGTAGAATAGGAATATTAACTGGCGGCGGAGATGTACCGGGACTCAACCCGGCAATCCGGGCAATAACAATCAGAGCTTTGAGGGAAGGCTATGAAGTTATTGGTATCAAACGGGGCTGGGAAGGTTTGGTTGATATTATTAGGGATAAAGATGCTGATAACAGCGGAAACATTGTAAAACTAACAGAAGAAATAGTAAACAAAACTGGAAGAACAGGCGGAACTTTTCTGCACACTTCCAGAACAAGAGCTACTTCAGTACCAGCCAAAAATGTTCCCCATCATTTACGTGAAGATTATAATGATGATATGAACGATCTCACACCCGAAGTATTAAAAAATTTGGATTTTCTGGGTGTTGACTATTTGATACCAATCGGTGGAGACGATACTTTAAGTTACGGTGTTCATCTTCACGATCATGGCGTTAAAGTAGTCGCAATACCAAAGACAATGGATAATGATGTTCCCGGAACCGATTATTGCATCGGTTTCAGTACCTGTATTACACGAACCATTGAAATGACTCACAACCTAAGAACTACAGCCGGCTCTCACGAAAGATTTTTAGTGATCGAGGTCTTTGGTAGATACGCTGGATTTTCTGCACTGCTTCCTACAATGGCAGGTGCGGCAAACAGATGCATAATTCCCGAATATAAATTTAATATTGAAAGACTTACTGAACTTTTAGTAGAAGACAGGTACACAAATCCAAGCAGGTATTCCGTTGTTTTGGTTTCTGAAGGAGCTACGTACGAAGGAGGTGAAATGATTTTTGAAGACCAGACTAAGGATATGTTCGGTCACAAAAAACTTGGCGGTATTGGTGATTTAATCTCTGCCGAACTGAAAGAACTTTCTTCAAAGTTTAACAATGGCAAAAGAATAAATGTTATTAACCAAAGATTGGGATATTTGGTAAGAAGCGGTGTACCCGATGCTTTAGATTCTATCGTTCCTATGGCTTACGGAAATTTGGCTTTGGATCTTATTTTACAGGGCATAACCGGAAAATTAGTAACGCTAAAAAAAGGTAAATACGGGAACGAAGACCTAAAAATTGTAACTAGCTTTAAAAAATTAGTAGATGTCGAAAAGTATTACAATACAAAAAGATTAAGACCTAATTATACAAGCTTCCACGATAAACCGTTTCTTATAATGACAAGCGATATGTAAAAGATTAAATGGATATTGTAAAAAACCATTTGTTATAGTATCCATTTCCATTTTTAAGAATAGCCAACCTTAACAATTCTTTAAAAATTTACTCATATTAATTTCAATCCTGTACAAATTTGATTATTTTTCAATTAAAAAAATAATTTTATGGACAAAGAAAAATATGCCCTCGGTGTAGATATCGGAGGGACAAACATAAAACTAGGAATTGTTTCTGGAACAGGGAAGATAATATTTAACACTTTGGTTCCTACCAACAGAGAAGGCGGTCCGGATGAAGTAATGTCACAATTAAAAAAAGGAATTAAAGAAACAATATCCCAAAATGAATTAAATATTGTCGGTATCGGGATTGGAGCTGCAGGTTCTGTTTCATCAAAAAAAGGCACTGTGTCTTATCCGCCTAATATACCGGGTTGGGATGTTATTAATGTGGTTGATATTATTAAGAATGAATTTAATCTGCCCATCTTTATAGATAACGATGCCAATGCTGCTGCAATAGGCGAAATGCTTTACGGAGCAGGTAAAGAATTTAATTCATTTGCTTTAGTTACACTTGGCACCGGGGTGGGGGGCGGACTTATCTTAAACCGTAAAATCTTTCATGGTGATTTTGGAGCAGCAGGTGAGATAGGTCATACAAGTATTGATTATAACGGAAGATTGTGCAATTGCGGTTCAAAAGGATGTGTTGAGGCATATGTTGGAAACCATTACTTGATGGATATAGTAAAAGAGGAACTGCCGAAACATAGGGATTCAGAAATTTTGAAATTAATTGATAATAACACTGATTTACTAACACCAAAAATTATTAACGGAGCCGCTATTAACGGTGACGAATATGCTTTATTCATAATTGAAAGGGTTGGCTTTTATGTCGGTTCAGCTTTGTCTTCCGTAAGTAATTTGTTGGATATAGATAGTTTTATAATCGGTGGCGGAGTTTCTGCTTTTGGACAGCCGTTATTAATTTCAATAAAAAGAACATTGGAAGATAAAGTCTTAAAAACAATAAAGCATAGGATCAAAGTTTTTCCTGCTCAATTAAAAAATGAAGCCGGAATTGTCGGTTCTTCTTCATTGGTCTTTTATAATTTATAATTTTTTAATGAGCATTGCATAAATGAATTTATTCATTAAAACGATTTACATATTTACTGAAATTGTTTTGTTTTTTCTGTGCAGCAATTTTATCTTTGCTCAATCAATTACATCTTTAAAAAATCCGAAACCTGATTCACTTATTGTTAAAAAGATTAACAGCGATACTTTATTTACAAAATCATCAAATCCATCCCCGGCTGATACAATTATATATGCTAGTTCACAGGACTCATTAATACTAAAAGTTAACGAGAAGAAGATGAATTTGTATGGCAAAAGCGAGATTAAATTTAAATCTACGAATTTAAAAAGTGCCGTTATTTATGTTGATTTTAACACTAACACAATACAAGCAAGGGGAATTGAATCAGACAGCATTCCCGGTAATATGATAGGAACACCGGTTTTAATTGAGGGCGACGATGCTTACGCCGGTAGTAAAATAGATTACAATTTTAAAACTACAAGAGGAATGATAACCGCCGCCAAAACATCTGACGGAGATACATATTACACAGGTGAAAAAATACATAAAGTAAATAACAACACATACTTTATCGCTGACGGAATTTTCACAACGTGTGACCATGACCCACCTCATTACTATTTTTATTCGCCTAAAATGAAAATGGTACAAAACGAGCAGATAGTTGCAAGATGGGTTTGGCTTTATTTCGGTGGTGTTCCTTTCCCGGTACCCCTGCCGTTTGCAGTTTTTCCTATTCGTTCGGGCAGGCGTTCGGGAATTCTTCCACCGGCATTTGGCAGTGATGCGAGGTTCGGGCAATATTTATCCCGCTTCGGATATTTTTGGGCAATAAACGATTTTATGGATGTAAATCTTACTGCCGATTATTACACTCGTGGAAGTTTCAGCCTTGCAAGCAGATACAGATATGTTAAAAGATATGATTACAGCGGAAGTATTCAGCTTGGGTATAAATTTTTTAAAACGGGAGAAACAACAGATCTGAATAGAACAGAATCCAAAGATTGGCAGATAAGGTGGCAGCATCATCAAAATATAAATCCAACGATGAGATTAGATGTAAATATTGATTTTGTTTCATCAAATTATCTTAACCTGACAAGCGTTGACCTTAGCCAGGTTTTAAGGAATGAAATTATATCAAATGCAACATTATTTAAAACCTGGGACGAATCAGGCAACAGTCTTGCAATAAATTACAGCAGGCGTCAGGTTATTCAAACGAACGATATAAACGAAGTACTACCCAGTATTAGATTCAGCAAAGCTCAAAGTTATCCCTTCAAAAAAAGTAGTGATTACAGCCATCAAAAATGGTACGAACTTTTCGGTTATAATTATAACGGGCAATTTCAAATTAACAGGAATAGAGTTGCCGGTGATTTAAATTCGAGAGGAGGTTTCCTTCACACTATTGCAGCAAGTATGTCGCCTAAAGTAGGGCACTTTAGTATCTCTCCAACTTTTAATTATCAGGAAAGATGGTACAACGAAAGAATTGAAAGAACTTTTGCAGGACTGGATGTTAACGGTGCCGATTCGATAATTACTAGAGATGTAAAAGAAATAAATTTTGTCAGAACATTCGGTATGGGTGTTTCTGCTTCCACAAGATTTTATGGAATGTTTAAACCGAATATTCTCGGTATTGCAGCTATAAGGCATAGTGTAAATCCAAGCATATCTTACAACTACCAACCCGATTTTTCATCCCCAAAATGGGGATACTACGGAACGTATGTAAATTCAAAGGGAGAGACAGTAAAGTATAATAAATATGAAAGGGAAATATACGGAGGTGCTCCGGCTGGTGAAAGGCAGAATATTTCTTTCAACATCGCAAATATATTTGAAATGAAAACTCAAGTTGATCCGACAGATACAACTTCTAAAGAAAAGAAAATACAGTTGTTGAATTTATCGGCAGGTATAAGTTATAATTTTGTTGCAGATAGTCTGAAACTTTCCAATATGTTCGTAAGCTATAGAACCCAAGTAGGTAGTTTATTCAGCTTTTCGGGTTTCTCAAGTTTTACTTTCTATGATTATGTTGAGGGTGTTGGTTTTGTGAATAAATTCTTAATTGATGAAGGGAAAGGTCTGTTCAGAATGACCAGTTTTAATTTTTCAATTTCAACCCGTCTTGCGGGGAATAAATCAAAAGATGATATTAAAAAAGACAGCACAGAACAAAAGGACGAACTGGCATTGATTCAGGAAAGTAATGTAATATCAAGAGGTTTGTATGCTGAGCGGGAAGCAGATTTTACAATACCATGGGATGTATCATTAAATTTTAATTATTCAATATCTAAACCTACTCCTTCAGTAGCAAATGTATTTGCAAATATTAATGCTAATGTAAATTTCAATTTATCCCGTAATTGGAATTTGTCCTTTACCGGCAGTTACGATTTTGAAAGGAAAGAACTCGTTGCACCCCAGATAAGAATATCACGTGACCTTCACGCCTGGATAATGAATTTTGTGTGGAATCCAATCGGCACATACAGGGGATACAGGTTAGAAATAAAGGTAAAAGCACCCCAGCTTTCTGATTTAAAACTGACAAAGAGAGACCAGTTCTTTAGCGGAAGGTAAATATGAATTATGATTTACGATTTTAGATTTGTCCCTGCCTGAACTTTGTATTATTTCCATAATATCAATTACTATCGGTTCAATCCCTAAGGGATTGTCTTTATACCGGGACTACTAAATATTATAAACGTTTATTCCCTAACGGGAATATTTTTTTTACACGTTCTCCTTTAAGACTGTCAAGGTCGTACCGATACAGCCTTCAACACTCTTTTTGGAAAATGAAAATATACCGGATTTATCACAAAGATTTAGTAATCCTTTATTTAAAAGTTCTATAATTTTTTAAAATATCGCTGGGTTATATAATCTGATATTTGCCTAATTTTAAGATTTTTTAAGAACAATTGCACTCTTTTATATCTAACTATTATTTTACAGGAACTTTAATATACAGTGATTGGTAAAATTACCTTGTAAATGGTAATTTAAAATGAGAATTTAATAGTCAAAATTATGACATTTATATTTAATACATACCGGAAGAAAATCTCTATATATTTACTTTTTGCATATATTTTTGTTTCAATTCTTTCACTTCTTCATTACCACGAAATAGATCTTAATAAAACCAATTCAATTGCAAGTTCCAAAGCCAAGACTTTAACTGGATTGGGTACCTTTGATGGTCAGAATTTCATTTGTACAATACAGCAGAATTTTTTATTGCTACATAACACTTCCAAAATTGATATTACCGTTCATTCTCCCGATCTTCAATACTTTGACAGCATAACAATTATTGAAAAAGTAAGTTATCAATCCCTCCTTAAATTCAACAACATAAATTTACGTGCACCACCAATCTCCTCTTAATTCAATAATACTAATTTAAAGTTAACCGTTTTTTTTTGAATTTAGTTTAAGATTTAACTGGAGAAATATAGATGCGATTAAAACCATTTTTATTTTGGGGATTACTACTATTATTTTTTTCAATAAATATCATCCCGCAAGAAAAATATTTAGTTAAAGGAATAGTGCTGCATATAACCAACAATTCAGCTATTCCTGGTGTTAATGTTTTAATAAAAGGACTAAAGATTGGTACAGCAACAGACAAGAACGGACGGTATACATTTTCAGATATTAGAGCCGGTAAATATAGTATAAGATTTTCCTTTATTGGACATCGGTCAGTTGAAATTGAAGTAATTGTTCCTTCAGAAAAAGCTGAAAACTTATTAATTACGATGGAAGAATCGGTTATAAATTTAGAAGATATTATAGTAACTGGTAATCCATTTTTAAGCGATCCTAAAAATATTTCACAGAATTCAATTTCTCTTTCAAATCTTGATCTTAAGATTAAACGAAGTTCTTCAGTGGCAGAAATGTTGAATTTTCAGCCAGGTATAGCAATGAGATCGTATGGAATTGCACCAAGCAGACCGGTTATACGGGGATTAAGTAACAACAGAGTTTTAATTTTAGAAGATGGTTTAAGAATGGGAGATCTTTCGAACTCTTCTTCTGATCATGCTATATCGGTTGATGGGAGCGGACCTGAGAAGATTGAAATTGTAAGAGGTCCTTCTTCTCTTTTATATGGAAGCAATGCAATAGGCGGAGTTGTTAATGTTATTACCGGATTAATACCTTCAATAATACCACAAGGGCTTTTTGGAAGTACTGATCTAAGTAGTAGGTCAGTAAATTCAGAATTTATGGGAAGAATTAAACTTGGGTACGGTATAGGAAGAATTTCCTTGCAGGGAGCATATTTCAATAGAGAGGCATCAGATTATAAAACACCTAAACGTGGTAAAGTAGAAAATTCTGATTTCAAAAATAACGGATTTAACTTCGGTGCTTCTTATATTCCTTACTGGGGTTTAATAGGTATTGGAGTAACCGGGTATAATTCTACGTATGGAATTCCTTTTGATAAAAATAGTGAAAATGAAGAGGGGCCTGTTTTTATTGACATTAATAAAACCGAATACAGGTTTACTATCGACTTGGATTCCATTAAATCTTTTATTAGTTCTATCAGTGCTAAAGGAGGATTCCAGGATTATAAACATAGCGAGGTTTCTAAATTAACCGGAGAAATAGGCACAAGATTCTCTTTGAAGAGTCAGACTTTAGATATATCAATGAAACAAGGAAGAATAGATTTCTTACCCGGTTTGAAGGGAGTGTTTGGCATTTGGTTATTAAATCAGAATTATAAAGTTGAAGGAGAGGAAGCTTTAACACCAAATGCAGATTACTTAAGTTTTGCTTCTTATATATATGAACAACACCGTTTTGGAAATATAAATTTACAAGCAGGTGTTAGATATGAGCAAAATAACATCTTTATACCATCAGCGGAAATAGCTGATTCATCTTTTGCTGAATCTGATAAGACTTTTCATACCATTTCCGGTTCTATTGGTTTTGTATATAACTTTCTTGAAGGATTTTCTGTATTCTCCAATGTAGCTAATGCGTTTAGATCCCCAACTGTTGAAGAAATTGCTTCTTATGGTATACACGCCGCAACAGGAAGTTTTGATATTGGAAATAAAAATCTTGGTGTTGAAAATAATATTGGCTTTGATATTGGACTTAGACTAAATGGCCGTAGATACTCGATTGAAATTACAGGTTATTATAATTCTTTTGATAACTATATATTTAAACGTCCTACTTCAAAGTTTTTCTCTGAAGAGATAGGCATAAATGATTCAACAGGCTTTAAAGTTTTTAAATATACTCAGGTGGATGCAAATTTATTTGGAGCTGAATTAAAAGCTGTCTATGATTTTACCAATGGATTTTCAATTACTTTTGTATCAGATTTTGTACAAGGAAAGAATAAAGAAACAGAAGAGTATTTACCGCAAATTCCTGCACTGCGATTATCAGTAGAACCAAGGTATGTTAGAGATTATTATTGGTTTGGCTTAAACCTGAAAATAGCAGGCGGACAGAATAAAGTGGCGCCCAACGAAACCCCTACTGCAGGATATGGAATAATCGATTTATATGGCGGTTTTAAATTAATCACGAATAATTTTATACATTCGTTTAATATTAGAATAGATAATCTTCTGAATCAACCTTACAAAGATCATTTATCTGCTATAAAGGAATTTGCACCAATGCCTGGAAGAGGCATTTCAATTAATTATAATTTTATATTTTAAACTCGTTAATATTTCAAATATAATTGAAATTAAAATTTTTGTCACACTATATTTTTTATTTTTGTGTTTCGGAGTGATGGGTGTGATTCGTCTCTATCTGGCTAATGCCAAACTTCGCCGGGGTAACGATGAATATAATTTAACCTTGACCAATCCATTATTTTTATTTAGATTTAATCTTAATAATAATAAGATTTTCTAAAATAAGTATTAATCGAAGGAAAAAAGGAAATAACCAAAAATGAAAAAGTTCTTCTTTATTGTACTTGCATTAACGACTGTATTGGTTCTTAATCAAGCATTATCAGCACAGGACGATTTTTTTGTTCCCAAAACAACAGTAGGCGGTTACGGTGAACTGCACTATAATTACACAAAAACTGATGGCAGCAACAGTATAAAAACATTAGATTTTCACAGGTTCATTTTATTTGTCAGCCACAGCTGGTCTGAAAAATGGTCTTTCAAATCAGAGCTTGAACTTGAACATAATTTTGTAAATAGTGGGCAGGGAGAATTGGAGCTTGAACAGGCTTATATTAATTATCAACCGAATGAAAATATTGGATTTCAGGCAGGTGTGATATTGCCCTCAATTGGTTTGATAAATCCTTATCACGAACCCCCTATTTTCTTAGGCGTTGAAAGACCTGATTACTCGAAATTTATAATTCCTACAACTTGGTTCGGCAACGGTGTCGCAGTATACGGAAATATTAAAGATATCTCATTTAAATTATCGGTAATGGAAGGACTCAACAGCGATAAATTCTCAGCTTCAAACGGAATAAGGAATGGAAGACAAAAAGGTTTTAAATCAGATGCAAGCAGGTTTTTGTACACCGCAAATATCGATTATTTAGGTGTTCCGGGCTTACTAATAGGCGGCTCTTTTACATACAATGATGCAAAAGGGAAGACATCTCAAAACAGAATAATTCTTACTGAATTCCATGGAAAATATGACGCTAACAATGTAGTTGCGGTTTTTGAATACGGTAATATCAGTTATGAAAACGGAAATATTGAAAACTCAAAGGGTTATTATTTTGATCTTGGTTATAATCTGAAAAATATTTTCAAAACAGAGTCTGATATTATTCCGTTTTTCAGATATACCGATTACAACACTGCTGCAAATACAATCTCCGGCGGTACTATCGAAAATCAATATCACTTTTCAAAATGGATGATCGGTATTTCAATCAAACCAATTCCTTTTGTAGTCTTGAAGTTAGATTACGGACAAAAGGAAAGAGAACTTGGTAATGTTAAAACAAATTTATTTAATCTCGGTATCGGTTACATGTTCTAAAATAGATTTATGTACATCAATAAATTAAATATTGCATTACTACTTTATTTTAGTTTAGGGATATTAATTTATCCCCAGGGTATAAAAGAAAAAACTTACGATATTATTTACACAGAATTAGGAAAAGATGTTGAGATTATATCATCAAAGTTTAACATTCCTTTGAATATAAAAAGTAAAGTGGAAAAAGATGCCAGGCAGTATTTTTATTCGGAAGTTGTTTATATTTTTAAAATATTAAAAACAGATTCCGTTTTGAGCATCGGCATTCTGGATAACGTTTACGGTAAATCGATGCCGATTACTTTTTTGGTATTATTTAATATTGGTGGAGATATTTTATCAACAAATGTTGTAAAATATAGAGAGCCTTACGGCAGTAGAGTAAAAATTAAAAACTGGAATGATCAATTTAAAGGCAAGAATTCAAAATCAAATTATAAAATAGGCGAAGACATTGACAGTATCAGCGGTGCAACAATTTCAGTAAGATCATTAACAAAGGGGATAAGGAAATTAACATTACTTTACGAAGAAATTAAAAACAAATTATGAATATAAAATTGTATCAACTCGAGAGTTCTTTAAAGATATTCTTATCCTTTTTTGTAATTGTTTTGTCTCTTGGAATAATAATGGGATTGACATACCTGAGTCAGACTACTAGTTACTCCACTAAAAAAACTATCGAAAGATTCAACGGCTCACAAACCAATATTGATGACCAAGTGATAGATATTCCAGATACTTATCCGAAACCCATATCGGAAATGCTAATGACCACGCACAATCATTTAATCGGATTTGCGCTTATCTTTTTTGCAATCGGTTTAATATTTTATTTTAATTCAGTTATCAGCGGTTTTTGGAAATTATTTCTGATGGTCGAACCGTTAGTTTCAACCATTGTTACATTTGCTTCTATTTGGGGGATGAGATTCATTGCCCAAGAATTTGTTTATTTAGCGGCTGTTTCTTCAGCTTTAATTTATTTATCATTTTTCATAATGTCCGCAATTATATTTTACGAATTAATTTTTAAAAAAGATAAATCAACAAATGAATAGGCGCGAATTTATTAAAACCGGGAGTATAGGCTTAACCTCTTTAACCACAGGGATTGGTGTGGGAAGTATATTATTAAATGATAATAAAGAAGATAAAAATTTTTCTTCCTATGCATTTTTACCTGACGATAAAAAAATAATTTTAGACTGTTTAAAAGTATTTCAGCATAAAATTAAAAGCAGAAATTTTTCTTATTATTTAAACAACAACCAATTAACCGAAATAATTAATAAAAGATTTTATGTCGAGAATGATTTTATTTTAACTAAATCTTTTGTTGATGTGAAGTTGATATATATTAACGATAATATTAATGGGGATATTTTTGTTAATAATAAATCAAATTTGGTTTTGGATCCAAATAGAGATTTTGATAAAAAACTTGTTGCATTTAGAAAAAAGATAAATTCTAAGAAAAGTAAATATTTATTAAGTATCGAATTAAAAGAAAGAAACCTGTTATCTGATTTTATACAACCCAAAAATAATTTAATAGAAATAATAAATGAAAAAGGGATATTCGAAAAAATATATTTAACGAAAAATTACTCATCTATAAATATCCCCGGTAGTATCGGCAACACAAAATTAAAGATAGAAAACGGTAATGTATTAGTTAGTGATTCGCCATGCAGACATAAACTTTGCAGAATAATGTCACATATTACCGGCAACAAAACAATTGCCTGCGTTCCGAATAAAATACTAATTAAAATAGTTTAAATGTCATTCCGTAAAAAACGTATAATTATTTACTCAGCAGTTGTAATAGTATTTTTTACTGCTGGAATTTACATTGCTAATTTTTTTATACCTCACAGTGAAAAAATCATTAATCGTACTCAGATAGTAATGGGTACGGTTGCCGAAATTAAAATTATTGATGAAAATGATGATGTCTCAAATAATGCTATAAACTTTGCGTTTAAAGAAATAAACAGAATTGAGAAATTATTTTCAACTTTCGATAAAAAGAGTCCAATTTGGGGAATCAATCATTCAGATAATGCTAAAATAAAATTAAACGATGAACTTTATAATTTTATTCAAATTTGTGATTCACTTTGGAGACTTACAAACGGATCATTCGATCCTTCTTTGGGAAGTTTAACACTTGCTTGGGGATTTAATGGAGACAATCCCTCGGTACCGCAACAGAAAAAATTAAATCTTGCATTATATAATTCCGGATGGAAAAATATTGAAATATCTGATAAAGAGATTATCAAAAAGAAAAAGATACAATTAGATTTCGGATCAATTACAAAAGGCTACGCTGTTGATAGGGCTATCGATATAATAAAATCATTCGGCATTAAAAAAGCACTTGTAAATATAGGCGGGGAAGTAAAGGGGATAGGGAGGAGTTGGAAAATAGGGATAAAGCATCCGCGTATAATGAATTTGTTGTTGTCTAAAATTAAACTGAATAATTACGGGATTGCTACATCCGGTGATTATGAAAAATATTTTTTTGCAAATGGTAAAAGATATTCGCACATTTTTAATCCGTTAGATGGTTACCCGGCAAATAGCAGCAGAAGTGTATCTGTCATTAATAAAAATGTAATGTTCGCCGACGCATTATCAACTGCTTGTTTTGTTCTCGGTCCGATTGAAGGAATTAAACTTATTAACAAACTTCCGGACACAGAATGTTTAATAATTGATAAAAAGGGAATAGAATTTAAATCGAAAGGTTTTGATGAGTTCAGGGTAAGTAATCAGTAGTAAGTAATCATTGGTCAATGGTTAGTAGTCAAAGGTGAAAATTAAAATTTGGTTTGAAAATTTAGAGTTAAAATAGTGGGCAAGGTTAAACTTCTTTTAACACCGACAGAAACATTCCAGCTTAATTCTTTTTCTTTTTGTTTGTTGAAAGCAGATACTAAACGAACAGCATTTATTACACTTGCAATTCTATTTATAATTAATGCACCGGCAATAAATTTAAGATCATTAAAAGACTGCTCGCTGGACGACCATATATCTCTGTATTGTTTTCTTGCTTCATTATTCTGCCAATTCCAGGAAAATTTATTTCTGTCCAACATTGCACCAAAATCCCTTTCAAGTGCTTTTTGATTGTTGTAGTCATCTATATTTAAATAAATACCGATAATAGAATAGTAAGTATCCGTTTTACCGGCTTTTGTAATTCCTCCGTTTGTAACTGCGAATGTTTGGTATTTATCCTGCTTCCAATTTGCGCTGCTGTTTACCCCGATATAAATTCCCCAAAGCACGCCATCAGAGATTGTGAAGAATTTTCCGCTTGAATAAGAATCAGCATAAAGTTCACCCATACCCGGGAGTAATAATGAGTAAAGCACTGCAAGTCCCGTACTTTTTTTACGGAAAGTGGTTGTCGTTTGTAAAGGATTGCTTTGTTTAAATTCGACAATGTTTTGCTTGACCTGGTGTTCTAATTTTAAAATATTTTCACTCTGTGGAAAAAGTAATGCCGTAGCAAAAAGAATTGTAAAAATAATTTTTTTCATTACTTTTAATATAAATATTATCCCTCAAGCAAATCAACAGGTTTATTTATTCCCATAATTTCACCTTTGCAAATATCAGAATTAACCTCTAATATTTTTACAGTATTAAAATTATTTGCAAGTTCCGGTATGTAAATATTTTCTACTCTTACATAATTTGACGAAAAGCCTTTGATAGTATTAATTGAATTCTCAGATTCGAACAACACTTCTAATTCATTGCCTAACATCTCATTATAAAAAGAATGTTTCTTCTTGTCGCTGAGTATTCTAAGTATTTTATTTCTTCTTTTTCTTTCCCAATTGTCGACTGATCCGTTTAACTCAATTGCTTTTGTGTTAGGTCTTTCTGAATATGTAAAAACGTGTAGATATGATATCTGTAAATCGTTAAGAAAATTTTGAGTTTCTTTAAAATGTATTTCGGTCTCACCCGGTGTCCCTACAATAACGTCAACACCTATCCCTATATCAGGTATCTTGTATTTTAATTTTTCTATTAAAGATGAATAAAAACTTACCGTATATCTTCTTTGCATAAATTTTAATACTTCAGAGCATCCGCTTTGTAACGGAATATGAAAATGTCTGCACATCTTTTCATTATCTGCCGTTAAAGCAATAATATCATCGGTTAGTAGATTTGGTTCTATAGAGCTGATTCTAATTCTAAATTTTCCTGGAACCTCAACCATTTTTAGCAAAAGAGAATAAAGATCTTTACCGATGTGTTTTCCGTAATCTCCGACATTAACACCCGTTAAAATAATTTCTTTATATCCTGAATTAACCAACGAATTAAATTTATCTAAAGCATCTTCCGGATTCATGCTTCTACTATTACCCCTCGCAAGAGGAATTGTACAAAATGTACATTTATAATCACAGCCGTCCTGTATTTTTAGATATGCTCGAGTTCTTGAATCAGCATCTGTTGAATAGGCTGCACCAAAGTCATTCAGTTGATTAATAGGTGAGACGAAAGTACATGAAAGATCCCTTTTGTTGAAATCTTTTATAATTGAGAATAATTTAAATTTTTCGTTGTTTCCAAGAACAGTATCCACTCCCTCAATACCTGCAATTTCCTCTGGATTTAATTGTGCGTAACATCCGGTTACAATTATGTGTGCAGTTGGATTTTGACGCAATGCTCTTCTTACAATTTGTCTGCATTCTCGGTCTGCGTTTCCCGTTACCGTACAAGTATTAATTAAATAAACATCAGCTCTATTCTTAAAATCAACAATCTCAAATCCGCGGTCTAAAAATTGTTTACCTATAGTAGATGTTTCTGAAAAATTTAATTTACAGCCTAATGTATGTAATGCTACTTTTTTGTTCATTTTTAAAAATAAGGGACTGTTCTCTTCCCTAAAAAACTGTAATACTTTGTTATTAAATAATATATAAATATACTATTTTTAATTATCATTTTTATAAATGATGCTGTTAGAAATATACGATCTTTAATGAAGGATTATAGTTTGTAAACATGAACAAACAGGGGAAATAAAAGGGTGGTTTTAAACCACCCTTTTTTATAGGCTATTCAGTTTCTTTATTTTTTTCATCTTGTTTTTCTGCAGATTTTAGTTTCTCTGCGGGTTCTTGTTTTTCTGTAGGTAGTTGAGGTTCTTCTTTAGTTTCAAATATTTGAAAATCGGAAGACTCAACGGAAGGAGTATTAGCAATTTTTATTGCTTGTACTGAAACACGATCAAGCTTGTGGGTGTTCAAATAATCTTGAATTTCTTCTTCACTTTGTCCTTTAATTGAATTTAATACGCTTAAAACAATTTTCTTGTTTTCTTTGTCAAATTCAATTACCTTCATCGGTAAAGTCTCTTCCAAAGGAAAATGATTAGCGACATTTTTTATTTTAGAAGGAGACAGATGAGAAGCAGGTACAAAACCATCTACTTCATCGGGTAATTCTACTATCAGTCCTTTATCAATTATTCTTACAACCCTGCCGGTTGTCTCAAATTCTGGTTTGTATGTTTCCTCAAATTTATCCCAAGGATTTTCTTGAACCTGTTTATGTCCCAAAGAAATTTTTCTTGATTCAACATTAACATCTAAAACAATAACCTCAAGCTGTTCACCTTTTTTGATAATCTCTCCTGGGTGACGAACTTTTTTAGTCCAGGATAAATCAGAAATGTGAACCAAGCCGTCGACACCTGGTTCTAATTCAACAAACACACCAAAGTTAGTTAGATTGCGTGCAGTTCCAATATGACGTGAATCAACGGGATATTTTTCCATTAGGGACTTCCAGGGATCAGGTTCTAATTGTTTAATGCCGAGAGAAATTTTCTTCTCTTCTTTATCCAAACTTAGAATAACGGCTTCAATTATTTGTCCCATAGCAACCATTTGCGAAGGATGTTTAATGTGTTGAGTCCAGCTCATTTCCGAGTTGTGAATTAATCCCTCAATACCTTTATCAATTTCAATAAAAGCACCGTATGCGGTAAGAGAAACAACTCTACCTGAAACTTTATCACCGATATTAAATTTTTCATCAATATTTTCCCAAGGATGAGCTTGGAGTTTTTTCAAGCTAAGTGATATACGTTTTTTCTCTTCATCAAAATCAGTAACAACAATTTTTATTGTTTCATCTAATTTTACAATTTCGTTAGGATGATTAATTCTTCCCCAGCTTAAATCAGTTATATGAATCAAACCGTCAACGCCGCCGAGGTCAACAAAAACTCCAAAATCTGTAATTGCTTTTACAACACCTTCAAGTATTTGTCCTTTTTCAAGACTGTTAAGGATTGAATCTTTCTGGCCTGACATTTCTTCTTCAACAAGAACTTTGTGAGAAACAACAACATTTTCCGTTGGTACATTTACTTTTACAACAACAAAGTCCATAGTTTGACCGACAAAAGCATCAAAATCTCTGATTGGTCTGATGTCAATTTGAGAACCTGGTAGAAAAGCTTCCATTCCCATCAAATCAACAACCATTCCACCTTTAATTCTTTTTAAGATTTTCCCCTGTAGAACTTCTTTTGTTTCATATGATTGTATTACTTTATCCCAAATACGCAAGAAATCTGCTCTTTGTTTGCTTAATATTAGGTTACCGTATTTATCTTCAACACTTTCAAGTACAACTTCTACTTCATCACCGACTTTTATTTCGTCTTTGTTTTCAAATTCATTTTTTGAAATTGAACCCTCTGATTTAAAACCAACATCCAGTATAACCTGATCGCCCTGAATTTGTACGATTTTAGCTTTTATTAGTTCGCCTTCTTTTATCTCTTTGAACGAATCTGTATAAAGTTTTGCAAGAGTTAAAAACTCATCTTGTGAATATTCGTCATCGTTGAAGCTCTTTTTAGCTTTTTCGAAATCGTCTTCGGTTACTAAATTTTCAATCACCTCTTTTGTTTCTTCGGACATTTGTCCTCCTTAATTAAATAGATCTGTATTATTTACTTAAAGCCAAAAAAGTAAAAAACACAGAAGTTTAGTTAAACATATAAATTAATTTGGCTTTAAAACTTTTTATAATTTCTTTTTATTATTTCTTTTGTCAGCTGTTTCTTTTACAATTTTCAATATTTTTTCAACTTGCTCTTCAATAGTTACTTTTGAAGTGTCAATTTCTATTGCATCTTTAGCTTTTAAAAGCGGACTAAGTTCTCTGGTAGTGTCTAGTTTATCTCTCTGAGAAATATTCTGCTTAATTTCATTTACATCAACACCAATTCCTTTTTCATTGTATTCTTTTACTCTTCTTTCTGCTCTTTTTTCAATAGAAGCCGTTAGAAAAATCTTTACATCTGCATTTGGAAAAACAACCGTTGAAATATCTCTGCCTTCCATAACAATGCCACAATTTATATTGCTCATTGCTTTTTGTTTTTCTACAAGTGGTTTTCTAACGCCGTAAATTTTACTAACAATGCTTACATTTTCATTTACCGCCGCTGAACGAATATAGTCGGTTATATTTTCGCCGTTTGTAAAAACGTAAGTTTTACCATCTGCAAATTTCAAATCAATCTCAGTCTCTTCTGCAAGTTTTATAATTTCAACATTATTGTTAAGAACATTCTTTCTAATTGCCAAAAAAGTAACCGCCCTGTACATTGCACCGCTGTCTACATATAAATAGCCCAATTGTTGGGCAACAAGTTTAGCCGAAGTACTTTTACCGGAACCAGCCGGACCATCTATTGCCACAATTAATTTTTTGGACATAGCTAATAAAAATAGTTAAAATCTTGTAAAGTATCAAAATATAATTATTTACAAAAATTGATTTTTTTTTAAAAAATCTTAGGTAGGGTAAAGTTTATTTTATCTCTTGTCCGCCAAATTCGGATATAATTTTGTTTATAATAGGTGAATTTTCAACGGTGGGTTTTGTCACGGGAATGTTTTTGTTCTCTACTTTTTTTATAGTAGGTCTTTTGGTTTCTGTCTCAGTAAAATTAAAATGTACTTTTTTACCGAAATAGTCCAATGCTTTTTTTTCGATATAATCTTTATGACTTTTTAATAAAAATTTACCGTCTTTATCTATTCCTGTTAGGTTAATTTTGTTACCCTCAAAATTTTGAACTTCGACATTTTGAATGACAGGACCAAGAATTAAGGGCTTTTCTTTTAAAACTATATCGACAAAGCCATCCCATTTTGCCAAAATTAGATCATAATTTAACGGTGAAGTTATTTGTGGTTCCTTTATTTCGGGTTTAAACTCTGCTTTAAATTTTTGAGGGGAAGGTTCTTTTGTTAAAAGAATATCACTTTTTATTTCAGGTTTAGGTTCTTCAATTTTAATTGGGTTTTTTTTTGATTGTTGATAATTTTCTGAGTTATCTGCCTGTTCGATATTAACGTTATTTACTTTGGAAATTATTTCACTGATTGTAGAAGATTTTTCCAACCCAACTAAATGTGTAAGTGATACTTCAATTTTAAGTTTTTGATTTTGTGTAAAACGTAATTCCTGAAATGATTTATTGAGATAATTTAAAAGTCTTAGCAGATCTCCTTCCGAAAAAACATTTTTGTATTGGAGGTATTTCTTCTTATTTGTTTCAGATGTTTCTATCAAATCAGATTTTTCAGTTAGTGTGACTATAAGTATATTTCTGAAGTGTTCAATTAATCCGGTAAAGAAATCAATAAAATTCCATCCGTTTTTGTAAATGGTTTCCGTAATATTAAAAACTGATTTATAATCTTTACTTATTACTGCATTCGAAACATCAAAATAAATATCATCCGAAATTAAATTCAACATTTCCGAGACAGCTTCTTTTGTTATGTTATCGCCGCCGCAATAAGAAATTACCTGGTCAAAATAACTTTCTGCATCGCGTAGTGCACCATCGGCTTTTTTAGCTATAATAGTAAGCGTTTCATCGTCTATTTCATATTTTTCACTTACGGCTATTTTGTGAAGTTGTTCTTTTATAGTATGCAATTCAATACGTCTGAAATCATACCTTTGGCAGCGGGAAATAATAGTAAGCGGAACTTTGTGCACATCTGTAGTTGCAAAAATAAATATTGTATGTTCAGGGGGTTCTTCCAATGTTTTTAAAAATGCATTAAAAGATTCCCTTGTTAACATATGAACTTCATCTATGATATATACTTTGTACTTGCCTTTTGTCGGGGCATATTTAACAGAATCGCGCAAAGATCTTATTTCATCAATACCCCTGTTTGATGCAGCGTCTATTTCAATTATATCTAAAAGCTGACCTCCTTTTACGGTTTTACAAATTTCACATTCATCGCATGGCTCAGCGCCGTTTGGATTTAAGCAGTTTAATCTTTTGGCAAGAATTCTTGCTGTTGTTGTTTTACCCACTCCTCTCGGTCCTGTAAATAAATAAGCGTGAGCAATTCTTTCACTTTTTATTGCATTTATAAGGGTATTTGTAATGTGTTCTTGTCCAACAATCTCTGAAAATTTGTTGGGTCTCCACTTTCTTGCCGTTACAATGTATGCCATTATAAAATTTTGTTTGTATTATTACTGATAAATGTTGATAGAAAGTTACACATATTTTCTAAATATTTTGCATCTGTTTTATCAAAAGAATTGTATTCTAAACTATCAATGTCTAAAACTGCAAAAACTTTTTCTTCATTAAAAACAGGCACAACAATTTCTGATTTTGTACCTGAATCACAAGCAATATGTCCTTCAAATTTTGAAATATCAGGTACGATAATAATCTTTTTATCTTTGGCGGAATTTCCGCAGACACCTTCGCCAAATGCAATATTTGTACATGCAATTTTACCCTGGAACGGTCCTAAATAAAGATTATTGCCGTCTAAAAAATAAAGTCCAACCCAGCTAACTTTTGAGAATGTTTGTTTTATTGAAGCAACAAAATTGGAAAGATTTGACAGTAAATTATCCTCCTTGACTAATAATGACTTTAATTGCTTCAGAAGATTTTCATATTGCTCGTCAAGGGATAAAGATTTATCAACAAATAAAGATTCTGCCAAGTTATTTTATCCTTTTCTTTTATGCTTTTACAGTTTTTGTAGTTGTTTTTCTTTTTGCAGGGAAAATATATGGAATAGCATCTTCAATTAATTTTATAGGAACAATTCTTAATCCTTCTTTTACTTCAGACTGCATTTCTTTTAGATCAATTTTATTCTCAAAAGGAATAAGAACGGTTTTAATTTTATTTCTTTTAGCAGCTAATAGTTTTTCAGTTAAACCACCGATTGGCAGAACATTACCACGGAGAGTAATTTCACCCGTCATTGCAACATTGTTAGACGCTGGTTTACCTGTAAGTGCCGAAAGTAGAGCCATTGATAATGTGATGCCTGCTGAAGGTCCATCCTTTGGTATTGCTCCTTCAGGCAGATGAATGTGAATTTCTTTACCTTTCAAGAAATTTGGTTTAAGTTTGAATTTACTTGCATTAGATCTAATATAACTAAGTGCCGCCTGGGCAGATTCTTTCATTACATCGCCCAACTGACCAGTAAGAGTTAATTTACCGGAACCGGCCATAATAGTTACATCAACGGCTAAAAGCTCCCCGCCAACACTTGTCCAAGCCAATCCGGTTACACTGCCTACTTTTGCTTCTTTGCTGTGTCGTGATTTTCTAAATCTTGGAACTTTTAAATATTTTTTAACTTTTTTATCATCTATTAAATATTTTCGTTTCTTTTTCTTTACTCCGTTTGATGATTCATTTACAACAATATCTCTTGCTAATTTTCTGCAGACTGCAGCTAATTCTCTTTCTAAATTCCTTACCCCTGCTTCACGAGTGTATTCGCTTATTATCATTTTTATTGCATCATCTGTTATTACTATGTTTTTTTTGTTCAAGCCGTGAAGTTTGAGTTGTTTGGGTAAAATGTGACGTTTTGCTATTTCAATTTTATCATAACTTAAATAACCCGGTAATTCAATGATTTCCATCCTGTCCTGCAAAGGTATGGGAATATTATATCTAACGTTTGCGGTAGTTATAAACATTACTTGCGAAAGGTCGTAATCAACTTCCAAATAATGATCGTTAAAAGTTGAATTTTGTTCGGGGTCCAAAACTTCCAACATAGCTGATGAAGGATCGCCGCGGAAGTCCATGCTCATTTTATCAATTTCATCTAAAAGCATAACCGGGTTAACAGTACCGGCTTTTTTCATCGACTGTATTATTTTTCCCGGCATTGAACCGATATAAGTTCTTCTGTGTCCCCTAATTTCGGCTTCGTCTCTAATACCGCCGAGACTAATCCTTACAAATTTTCTTCCTAATGCTCTTGCAATGGACATACCCAATGAAGTTTTCCCAACTCCCGGAGGTCCTACAAAGCAAAGTATTTGTCCTTTAATTTGTTTAACAAGATTAAGTACTGCAATATGTTCAATAATTCTTTCTTTTGGTTTTTTTAATCCGAAATGATCTTCATCAAGTATTTTCTGAACATGATCAATAATCAAATTATCTTTGGTTCTTTTAGACCAAGGTACATCAGAAAGCCACTCCAAATAATTTCTAATTACAGCTGATTCAGGTGACATTGAAGGGGTCTTTTTCAATTTGTTTAATTCTTCAAAAGCAATTTCTTGGGTTTCTTTTGTCATTTTTGCTTTTTTAATTCTTTCACGGAGTTTTGTAAATTCAGGCGTTACGTCTTCATCATCACCTAGTTCGTCTTGAAGAATTTTTATTTGTTCTTGTATTATAAATTTTCTTTGTGTCTTGGCAATATTTTCCTGAACTTTGTTGTCAATCTCTTTTTCAATTCTTAGTATGTCAATTTCTGATTTTAGCATTTTAATAACTTCATAATATTGTTCTTTCAAATTGTACTTTTGCAGTATAATTTGTTTTACTTCAATTGATTGGTTTATGTTAGCGGCAACATAAAAAAGCTTTCTATCGGGTTCGTTTATATTTTCGTAGACGGAGATAGATTCTTTAGGAATATTTCTTCCGATATTAACATATTCCTTAAATAGTTGAGTCATTTGTCTAACCAAAGCATTCATCTCGTGGTCTTTTTCTATAGCTGGAAAAATAACATCAACTTGTGCTTCAAAAAACTCTTTGTTTTCTGTAAAATGTTTAATCTTGCCCTGTAACAAACCATCAACTAATATTTTCATTAGTCCGTTTGGTAGTTTTAAAATTTGAACTATCTTAGCAATTGTTCCTTCGGTATAAATATCATCTTTAGTAGGATCTTCAATATTAGATTTTTTTTGTGTTGAAAGGAAAATATACTTTGTATTGTCAAGTGCAAAATTGGCTGCTTTAATTGATTGCTCTCTTCCGACAAGAACTGGAAATATCATATACGGAAAAATCACGATGTCCCGTAACGGTAAAATGGGTAAAACTTTAGGTATGTTCTTTAAAATGTACTCATCAGTAGATAAATTTATTTCTATATTTTCAATATTATTCACGAATTCCCTTTAATTTACAAGCTTAAAAATTGTGCCGAAATATACCAAAATTCGTTTCTGCTATCAAGAAACAAACCCGGTTACAAATAAACTTTATATTAAAATTCAGAATTAAATTGATAGATGTTTATATTAGAATATTAAAAAATTTTAAAAGTTAAAAGATGCTGAAAAACATTATCGAAATTTCAAAAGAAGCCGGCTCCATTATCAGGGAAGGATTCGGTAAAAAAAATGTTGTTGAATTCAAAACAGATGAGGGCAATCTTGTAACTGAGATTGATAAAAGATCGGAAAAAACTATTATAGATTTCATTAAAAAAAATTATCCTAAGGATAGTATCTTAGCAGAAGAGGGTGGTAACAGAAACGGCAGCTCCGATAATCTTTGGGTTGTAGACCCGTTGGACGGTACCACTAATTTCACACACGGGTTGCCTATTTTTGCAGTTTCTATCGGTGTAAAAAAAAAGATGAAATAATTGCCGGTGTTGTTTACGATGTAATGAATGACATAGTTTATTCTGCAGAAATGGGAAGCGGTGCTTTTGCAAACGGTAAACAAATAAGAGTAAGCAGCAACGATAAGCTTGGGAGAAGTTTACTTGCAACAGGGTTTGCTTACAACGTAAAAGAAAATCCCCAAAATAGTTTTGAAAAATTTACCGCTGTCACAAAGTCTGCACGTGCTGTAAGACGTTTAGGTTCTGCTGCGTTAGATATTTGTCACGTTGCAAAAGGTATTTATGATGGATTTTGGGAAATAAATTTAAGACCATGGGATGTTTGTGCAGGAATGATTATTAGTAAAGAAGCAGGTGGAACTGTAACTGATTTTTCGGGGAAGGAAATAGATATTTATTCAAAACAGATTTTGGTAACTAACGGAAAAGTAACAGAAAGGTTATTAAAATTGTTATCTAACAATTAAATTTTATGTGCGGCATACATGCTGTCAATCAATTTTTCGTATCTTTGTTCTACAACCTTTCTTTTTATTTTTAAGCTCGGAGTAATCTCACCGTTTTCTATTGTGAATGGTTTATCTAATAGTACAAATTTTCTTACTCGCTCAAAATTTGCCAATTGCTTCTGAAATTTTACCATATCCTTTTCTATAAGCTTGTAAATTTCATCATTCACAATTAGATCTTTGTTTTCTTTGTATCTAATATTATTTGTATCCGCATATTCTTTAATAGCTTCAAAATCAGGTACAACTAAAGCACTTATAAACATTCTCCTATCACCGATAACA
This sequence comes from Bacteroidota bacterium, assembly GCA_022573715.1. Taxonomy (GTDB): domain Bacteria; phylum Bacteroidota; class Ignavibacteria; order Ignavibacteriales; family Ignavibacteriaceae. The sequence continues at coordinate 49,742 of JACZTL010000016.1, forward strand.
ACAAATTGATCAATGTATTTACTAGTTGCAAACAAGTTTTCAATTGGAGTGGGCGCTATATATTTACCACCCGAAGTTTTGAATAAATGTTTTTTTCTGTCTGTTATCATTAAAAAACCTCGTGCATCAAATACGCCTATATCCCCAGTATACAGCCATCCGTCTTTTAGTACTTTATCTGTTTCTTTTTTGTTTTTGTAGTAGCCTTTCATAATACTTGGTCCCTTAACAAGTATTTCACCGTCGTATGCAATTTTTACTTCAAGATTAGGCATAATTTTTCCTACACTGCCAAATTGATAATCATCCGGTTTATTAGCTGCAATTACTGGTGATGACTCTGTAAGTCCGTAACCCTCTACTATTAAAATACCAATAGCTTCAAAAAATTCTGCTAACTCTCGTGGCAAAGCAGCGCCACCGGAGACAAAAAATCTTAATCTTCCACCTGTAAATTTTCTTAGTTTTTCACAGACCAATTTATCGGCGAGTTTATGTTTTACATTTAATATGAAGGAAGATTTTTCCTGCTTTTTCAAATCATAATACTGTTTATTTACATTAACAGCCCAATAAAATATCTTTTGTTTTTTCTTAGGTTGACTTTCAACTTTTTTTATTATTCGAGCATACATTCTTTCAAATAATCTGGGGACAGATGTCATTAAAGTTGGTCTTACTTCCAATAAATTCGTTGAAATTTTTTCAATGCTTTCAGCAAAACACATTGTTCCGCCCGATGCAAACCCTGTGTAATAAGAAGTCATTCTTTCAAAAATATGAGAAAGCGGTAAAAATGATAACCAAATATCTGTATCTTTAATTGGCAGAACTTCTAATGCAGCTTTAGAGTTTGCCAATATATTTTTATGTGTAAGCATAACACCTTTGGGTTCACCGGTTGTACCGGATGTATATATGATTGTACATAAATCGTTTTCATCAGCCAATTGTATTGACTCTGCAAAAAGAGTAGGGTGTTTTAATCTAAACTCTTTACCTTTTTCCTGGATTTCTTTAAATGTAAAAATGGAAGAGTCATCTTCAATTCTATCAAACTCATTTAATACAATTATAAATTCTAGTGATTTACATTTTTTTCTGATTTTTAGAATTTTATTTAATTGAAATTTAGTTGAAACTATAATCCCTTTTGAGTCTGAGTTGTTAAGAATAAACTCAATAGATTCTGCTGTAAGTGAAGGGTAGAGAGGAACATCTAATCCACCAAGAATTAAAATTGCCATATCGGAATAGATCCATTCAGGCCTGTTTTCTGAAATAATTGATATTTTTTCATCTTTCTTAAAACCCAAAGATGTTAAGCCTAAGGAAAAAATTTCAGTTTCTTCACGGAATTCTTCATATGTAATGCCGATATACTTACCGTCGACTTTATACTTCATTATAAAGCTATTAGACTTTGGTCTGTAATCCGTTGTTAAAAAATCAAACAATTCCGGGATAGTCTTACATTCTTTTAGTAAAGGCATAAAATTCTCCTGAGAGGTGTTTCAAAATAAAATATTAATCAATAGTCATATTCTTTTGATATATATTATTAAACTTACAAAAAAGCGTTTGTCATATTACAAATTTTATTATTATATAATCAACCTTGATAATTTAGCAAAAATATTACGCAGATTAAAAGTTTAAAGAACCTTTAAATTGATTGTAAAATGTTAAAGCTGTAATTTTACATAATTTTTTAAAATATTTTTCTGCAGATTTAAGAATTAGAAGGTAAAAAATGAAAATACATGAATATCAAGGTAAAGAAATCTTAAGAAAATTTAATGTACCGGTTCCGGAAGGTAAAGTTGCATTAAATAGTGAAGATGCTGTTAAAATTGCTAAAGAAGATATCGGGGGAAATGTTTGGGTCGTAAAAGCTCAAATACACGCAGGAGGAAGAGGTAAAGGGGGCGGTGTAAAAGTTGCCAAAAGTTTGGATGAAGTAAAACAATTTTCAGATGAAATTTTAGGTATGAATTTAGTTACTCATCAAACTGGCCCTGCAGGCAAAATTGTAAAAAGATTGTTGATAGAACAAGGAATGAATATCAGCCGAGAATTATATGTAGGTATAACCTTGGATAGAACTTCAAGTAAAAATGTTGTTATGGTTTCTACCGAAGGCGGTATGGAAATTGAAAAAGTTGCTGCTGAAACTCCTGAAAAAATTGTTAAGGAAACTATAGAACCTGAATTAGGATTGCTGCCTTACCAAGCAAGAAAACTTGCTTTTTCTATGGGACTTATTGGACAACAGCACAAAAAAGCCGTAAAATTTCTGACTGCACTATACAATACTTACACTCAATCAGATTGCTCACTTGCAGAAATAAATCCTCTTGTAGTAACTGCAGAAGGTGATGTGGTTGCTTTAGATGCTAAAATGAATTTTGATGATAATGCTTTATTCAGGCATAAAGATATTTTAGAATACAGAGATATAGATGAAGAAGAACCTCTTGAAGTTGAAGCGTCAAAGTACAATTTGAATTACATCAAACTTGACGGAAACGTGGGCTGTATGGTTAACGGAGCTGGATTAGCTATGGCAACAATGGACATCATAAAATTAGCAGGTGGTGAACCCGCAAATTTTTTAGATGTTGGTGGTGCTGCCAATAAAACAACTGTTGCTAACGGATTTAAAATTATTCTTTCAGATCCTAACGTAAAAGCTATATTAATAAACATCTTTGGTGGTATTGTTAGATGCGACCGTGTTGCTCAAGGTGTTATTGATGCAGCAAATGAAATGGATATTAATATTCCTATTGTTGTAAGACTAGAAGGCACAAACGCTAAAGAAGCAAAGGTGTTGTTAAATAATTCAGAGTTAAATTTTGAAGTTGCGGGTACTTTAAAAGAAGCAGCTGAGAAAGTAACTGCCATTCTAAAAAAATAATTATATAAAAATTAATTAAAAATAACCGTATTAAATAATTTAGTACAGCTATTTTTTATCAGGCTGAATAATACTAAAGTTTTATAAATAATTCTCCTTGATTTTATAGTTTATTAGTAATAGTTTTTTATCAATTAAAACTATTAATCATTATAATATGTCTAATCTAAATTTTTCATCAGAAAATAATTTTAAAGAGTTTGAAAAGAATATAAAAGAAGAAATAAGTTCTTGTAGAAGAATTATTGATGAAGGTAAAATATTTCTGTCAATGGAAACAGTAGAAGAAACTATGAATAACTGTGTTGAAAGCGAAAATTTTATTGACGGTATTTATTTTATTGAAAAACTTTTAGAAGTGTCTCCATACAATTCTGATTATTGGTATAAAAAAGGGGTATTATTAAATATCGATTGTGAATTTGGAGAAGCAATTAATTCTTTTAATAAAGCAATTTCACTAAGTCCTAGTGATGTGGAAATATATCTTGATAAATCAATATCAGAAGAAGGATTAGAATTAAACGATGAAGCTGTAAAATCTTTGGAGATGGTTCTTGAATTGGATCCGACAAATGACGAAGCTTATTATAATTTAGGTATGATAGCCTTTGGAGAAAATAATTTTATAAGAGCAAAAGAATGTTTTTTAAAAACTATAAATCTTAATAATGAATATAAAGAAGTTTATTTTGATTTAGCCTCATGTTCCGAAGCATTAAATGAATATGAAAACGCAATAGAATTTATTGATATATATTTAGAAACATATCCTTACAATGAAAATGCCTGGTATAATAGAGGTGTGTTTTTATCTGCGATTAACAGAAAAGAAAAAGCAGTTAGTTCTTTGGATTTTGCTTTAGCTATTAATGATGAATTTGCTCAAGCTTGGTTTAATAAAGGTATTATTGTTGCTGAATTAGGTCAAATGCATTTTGCTTTGAAGTGTTTTATTAATTCATACAAATATGATTCTTTTGATGAAAATACCGTTTATAACATTGCCAATATTTATTCTGATCTTAATAACTATGAAAAAGCAATTGAATACTTTACTAAAACAATAAATTTAAACAAAGAATATGTACCTGCATATTTAGGCAGGGCGCACTGTTATTTTTCACAAGGACATTATATATTTGCCTTAAATGACTACAATATATCTGTTAATATTTCAAAAGAGGATAAAGATGCTTGGTTAGGTAAGGCAGAAATAGAGTATTCTTTGGGCAAATTAAATGATGCTTGTATAAGTTATAAGAATATTATTAGACTTGAACCCAAAAATTTTGAAGCTAATCTCAAATTTGCTCAAATCCTTTTTGAGTTAGGAAATTATAATGATTCAACAAAATCTTTTGAGGGATGTATCGAAATAGATAAAAATAATTCTATACCTTATTATTATTTGACAAGGATTTATGGCATAATTGGTGACCCAGAAAATGTTAAAAAATTTTTAGTACTCACTTTAAATTACGAACCCAATTTGAAGGGAAGATTGAAAAATGAATTTCCTGAGATAGAAATTTGATTTAAAAAATTAGAATTAACACGATTTAATTATATAATAGATATTTATATTTATAACACACTAGGAATTATTTTTATAATTGGAAAATAAAACAAAAAATATTAAAGATTCATTTCATACAAATACTAAATTATTGGGTTTGATAGGGCACCCTATTAAACACTCTTTTTCTCCTTACATTCACAACATAACAAGTGAGTTACTAAAAACAGATTATGTTTATCTTCCTTTTGATGTAACAAACGACAATCTGCATAATGCACTAAAAGGAATGATAGCTTTGGATATAAGAGGCTTTAACGTTACAATCCCACATAAAGAAAATATACTTCAGTATTTAAATAATATTTCGGAAGAGGCATCTATTGTAGGTGCTGTTAATACCGTGCTGAATGATCATGGTACATTAATCGGCTATAATACTGATATATATGGTATTACAGAAACTCTTATACCCTACAAAGAAGATTTGAATGGGACAACAGTAACAATTGTAGGCGCAGGTGGCGGAGCAAGAGCAGTAATTTATTCTTTACTAAGAAATTTTAAAATTAATAAAATTAATTTGATTAATAGAACAAAAGAACGCGCTGAAACTTTAAAAGAATATTTTACTGATAAGATGAAATTTGATCACTTTGAAACTTTTGAACTTATCCCCCCTGATAATGTTAAACTTTTTAACCAATCCAAACTGATAATCAATGCTACATCTGTCGGAATGACACCAGATTATGACGATTCAATTACTCCTTTGAAAGAGTCATTTAATAAAGAGCAGATAGTTTTTGATATGGTTTATAATCCTGCAAAAACACAATTACTAAATATTGCTAAAAGATCCGGTGCCAAAACATTGGATGGCTTAATGATGTTGGCATTTCAAGCAGCTAAATCCTATGAATTATGGACAGGTGAAGAAATGCCGGTAAATAAAATTTATAAATCTTTACAGCTCTATATAGCAAACTAATTAAGCTTTAAAAGAGAATCTTTCAATCTGCTTATTCCTTCTTTAATATCATCCATCGATGCTGCATAGGACATTCTAACGCAATTATCATTTCCAAAAGCAACACCGGGAACTAAGCCTATATTTGCTTCATTTATTAAATAGTTACAAAAAGAAACGGAATCTATAACGGTAAAATTATTAAATGATTTATTGTAATAATTGCTTACATCAAAAAAAGTATAAAATGCACCTTTAGGTGTTGGGCAATTTATTCCCTCAATTGATTGCAACTCTTTTACAATATAATTACGCCTTAAATTAAACTCTTCAACCATTTTACTTATTTCTTTACCATCTCCGTTTAAAGCTGCATTAGCAGCAGCTTGGGAAATTGATGATGCATTTGAAGTAGAATGACTTTGAAGATTTTTTGCAAGTTTTATTATATCTTTGTTTCCAGCGGCGTAACCGATGCGCCAGCCGGTCATTGCAAAAGCTTTACTCACACCATTAATTGTTATCGTTCTATCTTTTAATTCATCAATAGAACCGATTGAAAAATGTTCCTCTCCGCCGAATAATATTTTTTCATATATCTCATCAGATACTATAAAAATATCTTTGTTTATTAATACTTCGGCTAAATCCAATATTTCTGATTTCGAATAAACTGCGCCAGTAGGGTTTGAAGGGGTATTAAAAAGAAATACTTTTGTCTTTTCAGTTATCGCCTGTTTTAATAGGTTGGGATTAATTTTAAAATTGTCTTTTATATCGGTGTTTATTATAACTGATTTTGCTTGTGCAATTTTAGTAATTTCAGGATAACTTACCCAATAGGGAGCCTGAAAAATTACTTCGTCTCCGGGATTGCACAAAGCCAGTATAATATTATATAACGATTGTTTGGCTCCGGTAGATATTAAAATGTTTTCATTTGTAAACAATAAATTGTTTTCTTTTTTAAATTTTTCAACAATTGTTTCAATTAATTCTGTAGTACCTTGAACAGGTGTATATTTAGTTTGGTTATTATTAATGGCTGATATAGCTGCCGATTTAATGTACTCCGGAGTGTTGAAATCAGGTTCCCCTGCACTGAAGCTTAAAATTTCTTTCCCTTCTGCTCTTAGTTTTTTTATTAGTGATGTAATAGCAAGTGTCTTGCTCTCTTGAATAGAAAATATAAGTTTAGAATATTCTGACACTTTGTGTCTCTCTTTTTAGTTTAAAATTTTGATGCAAAATATAATGAAGAATGAGAAATGATGAAAATAGTTAACTTATTTTTTTAAGATTTCCAATATAACTAAAAATAATTTAACCGATAAAACACAAAAACTCTGTCGTTTAAATTATCTAACTTAAAAAAAGTTTTAACAAAGTAGGTTTTGTCCCACGAAAATTTATCGTAGCAGGATCATTTTCCTTGTTTCAGTAAATTTTCCTGCAGTAAGTTTATAAAAATAAATTCCGCTTGTTAAATTTTCAGCATTAAATTTAAAATTATATACGCCTGTGTTTAATTCTTTATTAACAAGAGTAGCAATTTCTTTACCTAATACATCAAAGACCTTTAACGTAACAAATGAATTCTCTTTAATTGAAAATTGAATTTGCGTACTCGGATTAAATGGATTGGGAAAGTTTTGGCTTAATTGATAATCTTTAGGTACAGATGATGTTATATCATCAATTCCTGTAACCGTATTTTGTTCAGTTATAGTAAGTATTTGGTTTACGCTTAGATTTGTCAATTCCTGAATATTTCCTGAAGGCCAGGTGATTGTTATTTTGTCTATACTTGTATTATCTTTAAGCCCAAACCCTAACTCTAAACTGTGCATAGAAGCAAAACTACTGCCGGAATGAACTTCTTTTAACTGAATAAGACTTCCTGCTTCAACCTTAACTTTTGCCCCAACAGCACTTCTATTACTTTGAACTCCAACTAATTTTAAAGTTATCCAATTATTATTATTACCTTGATTTAAAAATAAATGAGCTTTCCCTCTAACATTGTCATTGGGATCATCCGTATCTCTTAAAATATTAAGAAAAATAATATCCATAAATCCATCGTTGTTAATATCTAAATATGCACTGGCTCGGCTGTCGCCTAAATTTTCTCCAAGTCCTACCAAGCTGGCCATTTCAACGAATGTTCCGTTACCCATATTTTTATAATAAACATTTTTTTGTGGATATAACTGCGGCCAAAACATACCTCCGTTTACGGCATAAATGTCATCATATCCGTCATTATCATAATCGGCAATAATTACACCCCATGTCATTGATCCATTTGTTATACCAACAGCAGTATTTCTGTTTGTAACCGTTCCGTCACCGTTATTTACTAGGAAAATATCATTTCCAAGATTTGTAATATAAATTTCAAAATCGCCGTCATGGTCAAAGTCCGTGTAATCCACGCCCATTCCTGCAGTAGGAGGTATATTTAATGCAGGACCCAAATCTGTAAAAGTATTATTCTTATTATTTCGTAAAAAACCATCCAATCCAAATTCATTTGCAACATAAATATCCATGTATCCGTCGTTGTCATAATCACAAGTACCGACCGCTAAAGCAGTTTGAAGTTCACTATGGTTTGCCCAAGACGTCATATCAGTGAACGTGCCATCACCGTTGTTGTGATAAAAATTATTTGCGTAATCAGTATTTTGCTGTGCACGGTTAAGCACATATAAATCCAAAAAACCGTCATTGTCAAAGTCAGCCATTGTAGCACTGGAACTGTACCCGGAATCGCTTCCTAACACACTTCCGGTAACACCTGCTTGTAATGCCATGTCTGTAAATTTTCCAGTACCGTCATTTATATATAAATTGTTGGGAGCTTTATAATTACAAACATAAATGTCTATATCACCGTCGTTATCAATATCACCTGCAACAGTACCCCAACTGTTAAAATTATTATCTACACCTGAGGCTTGACCGACTTCTGTAAAAGTATTATCACCGTTATTAAAGTATAACTGATTTGGTGAACCCGCAGCATTTACCAAGTATATGTCGGTATATCCGTCACCGTTAAAATCAGCGCAGGCAATTCCTCCTAAATAAGGGAATCCGCCTTGAGCATGCTGAAAATTAATTCCCGCAGATTGTGTTATCTCCTGAAATACTTGTCCGAAAACTGTAAACGGTAAGGTTATAGTTATAATTAATAATATTTTTTTAAGTAAACTAATTTTCATTTAAAATCCTTTTTTAGGCTTCAGTTTTTGGTATGTGCAAAATAAATACTAAAAATTAAGTATTCAATTAAAATATTTAGTTATTTAAATTTTGTTTTTAGAGCATCCAAAACAGGTTCCGGTACAAATTCGCTAATATCTGCGTGTAGTTCGGCTAAATTTCTAATTAAAGATGAATTTAAATACGTGTATTTTTCGTGAGGCATTAAAAAAACGGTTTTTATATCAGAATCCAATTTTCTGTTCATCAATGCCATTTGAAATTCATATTCAAAATCACTCACAGCTCTCAAACCTCTGATAATTCCAACTGCACCAACCTGATGCGCGTGTTCAACTACGAGACCTTCAAAAGAATCAATTTTAACGTTTTTAAAATCTTTAAGACTTTCTTTCAACATATCAAGTCTTTCCTCGTTTGTAAAAAGAGGTGTCTTTGATATGTTTACGGCAACAGTAACAACTACAGAATCAAAAAGTTCTGTGGCTCTTTTAATTACATCTAAGTGTCCATTTGTAACGGGATCAAAAGTTCCGGGGTAAATTACTTTTCTCATAAATTTATTACTTGTTTTTCAATTCGTATAAACAGGAATCACCGATAATCTTAAAAGGTTTACAGCCAAAATTTTTGATATCTTTTTCTTTGGTTTGGATAGATCTTTCAATTATTATAATTCCTTCATCGGCAAGGTATTTATTAATAAGTATATTTTCAACTACTTTGTATATATCGTCTTTAAAAAAGGGAGGATCGGCAAGAATTAGATTATATTTTTCATGTTCTTTGATCAATGAAAATTTTAATGCAGTCATTTTAAAAATTTTGGTTCTGTATTTGACGGAAAGCTTTTTTATATTTTCTTCTAGTTTGTTATAGATAACAAAATTCTTTTCAACAAAATGAATATTTGCCGCACCTCTGCTCAAACTCTCCAAACCGAGTGAGCCGGATCCGGCATAAATATCCAAAACATTTATACCTTCAAAATCTATTCGGTTATTTAGCAGGTTAAAAAGTGTTTCTCTAACTCTGTCGGTTGTGGGACGCACAAATTTTGATTTAGGAACCAGAATTGTGTGTCCTTTATATTCTCCAGCAATTATGCGCATAATTTTAAGTTTTAAATTGCTCTTAAAGCAATACCTGCAGCTGCGGAAAAGGAATTATATCTTTCTGCAAAAAAAGGATTGTTATATATTTCGGGTTCAGGTGTAAGTTTATCAAACGGGTTGTATTGTATAAATTCTATCCCGGTTATATCTTTAATAGAATTTATTAGTGCGTGGGACAGATTCTCGCCTGCTATATATGCTGTATCTATATGATCGGGTGTAATTTTTTTATCCTTTGTGTTTATCTCACTAACTATTTTAGCTGGAATTTCGCTTATGTTATTTACTCTAATATTTTTTATTATTAAAGGTTTCCTTTCGTATGAAAAAATAAGCGAAAGGATATTACAGGAATAAAAAGCACTAAGTGTTAAACCTGTTACCTTGGTAGAAGTAACTACATTTAATGCTCGTTCTGCAGCAATGGAAAGGTTATCGGTGTATTTTAATTTTAAATTATTTTGATAACAGAAATTCTTAATAATTTTAAGATATCTTCTGTTAATACCGACTACAATTGCTGAATTATATTCTACAAGATTATTTTTTTCGATTTCTATATATCGTATAATAAGTTCATTTATAGGTGCTTGGGGATAAAGTACCGAAAGTTCCCATTTAAACTCTTCATAAAGATCATCGTGCAGTAATGTATTATCATATGGAAGTTGGACAGTATAAAATAAATCTTGGGGAAGTGTAAAAGAGGCAAATTTTGTTTCAAGAGGGTTTTTTAATACCAGTTCATCAAAAGCGCCTTGTAAAAGAGCGCCTATTTTTGTTTCTTTTTCTTTCTTAAAATCTATTACTTCGCTAAAATATGCCTCATCAACATTCTTTAGAAAAAAGTGATTATTAGTACAATTTATTTCAACAACCTGCAGTTTTGAATTTGATATTGAAAAGCCTGCATGGTTTTTGAAGCTGTTCATTTTTTATATTATTACTCCCAAGATGCAGTGTTTTTTAAAGCATCGTCATCTAAACTTCCGATTGTTCCGTATCCATCAGGGCCTTTTAGGAAATATCTTTTACCCAAAACAATAGTTGTATCAATTCTTATTACTCTACCGTATCTGTTTGTTACTGTATCAATATTAACAGAAGTATCAATTTGTAAAATATAATCCGACCATGATTTAGGAGTTTTAAATAAACTGTCAGGGGTGAATTCACCATTTGATAATACAGCAAATGGGTTAGATGATCTTTGGATTACGGTATCAAATCCATTAATTATTTCTTGAACTTTCGGATCATATTTTATGAAGTTGATTAATGTATCTAAATTGTCAGTAAAGGATTTGTGCTGTTGTACCCACAAAATTTCTGCTTGCTTAATGTTTGACATTCTCAAACGTGATTCATTTTTGAAAAATTTTTCAGATTGCACTATTTCTTTTGGATCAATAATTGCAACTTTTACCAATACTACTACTAGGATTGCTATTACTACGTATAATGCTACGTGGATATACCAGGGTTCTGGTTTAGAAGTCATTTTTCCTCCGGAACTGTAAAATTTTGGAATTACTTTTCAATATATAAATACTTTTTAATTTTAGTAAACTTTATTTGACCAATACCTTTAATATTCAACAACTCTTTTATTTCTTTTATGCCATTATTATCGGTTCTATATTTAATAATATTTCCAGCTATTTTTTCCCCTATGCCGGTTATTGATTTTAATGCTTTTATATCTGCAGAATTTAATTCAATTTTTTTTATTTTATGTTGTTTATCAACATTCAATTCATTAAAATCTAAAACTTCCTGCTTATAATCAACACGCTTACGGTTATTTATTTTATTTAATTGGTCTAAACTGTCTTTCTTTATTGCAGCATAAAACATACTATCTTGTTTAGAATAATCAAATTCCTTGTAAACAGATTTATTTTTATCAATAAAAAAGTATTTATAACCAAAACCGATTGAAAATATTGTCAGCAAAAATATTATTACTTTTATTTCAGTTTCGGTAAAGCCTATTTTTTCGGATAATTTTGTTAATCCTTTCTTCAATTGAAGATGTCTTTGTTATTTAGATTTCAGTTTGAGCAGTTAAATATAATTAACTTTTCAGAATTTAATGAACAAATATTATATAATTTATCTTTAGCGTTTAAAAAAATGTTTTTCATCAGCGCCCTGTATATTTTTTATATTGGGTAATTCTCCAAGTTCACGCAGTAATTCTTTTTCTTTGGAGCTTAATTTTTTTGGGACTTCAATATTTATTCTTACATATTGGTCTCCGCTGCCGGAATGATTGAGATGTCTAATTCCTTTGCCCCTCATTTTTAATAGTTTCCCTGCAGTTGTTCCTGTTTCAATTTTCAGTTTTGCTTTTCCGTTAAGAGTCGGGACCTCAACTTCATTACCCAATACTGCAGTGGGGAAACTAATATGCAGATCGTAAATAATATCGTCTTCTTCGCGGATAAAATATTTGTGAGGCTCTTCGTTGAAAACAACAATAATATCGCCTGCTCTTCCATTTCTCTTTCCGGCATTACCCTGTCCGCGTAAAGTCATATAACTGCCTTCGTGCACACCGGCGGGAACATCAATCTTGATCGTAACTTCGTCTTTAACTCTTCCGTCACCTCTGCATTTTCGACAGGGATGATCTATTACGCTACCTTCTCCGCCGCAATTGCTACAAATTGTTATGTTTACAAACTGTCCGAATACTGATCGTGATACTTGTTTTACTTCTCCTGCACCATAACAAACAGGGCAAGTGGTTTTGGAACTTCCGCCCTCTGCTCCATTTCCGTTGCAGGCGTCACATTCTACAAGTTTTTTTATTTTTATTTTTTTTGTAACCCCGGCAGCAATTTCTTCCAAAGTTAAATTAAGTGTAACTCGCAGATCTGAACCTGGTTTGCCTGTACCTCTTCTTTGTGATCGTTTTCTTTGACCACCCCCTAAGAAATCATCAAAAATAGATGAACCACCAAATATATCTGAAAAATGTGAAAAGATATCATTAATGTCAGTGAATCCCTGTCCTCCTAATCCTCCTCGCATTCCCTCGTGACCGAATTGGTCATAACGTGCTTTTTTATCGTTGTTACTTAAAACCTCATAAGCTTCTGCACCTTCTTTAAATTTGTCTTCTGCATCTTTATCACCCTGGTTTCTGTCTGGGTGGTACTTCATTGCAAGTTTTCTGTATGCTTTTTTAATTTCGTCTTTTGAAGCGTTTCTGCCTACACCTAAAATTTCGTAATAATCGCGTTTCGTCATTAATTTTCTTTTTCCTCATTTTTAGTTTCACTGACATTATTCTCAGCAACAGTTTCTTCTGTTAGGTCTTCGCTTACAATAACTTTTGAATGCCTTATTACTCTATCTTTATAAATATAACCTGTTTCAATTTCATCCAGAACAGTATGGGGCTTTACACCTTCTTCTCTTTTCTGCATTATAGCCTCGTGGAATTCAACATCAAACTGTTTACCGACTGCCACTATTTTTGAAATTCCTTGCTCGTTTAAGGTTTTCATCAGTTTGTCAAAAACTATTTTTAAACCGTCATAAACCGTATTTACATCTTTTGCATCTTTGATGTGTTTTAAAGAACGTTCAAAATCGTCAATAACAGGTAAAAGACTGGTGATAATATGTTCGCCTGTGTATTTAAGTAGATTTGCCTGTTCGTTATCGGTTCTTCTTTTATAATTTTCAAACTCGGCTACTTTTCTTAAGAGTGCATCTTTTAATTCTACATTTTCTGCTTTTAGTTTTTCTAATTCTTCTGATAATTTTCCTTCATCTTTAAAAATTTTTTTTACTTTTTTAGTTTGCTCTTCTTTCTTTTCTTTATGTTTCAATTCTTTTCCTTTCTTTTTCATTCCTTATTTCTCCTTAATAGGATTTTCTGTTGGTTAATATTTCACTTAGTATTTTAGACATATAATCTACTATTGCTATTACTTTTGAATATTTCATTCTCTTCGGACCGATAATACCAAGAGTGCCTGATGTTTCTCCTATCTTATATGTTTTACTTATAAAACTGTAATATTGCAGTTTTTGGTCCTCGTTTTCAGATCCAATTGAAATTTGTACTTCGTTAGTTTGAGATCTGGATTTTTTATCAAGAATGTGAATAATAATTTCTTCGTCTTCCAAAAGTTCTACAACACTTTGAAATCTTTCCGGTTCTTCGAACTCAGGTTGTTTAAGAACATTTTTAACCCCTGAAATAACAAGTCTATCAGATGTTCCTTTATCAGTAAAAATTTTATCCGCCGAATCAATAAATAATCTGACAACTGTTTTTTCATCACTAACAATATCTCTAAACCTTTCTTCAAAAGTTTCCCTAATTTCTTTAAATGAAAGTCCATGCAGTCTTTCATTCAATAATCTTTGTACCGACTCTATTTGTTTTTGTTTAATTCCGGATTTTAATTCCAGTGTTATTGTTTTTATCATCCCGGTTTTTATGCTGATAACTACCAAAATTCTTTTTGAAGAGATCCAAACAATCTGCAGTTTCTGTAATTTTGTTGAATCAAAACTTGGATAGACAACACAAGCTAATTGCTGGGTGATTTTACTTAGCAGCTTGGATGTAAGTTTCAAAAGTTCGTCTGTCTCTCTTGAGAGGTTTTCAAAACTGTTGTCAATAATTCCTTTTTCTGATTTTCCTAATTTTTTAATGCTGATCAAAGAATCAACGTATGTTCTGTAACCCTTGTCTGTTGGTATTCTTCCGGCTGATGTATGTGGGTGATTGATGTAACCGGAATCTTCGAGATCAGCCATAATGTTTCGCACCGTAGCGGGAGAAAGCCCTATATTATATTGCTTTGTAATATTCCTTGAGCCTACGGGTGAAGCTGTAAGCACGAACTGCTGGATTATATACCTGAGAATATTCTTTTCTCTTTCGTTTAATTCTTCGTGTAACATTATTGAATAATTATGAAAACAAAATCTGATTTTTTTTAAAACTCAAATATACAAAATTTATAAAAATTAAATGGGGTAAAAAATGTAAAATTAAGACTGTTCGAAATCAATTAACATTTAATTCCAAAATATTTTGTATAGTGGCTTTTTCATTGTTAATTTTACACATTAAAAAAAACTTGTCAAAAACAACAAAAAATAATTAAAATTGAGCGATAATTATAAATCAGCCGGGGTTGACTTAAAAGCAGGCGAAGAGGCTGTTTATAAAATAAAAAACCTTGCAAAAACTACTTTTAATAAAAATGTTCTTTCTGATATAGGACATTTTGGGGGAATGTACGAGCTGGATTTGTCCAAATATAAAAATCCCGTTTTGGTTTCAAGCGTGGATGGTGTAGGAACAAAGTTAAATATTGCTTTTGAGATGAACAAACACAGTACAATCGGGCAGGATTTGGTAAACCATTGCGTGAACGACATTGCGGTTTGCGGTGCCGAACCCCTTTATTTTTTAGATTATATGGCATTCGGTAAACTTGATACTAATGTTGCCGAAGAGATAGTGGAAGGATTTACAATTGCTTGCAGAGAAAATAATTGTGCTCTCATTGCAGGTGAAACTGCCGAGATGCCGGGACTGTATAAAGAAACGGAATATGATTTATCGGGTACAATTGTCGGCATTGTTGAAAAAGAACA
This sequence comes from Bacteroidota bacterium, assembly GCA_022573715.1. Classification (GTDB taxonomy): domain Bacteria; phylum Bacteroidota; class Ignavibacteria; order Ignavibacteriales; family Ignavibacteriaceae. The sequence continues at coordinate 65,131 of JACZTL010000016.1, forward strand.
AGTTATAAACGGTAAAGAAATTAGTGAAGGAAACATTTTAATCGGTTTTCCTTCAACCGGACTGCACACAAACGGGTATTCTCTTGCAAGAAAAGTTTTGTTCTCTAAATATTCTGTTAATGACAAACCCGAAGGGTTAACTAAAAGTTTAGGCGAGGAATTACTGAATATTCACCGCTCGTATTTAAGTTTAATTGCTTTACTCAAAAATAATTTTTCAATTAGAGGTTTTTCACACATTACGGGAGGCGGACTTGTTTCAAACACTAACAGAATTTTACCGAAAAGATTAAAACTTGAAGTTGATTGGGGTGCTTGGATTGTTCCACCGATATTTAAAATTATACAGAATGCCGGTAATATTAATGACGAAGAAATGAAAAGAGTTTTCAATCTGGGGATTGGACTTGTTACTGTAGCTGATGAATTTGATAAAGCAAAAATATTTGAGACTGCAAAATCTATAAATGAGAAACCGATTTTAATCGGTAAAGTTGTAAAGGCATAAAATGTTCATAGATACTCATGCTCACCTTTTTTATCCCAATTTTAAAGATGACTTAAACGACGTTTTAAACAGAGCGAAAGAAGAAGGAATTGATAATATTTTAATTCCTGCTACTGATATTGCAACTTCAAAGGAGGTGATAGGTTTAACTGGGAAATACGATTTTATATACGGTGCTGTCGGGGTTCACCCCCACGATTCAGAAAATTGGGATAAATCTTGGATTAACGAATTAAAAGAACTTGCAGCTCACAATAAAATAAAAGCGATTGGTGAAATTGGTTTGGATTACTATTATGACTTTTCACCGATTGAAAAACAAAAAGAAGCTTTTCGCGATCAAATAGAATTAGCAATCGAATTAAATCTGCCTATTGTAGTTCATACAAGAGAATCCGATGACGATATTTATGAAATCATAAAATCTTACAAAGACACAAATCTTAAAGCGCAGTTTCATTGTTTTTCCGGCGATAAAGAAAAAGCAAAAAGACTACTTGACCGTGGACATTATATATCTTTTACAGGAAATATTACATTCAAAAAAGCCGATGAATTAAGAGAAGTGGTAAAATATATTCCTTTAAACAAGTTAATGATTGAGACGGATTCTCCCTTTTTAACTCCAGTTCCGCATAGAGGGAAAAGGAATGAACCTGCATATGTAAAACTTGTAGGGGAACAGATAGCCGAAATTCATAATATATCATTGGAAGATGTAGGGCGGGTAACATCGTATAACGCATTTAAGTTTTTCGGAATTGGTGAGATACCTAAAGTAAGTTACACTTATCAATTGAACGGAAATTTGTATGTTAATATTACAAACAGGTGTAACGCTGATTGTTATTTCTGTGAAAGGGAAGATGAAGCGGTACTTAAAGGTTATAATCTAAGTATGAAAAAAAGCGAAGAGCCCGGTGCTGAAAAATATATTCAAGAGATCGGTGATCCTAAAAACTATAATGAAATAATTTTTTGCGGTTACGGCGAGCCTACAATAAGGTGGGAAGTTGTTAAAAAGATCTCAAAATATGTAAAAGAAAATGGCGGAGTAACAAGACTGAACACAGACGGTCATGGAAATGTGATAAACAAAAAAGATATAACACCAGAAATGAAAGGAATTATTGATACAGTTTCTGTTAGTTTAAACAGCGCCGACCCTGAGCAGTATTCCCAAATTATGGGAATTGATAAAAAAATGTTTTTTGAAATGAAAGACTTTGTTGAAAAGGTAAAACAGTTTGTCAAAAATGTAGTTTTGACTATTGTAACAGTTGACAATATTGATATTGAAAAAGCAAGAAAATTTACTGAAGATGAACTCGGTGTAACTTTTAGAGAAAGACCTTATTTTGAATAATATATAATGAAGATTAAGTTATTTTTATATATACTTCTTTTTATTCCTTTAACTAATGCTCAGTATAAAACAACAAAATTATCCAGTCAAATTGATACGATTCTAAAAGATACATTATTTAATAAAACTATTGCAGCCGTAGAAGTTTATAATCTATCGACTCAAAAAATACTTTACAAAAAAAACAATACATATCTACTTCGCCCTGCTTCAAATTTAAAATTGTTTACTACAGCAGCAGGTCTTTTATTTCTGGGACAAGACTACAAATTCAACACAAAAGCTTATTACACTGGACAAATACTTAACAACACACTATACGGAGATGTTTATATTAAAGGGGGTTTCGACCCATTTTTTAAAGTTGAAGATTTAGATTCGTTATTAATCGGTCTTAAGAATTTAAGAGTAAAAAAAATTACAGGAAGTATTTTTGCAGATGTTTCTTCAAAGGATTCATTGTTCTGGGGTAAAGGGTGGATGTGGGACGATGACCCTGACCCGAGTGCTCCTTATTTAAGTCCGTTGAATATAAATGGTAATTTAGTAAAGGTAATCACATCACCTCAAAAAATTAATTACAATTCGAAAGTTACTTTTTATCCTGAATCTAAATATTATTCAACAGAAGCCAATGTTATTTCAATTAAAGGGGATTCAACAAAAATTAAAATTTCGAGGGATTGGATAAATAGAAAAAATAAAATTTATGTTAACGGCTTCCAGGCATACAAAGATGATGTTGATACATCTGAAGTAAATATATTTCGTCCCGAACTTTTTTTTATAAATCTTCTTAAAGAAAAATTAGACAATGTAGATATTATAATTTCTGGGAAATTAGATACACTTTCTATACCAGGTAATGCAATAAAATTTTCAACTATAAAAAGAGGATTGGATTCTGTAATAATCAAAACGAACAAAGAAAGCAATAATCTTGGTGCTGAAATGATACTGTATGCCCTTGCAGAAAAATTTTATGGCTTTCCCGCAACTGCTGAAAACGGAGTAAAAGTAATAGATAGTCTTATTACTTTGATTGGACACAACCCGGAATATTACAGAATTGTTGACGGTTCAGGCGTATCACACTATAATTTAATCACTGCGGATTTGATAATTGATTTGTTAAAATATATGTATAATAAAAAAAGCGATTTATTTAATTTATACTATAATTCATTGCCAATTGCAGGAGTGGACGGTACTTTGGAAGATAGAATGTTAAGGAGCCAAGCGTATAAGAATATTCACGCTAAAACAGGAACATTAAGCGGAGTCAGTAATATTTCAGGGTATGTTACAGCAGCAAACGGAGATAAACTTGCGTTTACTATTTTAATGCAGAATTATGTCGGCAAATCAAAACCTGTACGTGATATACAGGATTCTCTTTGTACAATTTTAAGTTTATATAAATAGGGATAATAAATATTGATAAAAAAAATAAGTCCTTTAATATTATTATTAGCAGTATTCACATTTAGTTCTTGTAGTGAAAAGAAAGTTGAGGTATCTAAACCTTTGTATGAATTACAAACTAATGTTGTAATACCAACATTTGAAGCAAAGAGTGCATTTCAGTACATAAAAGAACAAATCAAGTTTGGACCCCGCAACCCTAACTCTATGGCACACGCTGCAGCACTGAACTACCTTACAAATACACTTAGTAAATTTACACAAACGGTAATCAAACAACCTTTTACTTATACGGGTTACAACGGAGAAAAACTTCAGTTTACAAATATTATAGCCAAGTTTAATCCGAAGAATAAAAACAGAATAATGATATGCGCGCATTGGGATTCCCGGCCACGTTCGGAACACGCTAAAGATCCTGCTAAAAGAAAACTACCTGTATTAGGTGCAAATGACGGTGCAAGCGGTGTAGGTGTAATTTTAGAACTTGCCAGAATTTTAAGCAAGAATAAAATCGATTACGGCATTGACCTTGTTTTATTTGACGGAGAAGATTATGGGTTGGAATCTGATCTTCCAAATTTCAGCTTGGGCTCGAAATATTATTCCTCAAAAATTATGAATGATACTTATCCTGCATTTGCCGTTCTGCTGGATTTGGTCGGTGATAAAGACGCACAATTTCCTATAGAAAGTAATTCTAAAAATTATGCCCCAGATATAGTTAATATGTTTTGGAACAAAGCCGCAGAAATTGGCGCTGATAAATTTACCTTCGGTGTAAGCCAACCTATTTATGACGATCACATTCCACTCAACCAAGCCGGTATTAAAACAATTGATATAATTGATTCCGAGCTTATCGGTGCAAATACTCCAGTTGAAAGAAGAAATTATTGGCATTCCGATAAAGACACAATAGAAAACATTGGAGTGGAAACACTTCAGCAAGTTGGTGATGTTTTAACAAATATTATTTATTCGCTAAAATTTAATTACTGATACAAACAGAAACCCAGTTTTTTAAAAAACTGGGTTTCTTATAAATGTAAGTGGAAAAATATTACAGAAGATATAAAATAATAGCTGAACCTTTCAACCCTGAAATACTCAGCAGTATTCTTTGGGAGGTTGATATTAAAGGAATTAGCGAAGAAGATAATTTCTTATATGTGTTTGCTTCTTATGATAGTAAAGTAAACTGTGATTTAATTATTAAACAACTTAACAAACTAAAAACAGAAGACTTAGTAGAAAATTTTACAGTTAAAGAAAAAATAATTAAAAATAAATAACATTTAATAACATAAATGAGAGCGGAAGTTCACTTCACACGTAAAAAGACATTTGGTAGCCTAAATACAAAAATGTAACTGAACTGACCGGATGCGATAAGACGCCTCATGTTGTCGTATTTGTTAAAGATATGTGGGGTAGTGGGATTGACTGTTAATAACACACTGCCGCGCACATCGTGAGTGATTCTTGTTTCGCGCTTATCCGTATCAGAATCTTCTACGTATGCAGTCCGCAAAGTAAGAAGACTATTGCCCCCAGCACTACCGGAGTCGTATACACTTTCTGATATCTTGACCATGTTGTCTGTGCCAGACGATGAACCTCCATCAGAGGATCTGTCATTATCGCCAATCCTAGTGATTGTTTGACGACCAAGAGTGTCATATTCAACTCGATTAATTGTGCCAGTAGGCGATTTAGTTCGATATCTTCGGCCTTGATCATCGTAACCAAAGTATGTTGCATCGTAGTTGGTGCCTTCAGTACCCGATCCGGATGCAGGGATTAAAAAGAAAGGTCTTGATTCTTCCAGCGATGTTCCGGTCTCATCGTAGACACTGACATTCATACGCGCCAGGTCGCCTAATTTATTGGATGTTGTTTCGATGGCTGTGATTGGATCATCATCTGTTTCATCGACGTGATTGGTTAAGGACTCAGTAGATACATTTCCGGAAAGCTCAACCGTTGCCTGGACCTCAACTTTACCAGCAAGGTTGGTAACGGAGTATGACACCGGACCGTGATACTTATCAGTTGCAAGATCCTCATAATCAGCGTAGCGCAGTGTGGCCAAGCGACCATCAGCGAGCTTGGAATAGTAAGTCTTGACGACTCTGCCATCAGATAGAGTAACTAAATCACTTCTACCTTGATTGTCGTAGGTTAATGCTGCATCAACATCAAGGCCGTCGCCTGTTTCTGTAATACCCCAGATAGTATTGGGATCGTGGATAGCAAGGAAATTACCATTGGTCTTAACATCAGCAATGCGCTTGGTAACTTGACCGTTAGAATTCAGAGTATATGAAATAGTTCCATCCGGCGCTTCGACAAATGCGGTCGCTCCTCCCGTGTCAACATATCGTTTCGTAGTAGTTGCTGAGTTTGAGCCGTTGTTGGCCGTGGCGACGGTGGGGAACTTGACCTGGATTTGCTTGATGCGCAGGACGGCCTCGTTGCCGCTATGAAAGGTGTGCACGAACTCGGTCAGATTCGAGCCCGAGGTGCCCGAGGTGATCTTGTCGACATAGGCGCGGCGCTCATCGATGACCGGCCGGATGACGTTGATCGTG
>JACZTL010000017.1 GCA_022573715.1 Bacteroidota bacterium
TACTATCGCTTAGTCCTCCCGGTGCCTTACTTGTACCGCTTTGCGGTTGACCACCTACATTTATTGCAGTACCGGTAAAGTCTGATGCTGTGTTTACTTCTAATGTATATCTATCTGCACCGGTAACCGAAGACCAAGATAAACTTACATTAAGTGCTTGACCGGTTGCTGCATCTGCCGGTGAAGTGAGAGTTGGAGCAGCAGGTTTTGTCGTAAAGCTGTTTGTTGCCGAAGTACTAACCTTAGCCAAGTTGCTTTGTGCTGTAACTCTCCAATAATATGTTGTGTTATTTGATAAACCACTTAATGCTTGTGAATTTGTGGTTAAAGCATCATCATCAAATACAACTGTCCCGGTAAAATCTAAGGCTGTGTTTACTTCCAATCTGTACGTGTCAGTTCCGGTTGGACCAGCAGGCCAGCTTAAAATAGGGGTTAATGAATTGTTAAAGGAATTTTCTGCCGGTGATATACCCACAACAGATTGCTGAGCAGTAGTAAAACTTCTTACTGATGATACATCACTTGTGTTCCCCGTTCCGGAATTACTTGCTGTTACTCTCCAGTAATAAGTTGTATTATCACTGAGTCCTCCCGGTGCCTTACTTGTGCCTGGTTGAGGCTGATTGCTTACTGTTAGTGCCGTGCCGGTAAAGTCAGATGCTGTGTTTACTTCTAAAGTGTATTTATCTGCACCCGAAACTGAATCCCAAGATAATGATACATTTAGTGCTTGTCCGGTTCCTCCGTCTACCGGTGAAGCGAGAACTGCCGGAGCTAACTTTGTTGTAAAGCTGTTTGTTGCCGAAGTACTAACCTTAGCCAAGTTGCTTTGTGCTGTAACTCTCCAATAATATTTTGTGTTGTAAGCAAGTGTAGTGCCGTTAATAGTTTTTGATGTCCCGGATGTAGTTGTGTCAATCACTACTGTTCCGGTAAAATCTGAGGCTGTGTTTACTTCCAATCTGTATTTATCTGCTCCGGTTGTTGCAGGCCAGCTAAGTGTGGGTGATAATGAAATACTAAATGAATTTTCTGCCGGTGATATACCGGTAACAGATTGCTGAGCAGTAGTAAAACTTCTGACTAATGAAGCATTGCTTGTGTTCCCCGTTCCGGAATTACTAGCTGTTACTCTCCAGTAATAAGTTGTGTTATCACTTAAACCTCCCGGTGCTTTACTTGTGCCTGGTTGAGGCTGATTGCTTACTGTTAGTGTCGTGCCGGTAAAGTCTGATGCTGTGTTTACTTCTAATGTGTATTGATCTGCACCGGAAATTGAGCCCCAAGATAAACTTACATTAAGTGCTTGACCGGTTGCTCCGTTAGCCGGTGAAGTGAGAGTTGGAGCAGCAGGTTTTGTCGTAAAGCTGTTTGTTACCGAAGTACCTACCTTAGCCAAATTGCTTTGTGCCGTTACTCTCCAATAATATTTTGTGTTATTTGATAAAGATGTACCGTTAAGAGTTTTTGATGTCCCGGATGTTGTAGTGTCTAATTTACTTGTTCCGGTAAAATCTGATGCTGTGTTTACTTCTAATCTGTACGTGTCAGTTCCGGTTGGACCAGCAGGCCAGGTTAAAGTAGGTGTTAAAGAGTTACTAAATGAGTTTTCTACCGGTGATATACCGGTAACAGATTGCTGAACGGTTGTAAAACTTCTTACCATTGATGCATTACTTGTGTTTCCTGTATTAGAGTTACTTGCCGTTACTCTCCAATAATATGTTGTGTTATCACTTAAACCTCCCGGTGTTTTACTTGTTCCGGATTGAGGTTGATTGCTTACTGTTAGTGCCGTGCCGGTAAAGTCTGATGCTGTGTTTACCTCTAATGTATACTCATCAGCGCCGGTAACTGAAGACCAAGATAATGTAACATTAAGTGCTTGACCGGTTGCTGCATTTAATGGTGATGATAACGTTGGAGTACTAATTGTAGTTGAAAAATTATTGGGGTTATTTATTGCAGTGCTTCTATTATAAATTTCATCCCCTGCTGTACCATTGTATTCTACAACCATAGCTTGGTATGTTGTGCCGGGTGTTAGATTGGTTATGTTAAAGTTATTACCTGTCCCATTAAAAACATTATACCAGCCTGTTGCTCCTATTTGTGTACCGGTGCCAAATGATGTATTTGCCGTGTAAATTGTGTTATCTACGGGTGCAGCAGTACCGGAGTTTCCTTGCTTTACAAAAACTGCACGGTTTGATCCGTTACCGTTTGTCCAACTGATTGTTGCCGATGTAGTCTGAATATTGTTAAATGTAATATTGCTTGCTTGGGGTGTAGGTGTTGTTATTAAACTTGGATCATTAATCCCGATGAAATAGGTATTGTCAGAATTAGCAATTGTTGTAAAGTCTCCACCAGTATAAACAGTATTGCCTGATATTGCTAAAGCTCTAACAGTAAGGTTAGAATTTGGGTCCCAACTGGTAACTGTTCCGCTATTAATATCAAATGATGCAATTCTGCTTCTTGCTGTGCTACCGTTAACTACAGTAAATGTTCCACCAGCGTAAATAGTGCTTCCAGAGATTACCAAAGTAAACGGAGTATTACTTAAATTTGGGTCCCAACCTGTTAAAGTTCCGTTGGTTAAATCAAATGCGGCAATTCGGTTTCTTGTGGTACCGCCACTTACGTTAGTAAAGGCTCCTCCAACATAAATAATACTACCCGAAATTACCATTGATCTGACATCACCTCCTATATTCGGATTCCAACCTGTTACAGTTCCGTTAGTTAAATCAAATGCGGCAGCTCTGTTTCTTGTAGTGCTTCCATCTACAACATCAAACTGTCCGCCTGCATAAATAGTGTTACCGGATATAGCCAAAGCAAATACCAAATTATCGGCATTGGGATTCCAACTTGTAATTGTACCTGTTGTTAAACCAAATGAAGCAAGTCTGTTTCTTGTAATAGTTCCGTTTGCTTTAGTAAATCCCCCACCTGTATAAACAGTTGCACCAGATATTGCAATTGCATATACTTCACCATTTACATTCGGATTCCAAGATGTAGTTGTCCCATTTATTAAATCAAAAGCAGCTAAATTGTTTCTTGTTTTATTTCCGTTTACCGTAGTAAGAAAACCACCTGTATAAATTGTACTGCCAGATATTGCCAAAATATTTACCCTTCCGTTAGAATTAGGATCCCAGCTAGTGTAAGTGCTTGTAGTTAAATCAAACGCTGCAAGATTGTTTCTTGTTACACTTTCATTTACTGAAGTAAATTCTCCACCTGCATAAATAATACTATTTGATATTGCAAGAGACCATACTTTATCATTTGCATTTGGGTCCCAACCTGTGGTTGTTCCGTTAGTCAAATCAAATGCGGCAAGTCTATTTCTTGTAGTTAGTCCGTTTACCATAGTGAATTTACCACTTACATAAATAGTACTGCCAGATATGGTTAATGCATATACCAAATCATTTACATTGGGATCCCAGTTTGTTACTGTACCATTAGTTAAATCAAAAGATGCAAGTCTTTTTCTTGAGGTTCCACCATTTACTGTAACAAAATCACCTCCGACGTATATTGTACTTCCCGATATAGCAATAGTTCTTACTGTATTACTTGCATTTGGGTCCCAATTTTTAACTGTTCCATTAATTAAATCAAAAGCAGCGAGTCTTTTTCTTGTTGTAGCTCCGTTTACGGTTGTAAAGCTACCCGCGGTATAAATAGTGCTGCTAGATATTGCTAATGAATATGCCGAACCACTAGCGTTTGGGTCCCAACTTGTAGCTGTTTCAGTAGTCAAATCAAATGCGGCAAGTCGGTTCCTAGTAGTGCCTCCATTTACAGATGTAAAACTGCCACCGGCATAAATAGTATTACCGGAAATTACCAAAGCCCTTACTATACCATCAATATTAGGATTCCAACTCGTTGTTGTTCCATTTGTCAAATCAAAAGCAGCAAGCCGATTTCTCGATGTACTTCCATTTACTGAGGTGAAATTTCCTCCTACATAAAGAATGTTGCTTAGTAATGTTATAGTATATACCGTTTTGTTTACATTTGGATTCCATATAGCATCAACCGATTTATCCGCATTTATATGTGCCAATCTATTTCTTGCTACTCCCCCTATAGATGTGAAATCTCCACCTATATACCATCCCCCGCTACCGTCAGGTATAACGGCTCTAATAGTTCCATTTGCTTTGGGCATCGAGTTATCATAATTTCCGTTTGTATTGTTTAGTGCAGCACCTCGCCCTGTATAAGGCTTTATTTGTGTGAAAGACCCACCTATATAAATTGTGTTACCACTAATAACCTCAGAGAAAACTTCTCCGTTTGTTACCCATAATTTTTCATCTATTGCAGGAGTTTGAGCCATTATAATTGTACTTGAAAATATTAGAATGAAAAAAACCAAAATTAGAGTGTGTCGTTGCTTAAGGGTACATTCCAACATAGTGAATTCCTTTTCTAGTTAATAATATTTTATAGTGATTCTATTAACTAATCAGAATAATTTTAGGAAAAATTAGCTAAATTTATTTCATTTACAATTTTTAATTAAGCTATTTCACAGGGCAAACCTTTATACATAACTATTTGCTCCTAATTTTTAATACTTATTTTTTCTTTCCAACCATCCAACTACAACTTTCCTTTGCACTTTTACTCCTGCCAACCAACCTGTTCTCTGTAGACAACTTTCACTTTGTTTCGGTTGGTAAATTTTGACGAAGGAGAAAGCCCTTGGCATAGGCTGGTTTACAATTCATCATTTCTCATCACTTTGTCTTTCCACTCTTCTTCCAAATTAAATTTTGAGAGTAAATTGTTCAATAAATCAAAAGCAATAATTTCTTTTTCCTTTTTCAATTACCCATAGCTGTAATTCATTTTTCACCGTAAAAAAAATGTCGTCTTTAAATCCTGTTTCGTGATGGATAATATTACAATGCTCTCTAATTTCTCTTTTGATCTCATACTTAATAATTTCTAAAGGTGGAAAATAAAATTTACAGGCGATGAATGGATAATTGTAGGCAGATTTACTGCAAACAGAAGTGGATTTAATTCGGAATTTTGGGGAGATGTAAAGCAGTTATTAGATGCTTTTAAAATAGGTAATACAGTTTCTACCGTGACATTAAAGTTGGACGATAAATCAAATCTTGAAAATTTTTAGCTTTTTTTAAATTAATTCCTCTTTTCTACCTCCTTACTACTAACTACTGAATTCTAACTTCTAATTTCTACGCTTTATAAACATTCTCACCATTAAACACATTTCTTGTATCAATTATTAGTTTAGAGTTTTGTGTTATTAGTGATGAATTTTCTTTATAATAATCGTGATCTGTACATAATAGTATTAAATCGTAAGACGCAAGACGTGAAGACGTTAGAGATACGGAATTCATATTAAATTTGTATTTACGTGTCGGTAGAAGTTTTGGGACAAACGGGTCGTTGTAATTTACTTCGGCACCTTTATCTTTTAGAATTTCAATCAATTTAAGCGATGGCGATTCGCGCATATCATCAATGTTTTTTTTGTAAGAAGCACCCAATATTAAAACTTTGGAGCCCTTCAATTCTTTACCTTTTTTGTTAAGGGCTTCCACTACCTTCTGCACAACATAATACGGCTGGTTTGTATTTACTTCTCCGGCGAGTTCAATAAATCTTGTGTTGATATCAAATTCACGTGCTTTCCAGGTTAAATAAAACGGGTCTATTGGAATGCAGTGTCCTCCTAAACCGGGTCCTGGATAAAAAGCATTAAAACCGAAAGGCTTTGTCTTTGCTGCTTCAATTACTTCCCAAATATCAATGTCCATTCTTTGAAAAACTATTTTAAGTTCGTTTACTAAAGCTATGTTTACGGAACGATAAATATTCTCTAATAATTTTGTTGCTTCTGCAACTCTCGTGGAGGAAACAGGAACAGTTTTTATAATAACTTGGTCGTACAATGCTTGAGCAACTTTCAGACAATTATCTGTAACTCCTCCGACTACTTTTGGTATTGTTGCAATATTATATTTTGGATTATTTGGGTCTTCACGTTCAGGGCTGAATGCGAGATAAAAGTCATAACCGACTTTGAATTCTGAATTACTATTAGCTGTACGCTGAACACTGAAAGCTTCTTGAAACATCGGCAATAAAATTTCTTCGGTTGTACCGGGATAAGTTGTAGATTCAAGAATTACTAACTGTCCTTTCTTCAAATACTTTTGAATTGTTGTCGCAGTTTCAATAACATATTTCAATTCCGGTTCACGGCGTTCATTTAAAGGTGTTGGAACGCAAATAATTATTGCATCACAAGAAGAAAGGCGAGAAAAATCAGTTGTTGCTTCAAACTTTCTACTATCTACTGACTTCCCGCCAGATTGACGGCGGGCAAACTTGATTCTGTCTTCTGAAATATGCTTTATATAACTTTTACCGGAATTTAAAAGTGGTATCTTTCTTTCATCAACATCAAAACCAATTACATTAAAACCTTTGGAAGCAAACTCTAATGATAGAGGAAGCCCGACATAACCAAGACCGATAACACCAACTACCGCAGATTTGTCTTTTATTTTTGATATTAAGCTATTCATCTATAGTTTTGAGTTTTGAATTTTAAGTTCTGAAATATTTTTGATTTAGATGTTTTAATAATAACTGTCAATATTTCATTTATTTCTCTTAAATCATTTAACAATTCTTCTAAATTAATTTTTACAATTTTACTTTCTTTCAAAAGTTTTAAACCAATACAGAGTTTCTCTTGCTTCTTTTTAATCTATCGCCATTTTTCAGTAATAGTTTTGATATAAAGAATTCTTTTTGTTTTCTCAAAATACTATAGATTTTAATTACTTTTATAGCAAAATTAAAATTTATTTTACCTATTACACTTTCTTTTATTTAATATAATTCAGAACTCATCCGGTATTCTATGATAAAGTTCAAGACTAAGTACTCGCAGCTTCGCTACGTAAGTCACATATATTGCGACACAAAAAAAATAAAAACTAGTTATAGAAAAAAAAGGATGGTTTTCTAACACCTTCTAAAACGCTTTATTTTAAAAACGAAAATAGTTATCAAATGAGATATTATCATCTATTCTAATAAAGTATAAAAGGTAACCCACCCCCCCATATATTTTGATATGATAAATTTAGTAAAAAATATTTGATTAACAAATTATTTTTGTTATTTTTTTAAGGAAAGTGAGTTTTTATGAGCAGAGTAATGTTATCCTGCTCTTAAAGCATTGATAATATTCATACGTGCAGCTCTAACCGATGGTAAAAATCCCCCGAATATCCCCATAGAGCAAGCGAATATTAAAGAGCCTATTATAATATCAGAAGATAATGCAAAAGAAAAGCTTATCTCAGAAAATGAGGCAAAGTTAAGTGTGGATATGGAGAAGAATTGAAGTCCCAAAGCAAATGCAACTCCGATGATTCCCCAAGCCAGAGAAATCAAAATTGACTCAAACAGAAATACGGCTAATATACTTCTTCTGCTAAAGCCTAATGAACGCAAAGTCCCAATTTCTATTGTTCTGTTTGCAACAGTAGCATACATAGTTATCATTGCGCCGATTGTTGCACCCAAACTAAATATAACGGTGATAAAAATTCCTAATATTCTTATAAAGTTTGCCATAAGTTCCGACTGTTCTTCAAAAAACTTTTGTTCAATTTTTGGTTCGAACTGTTTTAATCTTTTCTCAGAATCAAAAGCTTTTTTAAAACTTTCAAAATTTGATTTAGTTCCAAGGTTTTTTTCATAAAGGATTTTTTGTCTTTCGTATTTATTTTTAGTATCCGGCAGTTCGGCTTTTTTTAAAGATAAATTTGCTTTTGCCAGTTGTAGTAGTGCTTTAACATCTTCGTCCTCAATTCGCGCAATAATTTGATTCTTCTTTACAGGGCCACCTTCTACAACTCGCAAGTAAATTAGTCTACCCGTAGCTTTGGATGCAACCGATGCTTTTCTTTGCGCAACTACATAACCGCTTGAGGTTAATACTGCACTTGTTTCGGCTTGTGTAATTTTTGAAGCGGTAACAAGATTTACTTCAATCTTTTTAGTAAAAATATTTACCCAAAGCAAATAACCCAATGCAAAAATTACAACAATACTTAGAAATACAAAAATAGGGAGGATATATTTTTTTTTACTGCTGAATTTTTGACTTTCGGTTTTTCTTTCTATTCTTAGCGAAGATAAATCGGAGTTTTAGTTTTCCATTTATTTTTGGAATTATGATTATGCTAAATATGAAAAAATTATATCCTAAAATAAGATAAATATAAAGAAAGGATAAACCTTTTATCATTAATATAGCTTATTCAAAAAAAATCAAGTCTAAATTTTTATTAATAATTCGTATTGTTAATATAAACCGTTTCTCCAAAGGAAATTTATGGACAACGGTTTAAAATTAATTAGAAAGATGCGTCGTTTTTATTATCAATTGTTTTTTTAATTGTCTTTTGTACAATCTTATCCACTAACGAAGGTGAAATTAATTTCAACTTCATTCCTAACTTTCCTTTCATTGTCATAACAACTTCTCTTTTTCTTTTTGCAACGGCATTCACAATTATCTTGGCGCAGGTTTTAACATTCATTGTCTTTACATTAACTAATTTATTTTTACCGATTTTATTTCCGTCGGCACCAAGTTCTTTCCCCCTGATTTCTGTATCAACAAATCCTGGATAAATCATAGTTACGCTAACACCGGAATCAGCAAGTTCAATTCTGAGCGAATCAAAAAATCCCGCCATTGCATGCTTACTTGCTGAATAAGCTGTTCTAGTTGGTACACCTGTTCTACCTGTTAGACTAGAAATACCTACTAATCTGCCTTTACTTTCTTTTAAAAAAGGCAAGGCGTAATACGTACAATAAACACTCCCTAAATAATTTACACGCATTATTTTTTCGACTAGATCTATATTGGTAATATCTTCAAACTTTGTCCACATTGTTATGCCGGCATTATTAATAAGCGTATCTATTCTTCCGTATTCTTTTATCGTCTTATCAATTAGATTTTTACATTGCTCTTTTTCGGATACATCTGTTTGAACAATTAATACTCTTCCCCCAAATCTCTTACATTTATTTTTTACTTCTTCAAGCTTTTGGATATTTCTTGCAGCAATAACAAGCCAAGCTCCTTGTGCAGCAAGTTGAAGTGCAAGCTCTTTTCCAATTCCTGAAGAAGCCCCGGTAATAACAATTACATTTTCTTTAAAATCTTTCAAATAAAAATATCTTGTTTTATATTTCGCAGTTAAAATAATTAACCGTCTGAGGAATAACAAATGAAAATTAATTTAACGATTTTATTAATAGTTCTTTTAGCAGTTACAATTTCGGCACAAAAGAAAGATTCAACAAAATTAAATAAATGGATTCTATCAGTTGTTGCGGGATTTAATATTAGCCAGCTTACTTTAAGTAATTGGTCTCAGGGAGGCGAGAATTCTTTAACCTGGACACTTACCGGTGATTTCTCTTATAATTATGAAGATGACGATATTAGAATAAAAAACAATCTTAAACTTGCATACGGAAGAACGAAATTAGGAAGCGAAGATTTTAAGACAAATAATAATGATGTTTATTTTGAAAGTGTTATTGCAAAAAAAATCGACTTTCCGATAATCCCATACCTCAGTAATACAGTACGAACTTCTATTGCTATAGGTTATGATTACAGTACTACTCCAAAAACAGAAATTGTAAACTTTTTCGATCCCGGTTATATTACACAAAGTATTGGTTTTTATTACGAACCCAGTAAAGAATTTAACACTCGTTTAGGTATAGCTGTTGAAGAGGTCTTTACAAGTAATAATACAAAATATGCTAATGATAAGTCAACTCCCGAAATAGAAAAAACCCGTGTTGATGCAGGTATTGAATCAGTAAGCTCGCTTGAAAAAATTATAGCAGAAAATATACTTTTAAAATCTAAGTTAAGGCTATTCTCTCGTTTTAACAGCTTTGATGTTTGGGACGTGAGATGGGATAACACAATCGTTGCTAAGATTAATAATTTCTTAAATGTAAACTTTACTTTTTTGTTGGTTTATCAGGAAGATCAATCTCTTAAAACACAAATTAAACAGGGTCTTCAGTTGGGTTTTGTTTACACTATACTTTAAGGTTACAAGTTAACATTTATTGTGTGCTTATTTGTTCCGAGTGCTGAAAGTAGAATGCTGATGGCTGACAGCTGAATGCTATTACTATTAATTTTTATTTTTATCTAAAATCCTGATTATTCCTACAATCCCTTCTTTAAGGGAAAAAGTGTTTTTGTAATTATTTTTTCTCAGCCTGCTGACCAATTCTTTTGTCCGGCTGCCGCTTCTACAATAAAATAAATATCTATCACCGTCATTAATATCGGGTAATGAATTTTGAAGTGTGCTGTATGGAATGTGTTCAATTTTTAAGGAATCATCTTTCAAAAATTCTTCTATTCTTTCAAACGATTCTCTAATATCAACAAATTTAAATTTTGATAGATCAACATCTTTGTGACTAATTTCATAATCTTCCATTTGGCTATATTCCTTACTGTTTATTTGTTTAATTATTTTATTGTCTCCACAAAGTGGACAGTTTATATCCTTCTTCCATTTAATCTTTCTGCTGTCTAAAGATAACAGATCAAAAATTAAAGATTCATTCCAACCCAATCCGTCCCAGCCAAGTATAAATTTTATTGTTTCCAAAGCTTGTAAAGTACCGAATATTCCCGGTACAACACCAAGCACTCCCGAATCAGCACAGGTTCCGACACATCCTTCTTCGGGAATGTTCGGCCATAAACATCTGTAACAACCTTGTTGTGTATCTTCAGCAAAACGAAACACTTGAAGCTGACCTTCGAATTGATAAATACTTGACTGAACCAAATTAATTTTGTTCAAATAGCATGCATCGTGAAGTAAAAATTTTGATGAGAAATTGTCCGTGCAGTCGAGTACAACATCATAACCAAAGATAATACTTTCAACGTTATCAGGTGAAATGCTTTCAGGAATTTCTTCAATGCTTATGAACGGATTGAACTTATTAACTTTCTTTTTTGCTGACCGGGTTTTAGTTTCACCTACTTGCTTGTAGTCAAAAAGAATTTGCCTGTGAAGATTTGTAATATCAACTTTATCAAAATCGCAAATACCTATTTTGCCCACACCCGCTGCTGCTAAATATAGAATGGCAGGGCTTCCCAATCCGCCGGCACCGACAATTAAAACTTCAGATTCTTTTAGTTTATTTTGTCCCTCTAAACCAAAATTAGGCAAGTTGATTTGTCTTTTGTAAAAATTTAACTCGTCTTTATTCATTAGCTTGTTTGTTAATTATTTTTAACCTCAAAGAACTCAGAGAGTTTCAATATTATAAAACCTCGGAGGTTTACATCTTAGTGCATATGATCTTCTGTACAAAGGACCCACTTTGGATCAATTGAATTATCTGCATAATGTTCTTTCTTCCAAATCGGTACTGTCTTTTTTATTTCATCGATAATAAATTCGCAGGCTTTGAATGCTTCTTTTCTGTGCTTCGAAGTTACCTTTATCCAAACAACTAAATCACCAATTTGTAAATGCCCTACTCTGTGAACACAATATGTATCGAGAATATTAAATTTTTCTCTAACTTGATCAAGAATTTTCTTCCCTTCTTTTAATGCAAGTTCACTGTAGATTTCGTATTCCAATGACTCGACGACTTGACCTTCATTATGATTCCTTACTCTTCCTTCAAAAGTTACAACTCCCCCGCATTCGGGGGCAACGAGTGATTTATTTTTATATTCTTCAATTGTTGAATTGCTGATCTCAAACATATCAACCTCCGGCTACCGGCGGAATAAAAACTATCGTATCCATTTCCTTTAATTCATAGCCAAAATCTTCGTAACAATCGTTTACAGCAACTTTCAGTTCATCAATAT
Organism: Bacteroidota bacterium; assembly: GCA_022573715.1. Taxonomy (GTDB): domain Bacteria; phylum Bacteroidota; class Ignavibacteria; order Ignavibacteriales; family Ignavibacteriaceae. The sequence goes on from JACZTL010000017.1 coordinate 11,993, forward strand.
TTAAAGAAAAATTATACTTTAATTTTAGCTCAGCATAAATATCACCTGGTTTACTGTATACTGTATCTATTATTTCTTCGCTTATACTTGCCTGTTCTCTAAGTGCAGCAAAATATTTAACACTTATTTTCATTACTCAACTTTTTTTGATGAATGGATTTTCTATCAAATTAATTTTTGTTAATTTGTTACTTAATTAAAACTAACAGGGGAAATTCCAATTACTAAAAAATTGAACTCGTAATTTGCAGAATTTAATTAACAAATATAACAGGTATAAAAATGAAAAAAAGTATTTTGTTTTTATTGATGATTCTCATTTCTACATCTTTTTTATTTAGTAAAGATGATGATGATAAAAAAGACAAAGAAAAAGGACCATGGAATTCAAAAACATTTTCCGGGCTTAAATTTAGAAATATAGGACCGGCTTTTACGTCGGGTAGAATTGCGGACTTTGCAGTAAATCCCGATGATCCTACAGAATATTACGTTGCTGTTGCAAGCGGACATATTTGGAAAACAACAAATGCAGGTGTTACTTTCAAACCTATATTTGATAGTCTTGGCACATACTCAATTGGCTGTTTGCGGATGGATCCAAATAATCACAATGTTATTTGGGCGGGCACCGGGGAAAACAATCATCAGCGTGCACTTGGTTATGGAAACGGTGTTTACAAATCTGTTGACGGCGGGGCTTCGTGGAAAAATATGGGTTTAAAAGAATCACGCCAAATTGGAATGATACAAATCGATCCGAGAAATTCAAATATTGTTTTTGTTGCCGCTGAAGGTTCTGTTTGGGGACCGGGAGGAGACAGAGGGCTTTATAAAACAACAGACGGAGGGAAAACCTGGAAAAGAGTTTTGTACATAAGTGAAAACACAGGCGTTAATAATGTAGTCTTCGATCCAAGAAATCCTGACATAATGTATGCAACTTCGGAACAGAGAAGAAGGCATGTTTTTACAAAAATAGGCGGCGGTCCCGAATCAAAAGTTTATAAATCTGAAGACGCCGGTAATACTTGGTACAAAATAATGGAAGGGCTGCCCAAAGTAGATATAGGCGGTATGGGAATCGCAGTTTCTCCTGTCAATCCTGATGTAATTTATCTAATAGTAGAAGCAGCTGAAGGCAAGAGCGGTTTTTTTAGATCGACAAACCGCGGTGCATCGTGGAAAAAAATGAGTGACTATCATTCCAGCGGGCAATATTATAACGAAATTTATTGTGACCCGAAAAATGTAGACAAAGTCTATTCACCACAGACAAGAACAAAATACACTATGGACGCTGGTAAGACCTGGCAGCTTCTCGGTAACAACAAAAGACACGTTGATGACCACGCAATGTGGATAGATCCGGATAACACTAAACATTTTTTAATAGGCGGTGACGGCGGTGTTTATGAATCATTTGACGGAGGGAAGAATTATTCCTTTAAAACCAATCTTCCAATTACTCAATTATACAGAGTTAATGTTGATAATGAATATCCTTTCTACAATGTTTACGGCGGAACTCAAGATAATAGTAGTTTCGGAGGACCTTCACAAACACTAAGCAAAGACGGTATTGTAAATTCGGATTGGTTTGTTACAAACGGAGGCGACGGTTTTTGGGGTGCAGTTGATCCAACTGATCAGAATATAGTTTATGCAGAAGCTCAATACGGAAACATGGTACGCTTCGACAGAAAAAGCGGCGAAGCAATTAACATACGTCCCGAACCTGCTAAAGGTGAACTTACATACAAATGGAACTGGAATACACCCTTAATAATCAGTCCTCATTCTCACACTCGAATTTATACTGTAGCTAATTTTGTTTTCCGCAGCGATGATAGAGGTAATAATTGGAAAAAGATCAGCGGTGATATTACAGCCCAGGTTGACAGAAATACCTGGAAAGTAATGGGAAAATACTGGAGTATTGATGCTGTAAGAAAAGATGTTTCTACTTCTCTTTATGGAATGGCTGTTTCACTTGATGAATCACCCGTTAAAGAAAATCTATTATATGTCGGAACTGACGACGGTATAATTCAAGTTTCGGAAGATGCAAAAACCTGGAGAAAAATTGATGAATTCCCAGATGTACCAAAGTACACTTATGTAAGTGATATTTTGGCTTCCAAGTTTGATGAAAATACTGTCTATGCAACTTTTGATAACATTAAAAGAGATGACTTTAAACCGTATGTTTTAGTCAGCCACGATAAAGGAAAAAACTGGGAATCTATTTCAAGTAATTTACCGAAAAACGGTTCGGTACATACAATCGAACAGGATTTTAAAAATCCAAATTTACTTTTTGTGGGAACTGAATTTGGTGTTTTCTTTAGCACCAACGCAGGTAAAAAATGGATACAATTAAAAGCAGGTTTACCTGATATAGCTGTTGATGATATTGCCATTCAAAAAAGAGAAAGCGATTTGGTTCTGGCTACTTTTGGAAGAGGGTTTTATATTTTGGATAATTACTCTCCTCTAAGAGATGTTGCAGATTCTATCTTCAATAAAAAAGCAAATATTTTTCCTGTTAAAGATGCATTGATGTACATTCAAAACAGAGGAAGATACGCTACCGGCTCAACATATTTTTCCGCTAAAAATCCTCCTTTCGGTGCTACATTTACTTACTTCTTAAAAGATGTACCAAAAACAAAAAAGGAGATAAGAAGAGAAAAAGAGAAGAAACTTTTTAAGGAAAGTAAAAAGATACCTCAACCTAGTTACGATGAATTGCGTTCTGAAAAAATGGAAATTAAACCGTATTTAATTTTTACTATTTATGATGATTCCGGAAACAAAGTTCGTAAAATTACAAAGTCTCCTAAAAAAGGAATAAATAGAGCTACCTGGGATTTGAAATATGATTCACCTAATCCCGTAAAACTTAAAAAAGACAAATACAATCCGACGGAAAAATCTTCTTCCGGGTTACTTGCAATGCCGGGCAAATATTCTGTAACTATGAGTTTGTATCACAACGGAAAAATTGAACAAATAGCGGGACCGGTTGATTTCAACACTAAAGTTTTAAAGAACACAACTCTGCCTGTTAGAGACAGAAAAGTTTTAGTTGAGTTCCAAAAGAAATCGTCTGATCTTGCAAAAGTAATAATCGGAACACAAAAATATGCTCAGGAACTTAGCAAAAGAATGCAGAATATTTTACAGACATTAAATGCAACTCCAAAAGCCAATAAAGATCTATTATTAAAAGCTGAAAGTATTAATAAAGAGATCGAAAATGCTTTATTCAAGTTTAGCGGAAGAAAAGCAAAAGCCAGCAAAGAAGAAATTCCTCCACAGCCTGTACCACTAAAAGACAGACTGAATATACTTATCCTGACACATTGGAGATCTACTTCGGGTGTAACCGGAAATCAAAAAACTGCATATAATGTTTTGATTTCTGAATTTCCCCCAGTTTACAATAAGATAAAACAAATAGGAGAAGTTGAAATCGTTAAACTTCAAAAAGAAATGGATAAATTAAATTCTACTTGGACTCCGGGCAGGCTGCCTGATCTTAAGTTAAAATAAAATTCAGAAACCCAGTTTCTCAAGACTAACCCCGCCCTTTAGGGCGGGGTAGAAAAATCGTAAAGACCTTGGCTTTAGCTACATTTTATTATTATGGGGCTAAAGCCAAATTAAGTTTATTTCCCTTCTCCCCCGCACTAAAGTGCGGGGTTATTAATTTATTTATATAAACTGGGGTTTTTTAAATAAAAATTGTCATTTCGAATCTGGCCTGCCGGATGAAAAATCTTTATGATTAAAGTATTTATGAACTAGCCATTTGTTTTTAAAATTCAAAACGGCAGTTGCACCCCGCCGGTTAGGGTTATTCCATCCTGCCCAAAAGCAAAAGCAGTAACTATTCCCACGTTGGGTTTGTTTAGCAGTCTCATGCTCATACCGGGATTTACATTAAATCTACCGTTAAACCCAACACTGTTAAAAACTTGTCCGACATCCAAAAACGGGGCAAGTTCAATAATCATAGGTGTTCCAAGCATATCCATTTGAAATACTTGATAACGAAGTTCCATGCTTGCAAAGAAAGAATGTTGTCCGTAAAATCTTCCCTTATCAAAACCCCTGTTTGAAAAATCACCGCCTATATTTCCCTGATCAAAAAAAGGAGCGTATTTACTTGTTGTAAAATTCCAAGTATTCCTTATTAAAAGTGTGAATTTCTGATCCGCGGTTGAAATATAATTTCTGAAATCAATATAAAATTTACCGTAATTTGAAATACTTACGGAAGATGTTTTTACTTGATCTGTAATTTGGTTGTACTCTGCAGTTACCTTTCCGTAGAAACCGTCAGTAGGCATAAACTCACTGTTTCTGCCGTCGTAAATTACACTAAATCTTTCACCGTAAACAGTAGCTCCCTTAATACCTGCAACATTTTCAAATTTTCCTCCAATCCCAGTTTCCGATGTTGTAAAAATATCTACTCCTCTTTGACTGCTGGCTCCGTCATTTACAGCTACAGACCTTACTTTTCCTCCGACAGAAAAACGCCAATGGTCTGCAGGAAGCCAATAAAAATCTAAGATAATCCCCGTCTCGCTGTGTGTATATAATGTTTTGTCTTCTTCTTTAGTTGCTGCACCGATACCGTAAAATCTGTAGCGAGGGTCTTTAAATATATCAAGCTGAAGTTCGTAGCCGAATCTGTTTTCCTTACCCAATGTAAAATTTTCCAAATGAAAGTGTATCTGCTTGTTCTCTCCATTTGTAGATAATTCGCCCGAGAACCAATAATTAAAATATGCGGCGGGACAACTTACAACCTCAAGCGCAAAGTTTGTACCGAATAATTCGTTGTGCAAAGCTCTTATTTGAATTAGCCCCGTCATAATAGATTCAGGTGTTAAATTGAAAAGAGCTATACTTGCGCCGTAAGTAAATCCGTTGTTTTCTGTGTTACCTAAAAAAGGTACCCAAGCAGTTTGAACGTGCTTACCGTGATTATCGGGATCTATCCACAACCAATGTAAAAATTGAGGAACGGGTGTGTCTTCCCTCCAACTGTATAAAAGTGTTTTCATCGGTTCATCGAGGTCTAAAGGAACCTGCTTAACAAAAAAATCATCGGGTACCTTGCCGATATACGGATTCGGTATTTCGGTTTGCAAAATATTGGTGTTGTTATTGATAAAAACAGTTGCTGAATAACTTTCCTTTATTTGAGTTCTTAACTGACCGGCATTTAACCCCGGGGTATATGTTATTTTTGAAGTTATTTTGTAGCTCCCATCATTTAAACTTTTAAGAGTTTTAAATGGGATAACAACATTTACTTCACCGTCAAAAATATATGAATAACCTTTATGTACGGGAACACCTCTTGCAACAGTTTTTGGGAACAGCGGTTCTTCAAATATAAAACCGTTAATTGGATCTATCTCAATTATTGTGGGTGCGGGATTGCGCGCTGATCTATCATTGCTGCCAAGCCAATAACCAAGTGGTACTTTAAATTTTAATATTAAAGCAGATTTACTTCCTTGCTTTACAACAGAATTTATCGGTTCAAAAGAAATAATAATAGGATTTTCCATTGTCTGAGCAGAAAGTGAAGAGTGGCAAAGAATACCCATGAAGGTTATGAAAAATACATTTTTGAATTGTTTAATAGTTTGTAAAAATTCTTTCATTATTTACTCCCAATATTTTACATTTAATATATTAGAAATGTGAAATTCATTTGTATGATACATTACAAATATTGAATATTACAATAATTTTGGGGCGAGAATAAAGATAAAATGCTATAATTGTGATGTAAATCAAGTAAATACTGTGTAGTAGAAAGTTAATTTCCCAGATCAAAAACAGACGAATTGTAACTTGTGTTTATTGTTAGGGTTTACAGTAGGGGTCTGTTCAAACTGAGGAGGTGTAACAGCATAATTTTCAAATCTTGATATTTCTGTTAAATAATTTTATCTTATTTTAGGAGATATATTATGAGCTTAAATAAATTTGAAAAAACTATACGGGAAATTTTTGCTCTCGCTGGTATAGAAATAAACGGAACCAATCCGTGGGACATTCAGGTTCATAACAAAGAATTCTATAAACGTGCATTAGCAAAAGTTGAGCTTGGTATAGGTGAATCATATATGGATGGATGGTGGGACTGCGCACAAATAGATGAGATGATCAATAAAGTTATCCGTGCAAAACTTGATGAAAAAGTAAAGCGGAATTTTTCCATCACCTATCATATTCTTTTAGCAAAGATTATAAATCTTCAATCCTACAAAAAAGCTTTCAATATCGGTGAAAAACATTACGACCTGGGCAATGATCTTTTCCAAAATATGCTTGATAAAAGAATGAACTATAGCTGCGCATATTGGAAAAATGCTGATTCGCTCGATGAGGCACAGGAAAATAAGCTCGATCTGATTTGCAGAAAACTTAACTTGAAACCCGGAATGCGAGTGTTGGATATCGGCTGCGGATGGGGAGCATTCGGTAAATATGCTGTTGAAAAATACGATGTAACCGTTGTTGGTATTACTGTTTCGAAAGAACAGTTTGCTCTTGGTAAAGAGTTATGTAAAGGTCTTCCTGTAGAATTCCGTCTTCAGGACTATAGAGACCTTAATGAAAAATTCGACCACATTGTCTCGGTAGGAATGATAGAACATGTTGGCTATAAAAACTATAGAACATATTTTGAAGTGGCTAACAAATGCTTAAATGATAACGGATTATTCCTTTTGCACACCATCGGAAACAAAATATCAGAAAAAGGTGCTGATCCCTGGATGAACAAATATATTTTCCCTGATAGTATGCTTCCATCGATTGCACAATTAGGTAAAGCAATTGAAAACTTATTTATTATGGAAGATTTGCATAACTTCGGCGCTGATTATGATAAAACTTTGATGTTATGGTTTAATAATTTTGATAACAATTATGATAAAATAGAAAACAAATACAGCAAACGTTTCTACAGAATGTGGAAGTATTATTTGTTATTCCTTGCAGGAACCTTTAGAGCAAGAAGAAACCAGGTTTGGCAAATTGTACTTTCAAAAAACGGGCTTATCGGAGGGTATAAATCAATACGATAAAGGAGATTGTTGTAAGCAGAAATGGTTTAATAATTTTCTTTGTGGTATTTACGCAAAATAAAAGCGACTGTTTCAAAACTTTTCACTGTTCAAAAACAGAGATACTGCTTCCTGCGTAATTTGAAACATACATCTTGTTTTCAGAAACAGATATATCAGTTGGCTTATTGAGATGTTTATTTATGATGTAAATAAGTTTACTATTTAAATCATAAATAAGAATTCGATTCCCTTCAAAATCTGTTATGAAGATATTGTTATCAGTAACTTCGATTCCCGTTGCAACATTTATTTTATCTTTATCACCAATAACCTTGAGTGCATTACCATTATAATCAAAAACCTGAACACGGTTGTTGTAAGCATCAGCCACATAAATTTTATCATTTACAAGTGCTACATCGGTTGGATAGTAAAGCTCTCCTTTTTTATGCCCTTCCTTTCCTATTATTTTTATGTTGCCTTTTTTTATTAATATAATTCTATGGTTATAAAAATCAGCTACTGCCATAACACTGTCATTTACAGAAATACCCGAAGGTGCGTTCGGTTTTTCATTCAGCTGTAGAGTTTCAATTTTACCCTCAGTAATAGTTATAATATTATCGGTTAAATACTCAGGAACAAATATTTTTGAATTGTATAGTGAGAGATGCATTGGTCGCTTAATATCCGGATACTTTTTTACAATACTTCCATCTAAATCAGTTTTAATAACACGATTATTTTTTGCATCTGATATCCAGAGATACTTCCCGTCCGCCTGCAAGCCGATTGGTGAAATGTTATCAAGCTTAATTTGTTTTACGAACTTCCATTCAACCCCAATAGTCTTATTCTTACAACCTGTAAAAAATAGTAACCCTATAAACAACAAAAACGTGATTCTTTTCATTTAATTGTTTTTGTTGATGTTTTTTTGAAATCTGAAATTTCAATCTTTTTTGGTGTAAATCCGGCTTCTTCTACTTTTGATTTTATTTCATCTTCAGAAATTTTCTGTGACCCAACAATATTCAAAGTAACAAGTCCCTTTTCAAAATCAATGTGTATATTTTCAACGCCTTCAATATCATTAAGTTTCTTCTCCAGCCCATAAGCACAGAAAGGACACGACAACCCGTCAACTCTAATTTTCACTTCTTTGTCCTGAGCAAAAGAGGAGCTTACACCTAACAAAATAAAAAGCAACAAAATATATTTTATACGTTTCATTTTTATAACCTATTTTTATTAAAAAATTAAATATCTAATTCCCAGTGAATAAGTAAAATTCATTATACCGATATCATCAACAATTGGAAACTGCAAGCTGCTTTCTACTAAAAAAATACTGGATGTAATTAATTGAATTCCCGGTGACAAAAACAAGATACTTTTATTAACATCAAATGTGTGTTGTCCGTTCAATTCCAAGTAAAGATTTAACTGGAACGGCGGATATTTCTGCGGCAACAGAGGATAACCGAAAGCAAAATTATAAACTAAATTATCAGGTAAATTTTCAGATACAAATGAATAACCAATAGAAGTATTCAAACTATAGTCTAAAGTTACAAATCCGGTAACAAGCATAAATTGTGAAGAGTAAACATCGGCGCTTACGCTTGAAGCACCTGTTGGAAATGTTTGTGTAAATTTTAAAAGAGACCTGAATGTTTTAGCCTTAGAATCAATCTGAAGGAGCATCTGTTTTGCAAATAACGATAAATTTCCAAAACCGGATTGATTTTCTCCGTTTTTGGGAAACCGAGTGACAAAGGGCTGTATTGCACCTATTTGCAAATTAGTAGTTAAGTTATATGGTATTGCTAAAGGCTGAATATAGGTTTCGCCAAGGTCTGTTGAAACAATTTTACCGAATGTTCTAAAACCGCCGCCTTCAAGACCAAGCAGTATTGGAGAATCCGTATTTATGGGAGGTCCTTGAGCAAGTAACTCATTAGTTAAAGAGAATGCACAAACAGCTAAAACTACAAACCATATATTTAATTTTGATTTTTTCATTTTTTAATTTAATGAATTTAATAAAACTGTTTTATCAAAACCTCCTGAATTACAGCAGCTCAATAACTTGCCGTTTACTACAACAGACGGAACAGAATTGATTCCGTAAGATTCAGCGGTTTTGTAATATTCAGATGAATGTTTTTCATCACTTAAATTGTACACAATTAATGTATCCGTTTCTTCTATGATTTTACGAACTTGATTTTCAACTCCGTTACAAATCTTGCATCCTGCAGAAAATATTTTAATTTTATTATTTCTTTCAACCGACATTTTTATTACTCCTTAAATTAATTTTAACATTGAACCAGCTTTAAATTACTGAAAACTAAAAATTTTCAATCTCAAACCTCAATATACTCTGACAGTATGGGTGTCTGTCAAGGAAAAAATAAAATATTATTTTCCTTCATTCAGCTTATCAAGTTTACGTTTAATCACCTCCATTTCGGTGATAATAGCAGCTACTTTTTTTATTTCCATATTAGGAAATTCTTTTTTTGCAAATTCAATTTTTTCTGCATCCTCGCAGTCGCCCGGGCAAGCATCTATTACTTTAACTATTTTGAGTGCTAAATTTTTTCTTAAAATATCTTCCAATAAAACATAAAATGCCTTATTTAACGTACCTTCAATAGCTTTAAATTGAACATATACATCATTAAGATTTTTTTCTCCTTCAATCATTTTCTCTACACCTTCAATTTGACCTTTCAGATAATGAAGATGTTTTTTTAATTCTTTAATTTCATCATATGGTTCCATTTGATAACCTGTTTATTTAATTAAATTTTATCACCAATATAGATAAGGTACAAGGGTGTTTGTCAAGTGAAAAATCAGAGAAAGTAAATTGGATGACTTTTTAACTGTAGTTATCGGGCAACTAAATGAATTACAGAAACAGTATTATCACCATAATTAGAAACGAACAATTTCGAGTCATTCAAAGCTGAAATTACTCCAATCGGCTTGTTGCCTACCGAATATTCTTCATCGAGTTTTTGATACGTTGCTGCATCATAAACAAATACTTTTTTTGCACCAAAGTTCACAACATATAATACGTTCTCTGATTTGGATAAAACCGCTTCTTCAGGAGATTTCAGATCTGTGATCTCGTGAATGATCTTATCATTCTTTGTATTAATTATGTGAACTTTGTTCAGTTTAAAGTTGCTTATAAAGAGTAATGAACGATCGTGGTTGTAATGTACCAACTCCGGTTTGCCACCTACTTCTAATAAACTTGATTTTTTAGTTTTTAGGTTGATGACCGAAATTGTTCCGTCTTTTGTATTGGTTGTATAAATTTTACTATCATCCTTTGAAATACCTATTCCGTCAGGACCATTGCCGGTTTCATAACTATCTAAAATTTTAAGAGAAGCTGCATTAAGTTTTAATGCTTTATTTTTGCCGGTTTCAATCACATAAATATATTTCCCATTTTTTGTTGAAGTTATTCCACCCAAATTGTTTTTAAATATTTTCTCTTTTACAATTTTATGTTTTGAAAAATCTATTACAACTATTTGTTTATCGTAGCCGCTTACTACAACCAAATCTGAGTTACCCAATCTTGAAAACCCCCAAGGATATTTGATTCCCTCAATCTTTTCAACTACATTTTCTGTTTTAGTATTAATTACAGAAATGAAATTATCTTCTACATTAGCCACATAAAGAAATTTTTCATCGGGGGTTAAAAAAAGAGCATCGGGACCTTTGCCTACCTTAATAGTTTTTCCATCATTTTGAGCTACTTTTTTAGGGGGCTGTTTGGATTTAATATCCTTTTGCGGTTGTTCTTTATTGCAGCCCAAAAATATAAGCAGGGCAAAAAATCCGAAGAATAGTATTTTTTTCATTTTGTCTTATGCTTCCTCTTTAAATAATTTGAGTACTGAGCAACAGGAGCCCATTTGTTTTTCTCATTATACTTGCGTTTGGTTTTGGGCACATTCGATGATTTGTTCAAGTCGGGACGGACTAAAACCAACGAGTACATCATTGCCACACAAGATCACTGGGACGTTTCTCCTTCCCGTGAGTTGAACCATCTCATTCAATGCATCACATTTGTCTTCCATCACATTGAATTCCTTGTAAGGTACCACACGTTCGGCCCAGAAAATGTTTTGCCTGAGAGCAGTAAGAACATGTAGGCGTTGTGTAAATCTTGATATCCATGGCTAATCTCCTTTTTTAGAATATAAGAATAAAATTAAATCTTTACCCTTTTTGTGCAATTGACCTTCTTCAAGTCTATTCCTTTTGCTTACGTAAATTGCTTGAATCTCCGCCAGGGTTTCACTCCGGTCTAATGCAACATCCCTCATTGTCAAGAACGGCACCTTCGTTGACTATTGTTCCTTCTAAACGGTTGATGTAAAAATCAGGATCTTTCTCGAAAACTTCTGCGCAATACGGACATCGGCAAAAGTCCACTTCCTGCCCGGCAATTTCCAATTTGGCTGCCATATCCGGTGGTTTTTCAGCCAGACAGCTTGGGCAGACAATCAAATTGTTCGTTTCTTCAATGTATTTTGGTGGGTCAGTGATGAACAAATCACTACACCCCTGGCAACAAAAACGGTGTTCTTCACCATTATAACTGTATGTGGCAGCCTGCTCGTTGCTAATCCCTAATCTAACAAGGGAACAGCCACAAGTACGGCAAATAAGTGTTTTCATTTTATAACCTCTTTATGATTTATTTGCGTTTAAAGTTTTAGTTGTTGTTTTACTTCTTTTATAACTCGATTGACATCACCTAAAGAACATCGACCTTTAGGGTTTGTAATGTCACAGATACACTTTTGATCTTTTACTAGTTGGGCAATTTCTTGTGAGGCGGTAGATTGACCGGTTGAACGAATCTGCTCTTTAATCCTTCCCCGTGTCCAGTCAAAACAATAACAGACGTTTACATCATCACCATTATCTTTGTGAAAAACTTTTACTGTCAGGTCGTCTTTTGTGAAATACGGTAGAGCTTGTCCAGAAAAATAGACGACGTCACAGGACAGTTCATCACAATAGTAGTACTGGACATTTTGCATCTTGTTTATAGCGTCTGGTTTCAGAAGATGTTCTAGCGTTCTCCTGTTAATTTTCCGTGAATTGGTTTTAGATACCGGACAAGTTGCTAGTGCTGGCGCCGCGTTGGGCTCTGCTCTATTAGACAACACTCACCGCCCTCTTTATGCTGGTTAGCAGCTATTTCTTTAATTGGTACTGTACAACATGCATTCATGGTTTTCTTCTACTTTTTCTATAGCAATTTTCACTATTACATTAAAAAACTTATCGTTTAAGTTTGAATTTTACAATTCGGTCGTTTCCAAAGTCTACTAACTAATCAAAACCATCCTAAGTAATCGCAATATATGCAGACTTTTCAATTATATTTATTAAACTTCAATATTGCTAAGGATTTTTTCTCTAATCTCTTCTACAGAGGGTAAGCCATTTTCATAAACTCTGCAATTTATAGAAGCAGATTCCGGTTCTTCTCTTCCTTCAATATCTTCTCCGCTAATAAGTACTGTAGGTGATCCTCTGAATTTTAATTTTTCAGCGAGTTCATTATTCTCGACAAGAACTTCGTTAAGCTCAATTTTTTCTTCGCTACCCTTTATTGCCTCTTTAACCCTGTGGATCATTTCAGAAGAGTTGGGACATCCATTAAAATATTGTATATCTATTTTTATTTTCTTATTCACTTTACTCCTGTCCGGTTTTAACGGATTATTTATTTCTTTGATATTTCATAACTCTTTACTTTATAACCGGTTCTTTCTTCAATAGCTTTTTTCAATTGCTCGGGGCTTACTTTCGTCTTATCGTATTTAACTTTTGCAACCCCTGTCTTATAAGAAGAGGTCGCCGAAAGAACACCATCAGTAGTTTTTAGCGAATAATCTACTGTGTGCTCGCAGCTTGTGCAGGTCATTCCCTCTATATTTATTTTAGCCTCTACTATATTAGCAGAGTTTGTTTTTGCAACTGCAGTATTTACAGTCGGAAAAAACGCACCCGAATAATAAGGGAAAGAAAATAAAGCAACCGATACAATTAGAATTATCCACAGAAACTTTTTTGAATTTATAAAATTGGATTTTTCTTCTCTGCCTGCCGGTCGGGCAGGTTCACAATTGCATTCAATTTCTTTTTTGGGTTTGTATGCTTGAAAAAAAGCCGTACCGAGGGCAATTGCTGATAGCCCTATTAAATAAGGACGTAACGGCTCTAACCAGGAAAAAGTGGAGGCAATTCCTCCAATACCTCCGAGTATTGCAAGCACAGGAGCTATACAACAAAGCGACGCCGTAACGGCAGCAAATATTCCAACCCCCAACCATTTGTTTTCTTTTGATTTATTTTGTTCCATTTTTTTTACCGATTATTTTCTTTTTATTTTTTAATTTTATTGCTTTCAGTTTACTGAATTTATAATGAGTTTTATTCATAATTTTAGCAATTTCTTTTTCGGATGTTTTTTTAGGATCGTATTTTACAACGGCAGAGTTTTTCTTCAAGCTTACTTTATAATCCTTAACCCCGTCAATTTTCTCCAATTTGTTTTCAACAGTAGCAACACAGCCGCTGCAAGTCATTCCTTTAACGGAGAAAGTAGTTTTCTCAGTTTTGGTGACTTCCTTTTTGTCTTTTATCTGCGCATAACTGAAAGATGCCGCAAAAGTAAGCGCGATAAATAAAACAATTAATTTTTTCCTTAAGGTCTGTGACATTTTCCTTCCTTTTTTAATTAGTACTTATTAGATCAAATTTATTTCGAACTTCAGGTATTACAAAGTATTGTGCAAGAATTTCTATGAACAGCTTGCTCTCCAATGAGTAATAAACAGTTTGAGAGTCTTTACGGCTCTTAACGATTAGTTTATCTTTTAACTTTCTTAAATGCTGAGAAATAGCAGAGTCGCTCATATCAAGCACTTCTGCCAAGTCACAAACACACAACTCTTTGTGAGCGTATAAAAGGTAAACAATTTTTAAGCGTATTTGATTACCGACTACATTAAGTAAATCCGCCAATGTGTTCAAGCCTTTAAGCTCATTCACGTTCTTTTTAATTAGAACAAACTCTCTATCGTTAAAATGTGGACCTATACATTGTTGTCCTTCAACCAATATTGTTTTTTGTTTCATACTCACTCTTTTATTATTTTAGTAGTTGCTAATATACTAATATTCTTAAATTTGTCAAGTCAAAAAATCATCTTAAAATTTAATTCAATTAATTTTATATTAGCTTAAACAGTAAATAAAAATATGGTTGGTTTAGAAAAACATTCACATAATCATAGGATTGAAACAAGCGGGTTACGCCTGATTATAACCATAATCCTCAATTTTGTAATTACAATTGTAGAAATTATCGGTGGAATAATTTCGGGAAGTTTATCTCTTATCTCAGATGCACTTCATAATTTCAGTGATGGTATCGCTGTAATCATAAGCTATATTGCAATAAGGTTAAACCGCAGACCAAAAGATACCCAGTATACATTCGGCTACAAACGTGCGGAAATTTTAGCAGCTGTTTTTAACGCTTCTGTTCTCATCGGCATTAGTTTGTATCTGTTTTTTGAAGCTTATAACAGGTTTATGAACCCGCAAAAAATAGAAGGCGGGTTGATGATAATTGTTGCAAGTATTGGTCTTACAGCAAATGTAATAGGTACGCTTTTATTAAAGCCGGGCTCTAAAGGAAATATGAATATCCGCTCTGCTTATTTACATTTACTCAGTGATGCTGTTTCAAGTTTTGGAGTCATTATCGGCGGAGTATTTATTTATTTGTACAATATTTATTGGCTGGACTCCATACTTACTGTTTTAATTTCACTATACATAATTAGAGAAAGTTGGATCATTATTAAAGAAGCTATTACTGTATTGATGATGGCCGCTCCTTCAGATATTTCAATAAGGGAAATTGAAAATGCAATAACTAATTTGGATGGAATCACTAATATTCATCATATCCATTTTTGGAGAATAAATGAAATCGATAATCATTTTGAAGCGCATATAGAAGTAGAAGATGTTTTGGTTTCTCAAACTGAACGTAAAATTACTGAGATAGAAAAATTACTTCACGATAAATTTGAAATTAATCATGTAACAATCCAGTTTGAAAGTGGGCGCTGCTCTGAAAAAGATTTGGTTTAATTTACAATTGTATTAATAATTATAAATCCGCAACTTTAGTATTAATAATTTTTTAAATAAATAATATTTATATCTTATAGTTAATGTTTTTAAATCTTATTAAGACAACTATTGCCGCTATAGCTCTTTTTGCTATTATATTTCTTTTTATTTTACCTATAGATCTTCCTTATTCAATTAAGGTTCCGGGTAAAGTTTTGCCTATAAAAGAATGGGTGTTGAGCAAATCAAATAACGGACAAATAGTTACACAGCTTATAAACAATAAAACAGGACAGAGCGAAGATTATTTTGTCACCCTGATTGAAAGAGGAGATGTAGTTCAACTAAAATTAAAAAGTAACAGAGATAATTTTACTGTTTTAAAAAATGATACTATCGCTGTTATACATTCAAATGAAATTAACAGGCAGTTAATTCGATTGATGGGTAAATTAGAGGAAACTAA
Source organism: Bacteroidota bacterium (assembly GCA_022573715.1). GTDB lineage: Bacteria > Bacteroidota > Ignavibacteria > Ignavibacteriales > Ignavibacteriaceae. The sequence goes on from JACZTL010000017.1 coordinate 27,776, forward strand.
GACTTCGTTAAAACTAAATTTGACCGGCAGCAAAAAATCGGTGATAGAAGCAGCAAAGAAAAAGCTTGACTTTGAAAAAGAAAAATTAAGAGAACAAAATAAAATACTGGCACGCTTAAAAGAAATGTATGAAAAAAATCTTATATCTGTTGAAGAATATGAAATTGCTCAAAACGAATCTTATCTAAATGACATAAACATAGCAATAGCTAAAGCTCAGCTGGAAACTGTGCAAACAGGTGAAAAAACAGGGCAAATACAATTTATAATTTCCCAAATAAATTCATTGGAAAATGAAATTGGTGTTTTAGAAAAAAGATTGACAAATTTTGTGATTGTTTCACCCATAAACGGAACCGTCAATCAAATTGCAAATAGTGATACTATCTTATTTGTTTCTGATACAAGCGAATATGTTATTCTAATGCCGATTAATATTCAAGAAAAAGAATATCTGCAAAAAGACATTTCCATTGTACTGCAAATTCCATACAACAATAAAATGATAGATGCGGAATTTTACGGGTTAGACAATAGAGTACAGGTTTTTAGAGGAACACAAGTAATATTTTTAAAAGCAATTGTTAATAAAGATAAATTAAATTTTATACCGGGCATGTATGTTCAGTGCACTTTAAATTTAGGTTCAGTTTCTATAAAAGAAAGAATTAATAAAATCTTCCAAAGGATATTTAATTGATAGTTTACAGAAAAGAATATAAATACTTGGTGCCGAATGAATTGTTGGATACTATCAGAAATGTATTAAAACCATTTATTAACTTGGATGATTTTGCTATGCAGCGTGATAAAAAAGAATATACGGTTAGAAGCATTTATTACGACACAAGAGCATTAGATTTTTATTTTGAAAAGATTGAAGGTTACAAAATTAGAAAGAAAATAAGAATAAGGGGATACAATAAGCTTTTAGGAGAGAAGGTTGTTTTTTTAGAGATAAAAAGAAGGTATGAAAGTTTTAACACAAAAAACCGCTCACCTGTTCTTTACGGTGATTTAGAGGAGTTGTTTGCAACGGGTAATATTGAAGACTTAGTACTTTCAAACAAAATAACTGATAAAAGAGCAATTGACGGTAAAAGATTTTTTTATAATGTTTTCTCAAATTCACTAATTCCAACAGTATTGGTTGTTTATGATAGAGAAGCTTTTTTTGCTAAACTTGACAAAAGCATAAGAATAACAATGGATAAAGATCTTCGTTCAATGGTTTTTCCAACTTTAAAGGATTTATATAGAGAAGATACGCTTGTTCCAACTTTACCAAATAACTTTGTCTTGGAGTTAAAATTTAATTTGAGTTTCCCAGAATGGTTGCAAGAAATTGTTTCTTATTTCCATCTAAATAGAATTGCTATTTCAAAATATTCAACTTGTTTGGATGTGCAAAAAAAATATGACCCTGTTTATAATCCGAATAAATATATATATCGTAACTCGATTTTTTATTAATTAAGTGGTGTTAAATTTATAGTAATGTTACAAGAATTTGAAAATATAATAAATTATTCTATAACCATCGGTGATGTTATAACAAATCTTCTTATAGCGTTTATATGTGGCTTTTTAATTTCAATCTTTTACAGAATGACATATAAAGGTCCGGGAGTACAGCAGTCATTTTTAAATTCTCTTGTGGTGCTAACAATGATTACTACAGTAGTTATAATGGTCATCGGTAATAATTTGGCACGAGCTTTCGGTTTAGTAGGCGCAATGTCCATAATTAGATTTAGGACACCACTTAAAGAAACAATTGATATTATATATATTTTCTTTTCTTTGGCAATTGGTATGGCAGCAGGTGTAGGATTACCTTACATTGCTTTTATAAGTACTGTATTTATAGGTTCGATCTTATGGATTTTAACAAAAACAAATGTTGTTGCACCACCTAAGAGAGGATTTCTTTTACAGTTTACATATTATTCAGACCTTGGAACAGAAGAAGTTCCATATCTTGATGTTATTAATCAATACTGCCACAGCAGTAAACTATTAAATGTTAAGTCAATTGGTTCGGATAATAATTTAGAGTTATCATATTATGTAAAAATTAAAAACACAAAAATGAACTCCCAATTTGTTAAAGCAATTAAAATCATAGAGGGAATAAACCATGTAAATCTTTATTTTGACGAAGAACAGTTCTAACTAAAAAGTCAATATCTCTCCAAATTTCACCTCTGAGTTTATATGTAACAGAATAATACATTTTCCGTTTAAGTGTAACATTTTATCTAAATAAGGTAAAATACATCTATAAGCGGTAAAAAATTACCTCTAAAATATCCGAGTTTTCTACCTTTTTATACACAATAAAATTTAGGCTTATGGCATAAAAGTTGAGACTTATACTTATAACATTTGGATCAACTATGAAAAAAATAAAATTTGTAATCATTCTAATAACTTTAACTCTATTTCCAAGTTTATTAAATGCTCAAAATTTGTTGATAAATGAAGTGATGGCGTTAAATACCAAAACGTTGGCTGATGAGGACGGAGATTATCCCGATTGGTTGGAAATTCACAATACCACTACTTCATCAATAAACTTAAAAGGATATGGTTTATCCGATGATTCACTGAATGTTTACAGATGGGTTTTTTCTGATTTAATTATTCCAGCCAATGAATACTTAATTATTTATGCTTCAGGTAAAAACAGAAATGTAGCATCGTTCCCGCTCCACACAAATTTTAAATTAAAATCATCAGGCACTGCAATAATATTAACAGATTCATTAGGTAACAAAGTAGATGAAATTGTAACTAACAGTTTAAATGCCGATGTATCATTTGGACGTGATCCTAACAACACTTCAGTGTGGAAATACTTTTTGACACCTACTCCTGGCTGGAAAAATGGTAATAACGGATTTTTATATGTTGCACAAAATCCTCAATTTACAATACAAGGTGGATTTTATTCAGGCTCTGTTGCATTAAATTTATCTACCAGTTCTTCTCAGGCAACAATTTATTATACAACTAACGGCTCCGAACCAACTACAAATTCTACTATTTACACATCCACAATTAATATCAATTCAACAACTGTAATAAGAGTGAGAACATTCGGAACTGATTTATTACCGAGTGAAATAATTACGAAGACATATATAATTAATAATTCATCAACACTGCCTATTGTTTCTTTAAGTACAGACCCTAAAAATTTATGGGATAATAACACGGGCATATTTGTAATGGGTGATAGTGCTGAATCAACACCCCCGTTTCATGGTGCAAATTTTTGGAAAGATTGGGAGAAACCAGTTCATATAGAATTATATGAACCCAACGGAATTAAAGGCTTCAGTATTGATGCCGGAATGAAAATTTTCGGTGGATGGAGCAGAGAATATGCACAAAAATCTCTTAAAATTATCGCACGCAACCAGTATGGTATAGATAATATCCCCTACCAAATTTTTCCAAATAGAGGAACAAATAGCTATAAATCGATTGTGCTGCGTAACAGCGGTCAGGATTGGAAATCAACTATGTTAAGAGACGGTTTTATCCAAAGTCTTGTAAAGGGTTTAGGATTAGGCACACAGGAATACAAACCTGCTGTTGTTTATATAAATGGAGTTTATTGGGGAATTCAAAATATCAGAGAAAGATTAAATGAAGATTTTCTTGCAGATCATTATAACGTAAATCCTAAAAATGTAGATCTGCTGAAATTAGAATGGGAAGTAATTGAAGGCAGCAATACGGATTACATTGCAATGCAGAATTTTATATCAAATAATGATCTCAGTATGCAAGCAAATTATGATTCGGTAAAATCTTTAATGAATGTTAATAATTATCTGAGTTATATGGCTGCGGAAATTTATTTGGATAATACAGATTGGCCAGGCAGCAATGTTGAATATTGGAAATCTAAAGATCCCGGAAGCAAATGGAGATGGTTATTATACGATACTGATTTCGGTTTCGGATTGTACGACGGTGAAGACGGAAGTAATAATACTTTAGAAATGGCAACGGCTGTTAACGGCCCTTCTTGGCCTAATCCTCCTTGGTCTACTTTTTTATTTATCAATTTATTAATGAATAATGAATTTAAAAACGATTTTATAAACAGGTTTGCTGATTTTGCAAATTCAAGATTCAGAGCCGACTCTGTTAATTCCAGGCTAACTGAGTTTGTAAACAGAATTAAGCAAGAAATGCCAAATCACTTGGAAAGATGGGGAACGGGAACAATCACAGATTGGAATAATCGAATTGACAAAATGAGAATGTTTGCAAATAATAGAATTAGCAATGTGAAAAGTCACATCAATCAAAAATTTGGATTGAGCGGTAATTTTTCGGTTAATCTAAATGTTGCTACAATTGGTACAGGAAGAATAAAAATTAATTCATTAAAGATTAATAAATACCCTTGGACAGGTTCTTATTTTAACGATGTACCAATTAAGTTGAAAGCTCTACCCTATCCGGGTTATTATTTTGTTAGATGGGAAGGTATTCAGTCATCAGACTCAAGTGTAATGTTAGTTGATGCAAACAACAATTTAAATATTATTGCTGTATTCGAAGCCGACACTGACCTGCTGAACGGTGATATAGTGATAAATGAGATTAATTATAATTCTTCTGCAAGCTTTGATACTAAAGATTGGGTTGAGTTGTATAATAAATCAAATCATTCTGTTGATTTATCGGGCTGGGTAATTAAAGACAGCGATAGTTCACATTCATTTGTAATACCCAACGGTGTTATCCTTAATACAGGTGGATATTTTGTAATTGCCGAAGATATATCCGCCCTAAAAACATTATTCCCTGATGTTAATAATGTTATTGGAAATTTAACATTCGGATTTAGTGGTAACGGTGAATCTATTAGAGTTTATGATAATAATGGGACACTAATAGATTCCGTAAAATATAACGACAAATTTCCCTGGCCAATTGAAGCAAACGGCGGCGGTTCAACATTAGAATTAAAGAGCCCTGAATTAAGCAATATTACTCCCCAAAATTGGAAAGCGTCTGTTGATCACGGATCACCGGGAAAATCAAATGATGTAACGACAGGTATTGAAGATAATAAGTTAGTAAATACCCCAACCAGTTTTAAATTAGAGCAAAATTATCCAAATCCCTTTAACCCGGTTACAAACATCAGTTTTACAGTGGTTGAAAATAATTTGACAACTCTAAAAATATATGACATATTAGGGAAAGAAGTTAAGACTTTAATAAATGAAGTAATGCCTGCGGGTAATTATAATATTCAATTTAATGCAGTAGGCTTTGCAAGCGGTGTCTATATTTATAGGTTGATATCAGGTAAGTTTATCAGTTCCAAAAAATTAATTTTGATGAAGTAACAAAAATTAGAGATGACATCTTTTTAAAAAGATGTCATCTCTAAAATTAAAAATATTATTTTAGCTCTTTAAATTCATAAGATGCTAAGACTTGTCGGGTTTCTTTTCTAAGTTCGATAATACTACTATAAATAATTTTAATAACCCACGTACCGCATTTTTCAGGAGCATTGCTTTTATATTTTTCCGGCAATTTAGAATAATTATATAAATAATATGCCAGATATAATACTCTTTAATCTAAATCTATTTTCTTAATATAATATGCTTTTTCAATTAAACCGGTACTTGAAAAGGGTTCTTCCTTTGCAGGTATTTCATTCTCCTTTATATCCTGAGCAAATACAAAAGATGCAACAAATAAAAGTAAAATTATAAAGTGTTTCATAATATCTAGTTTATCCTTTTCATTTATTACATATAATATTAATATATGTTTCTTTACAATTAAAGAATTATATAACTTTCTATTTTTTTTTGATTAGATAATCCCTTTGTTTAGTATCAATATTGACAGAAGATAATAGTTAATTTATGTATGATAAGTAATTGATATTAAAGGGAGTTGGGACTATGAAGATAAAATTTCTTATTCTCCAATAGAGAAAGAAATTAAAATGAATTGTGGTATTATAAATTAATATAAAGGATAAAAAACTTCAAAAATGGAAAGCTTAAGGAATTAATGATCCATCAACATCTCCCGCTGCTAAAGCTTTTATATTAACTGATTCATTTTGTGAAGTTATTGTGATTGAAGCCGGTACATCAAATACCCAATCTTGTATTGAAAAGGATGAAATCAAACCGGCAAATCTTCTTACCATTAGAAGTGCGTCTGTGCTATTTATACTGCCGTCATTGTTAACATCTCCGGCTTTCTTTTGCAAGTCAGTAAATGTATCAAGATTTGCAAAGACTCTTACAGTTCTTAAAGCATCTGTAGCGTTAACACCGCCCCAGGCATTTGTTGTGGTCAATGTAATTTGATATGAACCTGGAAGAAGATTATTAAATTGAAATTCACCTGAAGAATTAGTGCTTGCTTCAATAGTAGAACTAGATGAAGTTAGTTTCAGAGTAACATTTGCAAGCGGTGAGTTTGAAGAATTATTATACATAACTTTTCCGCTGAAAGTATAATATGTAACAACAGCACTAAACGAAGCCGATATTGAATGATTTGCTGTGACATTTGAAAATGTGTAGTTTTGCCCGGACGGAGTTGTTACAGTTTCAGGGTTTCCGTCAACTGTAATGCTATCAATTTTATATCCTGTATTTGGTGTAATTGTGTAAGCTTGACTTCCACCTGAGTTAATTGAAGTAACACCTAGCGGAGTAATACTTCCGTTTACACCTGCACTTGAAGTTATTGTAAATAATGATGCGGAATTTTCAACTATTACATTACCAGCACTGGGTATTATATTAGCTCTAACATAATTAACACCGTTATTTGTAAATGGTGTTAAGGTTTCAGTAGCATTCCCCTGTGTAAAAACAACATTACCCCAGTTATTTGGTACAATAATATCTGTTGTTAATGGATAATTATAAATATTATCATCAAGTCCATCTCCTACATCAATAATAATTTGGTTTGATGAATTAGAAACAACATTAAAGGAAAAATTATCTCTTTCTTTTATATAGCGTGTAACATTGCCAACTGTTTCTACCCAGATATCATTATTATCAGATTTATCTTTTACCCATTGAGTAAAGGTTAATAACCATTCATTTGAAATCGGTAAATACATTTCTTCAAGAGAATCAACCATATTAGCAAAAGGTAAAACTTCGTGACCAAAAAATATTGTCCATTTTTCATTGTTTATAGAGCTCAGTAAATAATTTTTATACTCAATTAGTTCATCCAAATCATCATTCATAGTATTTCTTGGTAAATGGAATTCAGGTTCTTTGGCTGTTAAATCATACCATTGATTCCCGAATATCGAGGAAGAGTTTGGTTGACTACCACCTGCTCTACTGTTTACATAATAAAGATTTGCTATATTATCGATAGTTGAATTATGTTGGTTGTACGGATATGCCATACTAATTACATCTTGTCCTATTTTCTCTTCTATAATTTTTTTTGATTGATATAATTCGTATTCTATTGTTCCGGGTGTAGTTTTATTACCAACATCTAATTGAGGTAAGTGCGGGTGAGTCATAGTGTGTGCAGCCATCTCGTGTCCTTCCTGAGCCATTTCTAAAAACTGCGGCCATACACCGTACCTCCATTCTGCAGGATGATCATCATTTATAAAATCAGCTGCTAGATAAAAAGTAGCAAGAAAACCGAACTGATTTAATATAGGTCTTACATTTATGTAGTGCGTTTGATAATTGTCATCAAAAGAAAATGAAAAAGCTGATTTTTTATCATCTGCCCATTTCTTAACAATTATATCCCCAACATTAGTTGAATTTGTTTTATTGATAGATTGTTTTTTGTCAATTGTTTTCTCACTTCCCCAAGTATTTGAATTAAATAAAAGGATGAGGGACAGCAAGAGAAATAAGAAATTGTTTGAAAAAGATTTTGTGTGTTTATTCATAATAATGAGCACTTTAATGTATTAAATTGAGAAAATAATCTCTATGAAACATTTTCGTAAAATTATATATACTTAAAACCTTTGTTTTTTTATTACTTTCAAATTTTTTCATCTATAGTTAAGATATATATACAAAATACGAGCCAAAGAATGAAAAATTCTGAATACGTTAAAAGTGCTTGTTCGAGTAACTTTTACAAGTAATATGTACTTTCTTGGGATTTTTTAGTATTAAAAATCTTTCGATATTTAACAAAATACACACTTGAAGGGCTGGCACTAAACTTGATCAATAATTATAATAATTTACTGAAAAGGATAAAAAATGCATTTAGATTTATTTATGTCAAGTATTCAAGCAATAGCTTTAATTTTTACTGGAGTTATTCTTTATTTAGAATTTTTTGTCGAAGACCAAGATTTTTAAATATTTAACAATAAAGATGAACCTTTTACTTTTACTCAGCATAACTATTAGTTTTATTTTAGTAGCTACAGTTGCTAAAAAACTATTTAAGTTCAACAAAGAAAGAAAAGAACTAAATCAATTGTTTCTTTAGAAAATTATTAGACATTACCCTTCTCATTAATTTTACAAATTATATAATTCCCCAGCTCATTCATTTTATATAAATATATTATCTTAGCGAATATGATTCGCAAGATTATACACATAGATATGGACGCTTTTTTTGCTTCCGTTGAGCAAAGAGATAACCCACAATATAGAGGTAAACCTATTGCAGTAGGACACTCAGGAACAAGAGGTGTTGTAATGACTGCAAGTTACGAGGCAAGAAAGTTCGGTGTACGTTCCGCAATGTCTTCAAAATATGCATTAAAATTATGTCCAAATTTAATATTTGTTGCCTCACATTTTGATGTTTATAAAAATGCATCAAAAAAGATGAAGGAAATATTTTTGCGTTACACTGATTTGATTGAACCTATTTCAATCGATGAAGCATTTTTGGATGTTACCGAAAACAAATTGAACATTTCCTCAGCAACAATCATTGCAAAAAAGATAAAGCAAAACATCAAAGATGAATTAAAATTAACAGCAACAGCCGGTGTTTCAATAAATAAATTTTTGGCAAAAGTTGCCTCCGGGCTCAATAAACCCGACGGATTAAATGTGATTAAACCGGGCGAAACCGAGAAGTTTATTGATCAACTTCCAATTAAAAAAATTCCAGGTATAGGTAAAGTAACAGGTGAAAAATTTGAAAACCTTGGTGTTAAATTAGGTAAAGATTTAAAAAAATTAGAACTGCAATTTCTATTGAATAAATTCGGCAAGCAGGGTAAGTATTTTTATAATGTTGTAAGGTGTTTTGATAACAATCCAATAAAGACAAATCGAATAAGAAAATCAATAGGAGCAGAGTTAACATTTAGCGAAGACATTGATGATATAGGTGCAATGCTCTTAAAGTTAGAAAAAATTGCGGTAATTGTAGAAAATAGAATGAATAAAATTAGCACTTACGGTAAAACGTTGACATTAAAAGTAAAATATTTTGACTTCAAACAAATTACAAGAAGTAAAACACTAAAAGAAGAAGTTAAAACAAAGGATGAATTGTTTGAAATTTCAAAAAAACTTTTTTTTTCGCATGATGTAGAGAAAAGACCTGTAAGACTACTAGGAATTTATTTGTCAAATTTAACCGGTAAAAAAGAAAAACCAAAAATATTACAAATGGATTTTGATTTTTAAATATTATCTTTTCATTATATTATTTTTATTATTTTGCTCTTAACTTCATTTCAAATCAAAAAATTTATTAGGACTATTATGAAAAAGATTTTTTTAATTGTTTTGTTACCTATGTTCCTTGCATATCCGCAGCATTCGGAGCAGCTTCAAAAATTTGCTAACGACTTTTTTAAATGGAAGTCAATCACACAACCGTTAACAGGCGATGATATACCCCGTATTGAAAGACCGAATCTTTGGGTACCGAATTATTCCCCCGAAGCAGTTAAAAATTATAAAAAGAAATACAAAAAATTTAAAAACAGACTTGCAGCAATACCAAAAATAAATTGGACACGCTCCGATAGTATAGACTATCTTTTACTTCGCTCCGCTGTTGAAAGAGTAAACTGGGAATTAAATATTCTGAGGCTGCCGGAAAGCCATCCTGAGTTTTATGTGCAGCAAACTATCGGCAGTATTTTTGACCTTTTATATATTGCTTCACCTTTTACTGAACAACGTGCAAAAAATTTAATGACAAGGCTCAATGCCATTCCTAAAACAGTAGCCGATGCAAAGACAAATTTAACTTCTCCTATTAAACCATTTACAAGGATAGCTTTATTTATGTTGAAGGATATTAGGGAAAAATTAAATAAAATGGCAGATGAATTGGATAAAATAAATCCTGATTTATGGAAATCCAGGCTTCATAAATTAGTAGCGGATGCTGCAAGAGCTTTGGAAAGTTATTCTTTTTGGTTAAAAAAGCGCCTGCCTAATATGACCGAAGAATTTAATGTGGGAAGAGATGCATATAAATATTTCCTTAAAAACATTGCACTTGTCCCCTACTCTCCGGAAGAACTTTTAAAAATGGGTAGACAGGAATGGGATAGGGCTGTTGCTTTTGGCACTTACGAAAAATTAAGAAATGCTAATATCCCGCAAGATAAAATATTCGCCTCAATGGAAGAACAGATAAAGCAAGAAAGAATTGATGAAATTAAAATTAGAAAATTCCTTGAAGAAAAAAATATTTTTACAATCCCAAAATGGACCCAGCATTATTTTCTAAAAGAATTTCATGCTTATTTGAAACCGTTAAATTTCTTGGGAGTAAACGATGATCTTACTTCCAAAAGCCGATCTAATGAAAATGCTTACAGATATATTCCTAAGCCATCCAAGGATTTGTCTTTCTTTCAAAAATCTGCAGCAATTGATCCACGTCCATTAATGATCCACGAAGGAATACCCGGTCATTTCTTTCAACTTATTTTATCAAGTAAAAATCCGAATATTATAAGACAATATTATTTTGACTCAAACTCAAACGAAGGCATTGGGTTTTACGTAGAAGAATTGATGCTTCAATTAGGACTCTTTGATAACAAACCACATACCCGTGAAATAATCTACAGTTTTATGAGACTCCGTGCATTAAGGGTTGACGTGGATATAAACCTTGCTTTGGGAAATTATTCAATTAACGATGCAGGTAAATATTTGGAATCTACCGTTCCGATGGATAAAGCAACCGCATACGCCGAAGCAATGTTTTTTGCTTTGGGACCAGGGCAGGCTATTACATATCAAATAGGAAAAATTCAAATATTGAAATTAATAAGCGATGCAAAAGTAAAAATGGGCGATAAATTTAATCTTAAAAATTATCATGATTATATGATGCTAAACGGAAACGTACCTATTGCTTTGCAAAGATGGGAGTATCTCGGACTGAATGATGAGATAAAAAAACTATGGGATTAAAATAACAAATCTTAAATAAATCCCTAAGAACTATGTTCCTGATTTTGTGATTCGTGATTTACCGACCCCGTTGGTCTATGTACCTGACTCCGTCGAAACAACTTCGTGAGGACAGGCCTGCTCCGGCGACAGACGGGCTTTGAAAGGCGGGTTTGTTATTTGGAGATCTTATTTTTGTATTTCTATAAAAAGGAGAAAAAAATGTTGTTAAATAAGTTCGCTAAAATTTCAGTACTAATTATAATTTATAGCTGTGTCCTTTTTTCACAAACCAAACAGCCACTTACGCTTCAAGAAATTTTTACTTCCGATGATTTAAGAACAACACCTGTACTAAATATTCAATGGCGCCCGGACAGCAAGGCATTTACTTTCACAAAAAGGAACAGTGAAACCGGTTTTTCTGATATCTATAAACATGATATAATATCAGGAACAAATTCAATTTTAATCAGAGGAGACGAATTAGTTTACAATTCAAAAAGAATAAAGATGAGTAAATACCGCTGGACAAAAGACGGAAAGTTTTTACTTATCGAAGGACCGATTAAAGCAATTTGGCGTCACTCAACACAAGCTCCTTTTTACTTATTAAACGTTGCTACTAAAAAAATTACTGCGTTAGCTAAAAATAATACTCATTTAAGAAATGTTAAACTCTCTCCCAACGGAAAGCTCGTCGGTTTTGTTAGGAGCCATAACATATACGTTGTTGACTTATCAACAGGAAAAGAAAAAGCTGTAACAACAAACGGTACAAATAATATTCTAAACGGAGAATTCGACTGGGTTTATGAAGAAGAGTTCGGTTTGGCGGATGCATGGCGATGGTCACCCGACAGCAAAAAAATTGCCTTCTGGCAACTCGATCAAACAAGGGTAAAAGAATTTCATTTAATTGACGAGATGTATTCCTACAACAAAGTTTTCAATTTGAAATATCCTAAAGTAGGAGAGCAAAATGCAATCGTTAAAATTGGGGTTGCCGATTTAGATGCAAGCAAAACTAATTGGATTGATATTGGCAACAATGACGATATTTACATCCCTAGAATTTTCTGGACTAACTCATCTTCAAAACTTGCCGTTTTAAGATTAAACAGACACCAAAATTTTTTGGAATTGCTGATGGCAAATACCAAAAACGGAAAAACAAAAGTAATCATAACGGATTCAGACCCTGCGTGGATTGACGTAAGACACGATGTTTTGTTTCTAAAAAGCAGGGACCAAATAATTTGGACTTCGGAAAAAAGCGGATTTAAACACGCTTATCTTTACGATTATAGAGGAAAGCTTCTCAATCAAATTACAAAAGGTAATTGGGAGATAACCGAAGTTGCGGACATAGACGAAAAAAATAATTGGCTTTACTTTTACGGTAAAAAAGATTCTCCAATTCAGCAAAATATTTACAGAGCTAAATTGAACGGAACAAAATTGGAAAGCATTTCAAAAAAACACGGATGGCACAACGGAATTTTTTCACCCAATCATCAATATTTTATTGACTACTATTCAAATGCTTCAACGCCTACAAAAACTATATTGAACAATGCGGACGGTTCCATTGTAAGAGTACTCAATGACGGAAAAATACCTGCATTAAAGAAACATAATATGGTCTATGCTCAATTTGTAAAATTTAAAACTACAGATGGTACAGAATTAAACGGGTATTTTATCAAACCTTATAATTTTAATCCGGATAAAAAATACCCGGTTTTAGTTTACGGTTACGGTGGTCCGGGCTCCCAGGTGGTTGTTGACAGATGGGGCAGCTACAGAACTTACTGGCATCAGTATATGACTGAGCAAGGTTACATTATTTTTTGTTCTGATAACCGTGGAACCGGTGGAAGAGGAAAAGTTTTTAAGAATTTATCATACGGGGACTTGAGCAAATGGTCTGTGCACGACCAAATTGAGGGCGCAAAATACCTTGCAAAGCTGCCTTACGTAAATAAAAATCGTATAGGTTTTTGGGGATGGAGCGGCGGTGGTTATTTAACTATTGCAATGCTCACAAGAGGTGCCGATTATTTTAAGACAGGTGTTGCCGTAGCCCCTGTAACTGATTTTAAATTGTACGATGCAATTTGGACAGAAAGATATATGGGTTTGTTAAATGAAAATATTGAAGGATATAAAAAAGCTAATCTTAATAATACAGCAGACGGCTTAAAAGGAAAATTGCTAATTATTCATGGCTCCAGTGATGATAATGTTCATTATCAAAACACGTTACAATTTATAAACAGATGTATTTCATTAAACAAAAAGATTGACCTTTTTATTTATCCTAATAGAGCGCACAGTATTTCGGGTGAAAATACTAGACTACATTTGTTTACAAAAATTACAGATTACTTTTTGAGGAATTTGTAGAATAATTTTTAAATATTTAATGTAAAAAAACTCGGTCTGTTGCAGTTCCACTCACGGAGTTAAAATTTATCTGCGTCTGCCCCCACTTCGTCTATCCCGTTGTGGTCTGGCTTCGTTTACAACTATCATTTTGCCCTTAAGCTCGGAAGTATTTAATTCCTTCATAGCACTTGCTGCTTCGGTATTGTTCATCATTTCCAAAAATCCGAATCCTTTAGATTGCTGTGAGAACATATCCCTAATAACTTTACAGTTTTTTACTTTTCCGTATTTTGCAAAAGCATCTTCAAGATCTTGATCGCTTACTTCAGGGGAAAGATTTCCGACATAAATATTCATATTAACTCCTTTGATATATAATACTATTTTTTTTATAATACTAAACCTAATCGAAGAGATAGTAATAGCTCAATAATTAGGGGAAAATTATGAGAGGTTTAAATTAAATTTCTAGTACGTAATAATTAAAGATAAACATAATATCATTTATGTACAATTGCATAAATAGTTTGGTTGTAAAGAATTTTTTAATTATTTTTGTAAGGTAAGACAGTAGATGTTAGAAGTTGTTGTAGAAGTAGAATTACCCTTCCGATTTTTATAATTCCCTGTCAAATTATTTATTTTATTAAAATAGGAGCATCTGTAATATGGCAGAGAGAAAACAAGGAACTGTTAAATGGTTTAACAGTTCAAAAGGTTATGGTTTTATCCAACAAGAAAACGGCGAAGATGTATTTGTACATTTTCAATCAATTACCGGCGATGGTTATAAAACTTTAAATGAAAACGATAAAGTCGAATTTTTAGTAACTGAAGGTCAAAAAGGACCTCAGGCATCTGACGTTAAAATAATTAGCTAAGAATATTAATTCTGATTCGTGAGTCCCGTAATGTACGGGACTTTTTTTATTTTAAACCTCCCTTTTACTCAATCCTGAATTATAAACATTTACAAAAGTAGTAGAACTGCTATTATCTGTCACTTTATTATTTTAAAAGAATCATCTTCTGTGTTTCAATAAATTTGCCGGCTCCGCTTATGGCAGTTAATCTATAGAAATAAACTCCGCTGCTAAGCTTAGATGCATCAAATGAAAAATTATAACTTCCGGTTTTTAATTGCTTATTTACAAATTGAGTTACTTCCTTGCCTAGTATATCATAAATCTTAAACGTAACAAAAGATTCATTAAGGATAGAAAAAGAAATATTTGTTGAAGGATTAAAAGGGTTTGGGTAATTTTGGTTTAAGGCATAATCTGTTGGAATAAAGTCTTTTACTTCTCCTATACCTGTTGAGGCTGTCACGGTCGTACCGTGACAGCCATAATCAGTAAATGGATAATACAAATAAAAAACATTACTCTGTTATAACGCTTCCGCCAAGACAGATTTTGTCGTCATAAAAAACTGCAAATTGTCCCGGTGCAATTCCTTGGTCGGGTTCATCCAAAATAACTTCTGCAGTTTTATCATCTAAAAAATTTAAAGCGCAATTAAAGAACCGTTGTCCGTGTCTTATTTTAACTTTAAGATTCTGCTTTTGAGGTCGTTCTTCGGTTATCCAATTAAATTTTGCTACTTTAAAATTATTTCTACTTCTTTGTGACTTATTTTCTTTTGAAATGTAAATTATATTTTTTGAAGTATCTTTTTTTACAACATACCATGGTCCTCCGCCGAGTCTTAAGCCCGATCGCTGTCCAATTGTAAAATAATAATATCCTTCGTGCTCGCCGATTTTCTCACCTGTCTCTGATACAATAATATCACCTTTTTTAAAACCGAGATGCTGTTTTATAAATCCATTAAATTTTACCTGCCCCAAAAAACAAATACCCTGACTGTCCTTTCTGTTTTTATTCGGTAAATTAAACTGCTCGGCAAAATTACGTACTTCTGATTTTCTATAATTACCCAAAGGAAAATATGCTCGGCTCAACTGCTTTTGGTTTAAGTATGCAAGAAAATAAGTCTGATCTTTTACGGGATCCGGGGAACGTTTAAGCAGATATTTGCCATTTACAAGTTCAACTTTTGCATAGTGTCCGCTTGCTACCTTTTCATAAGAATCATCAATTTTAAAATAAAACTGTCCGAACTTAATCAGACTGTTGCAAAATATATCGGGATTTGGAGTCCGTCCTTCTTTTACTTCGGAAATGGTATAAGTAACAACATTATCCCAATATTCATTTTGAAGTGAAATTATTTCAAGCGGTACGTCAGCCTGATCACAAACACCTCTTGCATATTCCAGATCCTCTTCCCACGGACAGTCACCCAAAAAAGAAAATTCATCCTGCAGCCATATTTTCAAATAGTATGCGGTAATTTCGTGCCCTTCATTTTTTAATAAACTCAGTGCTACAGAACTATCAACTCCGCCCGATAATAAGACTGCTATTTTCATTTTTTATATTAGACGTAAACAAATATGTTAATTATTCTTTCTCTTTCTTCTTAAATCCTATTCTATTTATAACTTCGTTATAAATATCTCTGTTTACTTTGCTTAAAATTAATGTTTCCAATTCCTTAGCACCTTTTATTTTATGGAAGAAACCGATAGTGTAATGTCTTTCACCGTCAACTACTTTCATAAGTCCGCTTATTTTTCCGCTGAATATACTGCCGCTTAATTCAACAATATTTTTGTAGTAAATAGTTATTTCTCTTTTCGATAAGAAAAAATTAGAACAGATTATTTTCTCATCATCGGCTAAAATTTTAGTCGGTAATATTTTATAAAGTATTAAATAATGTTTGTTAAGAAAATAAATTAGAAGAAGTGTAATAATGAACGGAACAATATAAAACCATCCTGCGTCTAAATTGATGCCTAATGATATTAAATACAAAGATAGAAAAAAAGTTACGGGAATATTGCCAAACCTGTATACTAATATTGCAAATTTTGAATAAGTGTGCTCTTTCATATAAATATTATTTAAAATTTTCTATGCAATTTAATGATAATTACTAACTTTTTTTTTACTATAAAATAGACCAATTATATAAAAATAATAATAAATAATAATAACAAAAGGAAATGCTATGAATAACAAATTTCATAAAAAAATGCTCTTGTTTTTTTCTACTTTTTTAGTTCTAACCATTCTAAATCCAATTACTTTCGGACAAACAAAAAAGGAATTAAACAAAAAAATTGATAATATTGAAGGAAAAGTTGAAAGAATAAGCATCCAAACAGATAAAGGAATAGTTAATTTTACGGGCAAAGAAGCTGAAGAAATTCTTAAAAAATTAAAAAAGAAAGAACACAAATTTGCCTTCTCATTTAACGATCATTCTTTTTTTGATGATGATTACAATATGGTATTCTTCTCAGATGATGACAATTCTTTTTTTGATGATGATGACTGTATATTTGAAGTTAATTTTGGGAAAACGGGTTTCAAAAAATCTGTGGAAGTAAAAGAAGTTGACGGTAAAAAAGAAGTAACAATCAAAACCACAAAAGACGGAAAAACAACCATTAAAACACTTAAGGGTAAGGAAGCCGAGGAATATTTAGATAAAAAGGACAAACATTTAAAACATTTTTCCTGGTTTAAAAAGGGTGGTAAAAAAATTCAAATAAAAATTAAAAAATTTAAGGGCAGTTTAAAAGATGAAATGAAGAAATATTTTAGACATCATAAAAATGATATTGGTGTTGAAAAGACAATCGACATAAAAATTAAAGACGGTGTAAAAGAAGTTACTGTAATCACAACAAATGATGGTAAAAAAACAGTTAATGTTTACAAAGGAAAGGAAGCTGAAGAATATTTAGAGAATTTAGACAATGACGATGACATTAACATAGATATTGACGATAAAGATAGTGTTACCAAAATAATTATCATAAAGAAAGAGAAAAAAACTAAAAAGGATAAATAAACTCTAATACTTAAAGTGTTTAATATGTTTGCCCTTTTCTCCGGTTTCCTTCATTGCTTCAATCTTTATTTGAAGATGGAGATCGGAGAATTTTTTTGACATTTCTAATCCTAATTTATTTCCGTTAAAGTTACGATAAATGATTTATTATTTAAGACTTCTGAAAAATTTAATATTATTATTTTATATTTAGAATTAAACTAATAATAAACTATTCGAATAATATATATGCACAACAAAAATAATTTCCTTTTTATCTCTTTATTTATTTTATTTCTATTTTCCATCCACTCACCTATAAATGCTCAAAACAAAAATTATCTAACATTTTCTGGGGGTTATTTTGATTTCAACAAAAAAGTAAATACCTCAACTTTTGGACGTATAGAATATCGTTTTGGAAAAAAAATATTATTCTTAAATCCAATTACAGGTGCAATGCTAAATACAGATGGAGGTTTTTTTATTTTTACAGGTATATTAATGGACATCCCACTTACAAACTTTCTGATTCTAACTCCAAGTTTTGCTCCCGGATACTACAATAAAGGAAAAGGAAAAGATTTATTTTATTCTTTAGAATTTCGTACCAAAATAGAACTATCCTCAAAATTAACAAATGATATCCGGATAGGTATCAGTATAAGCCACATTTCAAATGTAAGTCTTGGTCCGCCAAATCCCGGAGTGGAAAACATTGCTATTAATTTTACCGTTCCGTTATAAGATTTATCTTCTATAAATTTGATTAAAGAGTCTAAAAGTACGATTTTAAATTACTGTAAATTTATTTCTCTTAAAAAAAATAAAAAAAAACCGTATTAATAAAAAAATAGCTCGGAGGACACTATGTCAAACGCTTATTACAAAGTACCTACACCTGTAAATGAACCTGTGTTGTCATTTGCACCGGGAAGCAAGGAGAAAGAAGAGTTAAAAAAGAAGTTAGCAGAATTACAATCAAAAGAAATTGAAGTACCGTTAATAATTGGTGGTAAAGAAATTAAAACCGGAAACCTAGGTGAAATGAAAGTCCCGCATAATCATTCAAAAAAATTGGGTGTTTACCATAAAGCAGGTGCAAAAGAAGTTGAAATGGCAATTGAATCAGCTCTTGCCGCAAGAGAAAAATGGGAAAATATGCCATGGGAACACAGGGCGACAATTTTTCAAAAAGCTGCTGAGTTACTTTCGGGACCCTGGCGTTCAACATTAAATGCCGCTACAATGCTTGCTCAATCAAAAACAGTATACCAGGCTGAAATTGATGCTGCTTGTGAGTTAATAGATTTCTGGAGATTCAACACACATTTTATGACTCAATTAATGGCAGTACAGCCAATGTCGTCAAAAGGAATGTGGAATCGTTCTGAATACAGAGCTTTGGAAGGATTTATTTTTGCAGTTAATCCGTTCAACTTTACTTCTATTGCGGGGAATTTACCAACAGCACCTGCAATGGTTGGGAATGTTGTCCTTTGGAAACCGGCATCTACCTCCGTTTATTCTGCATATTTTGTAATGAAAATTTTAATGGAAGCAGGAGTACCTGACGGTGTCATAAATTTTATACCAGGTTCAGGGGGAGAAGTTGGAAATCATGTATTGTCAAGTCCCGATTTAGCAGGCATTCACTTTACTGGTTCAACTGCTGTTTTCCAAGGAATGTGGAAAGCTGTCGGCAATAATATTCACAAAGCTAAATACTATCCAAGAATTGTTGGTGAAACAGGCGGAAAGGATTTTCTCTTTGCACATAACACCGCTAACGTTGACGCTTTGGTTGTTGCATCAATAAGGGCAGCTTTTGAATATCAAGGTCAAAAATGTTCTGCGTTATCAAGAATGTATTTACCAAAATCACTTTGGAATGAATTCAAAGAAAAATATACTGCAGAAGTAGGTAGGATTAAAATGGGCGATCCCGAAGATTTTACAAACTTTATGAATTCCGTAATTGATAAGCCGGCTTTCGATAGTATTACCGGATATATTCAATACGCAAAAGATTCTGACGAAGCCGAAATTATTACAGGCGGAGGTTCTGACGATTCCGTAGGTTACTTTATTGAACCAACAACTATCGTAACTACGAATCCTAAATTTAAAACAATGCAAGAAGAAATATTCGGACCTGTACTTACTATTTATGTTTATGAAGATGATAAATTTGATGAAACATTAGAACTTTGTGATACTACATCTCCTTATGCATTGACAGGTGCTATCTGGTCGCAAGACAGGGAAGTGATTGTTAAAATGTCAAACAAATTAAGGCACGCGGCAGGAAACTTTTACATTAATGATAAGCCTACTGCGGCTGTTGTTGGTCAACAGCCTTTTGGCGGTGGTAGAGCCTCCGGAACAAATGATAAAGCAGGCAGTGCGATGAACCTGCTTCGTTGGATTAGTGTCCGTTCGATTAAAGAAACATTTGATCCTCCAAAAGATTGGACATATCCTTTTATGGGTGAAAAGTAAGAATATGATTAATAAAGAAACCCAGTTTCTTAAAGAAACTGGGTTTCTAATTTTTGGAATATTTCTACAAAAAATCAACTAATATCTTCCAACAAACTTTTAACCTTATTTAAATTATTCTGCCAATCTTCTTTCTTTTTCTTTTCTTTTTCAACTACTTCAGCAGGCGCATTTTTTACAAATTTTTCATCCCTTAATTTCTTTTCAATTCCCCTTAGAGAACCTTCAAACCGTGCTATTTCTTTTTGAAGCCTGCTGCGTTCAACATCCAAATCTATTACTCCTTCAAGCGGAATATAAATTTCACAATTATTTAAAACCTTAGAAGCACTTGCATTTGGTTTCGAAAGATTTTCATCCACCGTAATATTTTTAGCTCTTCCTAGTTTCTTTATATAATCCAACTGTTCATCATTTATATTTTTGGCTTTAATAAATACATCAAGTTGAAGTGAAGGGGGAATATTCATTTCTCCTCTTATATTTCTGATTGCAGTTACTATTTCTTGAAGATATGCCATATCTTTGTCTGCATTTTCATTAATTAAAGATATATCAGATTCCGGGTATTCTGATATTGAAATACTTTCAGTTTTATTTTTTCCGGTTACAAAATGCCAAAGCTCTTCTGTTATAAATGGCATAAATGGATGTACAATTTTTAATAGATTTTCAAATATTTTTATTGAACGTGTAAGCACTGCAGATTTAACTTCTTCATCTTCTGAATAAAGTCTTGTTTTGGCAAGTTCTAAATACCAATCGCAGAAATCATTCCACACAAAAGAATAAATAATTTTTGAGGCGTTGTTTATTTCAAACTTATCGAGAGTTTTATTTAATTTTTGCAACGTTATGTTTAAACGGGAAGCAATCCATAAATCTGTAAAATCAATATGCTTATCAATTAATGAATCATTTAAAGGAATGTTTTGAGTGTTCATCATTAAGAATCTTCCTGCATTCCAAATCTTATTAGCAAAGTTTCTACCTATCTCACATTTGTCTTTACTGAAAAGTACATCCTGACCAAGCGGTGCCAAATAAATTACAGTAAAACGAAGGGCATCAGCACCGAATTCTTTTATTACATCAAGCGGATCAGGTGAGTTACCAAGAGATTTGCTCATCTTTCTGCCTTTCAAATCTCTAATAACACTTGTAAAGTAAACATCTTTAAAAGGAATATCATTTTTAAAATAAAGACCCGCCATTATCATTCGTGCAACCCAGAAGAAAATTATATCCGGTGCGGTTACCAACGCGTTAGTTGGATAATAATAATTTTGTTCTTCATCGGTTTTAAAAACATCGTAAGCCCACAGCCAACTTGAAGCCCAGGTATCGAGCACATCTTTGTCCTGTTTCCAGTTCTCAATATCTTCCGGGGGTTCTACTCCGCAGTAAATTTCATTATTATTTTTGTTGTACCAAACCGGTATTCGGTGTCCCCACCACAGTTGACGCGATATGCACCAATCTCTAATATTGCTCATCCAGTGTTCGTAGGTTTTTACCCAATGATTAGGATGAAATTTTACCTTCCTGTCAGTTACAGCTTTTAATGCAGGCTTGGCAAGTCCATCCATTTTAATAAACCATTGTTCCGAAAGATAGGGCTCAATCGGAACGCCGCCTCTTTCGGAATATCCTACATTATTTTGATAATCTTCTGTCTTTAGTAAAAATCCGTTTTCTTCTAAAGAAGCAGCAACCCTTTTTCTTACTTCGAATCTATCAAGATTCCTAAATTTTTCGGGTACATTTTCATTTGTGGTTGCATCATCATTAAAAATATTTACCGTTTCCAGCTTGTGTCTTTTTCCCATTTCGTAATCATTCACATCGTGAGCCGGGGTAACTTTAACGGCACCTGTTCCGAAATCTTTATCAACATATTCATCAGCAAAAATCGGGATTTCTCTACCGACTAAAGGAAGTTTAACTTTTTTTCCTATGAATTCTTTAAATCTTTCATCATCAGGATTAACGGCAATTCCCGTATCGCCAAACATAGTTTCGGGTCTTGTTGTAGCAACAGAAATAAATTTATCGGTGCCAATTACGGGATACTTGAGATACCAAAGTTTTCCCTGAACACTTTTGTAAATAACTTCTTCATCTGAGATGGCAGACTTTGAAGCCGGGCACCAATTAACCATTCTGAAACCGCGGTAAATTTTTCCGTCATTATAAAGTTTTACAAATGCCTTAAGTACTTTTTTATAATAATCATCGTCCATTGTAAAGCGTTCACGTTCCCAATCACAGCTGACTCCAAGTTTTTTAAGCTGCTGAATAATCAGACCACCGTACTTTTCTTTCCACTTCCAGCAGTGCTTTAAAAATTCCTCGCGTCCTATTTCTTCTTTATTAATTCCTTTTTCTTTTAAGAATGAAGTTACTTTTGCTTCTGTTGCTATTGATGCATGGTCTGTTCCCGGAACCCAGCATGCATTATACCCCTGCATTCTTTTAACTCGTATAAAAATATCCTGAATTGTATTATTTAAAATGTGACCCATTGTTAAAATTCCGGTAACATTAGGCGGAGGTATTACTATAGTGTAGGGCTTTTTGCTTTTATCTATTTCCGAATGGAAGATTCTGTCGTCCATCCACTGTTTATACCATTTATCTTCGACGGAAGAAGGATCGTAAGCTTTTGGTATGTCTATACTTTGCATATTAATTATTATTTCTTCAAAAAATATTCAAAGTATAAATATAAAGAAATTATGCGGAGTTTATAAATGTGGTGAATTTGAAATTATTTTACCATATAATGATAATTCGGAAGCTTAACCTGTATTCCGTGGTATGGCCCTTCCAAATCACTTAATTGATCACCAATAGTACCTTCAATTACATATCCATTTTCTACCAGCTGCTTTCTTTCTTTTGATTTATAATCTACAGCAGTAGTTTTTAATGCATCCATCTTTCTTGTAATCAAAGTATCAAATTTTGAGTAACCTTCACTGATTAAATTTTCCTTGGTTGCATCATAATGGTTTCTGTTTCTACCAGTAAGAAAAACTACTTTAAAACCTTTTTCAATTAGCATATCATACAAACTTTTTACTTCAGATATTGCAGTTGCCTTTTTTGAATCGACCCATTCAGTCCAAATATCTTCATTATATCCAAAATCGTAGTCCAAACCAAATTGATAATTTGAAAGCGCTGTTTCGTCTATATCAAAAATAATCAATGAATTTTCTTTTGGTTTAATCCTGTTGAATTCATCTTTTGCTTTCTTTATAATTGTTTTTAAGTCTGCGTTATATTTTCCGCTTTTGTGGTAATTTTTTATTTGTTCTTTTATAACCGAGAGATTAGGAATTTCATTTGAGCTAGTTTGACAACCCTGCAAAACTGCAAGGAAAATAATCAATGCTAACAATAAAAGGGAAAATCTTTTCATAATAATTCTTTTGCAATTTTCTTTAAAATAGAGCGTACATAATAACAAAATAAGCGAATAATACAAATTAATTTCTAATATGAATTTGTATAATTTATTTACGTATGAATTAATTTTTCATAATTAAGGGTATTCCAATATTTCCACTTGGTTCGGTTATATTAAGCAGATCCGCTATAGTAGGAGCAATATCAACTATGTAAACTGGTTTGTTGATTGTTTGTTTTGGTATGTTCCAGCCATAAAATATTAATGGAACGTGGGTGTCATATGAATAACTAGAACCGTGTGTAGTGTAATGATCCGAACTAGAACCTGGTATATAACCGGGCTGAAATTCTAATAGAACATCACCTGAAAGCATAGGATTAAAACCGTTTAAAATTAAGTTTGTAGTAGCTCTATTAGCAACATAAGGGATTAAATCATCACGTGTGAAAGTTTGTGCAATAAAGGGGAAAGTTGTAAGTAAATATTCAGCATATTCTCTTCTTACATTTACAATTTTTAATTTTAAAGAGTTTATAACGCTATAGTTTAAGAATATCTGTTTACTTGAAAATTTTTCAATAACATTATCATTGTTAAATTTTCTTTTTGAAAAACTTTTTAACGAATCTCTAATTACTCTGGAACTAACCCAGCCCGATGGTATATTTCGTTTTTTCAGGAAATTCGGGTTTTCAACAACACCGTGATCTGAAGTTAAAAATAATATATAGTTCCCTTCACCTACTTGTTTGTTAAGTTCATTTATTAATTTTGCGATCAGTAAATCCAGTTTAACATAAGTATCTTCGACTTCAACTGAATTAGGTCCGTATGAATGCCCAATGTAATCTGTTGAAGAAAAACTGACAGCAAGAAAATCCGTATATTTCCCCAGTCCGAGCTTTTCGTTTTTCAAAGCTGCAATAGAAAAATCGTACAATAGTTTGTTACCGAAAGGCGTGCTTCTGAGTAGATCTCTTTTATCACTGACTGAAATATTTTTAAATGAATGAGGAAAAGTATTTTTATTTTCTGAGAAAAGATCTTCTTCGTAGGGTTCGTTATCTGGTAGAGTTGCCCAATACTTTTTTAACGGGAAAGTGAGTTCCCAATCAGATGACATATATTTATCAACTAATTTCATACTGTTAAATTCTTCAACCCACCCGGGAAGTTTTTTCATATAAAATGACGAAGTAATGAACCCTCCGCTTGTAGGGTCGTACCAATAAACTCCATCGGGGAAATGCCCGCCTGGTAAAATTGCGGCTCTGTCTTTAATGGCAATACTGATTACTTTTGACTTTCCGTTTGTTGCAAGTTTAAGCTGGTCTGTGATGGTTGTTGAAAGCAATCTTTTGGGTGACATTTGACCTCTATTGTCATTTGCACCTACGGTATTATATGATCTATCGCTCGTACAATAAACTGTTCTTTTCAATTTTTTATCATACCAACTATTAGAGATTATGCCATGAAAATACGGTGTTGTGCCTGTATAAATTGTAGCATGCCCAGGCGCAGTATGAGTAGGTGCATAATTAAAATGAGCAAATGTAAAGTTACTGCCTTCCTTTATCAATTTTTTAAAACCGCCATCCGAGTATAAAGAATTAAATCTATACAAATAATCATATCTCATTTGGTCAACTACAATACCGACAACTAACTTGGGTGAAGATTGATTTTTTTGTCCCTCAAGGAAAGGACTGTTAATCATAAACAAAGTGATAAAGAATAAAAATAAACGGTTCATATTTTCCTATCGGTTTTATAGTTAGTAATTTTATGCGAATTAAAGATTTAAATATAGTGCAAATATTTGAAACATAATTCAGAAACAGAATATGAAATTATTAAAATATTTGTCATTTATGTCTAATAATAACACGTAGTGTATGGATTATTATTTAGAATATATGGATTTTAATAACTCTAATTCAGATAAATATAGAGATGAAAACAAATGGCAATCATTAGACCTTTCAAAGCATTAAGACCAAAAAAAGAAATCGCCTCAAAAGTTGCCAGCGTGCCTTATGACGTTGTTAACAGAAAGGAAGCAAAACAATTAATAGACGGCAATGAACTAAGTTTTTTAAGAATAGGAAGAGCAGAATGCACATTAAATGACGGTATTAATGCTTATTCACCGGAGGTTTATAAAAAAGCAAAAGAAAATTTAGATAATCTTATAACCAATGCACCTCTTATCCAAGACAAAA
Source organism: Bacteroidota bacterium (assembly GCA_022573715.1). Lineage (GTDB taxonomy): Bacteria > Bacteroidota > Ignavibacteria > Ignavibacteriales > Ignavibacteriaceae. The sequence continues at coordinate 53,629 of JACZTL010000017.1, forward strand.
CATCTCGATTTTATTTATATCAATTAATTATGAACGGAAGACCACAAACAGGAATTGCGGCAACCTTTTCAGTTGAAGATTATGAAAACAATGTGATATTAAAACACGAAAACACTCGCAAAGAAAAAGAAGATGACAGAACAAATCACATTATAAGTACTTCGGCTCAAACCGGTCCAGTATTTTTAACTTACAAAGGCGTAGAAATAATAAACAAAGTAGTAAACAACACAATAACTGATCAAGAACCGGAATATGATTTTACTGCCGATGACGGAATTACACATAAGATTTGGCTTTTGCCGGAAAATTTAAATTCTGTCATTATTGAAGAATTAAAAAATGTTAAAAGTTTATACATTGCTGACGGACATCACAGGGTAGCAAGTGCTTGGAGAACAAGAAACAAAAAAAGAGAAAAAAATCAGAACCACTCAGGTGATGAGGAATACAATTATTTTTTAGCTGTTCTTTTCCCGGCAGAGCAATTGAAGATCCTTGCATATAACAGAGTAGTTCAGGATTTAAACGGTTTAAGTAAAGACGAATTTTTAAATAGAATCAATGATAAGTTTTCAGCTGAAAAAACTGAAGAAAAAGAACCAACCGAGGTAAAAACATTTTGCATGTATTTAGGCGGGGAGTGGTATAAATTAAAAGCAAGAGATTCAGTTATTGCAAGCAAATCGTTAAGCGATAGTATAGGTGAAAAATTAGACGTAAGTATACTTCAGAATTTTTTACTCAATCCAATTTTAGGAATTGATGATGTTCGCACAAATAAAAGAATTGACTTTGTTGGAGGAATACGCGGAACAGCCGAACTTGAAAAACTTGTTAACAACGGTAAAGTCTCAGTAGCATTTTCGCTTCATCCATTGTCTGTTGATGATTTGATTAACATTTCTGATGCGGGCGAGATTATGCCTCCAAAATCAACTTGGTTTGAACCGAAATTAAGAGATGGTTTGATCATTCATTTAATTTAATACTGAAAATTATTAGAAATAATAGGTAGAGATATGAAAGAGAGAATATATAATTTTAATGCTGGTCCCGCAGTTTTACCCGAAGAAGTTTTAAAAGAAGCACAGGAAAATCTTTTTTCGCTTCCCGGCGTGGGAATGTCTGTCCTTGAAATAAGTCACCGTTCAGGTGCATTCGATAAAATCATAGGAGAAGCAAAGGAAGATTTGAAATCACTTTTATCTATACCCGATAATTATCACATCCTTTTTCTTCAGGGCGGGGCAAGCACTCAGTTTGCAATGGTGCCAATGAACATAATGCCTCCGAAAAATAAAGCCGATTATATTGTTACCGGTTCCTGGTCAAAAAAAGCGGTGAAAGAAGCAAAGAAAGTGGGAGAAGTAAATATTGCCGCATCTTCCGAAGAGACCGGGTTTGACAGGATACCTTCTGAATTAAATCTTTTTGATGATGCTTCTTATGTTCATTTTGCATCAAACAACACAATTTACGGAACGGAGTGGAAGACCGAACCCGAAGTAGGTGATGTGCCGTTGGTTTGCGATGCATCTTCCGATATTCTTCACAAAAAAATTGATATCTCCAAATACGGTATTATTTACGCGGGTGCTCAAAAAAATATGGGACCATCAGGTGTTACTTTTGTAATAATTAGAGATGATCTTTTACAAAGAAGCCCTGACTCATTATTTACAATGTTAAATTATAATACACACACAGAAAATAATTCTATGTTTAACACTCCCCCCGTCTTTGGTGTTTATATGATTGGACTTGTTGCTAAGTGGCTTAAAAATATGGGCGGATTGGATGTGATGCATAATCTTAATAAAGAAAAAGCCGAACTACTTTACAACTGCATTGACGAAAGCGAAGGTTTCTACAAAGGACACGCACAAAAAGACAGCCGTTCAATAATGAACGTAACATTTAATTTAACAAGTGAAGAATTTGAAAAGAAACTTATTGCCGAAGCATTGGATAACGGATTTGGCGGAGTTAAAGGTCACCGTTCAATCGGCGGATTGAGAGCATCTATTTACAATGCTTGCCCAAAGGCTGCTGTTGAAGAACTTGTAAAATTTATGAAAGACTTCCAGCAAAGGAACGGTTAATTTTAATCATTAGAGATGACATCTTTTTAAAAAGATGTCATCTCTATTATAGCACTGCTTCTTCCACAAAATATTTTTCGGGTATGGGTTTTCTGCCTGCAAAACCATCGTTGTGATTGTGATAAAATAAAATATCTTCTTCATCGCTTTTCCAGCAAAGCATAACTTCTTCATCGTCAATGATAGCAGGAAAATCAACGAGACCTAATTCAAAATTCCAATCTTTATAAAAACAACCAATTTCTTTCAGTTCGTCAACGTATTTATTTATTTTATATAGAAGATCGGTTACAAGCGGGTCATCCGATAAATTTTTTTTCTCATTCATATTCAAAAGTCTTAATTCGTTAGCGCTGTTTATAATATCCCTTACAATCTGTTTAACCAATGGCAAGGTCTTTTTAGCTTCTAACGGATTAAAATATTTATCGAATAGCATATTAATTTTTGTTAAGTGATTTGCAATTTCTTTATTGAAAGATATAAATATTTGTGATGAAATGAAATTTAATTATGATATGAGACACAAATTATAACAAATATGAATCTTTGTTAATTGTAGTGCATCATATGAATTAAAAATTTTAATATATAAAGAAAATGATTCGAGGAGAAAATATGGAAACCAAATTAATTTATGACGAAAGAATTAAATACGGATTAACTTATAGAAAATACGTTGAATTAACAGAGAAATATATTGATCAAACAGATGTTAAAAACTTAAATGAAGAAGAACTTGAAAAATATAATTACACAAAACTTAACTTACAGAGAAGCAAAAGAATTGAAAAAACATTTAATCCTTCGAATGAAATTGTTGAAATAATTAAAAACATTTATACCTCGCAAACCTGGATGGTTATAACAGAAAACTGGTGCGGCGATTCAGCACAGAACTTACCTTATATTGCAAAACTTTCCGAATTAAATAAAAATATAAATTTGGTAATTGTTTTAAGAGATTCGAATCTCGACATAATGAATAAATATCTCACAAACGGAACTATGAGCATTCCTATTCTAATAGTTTTTGATGAAAACGGCGATGAATTATTCAAATGGGGTCCGAGACCTGAAAAAGCAAAAGAAGAAATTAAGAGATTAAAGAAAGAGGAAATTGTAAAACCCGAACTTTACGAGAAATTGCATTTGTGGTACGGAAGGAACAGAGGAGAGGAATTATTAAAAGAATTATCTGAATTACTGGAAAGTGCAGTTAGTAACCAGGATATAGTAAAAGTCACTTATATTTAATTGAAACAAAAAAATTACAGTATTGTGTTTCACAATTGACGTAGCATATCTTGCACTAATTGAATTAGCTTATGTTTATCGACAGGACGTGAAACATAATGAGTGCAGCCGTTAGCTAAAAATTCTTCTTTATCGCCTTTCATAGCGTAAGCTGTTAACGCAACTATAGGTGTGTTTTTATATTGATTTAATTGCTTTATTTTTTTGCAGTTTGCATTCCATTCATTCCCCTTCCTAATCCAATATCCATAAATATGATATCGTATTTTTTCTTTTCAGTCATCTCATAACCTATTTCCCCATTCTCAGCAAAGTCAACATCACAAATGCCCTTTAGAAACATTCTTGTTATAATTCTGCTTATTTCTTCATCTTCTATAAGTAATGTTTGTGGAAGAACTGAATTTTTTTGTGTATCAATTTCCCCTGTCGTTAAAGCAGATGTCATAATTTTTAAAGTAATAATTATTGTTTAAAATACATTCTAATATAAAAAAAATAAATATATTTTTTCAATAATTTAGACGAGTTGTAAAATGTATTAATCTTTAACTTTTAGATACTGAACGCTGAATAATTTATAATCGTCTATCCAAACACGTTTTACATCAAATCTATCACTCGCTATATTTTTAAAATCTTCCAATGTATATTTGTAAGAATATTCAGTAATGATATGTTCATCTTTATTAAAAATAAAACTGGACTGACCAATATTTACAACATGTTCAGTTTCACATATAAGATGCATTTCTATTCTGCTTATTTCTTCATTAAAAAAAGCAAAATGTTTAAAGTTATTAATATTGAAATTAGAATGTAATTCATCATTAATATGATTTAAAATATTCAGATTAAAGGCTGCAGTTATTCCTTTTTTATCATTATAAGCAGCCTCAAGAATCTGTTTATCTTTTTTTAAATCAACACCAATTATTAACCCACCGTTTTCACCGACAATATCAGCTATTCTGTTTAAAAATTCTTTTGCTTCATTTATTGTAAAATTTCCTATTGTTGAACCAGGAAAATATACAGCCCGATGGTCGTAGGGCTTATCAATTAATGGCAGTTCAAAATACTTTGTATAATCCGCAACAAGGGGAAAGATACTTATGTGAGGATATTCTTCTTTTAATATTTTAGAAGAACTGATTAAATGTTCGGAAGAAATATCAACAGGAATATATCCTGCAAGCCCGGGAATATGATCAAGCAGCAATTTAATTTTTTGGCTGTTTCCACTGCCCAATTCTATGAGCATTGTTCCCTCCCCCAAAAGTTCTCCCATTTCAATAATATTATTTTGCATTATCTGTATTTCGGTTCTGGTGGGATAATATTCTTCCAACTCGCAAATTTCGTCAAATAGTTTAGAGCCTTTTTTATCATAAAATAATTTGCTCGGAAGCATCTTGGGAGATTTACTTAAGCCGTTTAAAACTTCTGTTAAAATATCAGTTTTTGTAATTTCTTCAGTTTTAATTTTCATTTTTAATTTACTAATCGTTCCTAGCTAATCTAATACCCATAAATTGCCAGCGCGAATGAGGAGGAAAAAAGTTACGGTATGTTTTCCTTATATGATTAGAATAGGTAGCACACGAACCACCACGTAATACCATTTGCCCTGACATAAATTTTCCGTTATACTCACCCAATGCTCCGGGTAAAGGTTTATAACCAGGATATGGGAGATAAGCACTTTGCGTCCATTCCCAAACATCTCCGTAGATTTGACTTAATTTTATTCCGTTTGAATTATTGTAAGTGATAGGATGAAAATAACGATCATCAACAAAGTTGCCTTCAATTTCTATATTATCCGCAGCAACTTCCCATTCTGCTTCGGTGGGTAATCTACCATCTGCCCATCTTGAATATGCTTCAGCTTCATAATAACTGACGTGCGAAACAGGCTCGTAAGGAAAAACTTCCTTTAAACCTGTCAGTGTAAAATGCCACCATTTTCCATCTATCTTTTTCCAATAAAGAGGTGCTACCCAATTTTCTGCTTCTAAAGTTGTCCAGCCGTCAGAGAGCCACAACTCTTGTTTTTTATATGCACCTGCTTCAATAAACTCAATATATTCTTGATTTGTTACAAGTCTTGTAGCTAATTGAAACGGTTGTATATATTCTTTGTGTGAAGGAGTTTCATTATCATAGCAAAATTTTGTACCGGTATTTCCTATTTGAAACACCCCTTCATCAAAAGTTTGCCAGCTTAATTGTTGCGAATTACTTTCGGGTAAATTAATAGATGAGTACACGGGATTAAGCGGATTGAATGATAGAACATGTTTTATATCTGTCAAAAGTAATTCCTGGTGCTGCTGCTCGTGATTCAAACCAACTTCAACAATGGGCGCATACTTTTCAAATATTTCATCAGAACAATTTTCTAAAAATTCTATTAAGTTTTCATTTACAAATTTTCTGTAATTGAATACTTCTTCAACAGTCGGTCTTGATAGGAGCCCCCTATTTGCCTTAACAAACCTTTCACCAATCAATACATAATACGAATTAAAAATATAGGTATACTTTGTATCTACTGATTTATAATTTTTTAGGACTTTATTTAAAATAAAAGCTTCGAAGAACCAGCTAACGTGACCCAAATGCCATTTAGTAGGACTAACATCAGGCATCGACTTAATTACAAAATCTTCAGTCTTTAGTGGTTTCGCTAATTCTTCTGAAAATGATCGAACATTTTTGAATCGTTCAATCAGTTCTTTTTTATTTAAACTTATCTTTGATTCTTTATTATTTGAAGTATCAATTAATGTACCCATATATTTCTTCCTCTTTTTATGGCAAAGCCATCCCTTTGGAATTGAATGATCAATTATTTAGTTATTTTATAATAATATAATTTACAGCAAATAAAAGGAAATATTTGTTAAAAGTTTTACAGTTTTATTATAAAGTATCGTTAAGCCATTTTATAATTTCATTTTTAACTTGAGGCTTATCTTTCAATATTCTAACACCGTGAGCTGAAGAATTAACTACTGTTTCAATTTTTCTTGGAGGCTCGGTCCTTTCATATAATTCCTTAGCCCATTTTATTCTTTTACCATTCTGGTCTCCATCAGCAGCGATATAAAAAATAGATTTTAAATGTAGCTCTTTTACTCCGTTAAGGTTTTCAATTGCCGAGGTTTTACCTGAAATTACAACTGCAGTTTTAATATCCATTTTTGATATTCCGACACAAGCTAAATTGGCACCTATAGATGCACCGACTATGGCAAATCTATCCGAAGCCACGTTATCATAATCATTTAAATATTCAACAGCAGCAAAAAGATCGTGAGGAGCTTGGTTTGAATCATTGAACAATGCATAAACATTACTAACCTTATCCGATTCTCCGTGCCCGCGAATATCATAAGCTAAAACTATATAGTTTTGTTTTACAAGTTGATCAAAAAAATTATTCCATTCACTTTTATCAGAACCGCCTTGATGAATTAAAATAACTGCCGGTAGATCGTCATCTATTGTTTCCGGTTTGCCAATAATTGCACTGATATTAAAACCGTCACCAGTTGTAAAAGTGATCTTTTCTTTAACTACTTTAATATCATTCTGAACTGCAAATATCGTATTTAGCGTAGTGAAGCAACATAAAATAATAAATAAATAGAATGTTTTTACTTTTAATTCCCCAAATAGACTACTTATAATTTTATTTAACATTTATCAGATCCACTTATTATTATTAAAATATTTTTGATGATATTCTTCTGCTATGTAGAATTTATCTATCGGAACGATTTCAGTAACTATTTCAGATGCAAATATTCCTTTTTTATTTAATTCTTTTTTAGATTCGGCTGCTTTATTTTCCTGTTCTTTATTATGGGTTAATATGATTGACCTGTACTGCGAACCGACATCAGGTCCTTGTCTATTTGGTGTTGTTGGATTATGTATACTCCAAAATATTTTCAATAATTCATTATAAGAAATAATCTCATTATCAAATTTTATTTCCAATACTTCAGCGTGTCCGGTATTTCCTGTACATACATCTTGATAAGTAGGGTTTTTAAATTTACTGCCTGCATATCCGACAATTGTTTTAATAACCCCCTTTAATTTATCAAATTCAGTCTGCACTCCCCAAAAACAACCCGCTCCGAATGTAGCTTTTTCAATCATAGTTTATTAATTCTTTCAAAAGACAAACAATCAAATGAAATTAATATTTAGGTTCAATCCCTAAATTATAGAATACAAATGACCATATATCTGTCTGCTCTTCAATTATTTTGGAGGTGGGTTTACCACTACCGTGACCTGCACGTACACCTATCCTTATTAAAATTGGATTTTCTCCTTTATATTTTTCCTGAAGAGTTGCAGTATACTTAAATGAGTGACCGGGCACAACCCTATCATCGTGATCGGCTGTAGTTATTAGAACAGCGGGATAATTTAATTCACTTTTGATATTGTGCAATGGTGAATATTTGTACAAAGCCTTAAATTGAAGTGAATCATCACTTGATCCATAATCTGAGACCCACGCCCAACCGATAGTAAATTTTTGAAAACGAAGCATATCCATCACTCCCACAGCAGGCAAAGCAACTCTAAACAAATCCGGCCGTTGATTTATAACAGCACCAATCAATAATCCCCCGTTTGAACGGCCTGCGCAAACCAGCTTATCTGCTGAAGTATATTTGTTTTTTATCAGATATTCTGCTGCGGAAATAAAATCATCAAATACATTTTGCTTCTGTAATTTTGTTCCTGCTTTATGCCAGGCTTCCCCGTACTCACCGCCTCCGCGCAGATTGGGCATTGCAAAAATTCCGCCCTGTTCCAACCATATTAATCTTGATGAACTGAATGAAGGCGTTAGACTAATATTAAAACCCCCATAACCATAAAGATACATTGGGCTGCTGCCGTCTAACTTTGTGCCTTTTTTATAAACAATAAACATAGGTATTTTTGTGCCGTCTTTGCTTGTATAAAATTTTTGTTCTGTTTTGTAAATTGAAAAATCAAAGTCCAATTTTGGTTGACGAAAAAGAGTTGATCTGCCTGAACTAACTTCAAATTTATAAATTGAAGAAGGATGAGTAAAAGAGGTAAATGTATAGAATGCAATATTGTCTTCTTTTTTTCCGGAAAATCCTCGAACTGTACCCAATGTAGGAAGTTTGATCTCTTTTTCATATTTACCGTTTATATCATATATATAAATATGACTGCTTGCATCCTTCATATAATTAGCAATTATTTTTCCCCCTATTATTTGAACTGATCTAAGCACATCTTCTTTCTCGGGAATAATTACTTTCCAATTTGATTCATTTGGTCTGTAAGGATCAATTAAAACCAATTTATTTTTTGAGGCTTTCCTGTCCGTAAGTACAAGCAATTTTTTACCGATGTTATCAACAACCGTATAGTTATTATCAAATGTCGAAATTATAGTTTTAATTTGTGAATTTGGTTTGGATAAATCTCTTACGTTTAACGCGTTGTTGTTAGTTCCTTTTGAGGAATAAATGATCAAATATTTTTCATCGTCTGTCGTTTGTGCATAAAAAGTCATCTTGGGATTTTTATTATCACCAAAAATTCTTTTATCATCTTTTTGATCAGCACCTACTTTATGATAATAAATTGTGTGAAACTGATTAGAGCTTGTTAGTTCGGAACCTTTGGCGGGTTTAGGATAACGGCTGTAAAAGAAACCATTTTTGAACCACGAAATTCCAGAAAATTTGATCCAATTAAGATGATCGTTTAATTTCTTTTTAGATGAAACATTCATCACATAATATTCATTCCAATCCGAGCCTCCCGAAGCAGTACCGTAAGCAAAATACTTTCCGTCTTTTGAAATTGCATAACTTGTAAGTGCAACTGTGCCGTCACTTTTTAATTTATTTGGATCTAAAAATAATTGCGGAGTCCCGTCAAGTCCTTTTTGAATGTAAAGCACGCTTTGATTTTGAAGTCCTTCATTTTTAAAGAAGAAATAATTTTTCCCCCCTTTAAAGGGTGCAGAATATTTTGGATAATTAAATAATTGGGAGTATCTTTCTTTAATTTTATTTCTAAAAGGGATTTTATTCAGATAATCAAATGTGATTTTATTTTCCTCTATCACCCACTCTTTTACTGCTTGACTTGTGTCATTTTCCAGCCACCTGTATTGATCATTAACCACCGTACCAAAATAATTATCCTTAACATCCACTTTTTTTGTCTTGGGGTATTCAATTTTATTTTTATATAAATTACAAGAACTGAAAAACGTAATGATAATTAGTAATAAGAAAATTTTACTTTTCATTTTTAATTCTCCAATAGTTTTAGGAAAGTAAGATGAATAATAAGAATATTTTACATAATTGAGCAAGTAAAAAGTCTAATTAAGAAAGTAATCTTATTTTAATAAACTTTTAAATTCCTCATTTCTTGAAAGAAAATACATTATATATGGACAGGTTGGTATTACTTTTAGATTTTTTTCTTTTGCGTGCTTAAATCCTGCTTTTACAATTTTTTCCGCTAGTCCTTTGTTTCTTAATTCAGGCGGTGTATAGGTATAAATAAAATCAATTACATCTTCTCCTCTCATTACATAACGCAAATAAGCTTCTTTACCGTCAACTTTAGATACAAATACATTATTTGATATATCGCTTATAATTTCCATAAAACTCTCACTTTAAAATTATATAAAAATATATAACGCCAAAATAAAATATTGGCAAACAGTTGACAAAAGAATATTTGGTGATTTGACGAAATATTGATTTGATAAATTATATATTTTTCACCTTTTAGTGTTTAACTATTTAGTGAAAAATAAAAAAATATTGGAAACAGCAATTCTATTAATTTTTACCTTTTACTTTTTACCTCTAACGTTATCTGTTAATTTTTTTTAATACTTACAAATAAAAAAAGTCCACCTCAAAGAGATGGACTTTTTAATTAAGAAGAGAGTGTTTTATTAATTTATACTTTTACTTTCTATAATTTCTATAAACTAATATTAAAAGTACCCATTATTACACGACCATTAAAACCAAATTGATTTACTTCCCAAGGATATAGAAAACGACCGCCTAAATCCGTTACAAAATCGCCTTTTGTATCAATTACATCCGGATAAACATTAAATACATTATTTATCATTAAACCAAATGAAATATTTTGGTTTATTTTATAATTAATATTTAAATCGGTTAGTACTTTTGCAGAAAAGGTCTGATCAAAATCGGCATCGTTGGTCGGTAATGGTCCGTTTCCTAAATCAACACCGTTCAAACCGTTGTTAACATGCTGCCAGGTAACCTCGCCAAAATAAATTGCAGATACTTTAACGGTTAAGGGTTCAAAATCATACGACAAACCTAGAACAACTTTTTCTGTTGGTCTTGCTGTTAATATACGAGACTGTTCTTTTCTGTCAAAAATATCCAACCCGTCTGCTGCAAGAACGGCAGGTGTATTAATTTTTCCGTCTATTGAATGGTCAAGAATTGAAACAGCTGTGTGTAATTTTAATTTTCCGTATTTGTAACTTGCAACAACATCAACGCCTTTAGTAATTGTGTTAACAGCATTTATAAAGAATTTTAAGCTCGTAATACTATTATCACGTAAAATACGCCCTACTGTAGTTGTTGTATCGAATGAAGATATAGAGCTGGAATATACTATACGGTCTGAAAGATTAATTCTGAAATAATCAACACTAAAAGAAAATCCTTTTACCGGTTTTCCTGCAATTCCGAAAGTAAAGTTGGTGGAAGTTTCTTCTTTTAATTTATTTACACCCAATTTGCGTAATACCGGGCTATCATTATTAAAAGTACCCTGATTGCTTACAGTACCACCTGAAATTAGTGTTTGAATATTGCTTAAATGAATTTGATGTAAAGAAGGTGCACGAAAACCTGAAGAAATAGAGCCTCTAAAGGTAAATCTATCGTCGCTTGTTTTTACTCTCCCATTTACTTTATAAGTTACATTCGTTCCAAAGTCGCTGTAATCTTCATAACGAATAGCACCGCCCAAAAAGACATTTTCAGTGAAGTCTGTACCAAGATCTAAATAAACGCCAATGTTTGTACGTTTAGCATCAACAGCATTTTGGGGTTGTAGACCAGGGAAAGATTGTACTCCGGCGCCTTTAAATGAAGCTTCTCCTCCTGCAATAGTAAGAAAATTTTCCAATCTAAATTCACTTCCGGCACTAACAAACAATTTATCAAAGAATAATTTTGAAACATCAAAATTTAAAATATGGTTTTTAAATTCATACCCTCCAGGGTTGAATACTGTAGGACTTAGTTCCCCTAAGTCAAGATTAATAGAGTTACTAACTATATAATCAACAGAATTACTTCCAAAAGTATAACTGATATCATAATTCCAGCCATTTTTCTTTGAACGGAATCCTGTAGTAAATTGTTCATCTGTAATACTTGTTTCAAAAGTAGGTTGAAATCCTTGGTAAGTAGATCCTTTTTCATGCTTTATGAAAAAAACATCAGGAATCCAATATGGCGTACGATATAAAGCATAACTTAAGCCTTCTCTATATACTATTCCTCCAAATGAATAAATTTTATCAAACTCATTCAAATTAAATTCAGAATTAAAATAAATATTTGCTACCTTCATATTAGGTAAACCAACGCGCATTCCTAAACTGGGATTTTGTTGAATCCAAGGATTAGAACCGCTTACACCGAAAAGGTCATCTTTACCTGGAGTACCGGCTCTATTGGTTTCTTTTTGGTTTGAGTAACCTGTGGAGATATTCAAAAAACCATTATTACCCAACTGGAACCCCTTATTTATACTTCCTCCCATTTGAAAACCATCACCCTGTTCAGTTGCACCGGAATATCCACTAATTGTAGTTATCTCACTTTCATCATTTAAGATAATGTTAATAACACCTGCAATTGCATCTGAACCGTATATAGCAGAAGCACCATCTCGTAAAACTTCTACTCTCTTAATAGCACTTAAAGGAATACTATTCATATCAACACCGACATCACCTTTACCCGGTGTATCATTTATAAAAACCAAAGCAGAAGGATTTTTCCTTTTACCGTTTATTAAAACAAGAGTACGGCTTGGTCCAAGTCCTCTTAAATCTGCAGGATCAAAATGAGCCGTTGCATCGGATATAGTTTGTTGTGTAGAATTGAATGAAGGAACAAGATAATGGAGCATTTTATCTAAAGATACTTGAGCAGTACCGTGCATTTCTTTCAATGTTATATTATCTATTGGGACAGCTGAAGTGATCGAAGTCCTTGGTCTGAAACGTGAACCAACTACTAATACATCTTCAGAGGCATAAATGTCTTCTGTTAAAATAACATTTAAAAAAGTTTCTGTATTAACTTTTATTGTTTTTTTCTTATATCCTATGTAAGTAAAGACTACATCAACAGGCAAACTATTTACTTTCAAAGTAAATACACCCTCAGAATTAGTTGATGCGCCTGTAGTTGTATTTTTTACAATAATGTTAACGCCTATCAAAGAAACCTGTTTAGATTTAAAAGAATCAAAACCTGTTACCTTTCCTTTAATAGTAACTTCTTGAGCAAAAGACATCATAACCCAAGAAATCAGAAAAAGAAAAAAGTAGAATTTCCTCATGATCAACCTCATTATTTGTTAGTAATATATTAATTATTAAATTATCATTATTACTTTTCAAAACTACTACCATAAACTGAAGAAAAATAAATTGCAGTTTACATAAAAAGCAATAATGATAAATTTATTCGTACTATTTTGTTCAACGTTCTCATTCCATTTTAATAATTACAAATACTATAATTTAAAATTATAACAAAACATAAACACATTTATTAAATTAATAATAAGATATTTTAATCTGTTATCCAAATATTAATAAACTTATTTTTTTAATATCTGATTCATTACTATTCTAAAACAAATTTAAGCTACACAATTTTTTTTCTGAACTAGGCTTTTTTTAATTCTTTGATTTGTTCAAATATGACTTGCTTTATAACTTTAACACACCTACGAGATCTAATTGTGAAAAAAAAGTAAGTGAAAGGATAAAAGTAAAAAGACAAAAATATAAAGATTCAAACATTGTCTGTAATGATTATTTAACCTTTGACTTTGGCGTTTTACATTTTTGCTTTGATGTCATTCCAAAATTTGTAAATCTTATCAGTTTAATTTATATTTAAACCGAATTTATAAAAGAGATTAAAATTTTACATAAAGTGTTAAAAATAATTGTCCTTAAAATAATTTTATTTTTTTAGCCACTCATTGAGTGGCTATTTTTTTGTTAAAAATTTTCAAAACGTATGAAATACAAAGAAGCAAAATTAATACTTAAAGACGGTAGCGAGTTTATAGGTAAAAGTTTTGGTTATGAAACTAACACTAACGGCGAGGTCGTTTTTAACACAGGAATGGTCGGCTACCCCGAGACTTTAACAGATCCTTCTTACAGTGGTCAAATTTTAACAATGACCTACCCTTTAATCGGAAATTACGGAGTGCCCGGCAAAAAAAAAGAAAACGGATTATTAAAATATTTTGAATCCGATAATATTCACTGCAGAGGCTTGATTGTTTCCGAATACTCAAAAAACTATTCTCACTGGAATGCTGAACGCTCTCTTTCCGATTGGTTAAAAGAAGAAAAAATTCCGGGAATCTACGGCATTGACACAAGAAAACTTACAAAAATATTAAGGGAAAAAGGCTCAATGCTTGGGAAAATAATCTTCCAAAACGAAAATATAGATTTCTATGACCCAAATAATGCCGATATTGTAAAAGAAGTCTCAATAAAAGAATCAATAACCTACAATGACAGCGGCGATAAAAAAATAATACTAATTGACTGTGGAACCAAATACAATATAATAAGGAGCTTATTGAAGAGAAACATGTGTGTGATAAGAGTCCCTTATGACTGCAATTTCTTTCAATTCTATTTTGATGGATTAGTTGTTTCAAACGGCCCAGGCAATCCAAAAATGTACCAAAAGACCATCCATAACCTAAAAAGAGCTATGGAACATGATATTCCTACATTTGGTATCTGTTTAGGCAACCAACTCTTAGCGCTTGCCGCCGGTGGAAACACTTACAAGTTGAAATACGGTCACAGGTCACAGAACCAACCATGCATTCTTGCGAATACAAAAAGATGTTTTATAACAACACAAAATCATGGATTTGCAGTTGATTTGAAATCTTTAGGAGAAGAATGGCAGGAGTATTATGTAAATGCAAACGACAACACAAACGAGGGCCTTAGACACATGACAAAGCCGTTCTTGAGCGTGCAGTTCCATCCTGAAAGCACGCCTGGCCCTTATGATACAGAATTTTTGTTTGATGAATTTGTAAAGATACTGAAATAAAATGGAAAAACCGAAAAAAGTTTTAGTTTTAGGGTCCGGGTCATTGAAAATAGGAGAAGCGGGTGAATTTGATTACTCGGGATCACAGTGTTTGAAAGCCCTCAAAGAGGAAGGTATAGAAACAGTTTTAGTGAACCCGAATATCGCAACCATCCAGACAAGCAAGGGCATGGCCGATAAGATCTACTTTCTTCCTGTCACTACATACTTTGTGGAGAAGGTCATTGAAAAGGAAATGCCTGACGCGATAATACTTTCATTCGGTGGCCAAACAGCCTTAAACTGCGGAGTTGCCTTAGAAAATCAGGGTGTTTTAGCGAAATACAATATAAAAGTTCTAGGCACGCAGATTGATGTTATAAAAAACACAGAAGACAGGGGATTATTTGTAAAAAAATTAAACGAGATAAATCTAAAAACGCCGAAAAGTGAGGCCGTTTCCAGTGTTGAGCAGGCTGCAGAGGTTGCAAGAAAGCTGGATTATCCTGTGATGCTCAGGGCAGCTTATGCTTTAGGTGGCCAGGGATCAGGTGTTGCGCTTGATGAAGAAGAATTAAAAAACAAGGCTCAGAGGGCATTTGCTTACTCAAACCAAATTCTTGTAGAAAAATATCTTGGCGGATGGAAAGAAATTGAATATGAGGTTGTAAGGGATGTTTATGATAACTGCATTACAGTCTGCAATATGGAAAACTTCGACCCAATGGGAATCCACACAGGAGAAAGCATAGTTGTTGCGCCGTCGCAGACTCTGACAAACAATGAATACCATAAATTAAGGGATATATCGATAAAGGTCATAAGGCATCTTGGTATTGTAGGGGAGTGCAACATACAGTTTGCGCTTGACCCTGATTCAGAGGACTACAGGATAATAGAAG
>JACZTL010000031.1 GCA_022573715.1 Bacteroidota bacterium
TTTAAATGGTATAAAAATGCCAATGTTTTAGATTAAAAAAAAGAGGTTTTTAAGTGTAATTTTTATTTGTCTATAATTTATAATAACCAAAAACAAACAATGCTGTTGCATTACCGACTATAGTGGGTTCATTTGTTATATAATCCCATCTATCGTCATAATATTTTACTGAATCAGTGTTAAAATAATTAAACAATAATCTTTCTCTTTTTATATTGTAATTTTTAAGAATAGATAAAGGGGCTGGACCCGCGCTTAAAGCTCCTGGTAAATATCCTCTGTTAAAAAATGCAATTTGTGAATGAAGATGTTTTGAAAAAACTCTGCCAATATTATAAATAAAGCTAATTCCCCAAGGATTTCTACCAAGTATAAAATCTCTTTGTGTAGCAGCTAAAGAATCAAATTTAACTTCCCCTGTTAGTCTTTTATAAAGAATTGATTGCAAAGTTATACCTAAAAATGAATTTGTAGTTCCCCATGAATATGGCATCCCTTCACCAAACACAGAATTCTTAGAAGTGTTCCTAAAATGAATCAAATTATTTTGAAGATAATCTTTAAAACGTGGAATCAAAGTTGCAAGTTTATAATCTGCAAGTGAGTTAATGTCCCCCCAACTCCACCAATAATCAGAACCAGCACTGTCTGCAAAAATTTCAGCATCTTTTAAGTAAGATGAATCTTGGGTTGATATGAATAATTCCGTAGCTCCTAAAGCCAATTTGCCCAAATATCTTGAATCCTGATAAAAGCCTGAAGGCATACTATCAATATTAGGGACTTTATCTTTTATAGAATACAATTCTTTTGCTCTCTTTAAGCAGTCATTTGCAAAATCAATATCTTTAAATTCATCTTTCCAAATTCTATAAGCAAGCGCCATAGTTGCGGCATATAGTCCTATTTGATTTTTTCCAATTCCCACAAAACCAGGTCTATTAAAACGTAGTTTATCTTTTTCAGGTAATCTCCAACCAACTTGATGATCCTTTATATCCTGTACTTGAGTTACTAACTTACCTTTTTTATAATTTGCTCTTTTCATCCAATCAAGCCCAATTTTTGCTTCTTCTAAAATATCCGGTGTACCGTTTTTATTTCTATCAAATCCAAATTTTATATTATCAAATTCATAAGCAAATAACATTAAATATGTAGTAAAAGAAGTTGTTGATAAAAATTTAATATAATCACCTGCATCGTGCCAACCGCCTGTAAGATCCACTGCTGATGAATCTTTGGTTCCGATTAACTTTATTACATCGTGAAGATGACACATTTTATGGAGTATTGGTTTAGTAGGTCCGCATCTTTGAGCTTGATAAAATAGTAAAAGAGAATCTGTGATATTATTAAAGATGTTGTTACTTATTCTAAAAGTAATAGACCTGTTCCCTTCCACATCAATATAATATACACCCTTTTTTTTGAGTGGAGTAAAATCTATTGGAACTGCATAGTTGAATTTACCGTAGGTTAAAATGCTATCAGGTAGATAATCTTCAAACTCTACTTTCTGTGTAACAGAATTTATGATATAATATTTTTCAGTATCTATTTTATCTTTAGAAAATATTACACCTGTTTTAATATCATTTGGCAAAAATCCGAGCTGACTTGTTCTTATATAAATTTTAGAATAATTGGGAACGTTGCATTCATTAGACGGAAATAAGAATAACAATAAAAGGAAAGATAGATTAAGAATTATCTGCATATTTTACAATATATATTTGAAAAGAATATGATTTTGTGGAATTATTCTTTTACTTCTTCTTTGAAAAATCAGTTCCGATAATTTTATCCCAAATTGGTGAGCTAACACCATAGCCTAAATTTTCATTTTCAAAATGATGTTTTATATGATGGTTTTTTATTGCAAGCCAAAA
Organism: Bacteroidota bacterium; assembly: GCA_022573715.1. Lineage (GTDB taxonomy): Bacteria > Bacteroidota > Ignavibacteria > Ignavibacteriales > Ignavibacteriaceae. Next base: position 1,893 of record JACZTL010000031.1, read on the forward strand.
TTTGCCGTGCATATTAAAATGATGAATTGCATAGTGAGATAAATCATAAAATAAATAACCTACTATAAACCCTACAAATAATGGGGCAACATAAACATCACCGAAAATTGTTTCTAACAAATAATAAAATATAACAGCTAATGGAATGCTTATAGTAGGAACCATTACTAATCTTTTAGAATCCATGGGATAATCGTGGTGGACACCATGATATAGAAAGTGTATTTTTTTACCAAGTTCAGATTTAACTGGAAAGTGAAAAACAAAGCGGTGTAAAGTATATTCTGTTAACGACCATATTATTAGTCCGATAATAACTAATAAAAATATTACAGTTACACTTAAACTAAATATAATACTTTTATATAAAAAGTATGCAATAACAGGCAAGAAAATATATAACGGAACAGTGTAATGAACTTTTGAAAGTGCTTCAAGAAAATCATTTTCAAACATTCTTACTGTTTCGTCTTTATTCGATATAAAATTCTTCGCCATTTATATACCTCTATCTTTAACTTTTAATAAACTTAGTACAAATTTATTAAATATTAAATCACTTTCAACAGAAAAAATAATAAATTAGAAAATTCATGACTCAAATCACAAATATTTACCCGCCAAATATGTCTTGAATTTATAGCTTGTTTTTTATTTACACTTAAAACTGAAAATAAATATTTGGTTGTAATCCAGCAAATTTAAATTGAACTACAAGCAATATTATTGCCGTTAATAATAAAGCCTGAACAACAACAGGCATTTTTACAACAAAATTTTCAGTCCATTTTTCCCACGCTTCGGGTAAGAAATGTAAAACATAACCGATTACCATCAAAATAATAATCATTGGATATGCATTTACAAATTGCATAAACACACCTGCCTGGAAAAAAGCAAATATCTGACTTACAACATCCCATCCGCTTTCGATTGAGAATGCTCTGAAAAATATGAAAGCAAAAACAACTAAATGAAATGTAATTACACCCTGCGAAAACTTTAGCAATTTTGTATCACTCAATTTTAATTTTTTAAACAGCTGTGTTTTAGGTTTTTTCAAAAAGATAGATACTACCATATACAGTCCGTGTAAGGAACCGAACAAAATAAATGTCCAATTAGAACCATGCCAAAATCCAATTGCAAAAAAAGTAATAAACAATGCGATTGCATTGCCGTACATTCTAAGATTTCTTAACTTCATTTGAAGAGGTGCAAATAGATAATCAAGCAGCCAGGATGAAAGTGATATATGCCACCTACGCCAAAAATCTCCTATGCTTGTTGCTTTAAATGGTGCATTAAAGTTATCCATTATATTAAAGCCCAACAAAAGAGCCACACCAATTGCCATATCCGTGTATCCGGAAAAATCGCAATAAATCTGAAGTGTATAAGCATAAGAAGCTAATAAGTTTTCTACGCCTGTGAATCTTGTTGGGTCGCCAAAAACTCTATCAACAAAATTCAGACCAATAAAATCAGCAATAACAATTTTCTTAAATAAACCTGACATTATCAGATATGTTCCTCTGCCAATATTCTCCCTTGGTACATTTATTTCTCTTTGTATTTGAGGAAGTAGTTTTGATGCCCTGTCAATAGGTCCTATAAGTAAATCGGCAAAAAAGAACATGTAGAGAGAAAAGTCCCTAAAACTTTTCACGGGCTGGAAAGTACCAATATAAATATCAATTATATAACTCAATCCTTTAAATGTATAAAAAGATATGCCGATTGGTAGGAAAATATCCAGCGCATCTATATTTCCCGAACCGATATTGTTTATAATCTGGATAAAAAAGTTAGTGTATTTAAAGTAACCAAGTACACCAAGGTTTGCTACTATGGTTAAAACAAAAAGGAATCTCCTTTTACTTATTCCCTCTTTTAAAGAACCCAGTATTTGACCTGAGTAATAATTTACAATGGTCATTATTATAAGAATAAGAAAATATCCTCCTACAGCTTTATAGTAAAAGAACAAAGAAAAGATGATAAGCGTAAATATCCGTAGATTTTTTTTGTAGGCAAATATTCTATAAAATAATAATAACGTAAAGAAAAAGAAGATGAAAAAACTTGTACTGAAAAGTAAAGGATCACCTTCTTGGTATGTAAATAATTGAAGTATTTTACTAAAATCAATATTGAAGAGCATTCATTCTCCGTAAATTTTTTTCTATTATTCTCTTATTGATTTAATTTAGTATTTACTAAATTCTGAAGATCTCCAATATTCTTGCATCTTAATACTTCTATACCTTTAAAATGTACATTGAATGCTTTTTCTAAAGCAAGAATAACATTAATATGATTTAGTGAATCCCAACCTGGAACCTGGTCTGCAGTTGTGTTATCCTGTATATCAAAATCATCTAAATTAAGCTCATCAAGTATTACTTTTTTAAACTTTTCTGTTATCATATATTAACTCCATATAATAATTTCTTTTTTTACAACTAATCTTTCTTTGTTAGCTTTTCTGCTTGGCTTACCTGCGGAACTTTTTATTAGCCATCTTGTAGGTAGTAAATAAACTTTTTTTATGTTTATATCATCAGTCATTCCTGCTTTTATAATATCTAACTTTAATTTTTTGTGCCCAGCTACGTTAGTTATTTTTGTTTCTGCTGCTACACTTATTTGCTCACTGCCTATTTCTTCATCGTATTCCCCAAAGGCAACTACTCTTCCCGGAACAACTCCTTTAACGTGATTAACTAAGTCTTCAATATCTTCAGGATAAATATTTTTTCCTCCGACAATAATTATATCTTTTTTTCTTCCGATTATATAGTATTCACCATCTAAACAAAAACCATAATCACCACTGTAAAACCATCCATCTTTTAAAACAGCAACTGTCATTTCAGGATTATTCCTATAACCGTCAAATAACGATACCGAATATATAGCTATCTCCCCAACCATTCCTTCGTTTAAGTATTTACCTTTTTCATCTACAATTTTTATTTCACAACCATCGATTGTTCTACCTGATGAAACACAAACTCTTGAATTTTCATTGTGTCCGTTTAACTCAATTACACCCTTTGCAATACTTTGTCTTTTAACTCGAAGAACTTTTGCCGCGGTGCCTGGCGGTGTTTGTGTTACTGCAAATGTTGTTTCAGCCATTGCATAACAAGCACATAAAGATTCAGGTTTTACTCCGTAATCTTTATATCTTTTATAAAACAGCTTATGACTTTTATCTCTAACTGGTTCACTACAATTTATAAACATTCTCATACTTTCAAGAGAAATTCCTTCTAATTCATCTTCATGAATTTTATTTGCTAAAATGTTGTATGCAAAATTAGGAAGCCAAGTAAGGGTTCCTTTTTCTTTTGAAATAGCTTCCAACAAAAGACTTGGAACCATAACCCATTCAAATGTATCTATTTGAATTACAGGGATACCAAATGCCAGCGGTAAATGAAATGCAGCTATTAATCCCATATCATGATATAAAGGTAACCAACTTATAATTTTATCTTCAGGCGATAAATTAATTGATTTTCCATAATGTGTAACGTGATCCAACACAGCTTTGTGTGATAGCAATACAGGTTTTTGTAAACCGGTAGTCCCGCTTGAATGTTGTAATAAAACCGGATCCGTATCTGAAATACTTGCTCTCACCTGCATTATGTTTTCTAAATCTTTGCCTTCAAACTTGAGATCTTTTTCCCACTCAGTAGGAAAAAGCATACCTCTTATTGTACTGTTTTCAAGTGTAATTAAAGGTTCAATTACTTCCGATATTGCTTTTTCTGTTAATATCCAATCAAGGCCGGAGCGTTTAGACATTCCTTCAAGACCTTGCCTGAATTTAACAGGATGCAAGCGAGGATTAGGATAAGTTAAAACAGTCGGAATAGCTCCAATGCTTGAGATTGCTATATAAATTGGATAAAAATATTTATTGTGTCTTATTATAATTGCACAAACATCCCCACGTTGCACGCCCCTTTTTTTAAGTCCTACAGCAAAGCTTTCCGCAGCTTTTATAATTGATGAAAAAGTCCATCTAAATGGTTCTTCACCGGCAACCCAATGAACAATAGCTTCTTTATCAGGATGCTTCTCAGCATTTGCAACCCAGCGATCCCATTCTATTTCTCTTGTTTTAAACATAGCTTTGATCATCTTACAAACACAATCTAAAATTTTTAATTAATAAGTCACTTAAATAGATACTCATCTTTGCATTTAACTCCATTTAATGCTTTCTTTTTTTTCTACTAATCTTTCTCTGTTTGTTTTTCTACTGGGTTTTCCTGCCGAACTTTTTATCAACCATCTTGACGGTACTAAATAAACTTTTTTTATGTTTATATCTTCCGTCATTCCGGCTATAATTATATCTAATTTTAACTTTTTGCGTCCTTCTTCTTCAATAATTTTAGTTTCTGCAACCACACTTATTTGCTCACTGCCTATTTCTTCATCGTATTCCCCAAAGGCAACTACTCTTCCCGGAACAACTCCTTTAACATGACTAACTAAATCTTCAACATCTTCCGGATAAACATTATTTCCTGCAACAATTATAATATCCTTTTTCCTTCCAATAATATAATAATAGCCTTCATGGCAAAAGCCGTAATCACCGCTGTAATACCAACCTTTTTTTAAAACTGCCGCTGTTTTTTCAGGATAATTTCTATAACCGTCAAATAATGAAACTGATTTAATGAGTAATTCACCAACATATCCTTCTTTTACTTCATTCCCTTCTTCATCAATTATTGTTATTTCACAGCCATCAATTACTTTCCCAGATGATACACAATCTCTAGTATTTTCTTCGCCTTCAATTATTTCAACTATTCCCTGAGATAATTTTTGCCTGTTAACATTTAATTTTTTTAATATTTCTCCAGGCGGTGATTGAGTAGCTAAGAAAGTAACTTCTGCCATTCCAAATGAACTGGATAAAGAATTTTCTTTCACTCCATATTTCTTGTATCTATTATAAAATAACTTATTGCTTCTGTCTCTGACAGGTTCACTGCAATTAATGAACATTCTCATACTATCAAGAGAAATACCTTCTAAATCATCTTCGTGAACTTTTTCTGCCAAAATATTATATGCAAAATTAGGTTGCCAGGTAAGAGTGCCTTTTTCTTTTGAAATAACTTCCATCAAAAGACTTGGTATCATAATCCATTCAAATGTATCCATCTGAACTACAGGGATACCAAATGCAAGAGGTAAATGAAAAGCAGCTATCAAACCCATATCGTGATATAAAGGAAGCCAGCTTATAATCTTATCCTTGGGAGAAAGTTCTAAAGCTTTCCCATAATTTGTAACGAAATCTAACACTGCTTTATGAGATAATAAAACAGGTTTTTGTAAACCAGTTGTTCCGGAAGAATGTTGTAATAAAGCCGGATCCGTATTTTTTATTTTTGCTCTTACTTCATTAATTAGTTCAAGTTCTTTCCCTTCAAATTTTAAATCTTTCTCCCACTCTAAAGGAAAAAAGATCCCTCTTATTGTACTGTTTTCCTTAGTAACTAAGGGTTCAATTACTTCCGATATTGCTTTTTCTGTTAATATCCAATCCAAACCGGAACTTTTTGACATTCCTTCAAGACCATGTCTAAATTTATCAGGATGAAGACGGGGATTTGGATAAGCTAAAATGGCAGGAATTGCACCAATACTTGATATGCTTAAATAAATAGGGTAGAAATATTTATTGTGTCTAATAACTGTTGCACAAACATCACCACGTTGTACACCTTTTTTTTTAAGACCTACAGCAAAGCTTTCAGCAGCATTTAATAAACTTGAAAAAGTCCATCTAAAGGGTTCTTCGCCGGCAACCCAATGAATAATTGCTTCTTTATCAGGATATTTCTTAGCATTTTCTACCCAGCGATCCCATTCTATTTCCCCATTATTAGTTGTAGATTTAATCATAGTTCTCTTTTACTTATTATTATTCATATATAATTAAAATAGAAATAAGATAATCATTGATTGATTTATTTTATTTCCATATCAGGTTCAACATTGTATTCCAGTTCAAGAACAGAATCAGGTTTAATGTCCATTAACATATCGGTACGTTTTACTTTATATTCCATAATTTTCATACCTGTAGGTATGTAACTAAGAAGAATAGAAAATAGAATAGTCAAACCCACCAAAATCAATGGTCTAGTAATATCTTTTAATTTGTTCATATAGATTTTAAATTAGATGCTTTCCTACTCTTAGACATTATTAAAAAATTACTAAAGGCAGTAAATTTACAAAAATTATACCAAGGTTAATTGTTTCGATAAAAGGTTAAATTCTTTGATGAAGATAAAATAAAACAATTTTTTTTAACAACAAAAAAGTTTTTTTTAAGAATATTATCATTTTGAGAAATGAAACTAAATCAGATTTTTAATTTTGTTAAGATTTGTATAATATAATTCGACCAAATTTTATAACCTAAAGCGGAAAGATGAACACCGTCAATTGTATATTCTTCTTTTAAGTGATTATCAACTGATAATTTTTTATTTAAATCTAAGAATATAATATTGTTAATGGATGCGTATTTTTTCAATTGAATATTTAACGATTTTACCCTTACGTTTATTGTGTCCAAAAAAGAGGAACCGTTTTTTATAAATAATGTTGATTGCAGAACAATTTTTATTTTATGCGATTTTAATGAATCTAAAATTTTTGTTATGTTTTGAAAAACTTCATCGACCTGTTTACCGTAAAATATATCATTTATGCCGCCCATTATAAAACATATTTTAGGTTTTAAATTGTAGACATATTTTAGCCTGTGTAAAAAACCTGAAGTAAGGTCACCGCTTATTCCCCTTTCAATTACATCGTTTCTATTTATCAGTTCGTTCCAATTAGCGCTGTGTGTTATTGAATTACCGAGCATAACAATTTTTGCACGTTTCATTCTGTAAATGTTATAAAGTTCGGTTTGAATTAAATAACTGTGGTTTTTTAAATAAAAACTTGTATCATTCGGGGTAGAACTAATTTGAGGTCTGACAAACGATGTAAAAATTAAAATTAGGAATAAAGTAATTAAGATATTTTTCATCGTTTTAATATAAGTAATTTCAATTAATAATTTGGCAGGCGCAAGCCTGCCTACCGCAGGCAGGCTTTATCTTGCGGTTTGATCTATTTAATTTGTCATATTGAGTAACGCTTTAGTGTATTTACAATCCGGCTCTGACGGACGAAATATATCAACATTTACAGAAAGGAGACTTTTTATTTCATTAAGAGTGACAATTATTTTTTTATAGGTTTAAATTATTTTTAAAACAAAAGCCGCATATAAATTAATTATACACGGCTCTCATATTTGTTGTATAAGCGGAGGGCTTGCTTCAACAAAAAATTATAAAATAGCTTTTTATATTTTATACGTCGTAATAGTTTTTTCTTTTATTGCCTCTGTAAGCAATGTAACCTATTCCAAAGAAGATAACCATTCCCGATGCCAAAATTGAAGCTGCTGTTAATATTATACTTACTAGTGCCATAATTTTTTTCTCACTTATTTTTTAATCAAACAAAATAATAGTTAGTTATAAAGCAGACCCTTGGGTTTTAAGCCCAAGGATCTATTTTTTTTGTTTATTTAAGCAAGATCATTTTCTTTGTAAATATGTTCTGTCCCGCTATAACTCTGTAAATGTATGTTCCACTGGATACTTTACGTCCGAAGTTGTTGTCTCCTCTCCACTGCACATTGTATGTTCCGGCATTCTTCTCTCCATTTACCAATGTCTTTACCTCCTGTCCGAGCATATTGTATATCCTAAGAATTACAAATGATGCCTCAGGCAGAGCAAATCTTATTGTAGTTGCCGGGTTAAACGGATTCGAGTAATTCTGCTCTAATGTAAATTTCTGAGGAATTACCAGTTCATTATCTATTGCAGTTACACTTCCGGTAGCGAAATCAGTTTTAGAAGAGAAAGAAGGTGTAGAGGCTCCGGGAGAAGTTGTGTTTAATAAAACAGAAACGGTACTAGGGCCAGTGTTCGCCACCGCCAGATCGGGTTTGCCGTCACCGTTCAGATCGCCGATGGAAACATAGAGAGGGTTAGTTCCCGTAGTGAAATCAGTTTTGGTATTAAATGTAATTGTCTGCCCTAAAATCGTACTTGAAAAAGCCCCAAAAAGCAAAAGCCACAAGACAATTAATAAAGGTTTGTATAAACGTTTCATCTTAACGCCCTCCTAAGGCAAGATGTTAAATAAATATTCAGAGTTCCAAAAAGCTTAGCCAACTAAACTCTGATTTCTTATTTTTTATGCTTTATACGGAAATACTACCTTGCTGGAATAAAAAGTATATAGCATAGCAACTGCCAAAATAATTTTATATATAAATTATCATAGCGTTTTTAGATGAACGTATTATTTAATTCGACGAAGGTTATAATAGAGTCTATAAGAAGTCTTAAAAAAGGAAGAACTTAAATAGCTTTTTGTAAATTTTACTAATTTTTTCTTAAAATGATTAATCTTTGATTTTAAGGGAGAGTTTGTTTCAAGGGTAAAAAAATTGTGTTATGATTAATAAAGCCGCAAATAATGTCCGTTAACTAACGGATTACTTACGGATTTTATTACTTGCGACTTGTTAAGGGTAAGTGGAGTATGCCCTACCCTATGATATATATCTGTGCCTTCTTAATTTGTTTGTTTTGATAATAAACTTTATACTGATTTGTTTGGGAAATGTTTTGAAAGAAAGAAAATGAAAGAAGAAGATACTTTCTGTCTTTAGAAAGTATCTTCTAAAATATTTCCTTCTCTTTCTTCATAAGTTGTTCCTTTTTATTAAAAGATTTAAACTTATTTTAATTAAATAAATCTCCCCTTTTAACTTACTTAGCCCAACCGTATCTTGAAAAATGAGGAAGCTGTGCATCATAAACCGACAGTATACCTTTGTTTTTATTACTAGCAGTAGTTCCAAGTGCAATTGGTGTAACACTTCCGTCATCAGCAATATACACAAAAACTATATCGTGTGGATTTATTCCTTTTAAATCTACGCCAGATATTTCCATTGTAAATAACAACGGTTTGTCAAACGTAAATGGACTTGGACCAAAATCTAACACAGCATATGTTCCTTCCATATATACTGTAATAGTCTGGTCCCCCGTGTAAGCTCCAGCCGGAACTGTCAAGGTACCGTTTACCTGAATTTGTCCGTCATCAAATGAACCGACTATAGCGATAGATCCGCCTGTATTACCATTTATTGTCTTTGAAATAGAAATGGCTTTTTGCAGACTTTTAGTACCAAGCTTTATTAAGGTACTTGATGACTGAGGATCTTGCTGTGATGGCCCGGTAAGATATGATTGATCTGAACAACCGCCTAAGAAAAGACCAACTGCTATGAACAAATTGAGTATTATGGCTTTCATAATATATTCCTTATTTATTATGATTGAAAAAAATTTCAAACTATGACTCCGTACAACTTTAGTCTACGGGACAATTACTAAGCCATTATATAACAAACGCTATACCAAACGTAAAGTTAAGTTTATTGAGTTTTTTGATGTTTTTGAAATATTGTGCAGGTAAATATTACCTATCAACAGGTAAGATTGGGGTGTAAAGGTAAATAAAACCTAATTTCTTGCAACCCTTGAGGTTACTTTTTGAAAGAGGTTTATTGATTTTTTAAAAACAAAAGCCGCGTATAAATTAATATACGCGGCTCTCATATTTGTTGTATAAGCGGAGGGCTTACTTCACAACAATTTTAAATAGCTTATTATAATTTTATACGTCGTAATAGTTCTTTCTTTTATTGCCTCTGTAAGCAATGTAACCTATTCCAAAGAAGATAACCATTCCCGATGCTAAAATTGAAGCTGCTGTTAATATTATACTTACTAGTGTCATAATTTTTTTCTCACTTTTTATAAATAAACAAATTTTTAAGAGGCTGTCACGGACTTTCCGTGACAGCCAGCTTAAGGGTTATTTTTGCTTATTTAAGCAAGATCATTTTCTTTACAAATATGTTTTGCCCCGCTATCACTCTGTAAATGTACGTTCCGCTGGATACTTTTACGCCAAAGTTGTTGTCTCCTCTCCACTGTACATTGTATGTTCCGGCATTTTTCTCCCCATTTACCAATGTCTTTACCTCCTGTCCGAGCATATTGTATATCCTTAGTATTACAAATGATGCCTCAGGGAGTGCAAATCTTATTGTAGTTGTAGGATTAAATGGATTCGGGTAATTCTGCTCAAGAGAAAATTTTTCCGGTATTAACAGTTCGTTATCTACTGCAGTTACACTAAATTTAGCATAGAACTTACCCATGCCTGAGTATTCTGAATAACTTCCGTCTGCATTCTTTGAACGTACTCTCCAGTAATAATTTTTATCATTACTAAGCCCTGATACTGCTTGGTACGTTGTTGTTATATCACTTATAACATTAGAGTTCTGCATATTTTCATTATCTGCTATCTCTAACTCATAAGTCATAGATGAATTTACCTGTGCATTTACTATCCAAGCAAGTGTAGGTTCACTTGTCGGTACGGTTACGTTATCTGTAGGTCCGCCAACAATAGGCTGTATTGGAGCTGCACCGGGGTTAACAGTAAAAGAGAATACAGGACTAAAGCTGGATGCAGGTAAAGTAGCATAAGTGGATTGGACCTTCCAATAGTATATAGATCCGGGGGTTAAATCAGATGAAGGAGTAAATGATGTTGTACCTATACCCGTAAGAGGTTCAGTTGTTGTAACAGAAGGATCAAAAACATCTGATTTACTGTAAACCAGTACATACCCGGTAATGCCGTTTGAAGAACCGGGAACATACCAGCTAAATGTAGGCTTTTTGTTGTAAACAGTTGATGCATCGGCCGGGAACAATAATGTCGGTGTTCCTGAACCTGTTCCTCCGGTTATTGTAAATTCACCCACCGAACTTGATGTAGGTACTGATTCACCGGTACCATCTACTGATGTTACCACCCAGTAATAGTGTTCGCCATAGTCTAATGCAGTTGTTAACAGCTTAAACAAATCTGTAATCCCTTCAATTTTACCTTCCGTAGATGAGTTTGTACCTGGAGCACCACCGGGATTAAAATTAAGCCAATCTTCAACATCAGAAGCACCTTTATCTGTTGTGCTGTATCTTACATTATAACCTGTTATACCCAAAACTGAACCCGGTACTGTCCAGGATAATGTGGGGGTTGTTGAGTAAATAGAAACATTTCCTACAGGCCAAATTGCAATCGGAACAGCCGCTGTAATTCCGCCGCTTACCGTAAACTTAGCACCACCGGTTAAATCTATCTCTTCTGACCAATCAGATTGATCGGGACCATTGTCAGAACGAACACGCCAGTGATAAGAAACTCCGGGTGTAAGAGCATCTGATAATTTAAATAATGTAGTTACATTGTCATAAGTTATTGTTCCATCAAAATCATCGGTAGATTCCTGAACCTCAACATCATATTCTAAACCCAGTCCGCTCGTGCCTATGTACCAGCTTAGTGTTGGCTGAGTTGTATAAACTGTAACTCCGCCAAGCGGATATGAAGGCACAGGTATTACAAGTGTTCCACTGCCGTTTGTTACAAAACTTGTTGGGGTTGAGTAGGGTCCAAATGTATCCGGAGTTGGGGCTGTGTCTTTTACCCTTATCTGCCAAAAATATTCTGTACCCGGTAAAAGAACCCCGGGACCTACTGAAGTAAATAAATCAGATGTCAGTGTAAGATTTAATGCTGATCCGTCATTAAGCGCTCCGTCTCCGTCCACATCGCCAGTCAAGGCATAACGAACTTCATACAATAATCCAGGAACATAAAGTGAAGGATACCAATTTAATGTGGGATTATTTGTAAAAACTGTCACTCCGCCTACAGGCCAGGTCGGGGTTAGTGTTACACTTGTTCCGCCGTTTGTTGTAAAGTCATTTACGGTTGAATAATCAACAATATCGTTGTCGTCTTTTACTATTACCCTCCAATGATATTTTAAACCGCCGGTTAAGCTTAATGTCGTAAATAAATTGCTTGTGCCGGCCTCTGTTGTTCCATCATTCAACCATTCCGTAGGTGTTGGCGTATCAGTTTGCTGAATATACTGCAAATAAAATTTTAGAGCACCGATTGGTGTACTTATTAACCAGCTGAATCCTATTGATGAACCGGATATTGTTAATCCGTCTGAAGGCCATAATAATATCGGATTTAAATCCTGGTAAGTTGTAAAATGCCATATATCAGAAAAATACTCGGTGCCATTTACAAATGCTCCTACTTTCCAATAATATTTAGTATTATTTGCAAGTGGAAAGTCTGAAACAATTTCTGTAAGTAATATTGTTGTTAATAACCCTAAATTTTCTGCATAAAAAGGACTTAGAACATCAGCGTCGTCATCAACATATAATTTATAGGATGTAGCGTTTGATAATGCATCCCACGTAAATGTTGGTTCTATTGAAACACCTGTTAATCCGTTTACTGGTGCGATAGTTGTCCCCCACCAAGTTAACCAAGGATCGAAGTCTACATTTACCGAAACAATGCTTCCGCTTCCATTTCCTGGACCACCTGGACCATCTACTGTACCCCACCAGTTATTTTCCGCGTCTACTATGGTACCTGCGGTTGTTAGATTGTTTACTCCGTTTGTAGTTAGGAAGAAATTATTGTTGATTGTAGTATTTAAGAAGCCGTCATTTACTGTAATAGCATAATCAGCAGGTGCAAAATCAAATATAAATCCGGTTATCGTAACATCATTTGCATCAACAATTACTGCCGGCGATCCGTTATCTATTTTTGCACCTTCTGTGGTTTGAAGTGTAATCTCTTCGTCGATTGTAAAATTAACATATGTGCCCGCTTTAACAGTAATAAAATCTCCAGCCGAAGCAGCGTTGTTTGCAGCCTGTAAACCGGCGAGATTATGATCGGTTACTATAAAAGTCCAAGGATGAGGATTGTTCGCGTTATTACCTAACCATGGTGAGTAATCTACATCATCCGTAACTTTATCACCACCGGATGCGTCATTAGTCGTTGCATGGAATGGTCCGTTCACGTCACCCCACCAGTTAATAGTGGCATCTACAATTGTTCCGGATGTATTGTTAACACCATAATTTGTATTACTAAAAAATGAATTTTCATTGATTGGGCCAATGGTTGGGTTACCGCTAATTTTTATTCCAATATCAGTGTTATTTGAAATAGTATTATTACTTATAGAATTAACTGACCCCCCGACAATCTCAATTCCAATTGGATTATCACTTATTGTATTATCTGAGTAGGTTACATCTGTAAAATTGCCTTCCTGATGAATACCGGTAACTATACCATTTTGGATTACATTACCAGAAATAGTAACGGCATTTACATTTCCTACTGGATTTCTAAGTATTATACCATTCTTACCACCTTTATTTCCACCTGCAGCACCTAAATTATTATTAGTTACAAAAATATTAGAAATTGGTGCAGCATTATCGTTTGTCAACCTAATTAAGTAAGGTTGATCACCCGAAACTGAGGTTATATCAGTACTGAGTATATTGCCGTCAATAGTACAATTACTCATACCAGCATTATTGATACCTTGCAAGACTTTACCACTAAATGTATTTCTGTTCACTTCTATGTCTGTCACATTAGGGACATTTTGGGTAGGATTAAGATAAATACCCAAACCATCAGTGTATGAGGGATTACCTGCAGGTTCGTCACCAATGAAAGTATTATCATTTATGTGCAAACCGCTATAGTTATCATTCCCACCTGTTCGGAAAGCATATTTATTACTTCCATTATCTTGAGGTAAATAAATTCTGTTATTTAGAAGATGAAAATCTTGTTGGTCACCTCCATTAACTTCGATCCCACCAGAATTAATTGCACTCATATCTATTGTAAATCCTTGAATGGTAACGTCAGGAGCATTAATTCGAATATCAATGTCGTTTCCACTTACTCCTACAAGTGTTGTAGTAGTACTGTAGCCAGGACCTACATAATCATCTGCCACTAAAGTTAAAGAAACTGGTATTGAAACACCCACATTTGGAGTTGCTGAACCAGTTAAATTGTAGCTGCCCGCACCTACACGTATTGTAGCTCCAGGTGGTACGTTATCCACTGCAAATTGAATTGTTGCCCACGGATCTCCCTGTGCTCCAGTATTCCCGTCATTTCCGCCATTTCCGACAATTTCGACATAAAAAGTTTGTGCAAAACTTGTGCTTGTAAATGCCCCAAAAAGCAAAAGCCAAGTGACTATTAAAAAAGGTTTGTAAAATCGGTTCATAGCTTCACCCTCATATATATATTGTTAATAAAAATAGTTGCATATTTAATAAACGTAAATAATTCCTCTTCAGAAAAATTTATTTACTGCTTTTAGAAAATTTATTTTTTATGACTCACTTAAACCGTTGATCCTTATAAATAAATAGGCAATCAAAAATTTGGGTTTTTACCTATGTGTTAGAAAATAGTATCAACAAAATAGTAAATAGATATTAATTACAAACAGTATTTCTCTAAGAGGTCAATATATTCGACAAGAGGTTAATCTTTCCCATTAAAGAAACTATTTCTAGGACAAGCATTATAGAGAAAAACGAGATTTGAAGATTTTTTATATTTTCTTGTTGACAAAAACTAATTTAACATTTTTTATGAGTATATCAAGTGGAAAAACTTTTAACAGAATGTAAGGGGTGTTAAGGAATTACCGCACATAAACCCCACCCGAATAATCCGCCGTGGCGGACGGGTGTTAGTGTAATATAGAAGTAGAATCCTTACACAACAAGATTATTAACACCCGGTTTTCAGTCTTTAAGAAAAACCTCCGATGTTTTCATAAACAGCAATCTAAATTTTATAAATTTATTTTGAAAATAATATGTAACATCGGAGGTTGCTTGAGATTTGGGTTTTGGAATTTGAGTCTGTCTTCGCTAAAGCTCCCGCCTTCGCCTGCTTCTGCGGACGGGCCGCCAGACAGGTTTTGGGATTTGATTTTGTTTTATCAAAATTGTATTGCTATTAATTACGAAAATTATAATATTCAACTTTTAATTTTATAGAAAGCTCACATTAATCAAATATCGGAGTCAGAATAATGCCTTTAAATACTGAAAGAGAACAATGGGGAAGTAAAATAGGTCTAATACTTGCAGTTGCTGGCAATGCCATAGGATTGGGAAACTTTCTCAGATTTCCCGTACAAGCAGCGGAAAACGGCGGCGGCGCATTTATGATACCTTACTTTATTTTCTTTTTAATACTCGGTATTCCTCTAATGTGGATTGAATGGGGTATTGGAAGGCACGGCGGAAAGTTTAACCACGGAAGTGCACCGGGAATGTTTGATGTTTTATGGAAGAGTAAACTTGCTAAATATTTCGGCACACTCGGTCTTTTTATGTCTATGGTTATACTGATCTATTATACTTATATAGTTTCCTGGACTTTGGGCTTCAGTATTTTTTCTATTACCGGCATGTATTTTGATGAGACCACTGCAGGTGCAATGAGAAACTTCCTTTACAGCTATCAGGGAAGAGAGGTCGGACAGCATTTTACAAGTATTTTACCAGCCTATGCATTAATGCTTGTTACATTCGGGCTGAACTTTTGGGTTTTGTATAAAGGAATTACAAAAGGAATTGAAAAACTCGCTAAAATTGCCTTGCCTATGCTTTTAATTTTTGCAGTAATTTTAGCTGTAAGAATTATGTTTATAGGCACTCCCGATCCATCCGTACCCGAAAATTCTGTCTGGAACGGTTTTGGTTTTATTTGGAACCCTAATATTAGTCTGCTATCGAATCCAACAATATGGCTGGCAGCAGCGGGTCAAATATTTTTCACTTTATCCGTAGGTATGGGTACAATACATGCTTATGCAAGTTACGTAAAACCAAAAGATGACATTGCATTAGCAGGACTTACAACTGCAGCAACAAACGGATTTGCCGAAGTTGTTTTAGGTGCCGCAATTGCAATTCCCGTAGCAGTTGCTTTTTTTGGATTGAATGCGACACAAGAATTTGCCCAGGGCGGAGCTTTTGATCTTGGCTTTGTTTCAATGCCATTGATTTTTCAACGCATTCCTTTAGGTCAATTATTCGGATTCATTTGGTTCTTACTTCTATTCTTTGCAGGTATTACTTCATCGGTGGCGATGGGTCAGCCTGTAATTGCATTTATGGAAGAGGAATTCGGCTTCAGCAGAAAAAAAGCAGTGGGTGTTGTTGCTATTATTGTTTTAATTGCAGTACAGTTTGTAGTCTTTTATCAAAAATACGGTTTCTTAAATGAAATGGATTATTGGGCAGGCACTTTCGGACTTGTTGTATTTGCTTTAATTGAAACTGTGTTATTTATGTGGGTATTCGGTGCAGATAAAGCATGGAAAGAAATGAATGAGGGCGGAGATATTCAAATACCAATGGTATTTTATTATTTAATGAAATTTGTTACGCCTGTTGTTCTTTTTGTACTTATGGTTTGGTGGTTCATTGAAAGTGCTATACCTAAACTAATGCTTGAAGGTGTATCTGAGGTTAACAAACCGTATTACTGGGGATCAAGAACATTAATGATAGTAATATTTATTGGTTTGATTTTATTGGTCAGAAAAGCTTGGAAGCGTAAAATAAAAGAAGATGGTTTGGATTAAATTATTTAGTTATGTTACGCATTATTTTACGCTCGTCTAGGCGAAGGAGTCGACTGAATTTATAGCCACGACCTTTAGGTCGTGGATTAGATATAGAAACCGGACACGGGCTTTAGCCCAAAATCTTTTTTTTATGTGGCTAAAGCCGATGGTTATGGATATCATTTGCCCACGACCTAAAGGTCGCGTGGATATTTCCGTCAGTTGACGGATTAGCTAACGGATAATATTTTGTGAAAGGTGAGTTATTTAGATGATTTTTTAAAATGTAAAAGGAATTTTTTATGGAACTAACAACCGGTGGAATAATATTTCTATCTTGTGCTTGGGGAGGAATAACCTTGCTTACTATTTATTGTTTCAAAAAGGTTTTAAAGTCAGAAAAGAAAAAGACTGAAAATAAACAATGATTCAAAATTAGTTGGAATTTTCACACACACACTCTATCTGTCTCGGCTTGTCCGTCTTGTCTCGGCTGCCAAGCCGAGACGGGAAGGGCGTGGAAATTGGTTAAAAACATATACCCTACAATATCTTTAATCTTGCAAACTTCAGCATAAGTTGTTTTACATTATTGCCTTCAAATTGAACAGTAGCTTTTTGCATATCGCCTGCACCTACAACATCAATAACTTTACCAAGTCCAAATTTTTCGTGCATGACTCTGCAGCCGGGTACTAAATTTTCATTATTCTGATTAAAATCTTCGTAATCCATTTTCTCAAAATATTCATAATAAACTTCTTTCTTTGTCTTCCTTGCCGATCTCCTTCCAATTCCTCCGTTTAATTCGTTTATAGTATCTTTATCTATTTCTTCAATAAATCTTGATCTGCTTTGATATGCAACTTCACCAAACATGTAACGAGAACGGGC
>JACZTL010000032.1 GCA_022573715.1 Bacteroidota bacterium
AACCGGAGTTGGCCGAGATATCTTGTCGGCCCCGATGAAGGATCAATCGACAGCGAGCTTTGTGAGCGGCTCGTCCAAGTGCTAAAACACCATACTGGTTCGCAGTATTGTTTCTTTCAGTTTTCGCTTCTTGCTACACCTGCGGTGGATCATGATTTACTATTCAAATGTCCGCTTGTGGATGTGATGTTATTTTACGAGAAGGACGAAGTTCATGGATCACCGACATACTGGTGGCCCGAAGACAACAGATGGTGTCTATGCACGGACTGGGACTTGACCTTTTCCGTCCTTGGTGGCACGGAGGAATTGATACAAGCTGTACTTGATGATGGTTTAGTAGAAGCTCTCATTGTGTCAACTTCTTCAAGAATCGACTCCAAGGCAGATCAAATCAATTTGGGAGTTTAAGTCAGCGGAAGTTAATCCAGTATTGGAACGACTCATAGGAGAACACCGCTCACCGCCTCGGCGGCTCACTCGGCTGATTACGAGGTAAACGAGATTAGGATTTCTTTTGATCTTCTTGGTACATCTGCTATACTGACGGGACCAATTCTCTTAGGCTCTCTGGCAGCGAGGTTTCTATGAAATCTTTTCCGTTTGTTGCTGTTCTTTTGATCGCAGTCTTTTCTTTGGCTGCTGATGAGAAGGATGAGAAGGCCAAAAAACCTATCCTAGCCGAAGAACAATCAACTAAGCACCTGCCAAAAGCGAGTGAGCCAGGATTCTCATCTTTATTGAAAGACAAAGATTTGAGCGGTTGGATTGTAATAGGAGACAAAGATGGATTTATATTTGATAAAGGAGAATTATTATGTGATGCCAAACGCACAATGTTTCTCTTGGCTAAGGGCAGCTATCCTGATTTTGTCTTGCGTTATTGGATCAAGTACGAAAAATGGGATCAGTCAAGACTTCCTGTAGGTGTCAATTTCAGGGCAAAACCATTGTGGTATATGTACATTAAGGATGATAAAGTGATAAAAGATAGACTCATTAACGTAGAAGGGCCGTTGCAACTTACACATCGAAAGCATGCAAAAACGGGTATTATGCCTTGGTGTGGAGGTGGGTTTCGAGCGAAACCCGACACCGATGCACTAAAGGCAGCCCTTAATCCAGATTCGCAAGGATGGAATCTTTATGAGATATTCGCTTCCGGACGGAAGACTATCGTGCGCATCAATGGAGTAAAGGTCATTGAGCATCTGGATCAACGTAATCGTGACGCCGACTACTATGTTAGTACGGGAAAAACGAAAATAGCCTTGCATATCCCTGATGGCAGCAAGGTACGGTTTCGTGATATAAGGATCAAACCCCTGAAAACAAAGAAAGAGAATTAGAAGCGTAAGATGTCTTCTGCTTTCTCCTGTCTAACCAACTCTCCGACCCCCCAACTTTTTTTATATTTAATTCAAATGTCATTACATATTAAACATCTTATTGGTTTACAAAATGTACCAAAAGAAGATATTGAAATAATTTTAAAATCCGCAAAAAAGTTTAAGGAACATTTTCAAACATCAAAAGAAAAACTAACTGATTTATCGGGTAAAACAATTGCCAATTTCTTCTTTGAAGATTCCACCCGTACCAGAACGTCATTTGAACTGGCCGAAAAAAGACTCTCTGCTGATGTATTAAATTTTTCATCTTCTTCAAGCAGCCTGTCTAAGGGAGAATCATTTAAAGATACTGTTAAAAATATAGAAGCTATGAATATTGATATGATTGTTGTAAGGCATTCCTCTGCAGGTATTCCATACTATTTAACAAAATATTCTCAATCCATAATTATAAATGCCGGGGATGGAGCTCACGAACATCCCACACAGGGCTTGCTTGATATATATACTATAAAAGAAAAGTTGGGGCGAATAAAAGGGTTAAACGTTTGCATTGTTGGAGATATTGCCCATAGCAGAGTTGCACTTTCTAATTTGTGGGGATTAAAAACTTTGGGTGCAAATGTTTCTTTTTGCGGACCCTCCACAATGATCCCACGTAATATAGAAAAATTTGGGGCTAAGATTTATAACAACATTGATAAAGCAATTGAAGAAAACGATGTATTGAATGTATTAAGGATTCAATTAGAAAGAGATGCCGGGAATAATTTTCCTTCAATAAGAGAATACACAAATTATTTCGGAATTACGGAACAAAGAATTAAAGATAATAACGAAAACATATTAATATTACACCCTGGTCCGATAAACCGCGGTGTAGAGTTATCACCTGAAGTGGCAGACGGAAACAATCAAGTTATTCTTGACCAAGTGACTAATGGGCTGGCAGTAAGAATGGCAATATTATCACTGCTAAGTAAAACTTAAACCATTAGCTAACGGACAAAAAAATGAAAATTATATTAAAAAATATTGATCTATTAAATCCGTATCAAAAGTTAAATAATAAAAAAATCGATTTAGAAATTATCGACGGTATAATTACTGAGATCAGCAAAAATATTAAAGCCGATGAAGATGTAAAAATATTTGATTTGGACGGAGTTGTTGCCGTACCCGGTTTGTTTGATATGCATGTTCATTTGCGTGAGCCAGGGAGAGAGGATAAAGAAACGGTTGTAAGCGGTTGTAGAAGTGCCGCTAGGGGAGGTTTTACAGGAATAGGGTGTATGCCTAACACAACACCCACAATTGACTCTGCCGAAGTCATGTCTTCAATAAAACAAAAAGCTTCAGATCAACTGACAAATGTTTATATAATTGCCGCAGCCACTAAAAATAGAAAAGGTGAATTGCTTTCTTCTATGTTTGAATTAGTGGAAAATGGCTCGGTTGCTTTTTCTGATGACGGTGTAGCTATTAAGTCTGCTGCCATATTAAAAAGAGTGATGGAATATTCCAAAATGTTTGATGTTCCAATAATAGAACATTGCGAAGACGAATCTCTATCAGGCGGAGTTGTGAATGAAGGTATTATTTCTACACAACTAGGCTTAAAACCTGCTCCTTCAATTGCAGAATATCTTATTATTATGAGAGATATTTTAATGGCTGAATACACAAACTGCAAAGTTCACATTGCACATATCAGTACAAAGAAGGGTGTACAAATGGTGCGAGATGCTAAAAAAATAGGTATTAAAATTACTGCAGAAGTTGCACCTCATCACTTTATATTAGATGAAACAAAATTGTTGACATATGATACAAACTTTAAAATGAATCCCCCTTTGAGAGAAAAAGAAGATGTAGAAGAAATTATAAGGGGATTGCAAGACGGTACTATAGATTGTATTGCCAGTGATCATGCACCTCATACAATTGAAGAAAAAAACTTACCTTTTGACCAAGCTCCAAATGGCATTATTGGATTGGAAACTGAAGTCGGATTGACGCTAAACGAATTATACCACAAACAAATTTTATCCTTAGAACAAATAATTGAAAAGCTCTCAATAAATCCCCGATTAATTCTTAACATACCTGTTCCACAAATTAAAAAAGGAGAATTAGCAAATCTAACTTTATTAGATATTAATAAATCTTGGACCGTTAACATCTCCGAATTTTTCAGTAAATCTGTAAACTCCCCTTATGGTGGCACTAAATTAAAAGGTAATGCTATTGGTGTAATAAATAATAAAAAAATGTTTATTAATAATAAATTTTTCAATATTTAATTTCATTTATTTTAAAATAAGCTACATCATTCTGTCCATTATTATATACAGTAAAATATTAAAAACAGTCTAAAATCAAAATATATATAAGAATATCTTTGGCATTAATTTTGGGTATATCCTTTTAAAACTATATGAGGTACTCAAAATGAAAACCACAATAAATATTCTGTTCCTAATTTTTATAACCTTTTTTCTAACCGCTTGTAATGTTAATGACTCCTTCATTTTTTTTGATACAGAACCACCTGCCCCCCCAACTGGAATAGTAGTAATTAATGGAGATAGCAGGGTTGATTTATCCTGGTTGCAAAATCGTGAAGATGACGTAGCCGGTTATAATATTTACAGTAGTAGCTCTTATGACGGAAGATATACTTTAATTGGTTCATCCCATGATAATTATTTTGTCGATTTAGACGTTTCAAACGGTAATACCTATTATTATGCTGTAACAGCTTATGATTTTAACGGGAATGAAAGTGATTTAAGTTATGATGTAATTTACACAACCCCTCGCCCGGAAGGTTTTAATCAATCAATTTTTGATTACAGAAAATTTCCGGATAATAGCGGGTATTCTTTTAGTACATATTCTGTTACAGCGTATGATGACAGTACAACTGATTTCTTTTTTGAAAATTACAAAGGTGATTTTTATCTTGATGTCTGGGACGATACGGACATAAAAGATATGGGACAAACAATAGATATTTATGATATCTCCAAAGCTCCATCGAACGGTTGGTCTTCAACCAAAGATGCCGTTGCAAAAGTAGGGCATACATATGTTATTTGGACTTGGGATAATCACTTTGCTAAAATTAGGATAAACTCAATAACTAATGAAAGAATTTCTTTTGATTGGGCATATCAATTAGTAGAAGGTAATGAATTATTAAAAGCTAAACGACCTAACAAAAACAGAAAACCGTTAAATAAACTTAAGATACGTCAATAATTATATTATTGACACACGTTACGCAAAATATTATCCGTTAGCTAATCCGTCAACTGACGGAAATAGCTCCGACCTTTAGGTCGTGGGCAAATGATATCCATAACTATTGGCTTTAGCCACATAAAACAAAAGTTTTGGGCTAAAGCCCGTGCCCGGCTGCTATATTTAATCCACGACCTAAAGGTCGTGGCAATAAATCGTGAAATAATGCGTAACATAAGTTGTTAAAATAATTAGGTGTAATTAAATATAGATAAACTCTTTAAGATTTATTAAATTGCAAATAATGAAAGTTATGAGACTCTTTAATTTGTTAATATTATTTTTCTTTCTTACAATCCTGGGAACCGACAGTAGTTTCTGCCAATTAAAATCTAACTATCTTAATAGTGAAAAAGAAAAGAAAATTACTGTAAGAATAAAGAAACTACAACGTATTCAAAAATATCAAGGACAGAAACATTCTATTATTGAATTTAGAAATATTGAAAGAGCAATTGCTAAAGGAGATATCTCTCAGCTTACAAAATACTTCAATTCAAGAACTTATTTGAATCTAACAAAAGGTGTCAGCGGATATTATAGTAATAATCATGTTTATTATGTTCTAAAAAAATACTTTAGAAAACATAAAGTTACATCATTTAAATTTGATAAAATATACACTGATGCTAATACTCCTTATGGTGTCGGTTCTTATTATTTTAACACTCGTAGTGGAAGAAGATCACTCAGAATTTATGTCTCTCTTAAAAGAGTAAAAAATGAATGGAAGATATTACAGATTACACTTAATTAATGAAAGATAAAATCATTGAAAACTTAAAGGGGGAAAAGAAATATTTATATTCAGTTTTTCTTTTTGTTTTACTTTTCTTTTTATCGGGCTTTATTACTCCAATAATTTTAAAAAATATTACTAGCAACTGGAATAAATCCGTATCAAAAAAAATAACAGAGATTGAAAATTCAGTTAGAAATATTTACAAGCAAAAAGAACAAAACCTTTTTTATGTGGGCAAGCAAATAAAAAATGATTTAATTGAAACTTTAAGCCCGCGTAATAGAACATATGCCAAGTTAATTAAACTTATAAACAACCCTTATTATGATAATTATTCAATTGAAATTTTAGCACCTAATGGTAAATTAATTGCTTGGACTAAAAATATTGCCATCCCTGTGTATAATATTTTACCTTTATCCTATCCCGCAGGACATTTGTATTTTTATGATTCCGATTTAATAACATATTTATCTGTTACAGATACAATTATTATAGAAAATGAACAGTTCTATTTTAGCGTGTCTTTACCTATTGAGAAAAAATATAAGTTAAACACTCCGTATTATATACCGTTAAGTTTTACCGAAGAGTTAACATCAAAATTTGATGTCAACTTTAAAATATTTTATTCTCCTTTTGCCGAAAATGAAAATAACAAAAGGACTTATTCATTTGAACTATTAAATAATAATGATGAAAAAATAGCATTAATCACTTTTGATATACCTCTATTGGAGAATCAACTCAGTAATATAAGTTCTTATTCATCTTTAATTCAGTCATTGCTTTTAATTATTGCTTTTTTGCTGCTTCTTCCTTCTTTCAGAATTGAATACAAAAGAATAAAACACAAAAGCATTAAAATTGTTTTATTAATAATTTATCTGTTCTTATTTCGTTTACTGCTTTTTAATGCAAAAGATTTATTTGATTTCCTTATACCGGTTCTAACCAATCCTTCATATTATTCTTCTAAATTTGCTTATGGTTTTGTAAAATCACCGATTGATTTTTTTATTTCTGTATTGTTTGTTCTGATTATCAGTATAAAGATCTTTCAATTCTGCAAGTCATTTTTAGTACAAAATAATAAAAGTAATCCGTTAGCTAACAAATGGAAATACTTACATTTTGTTTCTCTTCCATTTCTATTAATATTATTTTTGTTTTTGATTAGAGGATTAAATGCCTCAGTCAAAAGCGTAATCTTCGATTCAACTTTACGCTACTTTAAAGAACCTAATCTGATTCCCGACTTACCAAGTTTATTAATGAATCTGAATGTTTTGTTGTTGGGGATCTCAATAATATTAATATTAATTGTTATTCTTCTTTTTTTCTTATCGATTTATATTACTTCGAGCGACAGAAAATTTTACTTTTTTTCTTTAGTCCTATTTGTCATTTTTCAAATTTGTGCTTATTATTTTATAGAATTACAGCCACAACCTCTTATTACTCAGTTCTTAAGTTTTGTTATAATTATTTTATTGTTCTTGATCTCAATTCGGATTTATTACATAAATCCTCTATCAATATATAATTACTTTTACATAGCTGTCACGGCGTCTATAATTGTTGTTTCTTTGATGAACTACTTTAATCTTGACTTGGAAAAAGAATCTCTTAAAACTACCGCACTTGAGGTGAACAGATCGAATGATAATTTATTTGAATATTTTGTAAATGAATTATTAATTGATGCTTCTAATGATGGTGCTGTAAAAAGTTCGTTCATGATTCAAAACACTAATTATAATGCATTAGCATTTAAAATATGGAGCGGCTCTTCTTTACAAAAAGAATCATTGCCATCATCTGTGGTAATATTTGATAGAAATAAAATACCTGTCGGTAATTTTAATCTCGGACTCGGCTCAGATGCCGTCTTAGATAAATATTATCTAAATGAAGATGTATTAACTCCTGAAATATTTGAAATTATTGACAACGATTTACCGCATACTTCAATAATAACAGGTTATATGCCAGTTAAACTAAATAATATTACGGTAGGGTTTATTTCTGCTTCTGTTAAATTTAATTTAGAAAATTTAGGACTGCAAACTATTCCAGATTTTTTAGCTTCAAATCTTAATATTGTTAACTCAGTTATAAATATAAATCAACTCAAAATATTTACATTTGAAAATTCAAAAGTAACGCAAATCTTCAGTGATATATACCCTTCTTTAGATCAGGTTAAACCGATATTAAATGCTAATTTTTCAAAGTATAATGAAGCCTGGATTTATTTAACATTAAACAATGAACAGTATTTAACATATGTTTTAAAATCTCAAATAAATGATGAAGACAAGATAATTTCAGTGTCCGTTCTTGAGAAAGATTTATCGTGGGATCTTTATAACTTTTTTAAGTTATTTATTGTACAAAGTATATTTATGTTGGTTTTTTTGATTTTCCTTTTCATTTCTAATATAAAAAAAACTACGTTTACTTTTAGGACACAACTACTAATTGCTTTTCTCATTATTTCAATTATGCCAGTCGTTTTATTAGCTGTTTATAACCGGAGTATTATTGAAAAAAAATCAATTACAGCTATTTCACAAGGATTGAATGAGCGTTCAAAATATGTGGAAGATCATATCCGCTCACAAATTGCAAAACACGAAGAAAGAACATTTCCAATAATATTTAATAATACTGCAAAAGAACTGGGTATTTCCTTTTCTGTTTATAAAGGAACCGATCAACTATTCAGCTCTAAGCAACAATTTTATGATACCAATATTTTTAGCACAAAAATTGATCCTATAGCACACTATTATATAAATTATTTAAACTATAAAAGGTTTATAGATGAAGATCATTTAGACCGGTTTACTTATCAAACAATTTATAAAAAAATTAATTTAAAGAAGGAAAGTTATATTATCAGTGTTAATAATGCGTTTAATAAAATAATCATTCCGTATTCAGTTATTGAAGTTGATGTGTTCCTTTTTGGGATGTATTCTTTTGCGGTTATTCTCATAATTATATTCAGCACAATTATATCCAACAGAATTTCTTCGCCGGTACGTAAACTTACAGGTGCTGCAAAATCAATCGGGCAGGGTGATTTTGATATTTCTTTAGATGTTAAAGTACGAGGTGAAATGAAGGAACTGGTTGAAGGCTTTAATGCAATGGCAAGAGAAATTCAAAAAAATCAAATTGAAATGGCTGAATTAGAACGTGAAAATGCGTGGAAGGAAATGGCAAAGCAAGTAGCTCACGAAGTAAAAAACCCGCTTACACCAATGAAACTTGCGGTGCAGCAGTTATTAATTGCCTACGAAGACAAGAAGAAAAATTTTAGCGACATACTCAAAAAATTATCCGAGACAATATTAAGTCAAATAGATAATCTAAATTTAATTGCAACTGAATTTTCTAATTTTGGAAGAATGCCGTTATCAAAAATAGAAAGGATTAATATCGTTGAAGAAATAAGAAAATCTTGCAATTTGTTTCTACATGAAAAAATAAAAATTGATATTAAAACTGAAATTGATGCAGCCGAAATAAATGCAGACAGTAATCAATTACGAAGGATGTTAATAAATTTTATAAGAAATTCAATTCAGGCAGAAAGCACAAAAATAATGGTCAGTATTTCTAAATCACGACAAGACTATATAATTTTGATTGAAGATAACGGCAAAGGCATTCCCCAAAAAGACAGAGATAAGGTTTATAATTCCAATTTTACAACCAAAGAAAAGGGGATGGGTCTAGGTTTATATTTAGCAAAAAGATATATTGAAAGTTTAGAGGGGAATATTTCATTATTAAAATCTTCAAAAAATGGAACGACATTTAAAATTTTAATACCTTTGGATAAAAAAGAATAAACCACCCTGAAAAATGTTATCATTAACCCCTAGTCAACAAAAAGCTTTAGAATATAAACATCATATTTCTTTAACTGCCAATGCAGGTTCAGGTAAAACATTTGTTTTATCCAAAAGATATTTACAAATAGTAGAAAATGAAGATATATCTTTAAGAGAAATTGCAGCAATTACTTTTACAGATAAAGCAGCAAGCGAACTATATAAAAGAATTGCAACTGAAGTTGAAGATAACCTTAAAAAAAATATATCTCAGATTAAGTTAAAGAAATGGAATCAGATCAGAAGGCAGTTAGTTTCCGCGCACATTTCTACAATCCATTCTTTTTGTATCGATGTTTTAAGACAATTTCCGGTGGAAGCAAAAATTGATGCAAACTTTACACCGATAGACCAAATTACTTCAAATGAATTAATTGAATTAGCAATAGACGAAGAAATAAAAAAGATATTTTATAATGAAGAAAAAAATAGCGAAATAAAAAAAGTAATTAGAATCCTCGGTTCCAAGAATTCTTTAAGTGAAGTAATTACAAATCTTATATACGAACGAAGAAAAATTTCAATTATCCAAAATTACATTTATAAAAACAACATTGATGATGTAGTCAATAATTACACTAAAATTTATGATGAATATTTAGACAAAATATTTGCAAATGAATTGAGCAATGTAGCAGCAAAAATTAAACTTTTAAATGATGATGTACTAATAAATAAAAAAGACAATAAATATGGTTTGGAGATCAATAATCTTCTTTCAAAAATAAACGAACAGAATAATTTAAAGAAAAAATTATTAATCTTAAAAAAAATAGGGAGCTATCTTTTAACAATTAAAAATTCAGTTCGTAAACAAGGATATCTTAAAAATGATTCATATCTTCAATATTCTGATGAAAGAAATGTAATTGAAGAGTTTTATGAAAGACTCGTTAAATTGGATCTTGAAATAAATGAAGGAGTAACAAATAAAAAATTAGCCGAATTTTCAATAAGCCTGTTAAATATTTTTCAATTGTGCCTTGAAAATTACGAAATGAGAAAAACAGAATTTGGTTACTTAGATTATGAAGATATTCTTCTACATACACAAAATATCATTTCTAATCCAAGCGTAATTAGTGAACTGAAAAAGAAATTTAAATACATAATGATAGACGAATACCAGGACACAAACGAACTTCAGTATAATATTTTCTTGCCGATTTTGGACTATTTAAAGAAGGGGAATCTCTTTATTGTCGGTGATGAAAAGCAAAGTATATATAGTTTCAGAGATGCAGATCTAAATATCTTTAACAAAACAAAAAATGATATTAAGGAATTAGAAGGAAAAGATTCTCTTCTTTCTTTACCGGATAGTTTTAGAATGTCACCTGTAATTTCTGCTTTTACTAATTACGTATTTAAGAATTTATTTTCAAATCCCAACCCATTATATAATGAAGTCGCTTATTCGGAAATTGTTTGTGCACGTAATGACGATATAAAAGGGAAAATAGAAATATTATCAGCCGGGAATAATGATGAAACAGATACATTAATTACCGAATCAGAATTAGTGACAAAAAGAATATTAAAATTAGTAAGAAAGGATAAATGGAGAATTAACGAACAAAGAGAAGAAAGAAATATTCAATGGCAGGATATATCAATACTTTGTCGCAGAAGAAAACACTTTAAGGAATTGGAAACAGCTTTTATAAAGTATGGGATTCCGTTTACTATAGTGGGAGGACAGGGATTTTACCAACAGCAGCCTATTTATGATGTTTATAATTACTTCTCATTTTTGTTGGATAAAAAAAATGATACTGGATTAATCGGAATTTTGAGGTCGCCGTTTTTTAACTTATCCGACAGCATTTTGTTTGAAGTATCTTTAGAAATCGGTGAAAGTTTTTGGCAGAAACTGAATAACTATTCCGGGAATAATAACCGGTTTAGTCCTCTTATTAAAACTTTGGAAGAGAACATAAATCTTGCTTCAAGCTCAGAAATATCATTTGTATTAAGAAAAATATTTGCCGAGTCTCCTTTTATTTCTACTTTGGCTTCACGAATAAATGGAGAACAAGAGATTGCAAATCTTCAAAAATTAATATCCATTACAAATAATTATTCTCAAAAACCTTTTACAACCTTATATGATTATGTAGAATATCTGAAGGGTGCAATTGAAAAAATAAGTGATGAAGCTCAGAGTATTTTGACTTTAGATTCATCCGCTGTTAATATTATGACATTACATCAGGCAAAGGGTTTAGAGTTTCCTGCAGTATTTTTATACAAATGCGGTGAACAAAATAAAAGTAGAAGTAAAAAAGTAACTATTGATAAAGAATTTGGAGTACTGTCTAAACTTCCTGCAGATGATGGATATTATGAAGATTTTATTGAGCCTCCATTGTTAAGTATTAGTAATATTATTAATAATAAAAAAGACGAAGCTGAACTGAAACGTTTGCTCTATGTTGGTATTACCCGTGCAAAAGACTATTTGTTCATTTCCTCAACAAAAGAAAAAAAATATGGCAATAGATCTTTTATGGGGATTCTATTGTCAGCACTTAAAACTGATGATGAGAGTGATTCGATAAATATTTCAACAAAAATTAAGCGATTAATTATTGAAGATAATAGTTTTAAAAATATAATTGAAGATATTGATATTAATATTCCGATAATAAATTCAGTTGAATGGATGCCTGCTAAACCCAATGAAAATATTGATGTTCTTAATGATAAAAACATAATAATTAACATTGATAAGATTATTGATCATCCCTCGGGAGAAATTATTTCCGCGACCAAAATAGCCGTTTATTCACAGTGCCCTTTAAAATATAAATTTACTTATGATCTCGGTTTAACAAAACTTTACGAGAATTATAAAAATTATAATAAAACAAAACCTACAGAAAATGAATATGAGTTTAATCCTTCCGAAATTGATCAAGACGAAAATTTAAAAGAAAAAAATAATTTGTTTTTTGGGAATTACCCACCGGAATTAAAAGGTAAATTAATACATAATATTCTGCAGAAAGAGATAAAATATGATGAATTAGATAATTATTTAAATTCTGTATTAAATGAAAAGAATTATCAAATTATATTAAACGATAAAATAAAAAACGGTCTTAAAGAAGATATTATATATGATTTAAAGGGATTTTATAAAGCACCAATTTTTAGTGAAATTAACTCGCATAAAAACTATACAAATGAATTTGAATTATATCTAAAAGAAAATGATTATTATTTATACGGGATTATTGATAAAATAATTTTTGAAGAGAATAAAATTACTATTGTTGATTATAAAACCGATAATATTCAAAAGGTGCAGGTCAAGGACAGGATTGAAAATTATTTACCCCAATTAAATTTTTATGCTTATTTAATAATACAGCTATACGATAGAATAGAACAAATTGATATAAAATTAATTTTTATAAAACATCCCGCTGATGTTTATTCCAAATCAATAACGAAAGAGGAGCTGATGTCATTTGGTGAATATTTAAAAGAAGCTGTAAATAATATGAGAATTAATAATTATAAAAAAAATCTAAAGCATTGTTCCAAATGTTTATTTACAGATTCCAACGGCAACTGCATTAAGAAATAAATTAAACTATTAATTGAGAAAAAGTAATTACATAAATCGGACTTCTTTTTTCATTATTTCTTTTTTATTCATTCAACTTTTTAACGGCTGTTTCGGGAGTAGAGACGTTTATTACGAAATCCCGAAAGAATTTAGAAATCCCCAAAAAAAAATTGAATTTATTGAAAAGTATACACCTTATATAAAAAACAAAATAATATTTATAGACCCGGGACACGGCGGGGAAGACAGGCGCAATATTGGCTTTGAAGGCGATGCAATTGAAGCCGATATAAATTTAAATGTTGCCTTAGCGCTCACTACTTTTTTAAGACAGGCTAATGCAGTTGTTTTTCTTTCAAGAGATAAAGATACAACTGTAGCTTTGCAAGACCGTTCAAGATTAGCAGATAGCTTAAATGCCGATATACTTATCAGTATTCATCACAATGCTCCCGCCATTGAAAATGATATTTGGACTAATTATACATCAACGTATTATCACGCAAAACCCAAATATTATGAATATAATCCCGTCAATCATGATTTAGCAAAATATATACAAAGAGATTTATCCTATGCAATGCGTAACTCAGGCGGACCTTATTCTTTTGACGGTACTTATTCCGATTATATAATTTATCCGAATGAAGGTTTTTCTGTTTTACGAAACACTAAAATGCCTGCTGTTTTGGTTGAGGGCGGTTTTACTACTCATCATTTTGAATCGCAGAGATTAACAGAACTGTTATTCAACAGGATTGAAGCCTGGGGAATATTTAAAGGGCTTTGTAGATTTTTTAAAGCAGGCGTGCCAATTATAAAATCTGTTGTTAATATTGATTCAATTCGCAGTGATAATAAAGTGATAAATTTTATTATTGAAGATTCAACAAATATAGACACAAATTCTGTAGTAGTAAAATTTGATTCTGTTAGATTCAATGATTATTCTTTTGATACGAAAAATAAATTGTTGAAAATTGATCTGTCAAATATAACTGATGGCAAGCATATCTTAAAAATTGTTGTAAAAAATACAAACGGAATTCATTCTTTTCCTTTTGAAAGAAAAATATTTATTATCAAAAATGAACATATACTTGGAGATAATTAATGCTTAATTATGTTTGGATTGGCTTATTATTTTTAGGAATAGGTGCAGCAGTAACAACTGATCTAATAGATATAAGTGAAAATAAATACCATAATAATGAATCAATTAGTGTCTCTGTTCAAGAAAATCAAAATGAAATAAAGACTATCCCCAAAACCGTAAAAGCTACACTTACAATAGACAAAAATCTTTTTAATAAAATATTTAACGACAGCACTACTTCTGATATTATATTTAAATCGGTATTAACTTTTGAAAAAGACAGCAATGAAGCAAAAGCAGTTTTATTTGTAAATAGTAATATGCCTGAAATTTTGCAGTCAATTGCAAAGGCTTCGGGTAAAGATAATGATATAAATGCTACCCTTTATTTGAACAATAATAACGCTAAAATCATTTTTGAAAGAGTATCATTTATAAAACTAAAGAATGTTACAAATGCGGCACTTGAATACGCAGGCATTGCCGTAAATATTGCCTTGGGACTTATTGGCATTATGGCTTTGTGGATTGGAATAATGAAGGTTGCCGAAGATGCGGGTTTAATTAAATCAATTGCAAATCTCTTAAAACCACTTACCAAATGGTTATTCCCAAATATTCCTTCTGACCATCCTGCTATGGGTTCAATGATTATGAACATTTCCGCTAATATGCTCGGGCTTGGTAATGCTGCAACTCCGTTCGGACTAAAAGCAATGGAAGAACTTGAAAAGTTAAACCCCGAAAAGGGAACTGCCACAAATGCTATGTGTACTTTTCTAGCAATAAATACTGCAGGTATTACATTAATTCCCGTAACCGCAATTGCTGTTAGGGCAGCCTCCGGTAGTTCTGATCCAGCTATTATAATAGGTACTTCGTTGTTCGCATCTTCTTGCGCTACAATAGCAGGTGTTTTTGCTGCAAAAACGTTTGAAAAATTCCCAATGAAAAAAGGTGAATTTAAAAACTGGATTAAACAAAATTCAAAGTTTTTTTCTTTTATCGGTTTATTGTTAACAACTATTTTAATATTTACACTGACCGGTTTGGGCAAGTCACTTTCTTCTGCATTTTCGTTTATAAACGTTTCTTCTTTTAAAGTTGCAATACAGTTATTATCAACACTTGCAATACCGCTTGTTATTGTCCTCTTTTTAGGATACGGACTGATAAAAAAAGTCAAGGTTTATGAACAGTTTGTTGAAGGAGCAAAAGAGGGATTCCAAATTGCTGTTAAAATAATTCCTTATCTCGTAGCTATGCTTGTAGCTATCGGAATTTTCCGTGCAGGCGGTGCAATGGATTGGCTGAAATTTGTAATTCATCCCGTCACTGATTTTATAGGTATGCCCGTTGATGCACTGCCGATGGCATTGATGCGTCCACTCTCGGGAAGCGGTTCTTTGGGGATTATGTCCGAGGTTATTTCGGTGCACGGACCCGATTCCTTCATCGGTATTTTAACCTCAACATTTTACGGAAGCACCGAAACCACTTTTTATGTTTTGGCGCTGTATTTTGGTGCGATTAATATTAAAAGAACAAGACACGCTTTACCCGCAGGACTTATAGCCGATGTCACCGGAATATTGGCTGCTGTTTTTATTGTTAGATTAATCTTTGGTTAGTTGTTTTGTGAAAGATTATATCACAAGAAAAATTTAGGATTAAGCAATAAAATATATTTATGCATTTATTACTTTGTTATACATCCAGAAGACTGATGTGAGAAGAGAACAACGGTAAAGTATAAAAAATGTTGGGTTTTCGGAGTTGCTTCCAAGTCCACTGAGAATAAAGTTTCAAAGGAGGACCAAACTTTCTGAAACGCATGTTAACCCTATATTTTTTATACAAAGTTAGCAGAAGTAAGCCTAACCTTATAAGCATATTTTCTTATAGTCATTATTCAACTTACTACTTCCTATTTTATCGAAACAGTCTCTAA
Source organism: Bacteroidota bacterium (assembly GCA_022573715.1). GTDB lineage: Bacteria > Bacteroidota > Ignavibacteria > Ignavibacteriales > Ignavibacteriaceae. The sequence goes on from JACZTL010000032.1 coordinate 15,933, forward strand.
TATGGTCATCCATTGTAAAATAAATTATTTGCCAGCCATTTTTAGCTACATCAGCTAATTTATTTATCAAAACTTCTCTTTTCTGCCAGTCGGAATGTTGAAATGCATCATCAAGAATAAGAAACATTGATTCTTTTTTTAACAATTGAGAACTAAATCCTATTCTTAATGCTAACATAATTTGTTCTTGGGCACCTGTACTAAGGTCTTTAAGATAGAAATCTTGAATATCATCCGAAACCTTAAGATACTCATCATCCAACGAAATAAGCTTATATCGTTTTGTCAGAGCTTGGAGAAGAATAGTGATATTTTCAGATGCAAGACCTTCAGCTATTTTGACATCTTCTTTTTTGTGTAAGTTGTCAAGTATCTTATAAACGGTATTACCTGCAACGATTTCAGATTTTATTGTTTTTAATTCTTCCTCTTTCTCAATTCGTTTTATTTGTAGGTTTTCAAAAGCTTTTTCAAAACTTATACTAAAGTCATCAACCGTGATTGAACATATTTTATGTTTAATTGTTATAAGTTCAACCTCCTTTTCTTCAATTCCTTTATTGATTTTTTTTATCTCTTCATTTAAGTGTTCATAAGTTTGCTTGCTATACTCCACATCAATTTTTTCCTTTAGATAGTCAGATTCATCTACTTTTAATTCCATTAACTTTTCTTGTTCTGTCTTTTTGCTTTCTTTGAGGTCTTTAACTTGTTGATCTAATTTTGTAAGCTCAACATTCCAATTAGATTCATCTATCTTATTCTCTGTTAACTTGCTAAATCCTTGCTCAATAGAAACTACCAAGTCATTGAATTCGTCTTTTAAATCGCTAATCTCTTTTTTCAAGTTAGCTTCTTCACCCGGTGCTTTCTGATATTTTTCAAATTCTGATTGAATGGTTGCAGTATTTTTAATCTCCAGTCCTATTCTTTCAGCAAATTCTTCTTTTAGTTTTTTAAGTTCACTGTGCTCACCGAAATTTTTCGTTGCTCTGTAATATATATCGAAATAAAATCTAAAGATACCAAACGCAACAGCAAACAGAACCAAAGCAATAACTTTATCCCACCAAAATAGGCTAAGACCTCCACCTAAAAAGAATAGAACACTAAGATAAGGAAATACCCTATTTGGTTTTTCTATAGTTTTAGTAGTAAGAGATCGATAATTATCTATTAAGCTTTTTAGCCATTGAAATGTTTGACTATCCTGTTCCGCTTGTTTAAATTCCTTTTCTTTATGTGCTAACTTCTTTCGAATTTTTTCTAAGTTCTCTTTTTTAATTGATATATTGCTTATTTCTCTTTCATCCAATTTCGAAAGGTTCTTTTCGATAGTTTCAATATATTGAGCAATTATATTAGCTTTATGATATTTGGCTTTTTGTTGCGTTTTAAATTTTTCTTCATCTTTCTTTTTCTGGATTTTTAATCTTTCCAGTTCTCCAAGTGAGTATTCCGTACCTATTTTAATGATTAGATTCGTTATGTCTTTTATTTCATTATTTAAATCTTGGTACTTTTTACCTTCACCTCTAATACTTATATCAATGGTGCCGTTTTCTAATATAGCCTCTTGCACAGTTTTTGAAATATTAGCCTCAATATTGTCAAGTATTTTCTTTTCAGAAAGAATTTCCCTTACGATATGTTTATCTAAACCTCCTGGAACATTCGCAATTTCTGCCTCTGCTCCTTTTGCTACAACCAAATTGACCAATGCAGAAGGCAGTCCCTTACCTTCCATCCAGTCTTCTAATTTCGGTTTTTTTGATGGAGTGAATGCAATAGGCTGATCTTCTAAACCACTCACCCAAACATTCCCCCTTCCTCCTTCTCGTAGCTTCCAACGTTTAGTGTTCCTGAATAGGCAGCGAATTATAAACTCTGTAAGAAAGGTTTTCCCTTTTTCATTTTGACTATAGATCAGATTGAATTGGCCAAACTCTTCTGAAAAATCGGTTAAGGGGCCCAAATTTTTAGCAACAATTTTATCTATTCGAACTCCCATAATTTTATGCTTTGTTTAAGATTATATGTAACGATTGCTCCATAACATCATTTTGTGTAAGTTGTAATAATCCAAGTTCCTTATCGTTTTTTTCAATAGCTTCTTTTACTAATTCAATAATTTGTATTCGTTCGTTATCTTTTAAAACATTTACCTCCGTTAGATCTGGTTCTTTATCATTATAGAATGTAAAATTTTTTAATGCATCATTAACGATAGATTGAAGCTTTTTTAAATCCGAAGTATAACCATTAATTTTCAGTCGTAATCTAACTTTAGTAAGTTCATCATCGGACAAGCTCCATCCCTTTATCATCTTTTGAATTTGTTGTTCAATATAGCCAAACTCATCTTCAACAGGCAGCATAATCAGGTTTTCGTTATAATATAGAATATCTGTAAGGATTTTATTTGAAGTAACTTCTCCACTATTAGTATCCACTATAGTGAAATATCGTTTGCCTGTTTCAGTAATATCCAGTCCACACGGAGACCCCACATAATGGACTTTCCCAAAAATTTCTCTTTTGTGGATATGTCCTAATATAACTTTTACAGGATTATAAGTTTCAATATCATGACGAGTAAGAAGCATATAGATTCCAGGTTCGTAGGGATTTGGAGTACTTTGTCCTGTAATATAATCTCCATGACCTAACAATACCCACTTTTCTGGTAATTGTTGTTCATTTTGGGCAAGGACTTCTCCCATGGAATTGTCAGCAGAATAAGGGATCAAAAAGATTTTAATAGCATTATTATTAAAAGAAAGCACTTGGGCGGAGTTGAAAATTTGAAGGTTATTGGCAGTGAAATATTTTTGATTCAACCCCACATCGTGATTTCCTGGTATTACATAAAAAGTGATGTCGTTGTTAATTTTTACAAACTCATCAAAAATGTTATAATTTTTAGCTTCTTTATCGAATAAATCACCAGCGATGATAAGCTTGTCTATTTTTTCATCTTTGATTTTTTTAATAATGTTAATGAGAGCATTGTATCGCTCAGGAGCTTCATCTTTACTCTGTTTAAGATGAATATCAGCTGTAATTGCTATTTTCATATTTTATTTGGACTTATTTCGATTAACATCCCTATACACATATTACGTATAGAAAGACAATAAGTTAATTATTTATTTTTAATATTGTTTATACTGCAAAAGGCGTTTGTAATTTGCATATATAAATAATATTACAGCAGATACTGCTTTGA
>JACZTL010000033.1 GCA_022573715.1 Bacteroidota bacterium
AAGTAATTAGCAGGACTATTGTTAAAAATTTAATTTTAAAAATTGCCTTGCCCGCTTATTCTAAACTGCCTGTTACTATCCAAAAAGATAACGGAAATATTACTGCTTTGAAGGGTTCGAAAATAAGAATTAATGTAACATCAACAAAAGAAATCAACAGCGCATATTTGGAATTCAACAATCAAAATAAAATTAATTTAATATCGAAATTAAATAAAGCTGAAGGAAATTTTAAAATAAAAGAAAACAGTATTTATAAAATAATCTTAACTGATAAAACCGGGAACAAAAATCTATCGCCCATAAACTACGAAATAAATTCTTTAACTGATGATTATCCGGAAATAGAATTAATCTCACCACAGAATGATGTGTCGCTCTCAATTAATAATAGAATTCCTCTGCTATTAAAAATTAACGATGACTTCGGTTTTTCTAAATTAAAATTAAAATACAAAATCAGTTCTTTTGAAACTGATCAAAATAATAGCGATTTACATTCAATCAATATTCCTTTTAACAATAAAAATAATATTGAAAAAATAAAATATATATGGAATTTGATTGACCTAAACTTATCCTCAAATGAGGTGATGAGTTTTTATGTAGAGATTTTTGATAACGATTTTGTAAGCGGACCAAAATCCAGTAAAACTAAAACAATAAGAGTGCGCATTCCTTCTTTGGATGAATTGTTATCGCAAACTGATAAAATATATAATAATTCACTCAATGATTTAAAAGAAACATTAAAAAAAGCTGAAGAACTTCATAAGAGTCTTCAAAAGATCGCACAGAATTTAAAGAAGAACAAGAAGAAAATTGACTGGAAAGAACAAAGCACTTTAAAACAAGCTGCTAAAAAATTCAGAGACCTTCAAAAAAAAGCCGCAAAGATTGCTGATGATCTAAAAAAAATGAAGGATAAACTAAATCAGAATAATTTACTCTCAGCCGAAACACTTGAAAAATACTTAGAACTGCAAAAACTGATGGAGTCTCTTTCAAATGAGGAAATGAAAAAAGCTTTTGAACAGATGCAGAATCTTCTTTCCTCTTTGGACAGAAAAAAAATACAGGATGCTTTAAAGAATTTCAAATTCAACGAAGAACAATTTAAAAACAGCATTGAAAGAACACTCAATCTTTTAAAACGAATCAAGGTAGCACAAAAAATAGACGAGCTTTTAGCACGAACAAAAGACATCGTAAAGAAAGAAAAAGATATTAAAAATAAAACAGCAAAAAGCAACCCTGCTAAAAACAAACAGCTTGCAAAAAAACAAAAGCAGATCACCAAATCGCTGGAAAATTTTAAAAAGGAATTGGATAAATTAAATCAACTGATGAAAGAACTTTCCGATATGCCGACTGAATCTCTCGATTCTCTTAGAAATGAATTCAACAAACAGAAGAATGAAGAGTTATCCGAAAAGATTTTCAAGAATTTACAAAACAATAAAAATAAAGATGCCTTACAGTTTCAGCAGCAACTTTCCAAAAACATGAAAAAAATGCAGGGTATGGTTTCTCAGCTTCAAAAAGAAATGAGACAAAAGAACCAAATGGAAACATTTGTCGAGATGATGAAAAGTATTGATGATTTAATTTCACTTTCAAAAGAGGAAGAAAACCTCAATACAAAAACAAAAAATAATTCAGGGAATTTATCTTCTTTTAAGGAAAATGCTAAAAAACAAAATGATCTGATCAGAAGCCTTAGTAGGGTGATGCAGCAATTAAGTAAGCTCTCACAAAAAACTTTTGCGATTACTCCCGAAATGGGTAAGGCTTTGGGAGATGCAAGAAGGAATATGCTGGGTGCTATTGAAAGTTTGCAAAACAGGAACGGCTACCTATCCGCGAATAGACAGCTTCAGGCAATGAGTTCTTTAAACGATGCATCGAGTTTACTAAAATCATCATTAGAGGTTATGATGAAAGGAGGCGGTCAAGGTGGAATGATGTCGCTTATGCAGCAGTTGGGACAAATGGCACAGCAGCAGATGAACTTAAATAATCTATCTAAAATGTTACAACAGCAAAACGGTAAGTATACACAACAACAGTTATCACAATTAAAAAGACTGCAGCAGCAACAGGAGTTAATTCGTAAATCTTTGCAAGAGTTGAACAAGGAAGCAAAAACCACGGGTAAATCAAAATCACTCGCTGCGGATCTGGATGAGATTCTGAAACAAATGCAGGAAGTTATTACAAATATGAACAACAGCCGGCTTGACGATAATGTTGTGCAGGTTCAGGAAAGAATATTATCGAAGCTGCTGGATGCACAGCGCTCCGTAAACGAAAGAGATTATGATAAGAGAAGAGAATCATTTACGGGTAAAGATGTAATAAGACTTTCACCTGATAATTTTACTTTGGATGAACAAAGAAAAAATACGCTAAAGGATGAATTATTAAATGCAATAAATGAAGGGTACAGTAAAGATTATGAAGAATTAATTAAAAAATATTTTGAACAGTTAGAGAAAAATAAAAAGTTGAATTAACTACATCAGAATTTATAGCTATGGAATTAGAGATAAAGCCGGCAAAAGCTTAAATCAAAAATAAAAATACATTAATGAACAAAGATATTATGGCGGCTTTTTTTATATGCATATTATAAATATTAAATATTATTTTATTAAAAATTATTATTTATGCGTTCTCTTCCCAAACTTTTGCTATTTCCACTATAAATTTAACAGCCATTTCCATATCCTGTACAGCAACCCACTCCAATTGAGAATGGAAGCTGTGTTCGCCTGCAAAAATGTTAGGTGTCGGGAGTCCCATAAAAGAAAGTCTTGAGCCGTCTGTACCGCCTCTAATCGGGTTCATAATCGGTTTTATATCCAATCTTTTTAAGGCTTCAAGGGCGTACTGTTCAATTTGAGGATGTTTGATCAAAACTTCTTTCATATTTCTGTATTGCTCAATAACTTCAAATTCTAATTTAGCCCCTGGGTATTTAGCAACTGTTTTTTCAGCCAGATCTTTTAAGAAGGCTTCATATTCAGCAAGTTTATCTGTAATAAAATCCCTTATAATAAATTTTATTGTAGTTAATTCTTCATTTCCGTTTATTATCCAAGGATGAACAAAACCTTCTCTTTTTTCTGTTGTTTCAGGTGATAGTCTGTCTTGAGGTAAGGATTCCAAAAAATCGGCTGAAATTTTTATGGCATTTACCATTTTGTCTTTAGCAAACCCGGGGTGAATGTTTTTACCTATAATTTTCACAATTACTGCATCAGCACTGAATGTTTCTGTCTCCAATTCACCTCTAGTAGAACCGTCAACCGTGTAAGCATATTTTGCCCCAAGTTTTTCAAGATCTATTTTTTCTGTTCCCCTTCCAACTTCTTCGTCCGGGGTAAAACAAATTTTAATAGTCCCGTGTTTTACATCAGGGTGTGTAACCCAATAATTTACCGCATCCATAATTTCGGCAACCCCTGCTTTGTTATCGGCACCGAGCAAGGTTGTACCGTCGGTAGTGATTATATCATATCCAATCATATCTTTTAACTGGGGATTTTCATGTACCTTAATTATTTTTGAGGTATCATTTTTTAATACGATGTCCCCACCCTGATAATTTTTATTTATAACAGGATTAACGTCTTTACCTGTTACTGCCGGTGAAGTATCAACATGGGCAATAAAGGCTATAGTGTCAACATTTTTATCTGTATTTGAAGGAAGTGTTGCCATAACATAGCCCCATTCATCCATATGTGCATCTTCCAAACCTATTTCTTTTAACTCATTAGCTAGAACGGCGGATAGTATTTTTTGTTTTTCGGTGCTCGGAAACGTTTCGGATTCTTCATCGGACTGTGTGTCATATTTAACATATTTTAGAAATTTTTCTACGCAAGTAAACTGATAATTATCATCAAACATAATTTTTCTCCTTTATTAACAAGTTTAATTATTCTAAAGTCTCCTTTAATAAGTGCGAACAATAACCACTCTTCTGTTTTTTGTTCTTCCTTTTTTAGTTTTATTAGATGCTATCGGAAAACTTTCTCCCAAGCCGATAACTTTAAATCTTTATTTTATTATTCATTTTTTTACAAAATAATCCAAAACCGCTTTCGCTCTTTCTAATGATAATTTCTGATTTGTTCCTTTAGAGCCAACATTGTCTGTGTATCCTTCAATCCACCACCGGGATAAAAGATTTTTCTTCATATATTCTACTAATCCATTCAAATACGGAAAAGCTGTTTGTAATAATGTTGATTTCCCGAATCTAAAATAATTATCTCCGCTGAGTGTAAAAATATCATAATTAATTTTAATTTTCTTTGGGAGTTTCGGCGTTATTTTTTTTACAGTTTTTATTTTTGGTTTTATCTTTGTTTCAATCTTCTTTTTCTTCTGCTTGATAATTTCTTTTTTCTTTTCAATTTTTTTCTTTTGAGTTTTAATTTTAACACAGCCTGTTGAATCTACCATCATTCCATGCTGGGTATCAGGACAATTATCTTTATAGTCAGGTATTCCATCTAAATCAAAATCAATCAAGCAGCCTTTATCATCAACAGCAATACCTGTTGGAGTATCAGGACATTTATCTTTATAATCAGGTATGCCGTCCGCATCAATATCAAACGGACAGCCAAAATCATCAACAGAAATTCCTAAAGGAGTATCAGGACAAAGATCGGAATAATCCGGCACACCGTCTTTATCTGAATCTACCGGGCACACCTTTTGGTCAACTAAAACGTTTTTAGGTATGTTAGAACATTCATCTAAATAATCTGCAACACCGTCTCCGTCAGTATCAACGGGACAACCAAACTCATTTACCTTAACATCTTCAGGTGTGTTTGGACACATATCATCTGAATCTTTAATCCAGTCTTTATCTTCATCTCTTTTTGAAGATAATGTAAAAGAAAAACCAGCCATCGTTGTTATGAACATATCATTTTTAAGACCAGAAGTTATATCATCCAAATTATCTGAATTACTAAAATTCAAACCGGCATTAACAACAAATTTTAGATTATCCGTAATACCAAAACGAAAACCAAGTTCTCCGTTTTAATTTATTTCACTTGTACTATAATTACCAACCGCATTATTCGGTAGTTTAACTCCGTTCACACCCTTAGGATTAAAAGAAAAATATGAAGTACCTGCCATAACATAAACGCTTGTTTTTAAAGATAACTACAAACCATAAATCATACCTGCACCGATAGTATTGAACCCTGTTCTGAAAGTCTTTATCAATTTTGAATCATCACTGCCGGCAATGTAACCACCACCACCCCAAAACTTATATCCAAAAGAACTTTTTGTTGTTGAAGGAAATTTATATTCAAACGAAAATCTACCTAATATATCTGTTCCTGTTCCGTTATAATCTGTCTGTGATAAAGTTATACCGCTTTCAATTAAAAGAGACCAGGTACTTAGAGCATTAGTGTTAAGTTGTGTGGTTTTATCTTGGGGATAAATTAGAAGCTGAAAAATCACAAACAACACAAAAGCTAAATAAAATTTTCTCATTAGGCTTACAACATTTTTTAATTATTACCTTAACTTAAACTTTATTATTCTTTTCTAAAAGATAAGTTTGTTAACATTTATTAAACGACAAAAAAACTTTTCGATTAATAAAATATTTTTTACGAATTTTTAAGCAAAGGAAAAAGAGAACGGCTGTTTGAAAATATTAGTTTTTATTGAACATTAATTTATAATTACGTCCATTACAATACAGGAGGATGTGATTAAATTATTAATTTAACTAAACTTTTTTTAATATTTTCCCCAAAAATTGTCCTCCGAAAAAAACGCCGTTTAAAACGGGATATTAAAAACAAGAACTATAAGTCCGGCAATCCAAAGATTTATAATATCAACAATTTATATTCTAATTTTTAAAATCCCCTTTTTAATATTTTTGCTAAATCTGCCTTAACCATTAAAAGAACAAGGTCTTCAAATTTAGTTTTAGTTTTCCAGTTTAATTCTTTTTCTGCTTTTGCGGGATTACCGATAAGTAAATCCACTTCGGTTGGTCTGTAGTAGTTCGGGTCTATACCTATTATTTCATCACCGATTTTAAGTGTGTTTTTAAGCTTGTAATTAAATTTATCTTTTTCGGATTCTACAAGATTTTCAGCAACAGTTAAATCTATTTTTTTAATAATTCCTTTTTCATTTTCCCTTTCACCCTTCCATTCTAATTCTATGCCTATGTTTGTAAATGCATTCTCGGTAAATTCTCTTACGGTATGAGTCTCGCCGGTGGCAAGTACAAAGTCCTCTGCATTTTTATGATTGAGTATTCTCCACATACCTTCGCAATATTCCGGGGCAAATCCCCAGTCTCTTTTTGCATCAAGATTGCCGAGAGTAAGTTTCTGTTGTAAACCTGCAATTATCCTTCCCGCAGCTCTTGTTATTTTTCTAGTAACAAAAGTTTCACCTCTGCGGGGAGATTCGTGGTTGAATAATATTCCGTTACACGCAAAAATATCATATGCCTCGCGGTAATTAACTATAATCCAATATCCGTAAAGTTTTGCTACTCCGTAAGGAGAACGGGGATAAAATGGTGTGTTTTCGTCTTGCGGTACTTCTCTTACTTTTCCGTATAGTTCACTTGTTGAAGCTTGATAAAATTTCACTTGCTTTAATCCGACTTCTCTTATTGCATCTAAAAAGCGGAGTGTTCCTAATGCATCAACTTGTGCTGTGTAATCAGGTATTTCAAATGAAACTTTAACGTGACTTTGAGCAGCAAGATTATAAATTTCATCAGGTTCAATCTTTTCTAACAGACGATTTAAATTGCTTGTATCAACCAAATCCCCGTAATGAAGAAATAATTTTTTATTTAATATTGCTTTATCATTATATAAGTGATCTATTCTTGCAGTGTTGAATGAACTGCTTCTTCTTATTATTCCGTGAACTTGATAACCTTTTTTTAATAGTATTTCCGCTAAATAACTTCCGTCTTGACCGGTTATGCCCGTTACAATGACTTTCTTCATCAAATTTCCTTCAATTAATTTGTGCTTTACTTCTTAAAAAATTCATAAGCTAATTTAATCCCATCTTCCAGACTTGTTTTGTGTTTCCAACCTAATTTATGAAGCCTTGAAACATCCATTAGTTTTCTTGGTGTTCCGTCTGGCTTTGAGGAATCATACACAATTTTGCTATTGTAACCTACAATGTTGGAAATCTTTTTTGCAAGTTCATCAATCGTTAGATCTTCACCTGTTCCAACATTAATTTGTGAAATTCCATTATCATAAAGATCTTTAGCATTAACATTTTCAAGTAGAAATAAAATAGCTTCGGCAAGGTCGTCAACGTAAAGAAATTCTCTTTTTGGTTTTCCAGTACCCCATAATACTACTTCCGTTTTATTATTTACTTTTGCTTCATGAAACTTTCTTATTAAAGCAGGAAGAACATGCGAAGTTTCCAAATCAAAATTATCGTTTGGCCCGTATAGATTTGTGGGCATTGCTGAAAAGAAATTACATCCGTATTGTTGATAATAATTTTCACACAATTTAATTCCGGCGATTTTAGCTATAGCATAAGGTTCATTTGTATATTCCAAATAATCTGAAAGGAGATATTCTTCTTTTAAAGGTTGTGGTGCCAATTTTGGATAAATACAAGAGCTGCCCAAGAATATTAATTTTTCAACACCTGTTTTGTATGCTGAATTTATAATATTAGTTCCAATCATAATATTGTCATAAATATATTCGGCACGATAAGTATTGTTCGCAAGTATTCCTCCGACCTTAGCTGCAGCTATAATAACTATTCCCGGTTTTTCGTTCGAGAAAAATTTTTCAACATTTTCTTGTCTTGTTAAATCCAGTTCATAATACGATTTTACTAATAAATTATTATAACCGTTTTTTGTAAGCTCTCTATTTATTGCCGAACCGACCATTCCGTTGTGTCCGGCTAAATATATTTTTTTGTTTTTAAAATCAGCCATAATTATTTGTATATAAAGTCTCTAATCGTATCAACTACATACTTTATTTGCTCTTCGGTCAGTTCGGGAAAAATTGGCAGCGCTAAAGATGTAGCACATGCTTCCTCTGCATTAGGAAAATCACCCTGCTTATAATTTAAATTTGAAAAACATTCCTGTAAATGAAACGGAACAGGGTAATAAATTTCATTTCCTATTTCGTTGTCGGACAAATGTTTTCTTAACTCATCCCTTTTTTGAACTCTGATTATATATTGGTTATATATGTTATAATTTTTAACAGTTTCAGAATACTCTCTATACACAGCTTTAGGCAGCAGAACTTTGTTGTTGTCATTAAATTCGGTTTCGCCTACAGATGTGGTAAGTCCGGCTTCTATAAATAATTTGTTATATAAATCAGCGTTTGTCCTTCTCTTAGCCGACCACGAATTGAGATAAGGAAGTTTAACATTAAGTACTGCAGCTTGTAAAGCATCCAATCTGAAATTACCACCGATTGTTTTATGATAATATCTTGGTTTCGCCCCGTGAACACGCATTATTTTTAATCTCTCTGCTAATTCAGGGTCATTTGTTACTGCTAATCCCCCATCTCCGTAACAGCCAAGATTTTTTGAAGGGAAAAATGAGAAACAACCAATATCACCGATTGTACCGACGTATCTGCCGTCTTTGTATTGTGTGCCGATTGCTTGAGCGGCATCTTCTATAATTTTTAACTTATGTTCTTTCGCAATGGAAACTATTTCATCCATCTCGCAACTTTGTCCATATAGATGAACAGGAATAATGGCTTTTGTCTTTTCGGTTATTTTTCTTTTTATGTCTTCAGAATCAATGTTAAAAGTTGTTTTATTTATATCAACAAAAACGGGAGTTGCGTTCAATCTGCTAATAACACCCGCAGTTGAAAAAAATGAATATGTCGGTACAATTACTTCATTTCCCGATTTTATTCCAATAGCCATAAGAGCTAATAATAAAGCATCTGTTCCAGACGATACACCGACTGCGTAATTGCAATTTAAATAGCCACAAAAAGCTTTTTCCATTTCATCTACTTCGGGTCCAAGTATAAAATATTGTGATTCGACAACCCTTAGAACAGCTTTGTCTAATTCATTTTTATGTGCTTGATACTGAAGCTTAAGGTTGAGTAATGGAACTTTCATTGAAAATTATTTCTGGTCAATTTTTAAAAAATAACACAACAATATAATAATGTTAAATGAATATTTACTTAAAAATTAGGGTGGGGATTATATGTTTTGCAGGTATTCTTTAAAAGTCGGTGCGTCTTTATCTTTTTCAGAAACAATGGGTGAATCAACTTTCCAATCTATATTAAGCTCAGGATCATCATATTTAATAGATCTTTCGTATTCTCTATTATAAAAGTGGGTGCATTTATATAGGAATATAGCTTCATTTGAAAGTACTGAAAAACCGTGTGCAAATCCGGAAGGCATCCACAACTGGTAATGATTTTCTGCGGTGAGTTCAACAGAATAGTATTTGCCGAATGTTTTAGATTCAGGGCGGATATCCACAGCTACATCTAATACTTTTCCTACTATTACTTGACAAAGTTTTCCCTGTGAGTATTCTCCTACTTGAAAATGCAAACCTCTGACTGTTCCTTTTTGTGATTTTGATATATTATCCTGCACAAAATTAAAGTCCAACCCGGCCTTTATATATTTTTCTGAATTGAAAAGTTCGTAAAAATACCCCCTGCCGTCTTCAAAAACATTTGGTTTGATTAATAGAAGATCATTAATGCTGGTTTTGTTTATTTCAAAATCCATTAATTGTCTCTATACTTCATTCAAAATATTCTCTAAGTAGTTGCGGTAGCTGCATTTGGGAATACTTTCAATTAAAGATTGGAATTGATTTTTATTAATAAATCCTTTGCGGTATGATATTTCTTCGATGCATCCTACTTTTAAGCCTTGTCTCTCATCAATAACACCAAAAAAATTTGAAGCTTGAAGAAGCGCCTGAGGTGTACCTGTATCAAGCCAGGCAATTCCTCGTCCAATTTTTTGAACTATTAACTTATTTTGTGACATATATTCTTTATTTACATCCGTTATTTCAAGTTCACCTCTTTCCGAAGGTTTTAAATTTTTTGCAATATCTATAACATTATTATCATAAATATAAATACCTGGCACAGCATAATTTGATTTTGGTATTTTCGGTTTTTCCTCTATAGATATTACTTTACCATCTTTATCAAATTCAATTACACCATATCTCTCGGGATTATTTACTTGGTATGCAAAAACTGTTGCTGATTTATGTTCCTTGATAGCTTTATAAAGAAAATCCAAATAACCATAAAATATATTATCACCTAAAATTAAAGTGACATTATCATCAGCAATGAATTCTTCACCTATAATAAATGCCTCTGCGATTCCATTTGGAGCTTCTTGTACAGCGTATTTTATATTTAAGCCGACTTGATTACCATTATTAAATAATAGTTTATAAAGAGGAATTGTATTGGAATCCGAAATGATTAAAATATTTTTAATACCCGTAAGCATTAAAATTGAAAGAGGATAATAAATTAATGGCTTGTCATAAAGTAATGTAAGTTGTTTACTGTAAACTTTTGTAACGGGATAAAGGCGAGAACCAGAACCCCCTGCTAAAATTATACCTTTCATAAAATGAATCTTGTTTTTAAATAATTATAAAAGAGTGCCACTAAGAAATAATATTGCTACACTAAAATATATAACTAAACCAGTTACATCAACCAATGTAGCAACTAATGGAGCGGAAGCAACGGCAGGGTCAGCTCCTAATTTTTTTAACAAAATTGGCAGCATTGATCCTGCTAATGTTCCCCAAAGGACAACACTAAACAAAGAGACACTTACTGTCAGTGCTAAAGGGAACCAATGAATACCAAATATATCAGAAGTAAAATTACCAGCTAATATTCTGATAAAACCCAATATGCCAAGAATGCTTCCTAAAATAATCCCGGATATTATTTCTCTTTTCATTACAAAGAACCAATCACTTAATTTAATTTCGCCTACAGAAAGGGCTCTAATAACAAGTGTTGATGCCTGCGATCCTGAATTACCCCCGCTTGATATAATCAATGGTACAAATAAAACTAAAATTATTGCTTTGCTAATTTCAATCTCAAAATACCCCATTGCACTTGCAGTAAACAATTCCCCAATAAATAATATCGATAACCATCCGGCTCTTTTTTTCATCATTTGAAAAATTGAAATTGTACTGTATGATTCTTCTAATGCTTTAACACCACCTATTTTCTGAATATCTTCCGTGGCTTCTTCTTCTGCAACATCTAAAACATCATCAACAGTAACAATACCTAACAACAATTCGTTTTTATCAATAACCGGTAATGCTATTCTATCATATTGTTTGAAAACATCAACCGCGGTTTCTTGATCATCCTTTACGTGTAATGCAACAAAATTTTCATCCATTAAATCGCTTATTTTGTTATCCGGTTCTGCAAATATCAACTCTCTTATTTTCAGATCATCAATTAGTTTTCCTTTTTCGTCAACCACAAAAATGATGTTAAGTGTTTCACTGTCTTCACCGTTTTCTCTAATATATTTTAAGGATTCTGCTATTGTCCAGTCTGATTTAACCGCAATATAATCCGGTGTCATCAAACGACCTACACTGTCTTCAGGATAACCCAACAAAGTTTGTGCGACTTTTCTTTCTTCAGCAGAAAGCATTCTGACCAATTGTTTTACAGCAGAACTTGGAAGTTCTTCAAATAAAGCTGTACGGTCATCGGGTGCCATTTCATTCAGTATCGATGCCACCTCACCATTACCCATTGCTTTAATAAGTTCAATCTGCTGTTCTACTTCAAGAAATTCAAATGTATCGGTAGCAAGATCTTGCTTTAGAAGGCGAAATAAAATTACTCTTTCTTTTTCTGGAATTTGGCTTATAAGTGTTGCTAAATCGGTAGGATCCCAATCATTTAATACTTCTTTTAAAGTGCTAAGCTTACGCTCTTTTAACAATTCTATTATTTCAGGTTGAAGCAACTGGCTTAGCATTGCTCTTCTCGCTAAATTAGTGTTTATAATTACATCGGTTAAACAAGATTAAATTTTATTAGTACAGTTTTTTTAATAAAAAAATATATTCTATTATAGTTAAACAAACAAGAATTTAATGTTAAATATTTTAGCAGATGAAAACATTTTGCTTGCAAAAAAGGTCTTCTCTCTTTTTGGCAAAGTAACTCTACTCCCCGGAAGAGAAATAACTAAAAGATCTATTAAAAAAACTGAAATTCTTATTGTCCGCTCTATCACTAAAGTAGATAGAAATTTACTTGAGAATACCAACATTAGATTTGTTGGTAGTGCAACTATAGGTGTTGATCACTTAGATATAAATTATTTAAATGAAAAAAAAATCTACAATTGCAATTCTCCAGGTTCAAATTCATATTCTGTTGCCGAGTATGTAATAACAGCGCTATTAAATTTAGCTGTTAAATACAATTTTTCATTAAAAGATAAATCCATCGGAATTATTGGTGTAGGCAATATAGGGAGTAAGGTCGCAAATTTTGCAAAAGCCTTTGAAATGAACATTCTACTTAACGACCCGCCTTTGAAAGAATTAACGCCCAATAAAAAATATCTTCCCTTAAAGGAATTGTTAAATGCTGATATTTTAACTTTGCACGTTCCTTATACAACTAAAGGAAAACATAAAACTCACCATTTATTTGATTTTAATATCTTGAAAAATTTTAAAGATAACTCTATCCTGATTAATACATCAAGGGGGAGTGTGGTTAATAATGCTGCACTTATTAAAGTAATAAAGTCTAAAAATTTAATATCCGTGCTTGATGTTTGGGAAAATGAACCTAATATTAATTTAAATTTATTAAAGCTAGTTGATATAGGGACACCACATATTGCAGGTTATACCCTTAACGGTAAAATAAACGGAACAAAAGCTGTTTATAATCATCTTTGCAAATTTTTAGACCAAAAACCAGAATGTAATTTTGAAGAACCTGCAGGTATTTCAAAAGATTTAACATTTAAAGACTTTGGTAATGTAGAAAACACATTATTATCAATTATAAAAAATATTTATGATATTAATTATGACTACCAAAATTTGTTAAATATATTAAAGTGTAAAAAAAATATCTTCGATGATTTAAGAAAAAATTATAAAACAAGAAGAGAATTTGTTAATTATAATATTTTAATAAATTCAAAATATGGTAAAGAAAAAGAAATGTTAGATAAGCTGCGTTTTAAAACAATTGTAATTTAAGAATTAAGGATATTTAAACTCAACAGATATTACCATTTGTACTTTAACTTTTTGTCCCCTTAATAAACCGGGTGTAAATCTTGTATATTTAACAGCAATTTCTGCTGATTTATCGCACCCATAACCAAGCCCTTTAATAATTTCAGTTTTACTTACTTTTCCATTCTTCTCAATAAATGCTCTAACCTTTACGATACCTTGAATATCATTCTCCCTTGCAAAACTGGGATAAAATAACTTTTTATAAATCGCTGCCATTCCCCCAATTGGCTTTGGCATAACTTCTACATTTAGATAATAAGCAGGATCATCTTTGAAATTTTTTTCCTCTATTTTGGGTGGAAGTGGTACACCGGTTCGTTTTTCTTTTATTTTTTTTATTGATTTATTTATAAAAGTTTCTTTTTCTTTATCAACATAAAAAGGAATTTTTTTTACGTATATTTTACCACCTACAAAATTAACATCTTTTAACACTTCGCCTTTTTCATCATACAAAGTATAGTTACCTTCTCTTTTTCCATTAAGTACTGAGTATAAAGATTTCAATACGCCGGATTTATAATAATGCTTTACAATGCCTTTAACTCTTCCGTTTATATAAGGTCTTTCTTCTTTTATTTTGTTGTTATCAAAATAAAGCTTTGCAAGACCATGTCTTAAGCTATCAAGTAAAGGTATCACTGATTTTAAATTGTTATTAGGATAATAGGTTTTTAAAGTATCTGTTTGCGGATAAAGAGAAGTTGTTAAGGAAAAAATAAAAATTATAATAAGAAATTTTTTATTCATTGTTTGTCGTTTATATTCATTTAGATTTGAATGCTCATCCGTAATATCTGGGTCTTTTTCTTAGAGCATTTATACAATCTTCAGAACAGCAATAATCCATATCTTTCTTACATTGATGGCAATAAAAGATTATTGTGTCACACTCCATATTATGACAATTTATATAATAAGAAGTTGGGGTTCCGCAATGCTCACATTTAGTTGTATATTTTAGTTCTTCTTCTGTGTTAACATCAACCGCATATCTTTCATCGAAGACCCATATGCTTCCTTCCCAATATGTATTGGGATATTTTTTTGTATAAGTTACAATTCCGCCATCAAGTTGATAAACATCTTTAAACCCTTGTTCCACCATATAAGCTGAAGCCTTTTCACATCTTATGCCGCCCGTGCAATAAATTACAACAGTTTTATTTTTATATACTTCTAAATCTTTTACTGTTTTTTTCCATTCACGGAAATTTTTCATTTGTGGTGTTACGGCATTTTTAAATTTACCCAATTTACTTTCATACCAATTCCTTGCGTCGATAATCACAAAATCTTTTTCTTCTTCATAAAATTTTAGTAACTCTTCGGGTTTTAATCTTTTCCCTCCGTTTTTTAAGGAAGTTCCGTTTAAGCCGGAATGAATAATTTCTTTTTTTACTCTAACATGTATTTTAGTAAAAGCAATTTTATCTTCTTCATCTTCCTTAAAAACAATGTCTTTAAAAATTGGATAGCTTCTCAAATAAAATTTATATGATTCAATATCAGATGTTTTTCCTGAGATTGTCCCATTTATACCTTCTTCAGCTATATATATTCTTCCTTTTATATTGTTTTCAAAACAAAATTTTAAGTGTTCGTTTTTAAACTGTTCAGTGTCTCCCACATTTACATATTTATAAAATAATAATACTCTGTAATTCTTCATAAAACTTAATTTATTAAAAAATAAATTTGAGGGATTCAAAAATAAGAAATTATATCAATAATTAAACTGATATTTTAAGTCCGATAGGACAATGATCTGAGCCCATTACCTCAGGCATAATAAAAGCATCCATAGTTTGTTCTTTTAGATTATCACTTATAAAAAAATAATCTATACGCCAACCTATGTTTCTTTCCCTGGCTCTGGTTATCATATCCCACCAGGAATATTGTTCGGGTTTGTCGTTAAATATACGCAAGGTATCTAAAAAACCGTTTGCCAATAATTCGTCAATCCAAGCTCTCTCTTCGGGTAAAAAGCCTGAAGTTTTTTCGTTAGATTTTGGTCTTGCAAGGTCAATTTCTTTGTGCGCAGTGTTTACATCTCCACAAATAATAATTTTTTTTCCCTTATCTTTAAGCTTTTTAACGTGGTCAAGAAACGCTTTGTAAAAATCCATTTTATATTGAAGTCTTTCTTCTCTTGCTTTTCCGTTGGGGAAATAAATATTGAATAATGTAAATGCATCATATTCTGCAATTAATATACGTCCTTCATTATCAAATTTTTCAATACCAAGTTTTCTACTGACATTTTTCGGTTTTTCTTTTGTATAAATTGCAGTTCCGCTGTAACCCTTTTTTTCACCCCAGCAGAAATAAGATTGATAATCATCTATGTTTTTTAAATCTTCAGGTAATTGTTCTTCTCTGGCTTTAGTTTCCTGAATGCAAAGTATATCAGGATCGACGCTTCTAATCCATTCAACAAAACCTTTTTTATATACAGCTCTTATCCCGTTAACGTTCCAAGATAAGATTCTCACTTTCTTCACAAAAATATTCCCTTAAAATAAATTCTTATAAACATATAAAGGTTTAAATTACTTAATAAAAGATAATTAAATCTTTCAATTACTATGTGGTGTTAAATAATATCAATTGAATATTGTTGGATAACTTTTCAGTACAGGTAAAATAATTTAAAAATAAGTTGTTAACCCAAACTGAAAGCCTGTAGTTTTAACAGTAGGATTACCTAAAACATCGCGGCTCCAATAATGAATATAATTAGCCCTAAACACAGTTCCAGGAGCAGGACGAAAACTAATTGCAAATGTGAGACCATTGATGTCATCGTATATATTTTTACCGGTCTCAGCGAATTTACCAACAAGATCCCTATTAAGGTTCAACCACTATAATACCGCGCATCATGGCATGTCCAGCACCACAGAGATGGGAGCAGCGATAGGTAAAGGAACCAATCTTGTCCGCGGTAAATTCTACTATGGTTTCCCCTTTACCACGTGGTGGAATGTCTTTGCGAATCTGATATTCTGGAATGGCTACACCGTGTGTCGTGTCTCGGCTCCTAAATATCAATCGGACCCTTTCCCCTTGACGTACACGGATCTGAGATGGTATAAATTGGAAACGCTCTGCTTCAATTTGGATAATGTGCGTCCCATCTTCAGCTAATTTGTCTATGAATGATGATGTCAAGGTACAGGAAGATATCCCAAATACAACCAAGACCAAAATGAGGCCCATCCGGCCTAGTGAGCTTAGAAATTTCATAATTAATATTCCTTTCTTTTTTGAAAATAATTAAAACCACCATCCCAGTCCGATGTTGAAGGAATTACCTTCCTCCACGGTGGGATCTTCGTTATGGCCGATTTGGTAATCTACCTTTATCACCACGTCCGGATGAGGCAAGAAACTCGCCCCTAGTGTGATCCAGTTCCGGTCAAACCGCCTCACCGGTAGAAAGCCGCTATGGAGCTTCGCTTGAGTATCGGCTTCTTCGTAGCGAGCAAATAGGGCGAGATCCCACTCGTGCGTTTGGGGAAGAAGGTGAACGGCGACCTCTAGGTCGAATCCCTCCATCCTCCTGGCGATCGGGCCATCTTTGGCATCAATCGCCGCTGTCAAGCCATCCGCATTACCGACAAATGTTTGTGTCCAGATTCCTCTGAGTTCAAGGAAGCGGTACCGATAAGCGAAGTCGATGTCGTAAATCGTGATCGAAGCATCGATGTCGATTTTGTGTCCCACGTCGCCATAGTAGAGCGACGTCCCTACGGTCAGATCCTTAAACCCACTGTAGGTTAGCCTGCCCGCTATGGCAGGGTTATCGATGTTGGTTTTGAAGCCCTTTGAGCGCGCTCCCCGAATTCCGTTTGCTTTAAACTTAGTGCCGTCAAGGGAGCCAAGGAGGTAAAGCTTGTAGTCGAGCCCTGGGACTATTCGACCAAAGATGCCTACACCCGGATCGAACCAGGTGGTAGGAATCAAGACTGTCTCGACCTGGTGCCGCTCGACACCAAAGTAGGCGGGACCTTCATGCCGTTCGTTCTGGATACCCATCGGGACTAGGACAATTCCTACCCGGATTGCCAAATTCGGGTCAATGTGAAAATCAATAAAGGCCTGTTCGAGTTCTACCTCACCCTGGCCACTTTTAATAAACGCGTGCTCGATCTCGAGTTCGGAGTAGAAGCGAATAGATTCACTAAACTCGTGCGAGAAGAGCAGGACGAAACGGTGGAAGTCCAGTATTGCATCTCCGGGACTCGATTTGTTGTAATGGAAATCCATGTAGCCGGAGAGCGCCGTTGGAGATGTTTGCTCAAGTTCTAAAGTGGCAACCTGGTGCTCAAGAGCTCGGAGCCGTTCCTCTATGCCGGACTCTTGCCGGCCACTGCGAATCCCGTCACCAAGCTTGGCCTTCTCAATTTCTTCGGTCAAAATTTCAATTCTATGCATGAGTTCCAGAACTGTATCTTGCTTTGTGGTTTGTTGAGCAAAGCCCCCAGACACATGCAAAAGTATAAAAATTAAAACAAAACAAATAATGGTTTTATAACGCATAATTCCTCTCTTTCTTGGTTAAAAAAATTGGTTAAAAATTTTATCTTATTATTATTCGTTTCTCGTAAAGTGAAGATCATTTCAAAAGATTACGGCATTTTAATTTTTTAGACATATTTTTCTTCTCCTATCTTGATTTGTAGTGACCTTCAAATGGGTGCTTTTTTTGTTTATACTAAAAAGTTATGGGCTATTCATTTATAGCCCCTCTCTGAACACGAAGTAAGCACATAGGACTTTGAACTAACTATGCGCTGTAGAAGTACTTGAGAATGGAATCATTTCTCCTTAGTACCGAGCACCCGCTTCGTTTTTTATTAAAAGTATATTCTAATAAATTTATTACTAATAATGAAAACTATCCTGCTTAGTTACCCTGAGAAATTTCTCAAATCGATCAAATTATCAATGAACAATTAAGGAGAACTAAAATGTAAAAAAACCTATTTAATAATGCCCGCTCCCAAATACTCTATTATTCTAAATACTGAAGAATCATATTTTACTGACCCGTCTCCTACCTGCTTTATTGCGGGAGAAAAAGACGGCAAAAAATATTTTATCAATAGAGACCGTATTTTATTTTTCAGAGAACTTGACGAAAAAACAGAAGGTCAAATAAGCAAGCAACATTAATCTGTAATTTCAGCATTAAAAATATTTAATATTTGCAAAGCCTCTATCTCATTACAAATACGCAAACTTGAACCTTATTTGAAAAGTATATTTATGCCATAAAATTCACCTTCTTTATCTTTCAAAAGAGTAATGCTAAGTATCTCGCCAGAAAATATTATATAATTTTGTGTTTTAATTCTATTTTCCAAATTAGAACAATACTATATTTTTTTTATAAATTCGATTTTGATCTAACTCCTATATAGTCGCCATTGCTGTGGTGTTAAATAATATCAATTGAATATTGTTGGATAACTTTTCAGTACAGGTAAAATAATTTAAAAATAAGTTGTTAACCCAAACTGAAAGCCTGTAGTTTTAACAGTAGGATTACCTAAAACAT
>JACZTL010000018.1 GCA_022573715.1 Bacteroidota bacterium
AGAGATCCGTACCGATTACGGCTAGGATTTGTACGAATCCATTCATCCCCAATCCAAGTGGAGACCAAGTATTCGACGTATTCTGGTTCGCGATTGTAAACGTTGCTCTGTCTTGTGCAAAAATTTGGCTTGTGAAAAAAGATACGACGATTAGTATCAATTTAATTGATTTCATAATTTTTCTCCTTTTTTTAGTAATTATGCCGTGATAATATTCCCTCTTTAATACCACGGCACTATAAATTATTATTATTCCTATTTAAGCAAGATTTATCCGCCGAAGATTTATCGTAGGAGGACTTATCCGCCGAAGCTGTACTCAAAATATTTCGTGCTGCTATATTCATTAGCGTAGCAGGATCATTTTCTTTATAATATTTACAGAATTTCCCATCAATCTATAAATGTAAATTCCGCTTGCCAAACCGGAAGCATTAAAGTTTACAACGTGTTTGCCTGCATTTAATTCACTGTTTACAAGAACTTTTACTTGCTGTCCTAAAATGTTATAAACAATTAGTGATATTCTTTCTGTTTTTGCTACCGTAAATTCAATATTGGTTGAAGGATTAAACGGATTCGGATAATTCTGTGAAAGACTGAATTCTTTTGGAACAAGATTATTATCCTCAATTCCTGTAACAAGATTGTTAGAGAATACAATATTGCTTACTTCAAAATTAAAGTTTGTAAGATTAAGATTATTTGCTTTATTAAGAAAAAAACCAATATTTCTTACCAAACTTGGATCAAATTGATTTTGACTCGGTGTTATTTCAACAAGGTCGCTGAAATTAATTGAATATTCGGTTTCGGCAGTTGTAAGATTAACAGAATAAGAGAAGTAATTAAAGTTTTGAGTATTTGTTAAATCAAAAATAAAAGTTAATACACCTGTACCCTTTGCTTTAAATTTTATATTTGAATAATTACTTAAATCAATATTATCTCCGCTTGCTGAGAAACTTCTTATTACAGATATCCAGTCCGAAAGAATACCTGAAATTGATACTCCGCCTGCTAACAATAATGAACCATCTGCATAATTCGATGGTACAGGTTGAGGATAATTTGCGGTTGAAAAACTTAAAATTGTACTGTTCGGACCAGAGATATCTGTATAAGAGCCTCCGCTTACAAATGCTTCATCTATAAATCCCGTAGATGATGTTAATGATAAATTTGCATCAGAAATAATTCCGGTAGAAAGAACAATATCATTTTCACCTTTTTGTACAGCAAAATTTTCATTTTTTTCAACTTGCACATCACTTTGAGCTATTCTGTATTTATTAACAATAGATATTTGAGAAGCATTCCCTAAATTCATAACTCTCAAATGGATCGTACCATCGTGTGAGTAATAGGAGCTTTTAATATATACATCCGGCTCAACCTGGTTTACATTCAAATATGTTAATGAACCAAATGAGCTGAATTTTGACAATATGCTTTTTACTAATTCAACTGTACCTTCATAAGTAGAAGACCACACCTGGAAGTTGTAAATGCTGGAAGCTCCGTCAGGTGACATATATTCTCCGTAAGTCCATTTACTTTGTAGTTGGTATCCAGAAGATGTTTCATAAACGCTGAATGAAATCGCATAATCAGTTTGATTTTTTCTTTCATTCCTTATTTTAGCTGCGTAGAATTTATAGCTGTTTATTTCTAACAGTCTTAAATCACCAATTACCGCTCCACCTAACCTGTCACAAAGTGCTTTTGTATGATCATAAATATATGGTGCTTCCGTAATTGTAGAAAATATACCTGCTACCCTTCTTTGACCTGTTACGATATTTATATTATAATCCATTGCATAACTTGAAACAGCATTTGAAATACCAAGAATATCAAACGGTGTTGTAATTGTAGCAGTAGAATTAAACGGACCTGTTGCAGGATAAAATTCTGATAAGCTGTGCTGCGAAGTAATGGCATTAGCATCTGATTTTGCAAGAATCGGTGTAGTTCTTCCGTATTTAATTAGAAGTTGTCTTTTTAATAATATTGATGCTAAATCTCCCCTAGATTCAACTCCTGCATCTCCGCCACCGCTTGTGCCATCATAGAGATTCAAATCGCTTGCGCAAACTTGATAATTATTTGAATTGCCATCGTTGCCAAGTAAACAAGCTTTCATTAAATAATCAGATTCCAAGTTGGTAACTCTAACAGTTAATTTTACAGAATCTGCACTGTTAGCGGCAACCGTCCCGATTTGGAAAATTACAATGTTACTCCCGTTTGATGTTTCGGCAGAAGAAATTCCTCCGCTGCTTGAAACATAAGAATACCCTTGCGGTATAGTATCTATTATAGTTGTATTTAGTAAATTCGTATTTCCGTTATTTCCAAAATTTATTGTGTAAGTAGTTGTCAATCCCGAATCAGGTGAAACAGTTTTATAATCATTTACATCAACCCATGGTTCCGGAGTTTGAACAACAACAGGTGAATAATACATTCCGGCATCAATTCCGTAAAGATTTTGATTCTCTGTTAAAGTAATTTCATCTGTTAATCCTGTAGTTGGATCTGCATCAGAATCCCCGTCTTGGGCAGTAGGATAATCAACTTTTTTAGGACTAAAAACATATCCATTAAGCAATTCAAATTTTACTTTATAAGTTCCTGCAGATAAACCTGTAAACAAATACTCACCTTCAGCATCTGTTGTTGTTGTTTTTAATTCGTTATTACTTGCGTCAAGTAATTTTACTATTACATTTTCTAACGGTGGTTCTTCTGTTTTAACTTTTTGAATTCCATTTTTATCTAAATCATCCCATACATAATCACCGATAGAACCTGTTGGAGTCGGTGTGGTTGACTTATACATTCCTGCATCAACACTATAAACATTTTGATTTTCAGCTAATGTTATTTCATCTGTCAGTCCCGTAGTCGGATCTGCATCAGAATCACCGTTCTGGGAATTTGGATAATCAACTTTTTTAGGACTAAAAACATATCCATTAAGCATTACAAATTTTACTTTATAAGTTCCTGCAGATAAACCTGTAAATAAATACTCACCGTCTGCATTTGTAGTTGTTGTTTTTAATTCAGCATCGTTATTTGTTGCATCTAATAATTTTACTGTTACGTTTTCTAAAGGAGGTTCAATTGTTTTATTCTGTTGAATTCCATCTTTATCTAAATCATCCCAAACATAATCACCAATGGAACCTGTTGAAGTCTGTGTAGTTTGCTTATACATTCCAGCATCAATATTAGTAATATTATCTCCGGCATTTAATGTGAATACATCTGTTTTACCTGTCGAAGGATCTACATCAGAGTCAGTATCGTTAGTAGAATTATTTGCATTTTTAAGACTAAAATTATAATCAGTTGGCAATGTAAAAGATACTTTATAACTTCCAGCTGAAAGATTAGCAAAACTATATTTACCCTGTGTATCAGTAGTTGTTGATTTTAATTCAGTATCATTGTTTGCAGCATCCAGTAATTTTACAATGACATCTTTTATTCCTGTTTCATTGTTTTCTTGAACTCCATTTTTGTTGGCATCTTCCCAAACAAAATTTCCTATCGAACCTGTTGGAGTTACTCCTATCTGTGCTATACTTCCATTAGTAAATGTGGTTGATATAACAACTGCAACAGCATCTGCTATTTGATTACTTGTGGGATCAAACTCAATATTGGAATTGCCACCTATGTAGTTAAATTCCATATGAAAAAGAGGACCATCATTAACATTTAACGGAGTTAGACTAAACCAAGCAATTCTAATTTGACCGGTTAATGAATTTATTATCCAAGCACCATTTAAGGGATCTTGAACTGTTTGAAATGTTAGTACATTCGGATCATAATTAATAACTAGGTTTATCGCTCCAACATTGTTAAAGTTCTCAACATTTATTGGAATACTGACATCTTTATTAGCTTCAGCTGTAATATCAGGAATACTTATAGTTGTTGTTTGAGGTAAAACCACCCCAGTAATTATAAGTGAAAAAGCTATAAGTAAAAATATTTTTTTCATTGTTAATCCTTTTAGATGAATTACTAATTCTTTTATTTTATCTGATTTTATATGTTCAAGTTATATGCCATAGAAAAGTGTATCTTCTGCATAAAAACAACGTTTTTTTATTGAATTTTGTATCAGAATAAGAATGTTTCTCTTTATAAATCAGATTGGTTTTTTATGTTAAGTTTGGTGTTTTCGACAAGCGGTAAAATAATTCGACAAGAATTCTTAGTATGGGCCCGTTGCTGAACCGTCAACATCTCCTGTAGCAATACCCTTTATGTTTTGAGATGTTAAATTTGAATTTGTAACACTGATTTGTTTCGTTTCAAATATCCAATCCGGTTTAGTAAATACAGAGATTAAACCGGCAAACCTTCTTATAATCACTAATGCATCCGTTGCATTAACTCCTCCTAAGTTATCAACATCTGCTGCTGCAAGACGCAAAGGATTAAGTGTCTGCAACCCTGCAAAATAACGTAAAACCAATAAAGCATCCGTTGCATTTATATAGTTTTTAGGGAATTGTGCAGAAGTTGTTGCCGTTAAATTATAATTGCCGGTTGCGACATTGTTAAAACTATAATCTCCGTTTGCATCAGTTGTTGTTGTTATACTGTTACCACCGTTAGACGAAGTTAATTTAACTGTAACATTAGGTAGTGGATTTGAAAGTGTATTATCATAAAGAATATTCCCCGATACAGAATAATTTGTATTTTGCATCAGTTGAAAATTCGCTGTTAAGTTAACATCACTATTTAGAGTTAGTGTTATTTTGTTGGAAGAAGATGTTGACTCTCCACTCCATCCTACAAATTCATATCCTATTACCGGGATAGCTTCAACAGTTATTGGTACATCATTAAAATATACACCGCTCCAAGTAGGTTGATCAACAGTAACGGAATTAATTTTTACTTTACCTGTGTTAACCTGAGAAATTGTTAAACTTATCTTTGATGTTCCACTCAAATTAAATTTAGAGACGTAATTATTTCTAATATGCGGTAAACGATTATTTGCAAAGTCAATCATTTTTTGAACATTGTAATACCAATCCGCCATTGTTTCAGAATACAGTTTATAATTAGCTACTTCATATGTGTGCCATTTTTCCAAATGATAAGGCATTTCGGATTCAATTACTGATTTCATCTGATTTATTCTGTCGACTACAGTTTGAGGAACAAAATAAGTATTCGAAAAATCTACAAAAGTATTTATAAAATTTGTTTTGAATTCTTGATTCTGCAATAATTTTCTTAGCAAGACTGTTGACCAAGGCGGATTGGGCCAGCTAGAACCGTTAGTTGTTGTTGCAAAATCAAGTGTTTGATGTTTGTACCCATCAGTAGGTTCACCGGTACTTTTACGATCATAAAGTCCGAAACCAAAATCCGTATCCTGTAAAATCCATTTCCATTTACTATCAGATGTATTACTCTTCCAATATTTTATATTGCTTCCGGGCCAATCTACGTTATTAAAATATATTTCAGAAACCATATAAGTAATAAAATTATTAACATCCATTTGTGTTTTAATGTATTCGTAATTAGAAGTCACCGACATATCATTATTTTTAATAAAATTGTACATTGCTTTATATTCAGAAGGATCACCTTGTTTTGCAGTACCATCTAATTCAAGTCTTGTAACATTATTCGGATCTACACCGTGATGTGATGCTAAATAGTGTTCGTTTTCCTTTTCCCTTATGTTAAATATTCCCCAATACTCACCGTTAAGGAAAAGAACCGCAGGACGGTAAGCTCTTATATCAAGACCTGTTTCCTTAACGAGACTTTCCATCATTGCATCCCTAAACATCGTGTGGGTCCAATCCTGACCTGAATTTCTAAGGACAAAGGCTTGAAATTTATCAATTGCAAGATCAGGAAAGATTTTATATTTTATTTCATTGTATCCATACTTTCCTCTTGCAAAAATTGCAAATGATTTATGTAAATATTCTCTTGAATATCCGCCGTGTATTTTTATTCCCGCATCTATACTGAAAGCTTGTGTTCCGTCCGGTTCATACATTTCTATATGAATTGGTTTTTCCCAATCCTGCCAATAATTAGCACTACTATCTGGATTGTTTGGGTTAGGCGGCGCAGCGTTCGGACCCGATACATAAATTCCTGTATTTTCATCAAAAAAGTTTGCCGAATCTGTCGATATAGAAATTACCGGTAGAGTATTCCTTTCATTAATTAAATATGTATTTGTAATTGTTTTGCTTGCGAGTTTACCGACCTGAAATGCTTTCGCCCTAATTACTGTTGTTTTTGTCAGCGTTATTGATGAAGTATAAACCTGTGATTGCTCTGTTGGTTCTGAACCGTTAGTTGAATAATAAATTGTTGTTTGTGGTAATGATAATATTAATGAAATGGTTACTGAGCCTGAATAAAAACCACCCAAGTTTGAAAATACTGGCGGATCTGTTAAACCGGAAGTTCCTGAAGCATTATTGTTTGATGAACCAGGTGTTGCTTCCCCGTTCGAAAAATAAAACCAGTTTGTACTTCCGTCTGGTTGTCTACCTAAAGATACATCAGAAGGTATAACTGTCGCAACAATATGGTCTATTAAATTTCCATTTGGATCCGTGAGTGAAATGGGTTCTCCCGATTGCTTAATTTTGAAGTTAGTATGTAAATTCTGAAAATCAGATGTGTTTGAAACACCTGAAGCAAAAACAACTATATATTGGTAAGTCCCTAAAGTTCCATTTGGAAACACCCATTTAAATGGCAATAAATCATTATCAGATAAACCATATCCATTTAAATTTATAGGGTTATCGGAATTATTATATATTTCTATCCAATCCGGATAATTTCCATTATTGTCTTTTAATGTTATTGTATTTGACGACATTACCTCGTTTATCACAACACTTTGTGATAGGCTTATATTTGTTAAAATAATTGATAATAATAGAATCAAATATAGTTTGAGTTCGTTCATTTAATTTTTACTTCTTTATTGATTTATTACTACAGAACCGTCAACATCTCCTGTAGCAATACCCTTTATGTTTTGAGATGTTAAATTTGAATTTATTACATTGATTTGTTTTGTTTCAAATATCCAATCCGGTTTTGTAAATGCAGAGATCATATTAGCAAACCTTCTTATTATCACTAAAGCATCCGTTGCATTAACTCCCCCTAAGTTATCAACATCTGCAGCGGTAAACCGTAAAGGATTAAATGACTGCAATCCAGCAAAATAACGCGCAACCAATAAAGCATCCGTTGCATTTATATAGTTTGTTGGGAATTGTGTAGAAGATGACGCCGTTAAATTATAATTACCGGATACAACATTATTAAAACTATAATTTCCGTTTGCATTATTTATTGTTGTTATACTATTACCGCCGTTAGTCGGAGTTAATTTAACGGCAACATTTGACAAGGGTGATGCTGATATATTATCATATACTATAGTTCCGCTTACAGTGTAATATGTTACGGGATTTTCGGTAGTAACTTTCCAAGAAATTTGAGAAGTATCCGTAGTGTTATATGCATAAGCAGTTATAGAATAAACACCGGGTGGAACAGTATTATTAAAAACAAAATCAGATGAGTTAGAATTGTTAACTTCGTTACCGTTTATTTTCCAAATATAATTTATTGCTCCCCCTCTCGGGTCAACAGCATTTAGATGAAAATTTAAAGAAGGATCTGAAAGAGAAATATTATTTCTATCATTTATAAAAACAGATTCGTGATTTATAGTTTTTGATATAGTTTCACCGGGTGTCCATGAAACAATTTCCGGGGGAAAAGTATTTTTCAAAAATTGAGTTAAAACATTGTGAGTTATTTTTTGCACATCTGAATCATTCGGCAGCCCTTTAGCCCAATTCATAGTTGAAGCAGTAAATACAGCCCCACCGTTTTGGATATAATATAATCCCATAACTCCGTGTCCATACTGGTAATCTTCTTTGTTATCAGCCGGAGAAAGTCCTAATATTCTAAAGTTGGTGGGTGTTTCATCATTGCCGGTTACAGTCGGAATTCCATTCTGCCAGATAAAATCGTTGCCGTCAACCTCTACTCCCACTATGCTTGCATCATATCCAAACTCGTCTCCGTCTTTAAGTCCTGTTCCATTGTATACCCAATAATGAGAGTTATAAACTGCAAAATCACCGTAACCTTGAGATTTAGGCAAAGTTCCATCTTTATAATTTACAACACCACCCTCTCTAAAGGTCACACCGGTTAATTTTGTCTCCGGATTATAAAGGGGATAATCATACCATCTTGTTGTTACAACCTCATCATTCACTCCCAGTTCAGGATCTTTATCTGGATCTTTATAACAAACCATAGTTCTTCCATTGTCTTCAAGTCTTACTTGCCACCAATATGTATTACCTGATAATATTATTAATCTTCCACCGTTATCTACAAAATTCTGAACTTGATTTCTTTCCGGAAGAGAAACATATTCATCATGTCCTACATCTATAACTACACCATAATTTGAAAGTAGATCAGGATCTTGGTATAAGTCTACATTTGTAATGTATTCAGCAACTACATTCTCAGTTACAAACCAATTAATCAATTTTTCGGTCCAATTATGAAAATCTGAAATGCTGCTAAAAGTAAACGGTCTTTCAAAAGAAACTTTGTCAGCTTTTTGTGAATTTGTGGAATTATAATTATATAAACTTTTACCACCAAAATTATTATATGCATTCCAATTATTAACCGTAAGAATTACTACAATGTTAGAAAATGAACCTAAATTTGGAGTTTTAACTGCAAAAATAATTTCACCACTGTTTTCGTATTGTGCACCCGATACTGGGAATGTAGCTTTGTAAACCCCTGGTTCCCAATCATTTGGTATTACTATCTCGAAACTTTTAGCCCAATTACAACCATTTTTATAAGCATCGGATGGAATATTTTGAAGTCCCCCTTGTATTGTTGAAGACGTAAAAATTAACCCGGCATTTTCACCTAATTTATTTATTTTAATTTGATATGAAGAAGAGGAAGTTGAAATATAAAATTTTAAAGTTTCGCCTTTAAAAACCGATATTTTATTCGAATATCCCCCTTCTGTAGCAACATCAGCATAATTTAATTGGTTTAATCCAAAAGAAAAAAGAAGAATAAATAAGATTTTAAGTCTTTTTGTAAATTTTAAATCCATATCATCAATATAATTCAAATGATATGCCATAATAAAAGATTGATTTTCAAGAGTTTACGTAATTTTTGTGTTTCACAATGAGATTTAAAAACAACTATTGGTCATAATGTTACAAATTTAGTTTTTGGATAAAATTAGCTTGTGTTTTTTTAATTATTAGTTAAAATTTATGTTTGTTTCCATGAGTTGAGGAAGTTTTGTAAAATATTTATTCTTTATTGATTTAAAAAGTTCATTATCAAATAAAAATTGCACTTTTCAAATTATTTATATTTTGATCTATTAATTGTAAATTGATTTGACAAATGTAGACTGTCCGCAAGCTGAGTGAGGCTCTTGCCACTGTTTACCTCTTGAAGGACATTTAGATTTTGGAGTTTTTCCCTTATCATCATGTGCAATTTGTCATCAATATGTTGTTAATTATTTAAGACAAATAATCGATAAAAAGAAACATATTAATGGTGTTGTAGAAGCATGGTTTTAGCGTCGATATTTTTTAAATAAAATATTTCTTATTTCCTTGGATTTTCCTTTCTCCAGGTCTTTATATATTCTGCAATTTGAGTTGTGCGCGCACCTGGGGTAAATAGTTCGCCGACACCCATTTTTTTTAATTTAATAATGTCCTCTTCGGGAATAATTCCACCCCCGGTTAAAAGGACATCATCCAACCCTTTTTCTTTCATCAAGTTTAATATTTTAGGAAGTATTGTTAAATGGGCTCCTGACAGAATGCTTATTCCTATTACATCCACATCTTCCTGCAGTGCAGCTTCCACTATCGTTTCAGGGGTTTGTCTAAGACCTGTGTAAATGACTTCCATTCCTGCATCTCTAAGAGCAGCTGCAATTACTTTTGCTCCCCTATCGTGTCCGTCCAAACCTGCTTTCGCAACTAAAACTCTTATTTTTTGATCTTCCATTTCAGTACAACTCCATGCTAATTAATATCAACTAAGTTAAAATAAATCTAAAAACTTACTAAGACAAAGTAATAATTATACTGCGAGATACTCTTTGTTTTTTGCAAAAGCACCAAACATACCACCTGTGTGAATAAATATTACTTTCATTCCTTTCTTTTTCATTAAAAAATTTTCATAATAAGCAGCAAAAGCTTTGCCTGTATAAGCTGGATCTAATAGTATTCCAGAAGATTGTGCAAAGTGTTTTATAAGTTTTAATTTTTTCTTTTCAATTTTTTTATAACCTTCTTTTGAAAATCCGTACAATACTTCTAATTTAGTTTCATTCAATTTACAAGGAAGATTAAATTCACGAATACATCCCTCGGCTGAGTTAAGAATTTTTTTGATTATCAAGTCTTTTGAGTACAAAACATTTACAGCATAAATTTTTACCGGTAGTTTTAATAAAGATACTCCGACTAACAAACCTGCCGCAGTTCCACCCGAGCCGGAAGCTGAAAGAATGCCTTCAATATTTTTTAAATCAACCTGTTTTCTTAATTCATCAACAAAAGATATATAACCCCAAATTCCCAAAGCATTAGAACCTCCTTCAGGAATTACATAAACTTTTTTGCCTTTTTTCTTAAGGGCTTCTGCTTCTTCTTGCATTATGTAATTTACGTCAATATAATTTTCTTTATTTAAATACGATATTTCAGCACCGAAGAATTTATCTAAAAATAAATTACCTTGCGCTGATTGTGAATCTTTACCCCAAAGAAATAATTTTACTTTAAACCCTAATTTCTTTGCCGCGATCACAACTGAGCGTGCATGATTTGACTGTTCACCGCCACATGTAAAAATATAATCGGTTCTTTTTCTTTTAGCTTCATGAAGAAGGTATTCTAATTTTCTCACTTTATTACCGCTTAAAAGTGAACCTGTTAAATCATCTCTCTTTATCAGGAAATTTCTATTTTTATATTTTATTTTTTGAAGGGGTGTAGGAATATTTGCTAAGTTAAATTTAGGCGGATAATTAATTTTCATTTTTACTTTCGGATTTTTAATAATTTATTATAAAATCTTCTTGCTCGTTCAAGATCATCGGGTGTATCTACGGAAAGAGTATCGAATTCAGTAACAACTACTTTAATTTTTATTCCGTTTTCAAGCATTCTTAGCTGTTCAAGTTTTTCTGCTTTTTCTAAATCTGTCTGCCCAAGTTTTGTAAATTTTAACAAAGTGTTTCTTCTAAATACGTAAAGACCGATGTGTTTGTAGATATTTGCAGTGCCTAATTTATCAAGGTTCGATTTAACACCTTGTACATAAGGGATTGGTGCACGCGAGAAGTACAGTACAAAATTTTCATAATCAAAAACTAACTTGGGAATGGAATTGGATTTTAGTTCTTCAACACTTACTATCCTTTTAGCTAAAGTTGAAACTCTTATATTCTTATCGAAAAGCAAAGGTTCAATTGCTTCGTCAATCATTCTTCCGTTAATAAAGGGTTCATCACCTTGAATGTTGACAACAATTTTAACTTCAGGCATTTTCTCTGCAACATAAGCAATTCTATCAGAACCGGTCTCAATAGTTTTGGGTGTCAATACAACATCATTGCAAAATTTACTTGCAACATCTCCAACTCTTTCATCATCAACAGCGATTACTATTTTTTTTATAAATTTTGATTTTGAAGCACTTTCAAAAGTATGTTGAAGCATAGGTTTCCCGCCTATATTGGCAAGAGGTTTGCCTAATAACCGGGAGGAACCAAAACGAGCGGGGATTACACCTATTACCATTATTTTTTATTACTCTTAATTACTTTCGGCACTTTAAAATATTTATCATTTTTTAGGGGTGCATTTTTTAACGCATCTTCTGTTTTTACAGAAATACCCAACTCATCCTTCCTGAACACATTTTTATTTCCAACAGGGTAGGTTAAAGGTTCAACATTTGATGTATCAAGTTCATTTAATTTTTCCATGTAATCTAAAATTGAACTTAATTCCTTTGTGTAATTTTCAAGTTCTTCTTCACTTAATTTTAAACGTGCTAATTTTGCAACGTGTCTTACTTGTTCTTTTGTAATAGCCATAGATTAAATTATTTGATTTTTAATCATAATATTTCTAACATTTTCCATTAATTCAATTTGATCTTTACGATTTTTAACATCACTTGTGTCTATTGGTTTATCAAAATGGATTTTTATAGTTCCTTTTATAATTTGAAATTTTCCTTTAGGCATAATCTTTTGTGATTGACTGATTGTAACTGGAATAATTGGGTGACCAGAAGTTGCAGCTAAATGAAAAGCACCTCTTTTAAACGGTAATATCTCTCCTGTTCTACTCCTTGTACCTTCGGGAAAAAGTAAAACCGAAATAAGTTTTTTATCCATTAATAGTTTTGCATATTCCAGACTCCTTCTGGCTTTTTCAGCACTTTTTCTATCAATAGAAATATACGGACCTGCCCACAATGCCCAACCAAAAATCGGGATTTTTGAAAGTTCTGTTTTATAAAACATAGAAAATTTTTGTGGAATTGAATATTGTAAAGCGGCAATATCAAACTGGCTACTGTGATTTGATACATAAACATATGTTGTGTTTTTATCTATGTCTTCAAGCCCTGTTAATTCCAAACTTACACCAGTTATTTTTAATACTCCCGATGATAATATTCTATTTAATTTCAAATATA
Organism: Bacteroidota bacterium; assembly: GCA_022573715.1. Lineage (GTDB taxonomy): Bacteria > Bacteroidota > Ignavibacteria > Ignavibacteriales > Ignavibacteriaceae. The sequence continues at coordinate 12,853 of JACZTL010000018.1, forward strand.
GTGTGAAGCTTCTATCAATGAATGCAAAAATTAAAGCAAATGTCGAGACCGATATTAAATAAACTGCGACAAAAAAAACCTTAAAATAACTTAACAACATATCTCCATTTTTTTAAATTTAATTTTACCCTTCATAAATAAAGTGTTTTTTTATAGATTCTATTCTTTTTTTGATTGAAGGATGGCTGTAAAAATACCATTCAACAAACGGATGTGGATTGTCATCGCCCAAATTCTGTTTATTTAATTTCTCCAATGCATTGGAAAAGACTTCAGGTTTGTTTGTGACAGTGACAGAATAATTGTCTGCTTCATATTCATATTTTCTAGACAGCATATTTGTAAGCGGTGCCTGTGCAAGCCCTATTATCATTGCCCAAAGTGAAAGTAATGGAATTGCAGCAACAATGGTTCTATCGGCAAATCCAAAATATTTTAGTGAAACATCATAAAGAACTGCAATTAAAAATAAAGTTAAAAAACTTGATAAAGTGCCGATAATAATATTCTTTAAAATATGTTTCTTCTTATAATGACCGAGTTCGTGTGCAATTACGGTTTCGATTTCGTCTAAAGAAAAATTTTCTAAAAGAGTATCGCCCAGTATTATTCTTTTTGATTTGCCCAAACCAGTAAAAGCGGCATTTGCTTTTTTTGTATTTTTACTCATATCAAAAGAATAAACATTTTCAACAGATAAACCCGCTTCTTTTGCAAGAGAGCTAATTCTGTATTTTAACTCTTCATTCTCAAGTGGTGTAACTTTATAAAATAATGGAAGAATAATAGTAGGAACTATTCTTGCCAGGACAACCGATAAAACAAAAAGTAAAATTGCAAAAGGCAGCCACCACAAAGAGCCATAATTGATGAGAGAATAAAATAAAAAAAGCATAATAGGTATGCCGATGACAACTGAAACAATTAATGCTTTAAGCCCTTCCCAAATCCATTTAAAAAATGTTTGATTTGAAAGATTATATTTGTGCTCTAAATAAAAATCCGTGTAATAATTTAAAGGAAAGAAAATAATGCTGAAAATAACACCTACAGAGAATACAAATGATAAGAAGACAACATAATTATTTGTTGAAAAGATGCTCAAGTAATTTTCAATTATCCTGCTAAAATTTGTGGAGACTAATAAAAACAAAAAGATAAATGTAAGTATTCCTTTGAATATCCCTATGCCTAATTTTGTGTTATTATATTTTTTTGAATCCATACTTAAAAATATGAAGGTTTAAAATAAAAAACCCGAAGTTGTATTATAACTCCGGATTCTTAATTTCTTATGAAAAAAATTTTACATTAAAAAAATTTTCAATTATTTCCTTCCACTTTTTCTTTTTTACTTTTTAATTTTTCCTTTTTATTTTTCATATAATTATATTACTCCAACATTATTTTCCGTAATCCAACCTATCTTCCCGTCGTGAAGACGTATTTTAACCCAGTCATCTACTTTATCTTCAAGTTGTACTTTCAGTCCTTCGTGAATTACAAATGCATCATTGCTGCTTTCATCAGGTGAAAGTTTGACTGTAACAACATCCGTGATAACAATTCCGTTCCTTACATTTAGTTCCCTATTAAGTTTAACGCCCGTAAATACAATAGACAAAATTAGAAAAACAAAAACAACAATGCCTATAAAAAATGAAGCCCTTTGAATTTTTTGTCCTTTTATTAGAAAATAAAAAGAAATACAAATTAAAAATAACAAAAAGAAAAAGTATGTAAGATATGTCCAGCCGGTTAAATTAAATACGGACAGAATTGATTCCCACCATTGAAAGAGAATAAAATTAGGTAGTATATCAACTTTGTCAACAGTCATGATGTTGGCAATATCAAGATTATGCTGTACGTCCTCATCGCCGGGAGAAAGTTTTAATGCTTTATTATAATATAATATTGAATAACCCAATTTACTTTCACGAAAAAAAGTGTTGCCCAAGTTATAAAAAAGTGATGTCCCTTTGTATCCTTTATTAACTAATTCAAGATAAATTTTTTCAGCCTGATTATATTTTTTAGCTTTATAAAATTCTGCAGCTTGATTCATTTCCTTTTCGGTTTTTATTTGTGCAAAAATATTTACACTACCAATCTGTATTACAAGAATTAAAAGGAAAAAATATTTAGGACTATTCATTTTCAAATAAATTACCTGCTGTTTTTCTGTGAAAGATTTCTTTCAATATTAATTATTACTTCAGTTGATTTTTTGAACATGACATTCATAGCTTCAGCACCACCTTTTTCGGGTGCAAATCTGATAAATTCACATTTTTCAGCACATTGTTTTAGTTCAGTAATCAGAACATCATTAATGCCTTTTTCTTTCAATACTTGTTCAGCACGATCAAGCGAGAATTCAGCTTTTGATAAATGTAGTTTATCTTCAAGATAACCGAATAGTGCAAGTGAAATTTCGGAATAGAAATCCAATTCATTCTTTGTGTGCAATAATTTCTTTGCTTTTTTCAATCTTGCTTTGGCTACTTTTTGTGCCTTATTGTAACGGAGGGAGCGGATATCACCAGCTAGTTTATTTTGCTTCTTCTGCCAAACTAAAATTCCAATTAACAAGACAAAGGGAATTATTGTCATCATCCAGAATTGATAACTGAAAAGTAAGATCCCCTGCTTTATAAAAAGATCGTTTGTTTCAGTTTTAATAAAATGAATGTCTTCACCCAAAAGCTTAATATCTTCTTTTGATACTCCCGTTATTGTTGAAGAAACAATGCTTTTGCCAGGTGTTACATTAATAACAAATTTCTTTGATGAAAGAGTTATATATTTTTTCTTTGCAGGATTAAAATATGTAAATCTTATGGGAGCAATTTCCTTCCTACCGGGTGTTCGAGGAATAATAACATATTCTGCATTTTTTATGCCTGAAATAATTCCGGCTCTGTTTATTTTTTCTGTTATTTTGGGTTCATATTTATCTATTCCGTTGGGAATTTTTATTTCCGGTATATTTAAAAGTTTTACATTTCCGCTACCTTTAATATTAATTTTTAATGATGCGGTTTCATTTGTTTTAATATTTGTTTTATCAATTGAAGCGCTCATAGTAAAGTTACCAACCGTTCCTTTAAATGAAGCCGGTACATTTTTATCAGGCAACGGTAGAACTGTAATTTTCACTGAATTTGATTTTGCATCGTAATTTATCATTTGCCCTTGGTCAAACGGGTCGTTGAAGAAATCATCAAATATGTTGCCTGTTCGACGTTTGTTTCTTATTCTAATCGGTACATTAAGCTCAAAAGGAGTAATTGTTAATTTACCTATTTGGGTAGGAAACAAAGCCGCTTTTTTCAACAGGCCAACTCTGTATCTTTTACCGCTAACAATTTCAGTTGTAAATGAAATATTGCCTGATGTATTTAATTCTTCAGACCAAAAACCCTTGTATTGAGGAAGTTTTGAGATAGACATTTGAGCAGCAATGGTTAACCTTGTGTAAAGTTTATACGTTACTGTTACCTGTTCACCGAGATAAACTGTTTTTTTATTAACTGTTGCCCTGATAAATAAATTTTGGGCAATATCTTCATCTGAAATATTGTTGTTATTATTATTTGATCTTCTTTCGGCTTGAGTTGAACCTTTTATTACTTCAAATTTTAATGGATTACTCCTGTAAGTTTTTCTCTGATAAGAAACAGACGCAACACCAATAGTAAATTTACCTGTTTTCTTCGGTTTCAAATAATATGAAAACGAAAGAGACCCGGAAACAGCTCCGTTTATAATCTGTACGCTTGTAGATTGATTCGGTCCGGATAAAACATAAAAATTTGAAAGCGAAGGAGGAGAAAAATTTCTTATACTGCTAATTTCTTTGCCCTCAAATGTAAACGTTAGCTGGAACTGATCGTTCAATCCGACTTTTATACTGCTCAAAGAAGCGGTAAACGATTGAGCAAATAAACCGACACTTAATAGCGCCCAAATAAAAGCAATATTTTTTATTCTTATGTTCATCTGTCAGCTACCAGTCTTTTTCGGTTTTAACTACTTTCGCTTTTCGTTTTCTTAATTTCTTCTGCAATTTTTTTTCATTGTTCATCAATGCATTTAATATTTGTTTTGCCTGTTCTTTTGAAATTTTATTTTTCTTTTGCTTTGCAGGGTTTTGTTCCGGATTATTCTGATTGTTTTGCTTATTCTTTTGATTCTTTTCCTGCTGATTTTTGTCTTTATCCTTATTTTTATTTTTGTCGTTTTTGTTTTTCTTGTTTTCGTCTTTTTTATTCTTATCGTTTTTGTTTTTGTCTTTTTTGTTTTTATTTTTTTTCATTTGCTGCAGCGCATAAGAAAGATTGTACTTTGTCTGTATATCATTGGGGCTTAATTTAAGTGCGCTTTTATAAGCTTCAATACTTTCTTTAAGTTTTTTCTGTTTTAAAAATGAGTTGCCGATATTGTAATAAACTTTTGATTTGAAATTCTTTTCATCGCTCATTAACAATGCTTTTTGAAATACATTTATTGCTTTATCATATTTTTTATTTTTATAATATGCGTCTCCCAGATTGAAATTAGCTTGTAAATTTTTGGGAGATTTATTAGCACCTTTTTTAAAATTTACTTCGGCATCATTTATCTTCCCTCTCTCATATAAATCAACACCATCGTTTATTAAAGATCTTGTGCTTTGAGCATTAAGTATTGAAGCAAAAGCAAACAATAGGATTATCACTAAAATGATATTTTGAATTTTGCTATCCATTTTTTTTAATCTTGTCCCAAATTCAATCTCATGCTTAGACTCGCAAAAAAAGTTGATTTTTTAGTTGTCATAAAAAATTCAAATAATAATAAAATAATAGCGGGAGCTAAAAAATAATAAAAACGGTCCTCGTAATCAGTAACTTTTCTCACTCCGAATTCAGTTTTTTCTATTGATGACAGTTCTTCATAAATATCATCCAATTCATTTTGATTGCTTGAGCCTAAATAATGTTTACCATTTGCTTTTTCGGCTATCTCTCTTAGAGTAATATCATCTAATTTTGTAAGCACAACCGTACCGTTTTTATCTTTTTTAAATCCAACACGTTTGCCCGAGGCATCGTAAATTGGAATAGGAACACCCTCAGGTGATCCGAGTCCTATTGTGTAAATTATTATTTTATTTGAAACTGCTTGGTCAATTGCTTGATTTATATCACCTTCATGGTCTTCACCATCCGTAATTACAACAATTGCTTTCTTAGTACTGGATTTCAAATCAAAAGATTTAACTGATAAATTGATTGCTTTCGCAATTGCCGTACCTGGCTGCGGAACTGATCTTACATCTACTGCTGACAAAAATAAATTTGCAGCTGAATAATCTGTGGTTAAAGGAAACTGCACATAAGCTGCACCGGAAAAAACAATCAGTCCGATTCTATCGCCTCTTAATTTATTAATAAGATTTGCAATTTGAAATTTTGCTCTTTCCAACCTGTTCGGTTTTATATCTTCTGCCAGCATACTTAAAGAAACGTCCAAAACAATATAAACATCTATTCCTGCTTGTTTAACTTCCTGCACTCTTGTTCCTATTTGTGGGTTTGAAGCAGCTACAATTAAAAACACAAAAGAAGTTAATAGTAAAGTTAGTTTTACCCTGTTTTTTATTCTACTGTAAGTAGGTATAATAACTTTCTGCAGTGTGCTATCGGCAAACTTATTTATTACTTCTTTCCTTTTTCTTCCTGCATACCAAAAGACAGCTATCAAAAAAGGGATTGCCAATAAACCGTATAAATATTCCGGGTGCTCGAATCTAAACATATTTTTTTATACTCCAATCATATTCGCTAAGTTTCTAAAATTTAAATTACGGTATCGGTCTGAACAAAGAACGTGAAAGACCAACATCCAATAAGAGCAACATCAGTCCTATACTTAACCAACTACCAAACATCTCTTTTGCATTTCTGTAGGATGTCACTTCTATTTTTGTTTTTTCCAATTTATCAATTTGGTCATAAATGTTTTTTAATGCTCGCGTGCTTGTTGCTCTAAAATACTTCCCGTCGGTTTCATCCGCAATTTTTTTAAGCATCGCCTCATCTATATTTACCGGTACCATTTGCGTTCTCAGACCGAACGGAGTTTGGACAGGATACGGTGCTTCTCCTCTTGTTCCAACACCAACAGTGTAAATTCTAATTCCGAATGTTTTGGCTATTTGTGCGGCTGACATAGGGTCAACTTCTCCTGCGTTATTCATTCCGTCTGTTAAAAGAATAATTACTTTACTTTTAGTTTTGCTGTCTCTTAGTCTATTTACACCGTTTGCAATTGCGTTCCCAATAGCTGTTCCGTCCTCAATCATACCGGTTTTTACCTGACTTAAAAGATTGGTAAGTACATTATAATCTATTGTTAATGGGCATTGTGTAAATGCCTCGCGCGAAAAAATAACAAGCCCAATTCTGTCAGATGTTCTTTCTTTAATAAAATTTTTAATAACATTTTTAGCGGCTTCCAATCTGTTTGGTTTTAAATCTTCAGCAAGCATACTACCGGAGATATCCAGATCCATAACAATGTCAATTCCCTCGGCATAGATATTTTGTCCACTTGAAAATGTTTGAGGTCTAGCCAATGCTATTATTAAAGCCGTAATAGCAATGCTGCGAAATATTACGGGTAAATGTCTAAATTTTTCTTTCCAGCTTTTAGGAATACTTTTTACAATTTTAAGAGAAGAATACATAACCGAAGGCTGTTCTTTTTTGCCATTTTTAAAATACCAAAACAGCATCAATGGTATTATTATTAAAAAATACAAAATCAACGGGTAAGCAAATATTACTTCTTTAAACATGCTCAACCTCTTGTGGAATTACTGTTACAATCTCTTTAGTTCTGTTTACTATCTTTTCCGCCTGCTGCATCATTTCTTCATTTAATGATTTTACGGGAATAAACTTTGCAAATTTTACAAGGTCTGCATTTGTTAAAAAGTTTTTAGTTGTTTCTAATATAATCTCGGTTTCTTTGTTTTTCATCAGCATACTTAACGTATCGGCGGTAGTCATCTCCAAAGCAGGAAGATTAAATCTTTCCGAAAAATAAGTCCTGATAATTTCCGTAATCTTCGAATGATATTCTTTTATCAGTCCCTGCTGCCATAAGCCTTCTTCTCTTAATTTTCTTAATTCATTCAAAGCCGTAATATGCGGAGGTAGTATTATTTTTTTCTCTTCTGTTGTGCCGGATTTTTTCTTTTTATATTTGTGATAAATGTAAAACAGAATGCCAATTATTAATAGCGCTGTTAAAATATATAATAATAATTCCATCCAATTATAAGGAATTTTTATAGGCCCTTTTACGTCTTTAATATCCTTTTTAAAATCAACCTGAACCAGATTAACTCTAAAGTTAACGGGATTCGTTTGAATTACCCTAACCTTGGAATTGTTAATCAATTCACTTTTCGAGAGGTTTAACAGCTTCGCGTCAGCGGTATCTCTTCCCACTAAATAAAATAAATTTATTTGCGGAATAATTACTGAGCCCGAATCATACTTGGAAAGTATAAAATTAAAACGGCTTAGTTTTTTCCCGTTTTCTTCGCTTACGATCGGTTCATCAATACTTAATATTTCTAAATTTTTTAGACCCTCTTTTATAACAGGTTTTAACAATTTTATTTCGTGTGAATATTCGGCTGTAATACTGAAGTGTATTAGATCACCTATTAAATATTGAGATGTGTCTACTTTTGCCTCGACTGAAATTGTCTGTGCAAATACCTGTGAAAAAAGAAAAGAAAAACTAATAAATAGTAATACGATTAATTTTTTCACCGCCTCTTCCCACGCATCTTAAAAAATTGAACAAGAGGTTTTACATAGTCCACTCCGGTATCAATATTAATAGTGTCCAACCTGCTCGTAAGAAAAATGTTTTTTCTTGTGATTTCGTTTTCCCTGTTCATTTTTATTATTAATTCATACACATTTTTATTGCTAGTGTCTAACCATCTTTGCTGACCGGTTTCAGCATCGACAAATTTAACAAGTCCCATTTTAGGAATTTCTTTCTCTCTCCTGTCCGATAAAACCACTCCTATCAAATCATGTTTTTTGCCTACAACTCTTAAAATTTTTTCATATCCTTCATCCATAAAATCAGAAATTAAAAATGCAATGCTTCTTTTTTTAATCGAATTATTAAAGTATTTAAGTGCAGTACCAATGTTGGTTGTTTTCCCTTCAGGTTCAAAAAAAAGTACTTCCCTAATAATTCTTAAAACGTGTTTTCTTCCTTTTCGTGGTGGAACAAATTTTTCTATTCTATCTGTAAATAAAATCAAGCCGACTTTATCGTTATTTTTTAATGCCGAAAAAGCAAGTATGGCACTTATTTCAGCAGCAATTTGCTGCTTGGTTTTGTTAATTGTTCCGAAGCTGAGAGAACCGCTTAAATCAATAATTAACATAACGGTAAGTTCTCTTTCCTCCTCAAATACCTTTATGTACGGATGCCCAAATCTTGCCGTTACGTTCCAATCTATATTTCTAATATCATCGCCGATTTGATATTCGCGTACTTCCGAGAACTCCATTCCCCTGCCTTTAAATACGGAATGGTATTCACCTGAAAAGACATGGTTTACCAATCCTTTTGTCTTTATTTCAATCCGGCGCACTCGTTTAAGTATTTCTCGTGTTTCCAATTATTAAGTATCTTTTATTTTAGAGATTCCGAAACAAACCTGTCTACCGACAGGTAGATTTAGATTGACATCAATATTTAATTTTTTACGGCACTTCAATTTTATTTAATATCTCTTCAATCATATTTTCGGAAGTAATATCTTCAGCTTCAGCTTCGTATGTTACTGCAATTCTGTGCCTTAAAACATCCTGACAAATTCCGCGCACATCTTCAGGAATTACATATCCCCTTCTTCTTATAAACGCCATTGCCTTAGCACCGAGTGCAAGATATATTGATGCTCTTGGAGATGCGCCGTAATTTATTAACTCACTAAGATTATCCAAGCCATATTCTTTAGGACTACGCGTCGCGAAAACTATATTCAAAATGTATTTCTCAATTTTTTCATCAATATATACTTCCTGCATTAATTTTCTTGCGTTTAAAATATCTTCGGTTTTTACAACGGGATTTATTTGTGGAAAATCTGAAGCAACATTCTTCCTTAAAATTAGTAATTCTTCTTCTTTATTTGGGTATGTAATTTTCACCTTCAGCATAAACCTGTCAATTTGAGCTTCGGGTAAAGGATATGTTCCTTCCTGCTCAATCGGGTTTTGAGTTGCAAGCACTATAAAAGGCTCTTCAAGTTTAAATGTTTCTGCACCGATTGTTATTTGTTTTTCTTGCATAGCTTCGAGCAAAGCACTCTGAACTTTTGCGGGTGCACGGTTTATTTCATCTGCAAGAATAAAGTTGGCAAAAATAGGACCTTTTTTAATTGTAAATTCTCCGTCTTTTTGGTTGTAAATCATAGTACCGATTAAATCAGCCGGTAGAAGATCGGGGGTGAATTGAATACGCTGAAATTTTGCTTCCATAGCGGATGATAAGGATTTAATCGCAAGCGTTTTTGCAAGTCCAGGCACACCTTCCAAAAGTACGTGTCCGTTACCGAGCAAACCTATTATGAGTTTTTCAACCATGTCTTTCTGCCCGACAATCACCTTGCCAATTTCCTTCAAAAGAAGATCTATAAAAGCACTTTCTTGTTTTATTTTTTCATTTATCGCGGTAATATCCACCATTAAACCTCATTGTTGATTTTTTAATGTGATTACTTCTCGAAAAGTAATAAGATTAGACAATTCAAAACATAAAAATGTTTCCTGTTATTATCAAAATTGTTTTATCCGATTAGATACTTATTTTTATAAATACATTTGGGAACTATATCTATTTTATACTTTATAAATTAGTTAAGAAACCTATTTAAATTCTGTATGAAGAAAACTATTATAATCTTTCTGCTTATTACCTGCATAACGACTTATGTTTTCTCGCAAAGTTACAAATTTGCATTATTTAATAACACACAAATAGATGCTGATAGTTCAGTAAAATCTTTAATAGAAAAAGTAAAAATAATAAATAACATACCCGGTATAAAATTTGTCATCTTTCAGGGTAATATAACAGCACACGGAAGCTTAGCTGAATTTGATTTGGCAAAGTCAATTTTTGACAGTCTGACTGTTCCTTACTATTTACTGCCTGGTTCAAAAGATATTGAAAATAGTCAGACCAAAGGCGCTGATTACAAATTAGATTTTAAACAAAATCATTTTGTGTTTGAGTTTGATTCTACTTACCACATTGGAATAAGAACCACTACTTATGATTTTAACAACATTGCACACATTTCTCCAGAAGAAATTAAATGGCTGATGAAAACAGTAAAAACTATTCAAGACAATAAAAAAATAATTATCCATTTAAATCATCCTTTAAGAAGAATAGATAATGCAAGGAAGCTAAAAAATGTTTTGGCCGATAGGTACCTGAATATTATTGCAGGAAATAATAATGCAGGGTTCAATTTTATTGCCGTTCAAAACGATACTATTTTCGCAAATAACCCTTTTCCCAATGCGTCATTAAATTCATTTTCAATACACAAAGAATATTTTATTTATAATGACTCTATGCAATTTATAGACTATTCCTTTTTAAGGGGGGAAAAAATACCGAAGATAAAAGCCAAAATTATTTGGAACAAAGAATTAAATACCGAAACACCGGGAAATATTTTAATAGGAAAAGATAGGTTGTTTTTAATCGGAAGAAACGGGGTTATCTACTGTATGGACTATAAAGGCAAAACCGTTTGGACTAATAATTTGAATGAAGAAATAATTGGTAAACCTGCACTAATAAAAGATATTTTAATTGTAGCATCAGCAGAAGGTGATTTGCTTACGATTAAAGCAGCAACAGGGGAGGTAATTCAAAGCATTGGTATTGACGATGCTTTAGTTACTACAATTTCAAAGATAAAGATTAATTATTACGGAGAAGAAACTGACGCTGTTATTGTTGGCTCGGGCAACGGAACATTTTACTGCTATACGTTAAATAAATTAGAACTTGTTTGGAGCAATAATTTATCCGAGACAAAAATTGTAACCGAACCTCTTATTATTAAACACCGCTTAATATTCGGAAGCAGCGACGGATATTTATATTCCATTGATGACAGAACCGGTGTTTTGTACTGGAAATGGAAACCGAAAAAAATAAAAGATAAAATTTTGAACTTTTCAAATCCTTTGAGTGACGGAAATAATATTTATGTTTCCGCATCAGACGGTGTTGTGTATAAAATAGACTTGCTTTTAGGCACAACACTTTGGAAAGCAGGCAAATATAAAGCAAACCTATCATTGGGATTATCATCAACCGGGAGAACTGTAATTATAAAAACAACGAGAGGTAAAATTATTTTGTTATACTCTAAAACAGGAATAAAGTATAGGAACATAAAATTAAAATTCGGTAAAGACGTTTTAAAACATACACCAATTGAATGGAAAGGAAATTTTATTATTTCCTCAGACGTCGGGAAAGTTTATTTGATAGATAAAAAATACAAACATAAACCGCTGTTCTTTTTAGGCAATGCTGCTTTGAATTCTGTTCAAAAAATAAGTGAGAATGAATTTATTATTTCTAATGTGGACGGAAAGATAATCTTGTTTTCACTTCAGTAATTGATAATACAAATAAATAAACCCACAAAAGAATAAGTAGAAGATGATAATTACTTCTACCTAATAACTAACCGGAAAGACAAATGATATTCTTGGTTCAACTCTTCTTTGGGGTTTAAACCCTATAATATCGTTATTAGCATTTCTGAGTGGTGTATAGGTCCAATTATACAGCATTGACACAAGTATATATTTAGCAACTTTATAACCATATTCAAAATAAAAATATGAATTGTCATCCAATTTAAATATCGCTGTTTCATTACCAATATTTATTTTATCATATCCAGCACGAATAACAAATGAACTGTTTTTAGGATTTATTTCCGTAACGAAATGAAGTATGCCGCTTTTGGGTGTTTTATCCAGTCTTTGATAACTTCCCTGAATATAAAAGAGACCGGCTACTTTAGCACCGAGTTCTCCGAACACTCCGTTATCAGAAACATTTCTAGCAATTAGTAAACTTGCTTTACTTTTAAAAGTATTACTAGATGAGTCGGTACTGAACCTTTCAATTTCGTAAAGAGAATTAAAATAAGACGGAATATAATGATCGCCGTTAAACCTGCGTTCAAATCTGCCGAACAAATTTAACAGTCCGATATTTTTAAGTTTAAAACTAAAGCCAGTAGCTATACCCTGCCCGAAATTTATAATTTTAGAATAGTCAGCATAAATAGTTAGATCAAAATTATTTGAAGAAATAATTGGAAGTCCTATATCAATACCAACTATTTTAATTGCACCTTCATCTATAGTTGGGACAAATATATTGTTTGGAAAAGAAAAATTACCGGCAACTATTCCGGCTTTATCATTAAAGTCGGAGACAAATGATGCTCCTATTTCAAGCTGCCCGATTATAGGTAAATTTTCTTTATCGGTAAACTGGAATGGATGAAAATATCCCCTAAAACCAATAATTCCTGCTTCTCCAAAACTTGAGTATATACTTTCAAACCCGAACTTTCCAAAACTTACATCAAATACTAAGCCTGCTTTTCGGGCATCATAAGTCGGTGAATTAATATAATTATACATAATAGAACCGTGACCCAGAGTATAATAATCTAAAGCACCAAGTTTAATATAAGCAGGATCTCCTTTTTCACCGTATCGCAAATAACGTATTACTCTTAAATAATCTGAGAATTCGTTAAAATCTTCTGTTCTTAATTTACCTTGTTGATTAAAATTCAATTGCAGGTCAAGACCTATGCCTATTTTATCGAAAGAAAATTCCGGAGTTAAATGAACTGCGTAATGAAGTTCACCGTCTATCCAATTTAATCCCATTCCTCCTCTGAATTCCCCGTTACCGGGTAAAGGATAGTTATAAATTTGAGAATAGGAATTTGTAAAAATGATTAAGACAAATATTAACAGAAAATATTTTTTCATATTTTTTATAAAATTGCTTTGAAAAAATGAACTGTTAAATATAAGATAATACTTTAATATGAAAATTAATTTAATAATTATTTTTTACATCATAAACAATTTTATCAAAGCCTTTATTACATTACCTTAGATTTTAATTTTATCAATTATTATGTTCTTGGAATGTATCTAATTAAAGGGAATATCATGAAAAAATCATTTTTAATTATAGTTATTCTTTTATACACTACACTTGGCAACCTGATTGCTCAGGAAGGTAAATCATCTTTGCCTAAGGGAGTAGAAATTTTTCAAATGGATAACGGTATTCAGGTTTTGCTAATTCAGAAGAAGAACATTCCGATGGTGGGAATAAATACCGTTGTAAAGGTCGGCTCTGCATACGAAACATTTGCTACAAGCGGAATGAGTCATATGCTGGAACACTTGTTGTTTAACGGAACGGATAAAATGACACAAAAACAGTTGTACGATGCAACTGATCTTATAGGCGGATACAACAATGCACATACTTCTGAATATTACACCAACTTTATGATGGTAACCCCGGCGGATAAAATAAAAGAAGGAATGCAAATTCAAGCGGCTATGCTTTTCAATTCCACGATGCCCGAAAAAAAGTTTGAAAAAGAAAAAGGAATTATTTTGGAGGAAATTGCAAAAACCCTCGCAAATCCTCAGGCGCAGGTAGAAAGAAACATCAATTCAATTATTTACAAAAATCACGCTCTTTCCCTGCCAACGCTCGGCACTTACGAAACAATTAAAAATATGAAGCGAAATGACGTAGAAAAATTCTACAAGAATTATTATGTGCCCAATAATATGATAATAAATGTAATCGGAAATTTTAAAAAAGTTCAGATGATAAAATGGTTAAAAGATTTTTACGGTAATGCATCACCGGGCAACGTAATATATCCCGCTGAATCTAATTGGGCAACCGGATTTAAATTGCCTGAAAATAATCGACCTCAAAATATTTATCATCGTTTTTACAAAGGCAAAAACACGCAGATGCAAATATTTTATAAACTCCCCATAAATCATTCGGTTGAGTTTTTTGATCTTTTGGATATTTCATTAGATGAAAAATCAGACAATATCAAAATCGCAATCAAAAAAGAATTCCCGGATGGCTTTAAAAACATTAAATTTTCAGTATTAACTTCACCGATAAGAAATTTAATGGAAGTGAACATCATACTTAAAAAAGAAGATAATATTCAGGCTTTACAAAAATGGGTTACAAAAATACTTTCTAAAACAAACTTTTCGCTTTCCGAAGAAGTAGTGAAAAACGAAGCAATAAAATCCCTTACAAGTTTTTATAAGAATACAGAAAAGCCTCATATGTTCGGAATTTATAATGCTGACCAACTTGCAAAAAACGGTATCGAATCTATCTTAAATTCCTACAGCGGTGAAGGTTATTATTCGGCTGCTAAAGAATTGGATAAATTAAAATTTAACAAAGTTTATATTTCAATTGTTGAGCATCCATTCTCATCCGAAGTAAATAAAGAAAACAAAAAAGTAGCAGAAGTAAAACTCTTTAGATCTGCCGAAAACAGGCCTGCAATAATTGTCAAACAAGTGGAAAACAGCAACCTTTTGGCAATCCATTATTTGTTCAAATACAAATCTGCTTACGAATCTACATTCGGAAAAGATGCCGCACAGATTTGGCACGATACCTTCGGGCAGCGTATGAAATCACCGGAGTTAAAGAAAAAATCAATGCTTTATGGATTCACTTTCACTGTTAACGATAACCCCTACATCCCTATGGATAACATTTATTTAGACCCTGCATTCGGTTATATACGTGTTGAGGGTTTGGCAAACGATGTGAAGAGTGCAATAGAATTTTTAAATAAACAGTTTATAAACTTTGTACCAACTAAGAAAGAATTTGAAAAAACGAAAAAGAAATTTTCGATGACATCGATGATGGCTCACGGAAATGAAGCCAAAAAAATATTTGATAAAAATTTAGAGGAAGTTTTGTACGAGACTAAAAAATATTCTGAAAGTAAAAAGAAGCTTAGCTATGAAAATCTATTGGAATTCGGCAAGGATTATTTCAGCCCGGTTAATATGATTATATCCGTAGTGTCTAAATCTTCACCTGAAAATATTTATAAATATTTTAACAATTTTACTTCAGATAAAAACACGCAACTGTTTTCCGGTTTGGGATATGCCAAAAAATACAAATCTATTACGAAGCCTGTTAAAATAGATTTGAAAGGCGCAGGCGAACAGGCATACTTATATTATGGTTTTCAAAAAATAATTGATGAAAAAGAAAAACCCGCTCTAAAAGCTTTGTCTCTGCTTTTAAGCAGCGATATTATTTTCAACATACGCGAGAAGCAGGGATTAGCGTACAGAATGAGTGCAGGGTTCAACACAATCGAAAATAAAGGGATGTTTTATATTAATATGGGAACCCGGCCGGAGAATGTTAAAAAATTGGTCCCTCAATTTCCAAATTTGTTTAAGACAGAATTTGCTTACAGCATTACACAAGAGAAGTTACAGAGAGCCGTTAATATGTATTTGGGAAGAATGATGTTCCGAAGACTTTCAAGCATAAATCAAGGTTATTATTTGGGTCATTCGCTTTACTTTTACAACGATATAAATTACGATAATAATTTTTTAACGGCACTTAAAAATGTTACGTTAAAAGAAGTGAAAGCCGTCGCGGAAAAATATTTGGAAGTAGAAAATCCTGTTGAAATTTATATTAGATAATATTCTAAAAAATGAATAGTCTATATTTTTTTAAAAACAAAAAATACAAAGCTAAAGCTTGCGGAAAGATAAAAGCAAATGTAAAAACACTTAATTATTCAACATACTATCGCTAATTTTTGAATTATGTTTTTGGTGGTATTCCCACTGTGTAAAATAACTTTGTAAATATAAGTTCCGTTGGCAAGCAAATCTCCGTCTTGGTCACGACCGTACCAGAAAATTCTGTTGAGATCATAATTCAGTTTGGTGTACTTTTTATTTTTATATTTGATTTTTTTCAAAACATTTTATTTGTAGTTATGCTTTCTCAATACTAAATCTTCATCGGCTCTTTTCCCTTCAAAATCAATTTGTTTATCTAATGATTCTTCATATTTTTTTATAAATCCTTGTATATATTTTCTTTTATCTTTTTTCCATTTTTGTAGAATTTCTTTTTTACTCTTTAAAGAATATACATAACCATATTCTCCATAAACTACGCCTCCGGTTGCAGACATGGAAGATATAATATAATCACTATGTTTTGGATATTTTCTTATAATACATCGTACTGCTTTACTGTCTAATGTTATACATCCTAGATATGTGTTAAAAATAGATAATACAATTTCTATATCTTTAACATTTCCAGTATTTAAGAGTTTCACTAACACATCATCAAGCTGATGTATCGAAAAAATAATTTTTAATAAATGACCACCTTCAAAATTAAATAACCAATTTTTATTACCAAACCATTTTAATATTTCAGGAATAATTATTTTTCCGTGTCTCTGTAGAACAATATTCAATTTATGAAAATCATAAGGGATGGCATCATATCTATCCTCCCTATTTTTCTTTGATTGCATAACTATTCTTCTTTCAAAAAATTGAATTACTTTTTGAGGACATTGCTTTGTAGCTGGTTCTAATATTACCTCAATGTGATAATCAATATTTGTAGCAAAAAGTAAGTTTTTTAGAATTATATCAAAATCTTTTTCAGTAAGTATCTCTATGATGGATTCTTTTTGATTCCATAAATTAGTTATCCACCAACAATTTTCATGTTTTGTAAGCTCTTGAATTGTTTCGACAAACAATTTAGTTTGTTGCTTAGTGTCAGGATAGTTTTTAACAATTAAGTAATTAATGTTATTTAATGCATTTGTATCACCAACTTTTTTTGATTTTTGAAATGCCTTTTTGAGCAATATTTCATCTATCTCTTTTACATAATCAAAAATATTAGTGCATACTGATAAAAACTTTTCATCTTGAAGCCATTTTTCAATAAATTCTACTGCGGTATTTCTCTTTTTACTTTGCCAGATGCCAGCAACAAGAGGAATAAGAAATTCTTTCAAAACGTTTTCATTGTTTTGAATTAATTTTTGAGTAATTTTTGGCTTTTGTTTACCAAGTTCATTAAGGAAAATATTAAAATACTTATACCTTCCATAATCCTTTACTTGGTCGTAATTAGTTATCACAGATAAAATTTTATTTTCCCATTCTTTCAAATTCTCATCAGAAACCTGATTAACAAATTCTTGGATTTTTTGTTTTCTTTCAATTTCTGCATCTTTCCAATCTAAATTTTTAGAAAAGGAATGATCATAACCTACAAAGATTTTAAATATTACATACTCATCATTTTGTGCAATAAGGGATTGTAGTTTTTTAATATTAATTAACCTATCAGAATATCTTTTTATGAACCAGTGTAATTGTTCTTCAATTTCTTTAATGATCTCAGGGTATGCGTTTCCAATAATTTTAATGTAAAATTGAATAATTTTATTGGTGTTTTGCAGAATCAAATTCTCAAGCTCTTTTTTATAATGATCATGGGGCGTTTGAGTAGCTTGATTAAGGATTTGTAATATTTTTTTCTTTTGATGAATTGTTTTTTCAAGAGTGTAGAACTTTTTAAGTATTTCAATTGCTCTACCTCTCACTTGTTTCAGATTATTATTAGCTACAAGTCCACCACGGCTAATAGTAAAAGTTTGATAATCCGTCATTTCAGTTCCTTCAAATGAAGGCTTAATAATTTCTACTAATATTACCAAAAGAGACTCAAAATGTTTCATCAGTTTTCTGTCTCCGAATTTTTCAATTTCATCGAGTAAGAAAAGTTGTGGTTTATAGCTAATTCTTTGCAAAGCAAACAGATTATATTCGGCTACCTTTTTAAACGTATTATTTGCTTTCTCTTTGATTTTTTTATCATGTGAATTCGTTAATTTTAGTAGTAAAGAAAAAACTTCTTTTGATTTTATATATCTCAACTTTTCAAGTAACTCTAATGATTTATCCAATAAATCATCATGAGATGTTCCTTTTATTTTATCCCAACCATTTAGATTTTTTGTAACAGTTCTCAATGGATTTTTTGAGTTGATAATAAATTTTAAGATTTTCATTGCTTCATTTGGAACATTATAAATATATTTATCTAAAAGTTCCAAATTCATAAAGATATCATCATTGTTCTTAAATTTTGGCAAATAGTTTCTGAACTCTTTGGACAGTTTATTAAAATATTTTTTAACTTTTAGATGTTTGAGTTTGGCTAGTTGTTCAAAAACTGCTTTCTTGTCTTCCACTTTCAATACATTATTTAAATTCTCAAAATCCAGCAACCCACTATTTAGTAAGGAAGACAAAGATTCAATTCCTAATTGTTCATTTTCTAAAAGATAGTAATTAACGGTTGAACTTATGATTTCTTCACTTTCAAGATGATTAATAAGATTAATAGATTCATGCTCTTTTATTTGCAATAGGTTTGAAAAAATTTGAGATAATTCTTGTTTCTTAATAGTTTTAAATAAATACAAAATGCCTAAACAAGAATGAATATTAACATTAACCTTATTTAGAATTTTATCTATTTTATTTGTAATTTCATTATAGATATCACCTTTTGCAAACTTTTGCCATTGTTGATTCAGTACTGGAGAGTTTTTGTCAATTTCGTTTTTAGTAAGATCAATACTTCTACCTTTGCTATTAGCAGAAAGGTTGAATTCCTTTTTAATTTTTTCAGAAATAAAGAACCAAAAACATTTATTAGCATTTGTATCGACCACAAAGAATAATGTAGGAACATTTGTGTCAATTAAATAATCAATGATTTTTCTTTTTAAAAGATATTTCTTTGGATTTTTGATGTCTTGGTGGCTTTTTGTTTGATAATGAAGATATCTATTCAAGTAAATTCCACGTCCATCTCTGAGTCTAATTTGTCCGTCAATATCAGGATATTTATCTTTTCCAGTTTTATCTGCAAAATCGTTAATTAGAAAAAAGTTACTGTCAAGAGATGCTTTAAAAATTTTTATTCCATTTTCTTCGATAGTGTCCTGAATAGTATATTGAGTCATGTTAAGTAATTTTTTTTCTAAGTAAATACGTTGTAATATTAATTTTTAGAGCCTTTTTTATCAAAAAAAGAAAAAAATATGGAGCCCAACATCTCAATAAACGCATTGAGTTAAGTGAGACATTAATTCATATTTTGTTTATTACATAAATTAAATTTTAAAATATGAAAAAACAAAAAGATTTTATATAAATATAAAAGCAGTTAAAAATTTAGAGTTATTCCGAACAGAAAATAAAGTGTTATTGTTCCGCTCTTAACACCTTTTTGAATCTAACTTCCTGTAGACAGGTTTATTGCAAATGCTAAATTAGAAAAGGTCTACTAACTATTGCCAATTTTTAAATTACGCTTTTTTGGTATACCCGAAAACGTTTGAATAAACGCTCGTTTTTCCCGAAGGGATGCCTATGGCAAATGCAGTTTATTTTTTGTTGTGTGCTGGCATTTTTTGTCAGTCATTTTTCTTTCTAAATAATAACAAGATAAATTATTCAATTCTTCTTTTGTTGCAAATGCAAAATCTATATCAAACTTAAAATTATTCCGTTCTAAAAGTTTGATTGATTTGACATTGTCAGCACTTGGAAAAGCTGTAATGTTTTTAATTCTTAAATTGTCAAAGCCAAACTTTATAACTGTTGAAATGGCTTCTTGCATAATTCCTTTTCCGTGAAAGTTTGGATTTAATTCATAACCTATTTCTACTGTATTCTTTAGAACATCTATGTTAAACAAACATATTGTCCCAATTAAAGTGTCATTATTCTTGATAGTTATTGCCCAATAAATCCATTCGTTATTTACAATACCTTTTTCAATTTTCCTAATAAAATTTGTTGCATCGTCTATTATTCTTGCTTTTTGTCTATCAAGAAACTTGTTTACTTTCTCGTCCGAACGAAGAAACATAATTTCATTAGTGTCTTCAATTTTAAGCGGTCTTAATATTAGACGTACTGTTGTCAAATTCGGAAAAGGTGTAAAGTTTAGGTCTAACATTTTTTTTATTTATTTTGTTAGTGTATTGTCTACATATGCTTGCACACAACGTCTTAATAAACACATTGCGCCTGCCTTTCGGCAGATAGGATTATTATGCAAATTAAATTTTATTATATGGGAAAACAAGAAATTTTATATAAATATACAAGCAGTTAAAAAATTGAGGGTTATTCGGAACAGAAAATAAAATGTTACTTTTCCGCTCTTAACTCCTTTTTGAATTTTATTGTAAATGTTAAATAAAAAATGGTCCTTATTATTTTTTTCGTTATTTTTTTCATTATCATTGTAACAACTTTATAGTATTATTCATTATAAAAAAACAAAAACAATGAAAATTAAAAAATTAATCATTCATATTGTAATGATTATCGGTTCTATCAACATTAGCTTTGCACAGGATTCGTCAAAAGTAAATTTTGACTTGGGTACTGATATCGTGAGTAGATATGTATGGAGGGGCAAGCAGCTTGGAGGAGCATCACCAAATATTCAACCATATGTAGAATTGGGAATTGAAAACTTTGTTCTTGGAGTCTGGGGCTCATATTCACTGGGAGGAGTAAACCCTTTTCAGGAACTGGATTTATATGCCACTTACAATTTATTTGATGATAAAGTCTCTATTACCGTGACTGATTATTTTTTCCCTAATGAATCATTGGACTATAAATATTATGATTATACTGACACTACAACCGGACATATATTTGAGGCATCAATTAGTTTTAACGGAACCGATAAAATACCTTTTTCGGTTTTAATTGCTGTAAACTTTTACGGAGCTGATGCCACTAGAATTTCCGATAATCCTGGCTCCTTAAACAGTAGGGATGGCATACAATACTCATCCTACCTAGAATTGGGTTTTGAAACTGAATTTAATGAGATTAATTTTGAAGCCTTTGTTGGTATCAATCTTACAGCACCACGCTCAGCAGATCTTTCCGGGTCAGGTTATGTGGGTGAAACCGGTTTTTATGGAAATAATTTTGGTGTTGTAAATTTGGGTATTACTGTATCAAAAGAAATTAAGATTTCTGATAAATTCAGTTTGCCATTGATAACTTCAGTGATTACCAATCCACAGGCACAAAAAATATTTTTGGTCTTTGGTTTCACATTATAGAGGGCGTAGTTTTAATTTAGAAATATTAAAATTAAATAGGATTAAATATTATGGAAACAGGAAACATAGTTTTTATGATCTTATGCACCAGCTTAGTAATGTTGATGACACCAGGGTTAGCTTTTTTTTATGGTGGTTTAGCCGGCAAAAGAAACATCTTAGGGATAATGATGCAAACCTTTGTATCATTGGGAATTACTACAATATTGTGGGTTGTTGTAGGTTATTCCTTATGTTTCAGTGGTGACATTGGAGGTATTATTGGAAACCTTGATTTAGCTTTTTTGAAAGGTATAGCCTTCGATGAAGCCTGGGGAGATGATGGCTTATTCCCAACCTACATCTTCATAGCATATCAGATGATGTTTGCAGTTATTACACCAGTACTGATAACCGGTGCGTTCGTCAATCGAATTACTTTTAAAGCTTATTTAATTTTCTTAGTGTGCTGGCAATTATTGGTTTACTATCCATTTGTGCACATGATTTGGGGCGGTGGTATTATGGCCCAATGGGGCGTTCTTGATTTTGCCGGTGGTATTGTGGTACATACATCAGCTGGATTTGCCGCACTTGCTTCTGTTATCTATGTGGGTAAAAGAAGAGATCAAAAGTCGCCTCCCAATAGTATTCCTTTAATTGCTATTGGTACAGGTTTGCTTTGGTTTGGGTGGTACGGCTTTAATGCAGGAAGTGCACTGGAAGTAAATAGTGTTTCTACATTGGCATTCTTGAATACTGATATTGCAGCATCTTTTGCTGCAACAACTTGGTTAATTGTTGAATGGATCAGGGAAGGAAAGCCAAAGTTTGTGGGTTTTTTGACGGGTGCTATTGCAGGTCTTGCTACAATTACACCTGCTGCAGGGTTTGTACCACTATGGGCTGCAATGATTATAGGTATTTTGGCTGGACTTGGTTGTTATATGGCAGTTCAGCTTAAGAATAAGCTTGGATGGGATGATGCCTTGGATGTTTGGAGTGTTCACGGAATTGGCGGCGTAATAGGCATTATTTCTCTTGGTATATTCGCTTCGACAACAGTTAATTCTCAAAGTGGATTACTTGAAGGAAACTCTGGATTTTTCTTTATACAAATTGGAGCAGTTGCACTTGCTGCTGCTTATGCTTTTGTATTTACATATGGTATGTTAGCATTGATAAATTACATCACACCTGTGAAGGTTACTGAAGAACAGGAAACAATTGGAATAGATCATTCGCTTCACGGTGAGAAAGCATATGATGAGGGAGTTCTTTAATCGAGTTGTAAAAGGTTGTAAAATTTACGCTTTTAAAAATTTTTAACAGCCTACTACTGTTATCTACTGCTAAAGTAAGACAGTATGGGGTGTGTACAAGCCTAAGATCCCAGCTAAATAAGGGTGTTGTTTGAAGCTGGTAATGGTACTAAATATCTTAATAAACCAAATTTATTTATCTATCAAATACAATTTAATAATAATAAATTATGAGATAAAATTATGAAAACTTTATCAATCAGGATAATCCCATTCTTCT
This sequence comes from Bacteroidota bacterium, assembly GCA_022573715.1. Taxonomy (GTDB): domain Bacteria; phylum Bacteroidota; class Ignavibacteria; order Ignavibacteriales; family Ignavibacteriaceae. The sequence goes on from JACZTL010000018.1 coordinate 35,795, forward strand.
TATTTGTAATATTATTAGGATGCAATACAATTTCCAATAATTCTTCTAAAAATATTTCCATCGAAAAAATTGAAGCTGCAAAAGCAGATGTAAAAGAAGTATTAGAAAAATATAAAAATGCGATTGAAAACCTTACCACTGATTATACTATTGATTTATTTGTTAAAAATTCTGCTGTCTTCGAATCCGGAGGTATAGAAGGTACTTACGAAAATTATGTAGAACATCATTTAAAACCGGAATTAAAGGTATTTAAGAGTTTTAAATTCAGTAATTACAAAGTAAATGTTTCTGTCGATTTACCCTATGCCTTTTCTACAGAGACATATATTTATACTATTGTTGTAAAAGCTGACAAAGAGAAAGGAAGAAAGGAACGTACCGTAAGCCAACAAGGTGTGGCTACAGCAGATCTAAAATACATAGACGGTAAATGGAAAATATTTAAATATCATACTTCCGCAAGACGAAATAGAAAATAAAATTTTAAATATTATCTTATTATTGCTAATTTTTGAATTACGTTTTTGGTAGTATTTCCACTGTGTAAAATAACTTTATAAAGATATGTTCCGTTGGCAAGCAAATCTCCGTCTTGGTCACGACCGTCCCAATAAATTCTATTAAAATCATAATTAAGTTCTTTGGATTTTAATTTTATAATTCTTACTAAAGAAAAAACGATAATAGATAATAGCATAAAACTAATTATGATTAGAATAATTTTAATTGATAAAACAGCCGAATAGTTTTTATCTATTTTAGTTTTTTCATTTCTGTTAATTGAGATGAGTTGAGTAGCGGACCATGAAAATCCATAATCTGATAAAAGTCCGAAATATGCAACAAATGCTGCAGCAAAGTTTATAAGCCCAAATTTTTCAATACCTATCACTCTAACTATATACGGAAATATAATTAAAGAGAAAAAATAATTTGCAAAATTGAGTATAGAAAGGGATGAAAAATTTTTGATTTGTGTTTTTATATTCAGTATAAAGTTTTCTCATCAATTATTATATCATCTTTTTGCAAGCCAAACTTCAGGATTTTGATTTTTGCGTGATTTCCAAATTTCAAAATGTAAAACAAAACCGTCAATGCTTTCCCCCACTTTCCCGATTCCAAAATTATAATTTATATGATCACCCTCACTCACAAATATTTTGTCAAGGTGACTGTATACAGTTCTGTAATTATCTTTGTGAGAAACAATAACAATACTGCCATATCCCGGTATCCAATCAATGGCTGATACAACACCTTCTGCAACTGATTTTACATTTAAATCCGAGAAAACTTTTATATCTATACCATAGTTGACAGTTACAGTGTTCAATCTTTTATTTCGGTTTTTGCCAAATTTTTTAATTACTTTACCCTTTTTAACAGGCCATCTCATTCTACCTTTTAATGATGCAAATGAAGAAAATCCTGTAGTAGATAGATCAACATTATAATCCCCGGGTTCATAATTAATATCATTTTTAGTATTTAATCTTGCAAGTCTTTCTTCTTCACCCCTTTTCCTTTCCTCTTCAATTAGCTTAGTTATTAATTTGCTTATCCTTTCTTTTGCAATCTTTTTAGCTGATATTTCTTTTTTTAATTCTGACTTGTTTATTCTAATTACTCTAAGAACTTTTTTACTTTCACGTATATTTTTTAATAAATCTTTCTCTTCTTTTTGTTTTTGCCTGACCAATAATTGTTTCTCTCTTTTTTCTCCATCTAATTTTATTTTAAGATTTTGCAAAATTGCTTTGCTTGTTTTTAGTTTATCCAAATCCTTTTTTCTTCTTTTACTAAATTCTTTTAAGTATTTATATCTTAAAAAAAGTCTTTGCAAAGAACTAAGATCAAAAAAAATACTCCACTCACTAGGTTGACCGTATTTATAAATTGATACAACATATTTCGAATAATTTTTTCTCAGGCTTTTAATTTCTTTTTCTAACTTAGAAATATCATTTTTTGTCCGTTTAATTTGGTTTTCTTTTTCAGCTTCTTGTTTTTTTAAACTTCCAATAAGTTTATTAAGCAGGTAATTTTGTTTGTTAAAATTCAGAAAGGAAGAGTAGGATTTTTTTTCTTTTTTAGATTTTTGTTTGTATTGATTTTCGAGTAATCTAATTTCTTTCTTTATATCGAAAAGTTCCTCCTTTTTTTGTTCTATTTTTTTTTGCTGGGATAATCCGACAAAAAAAATTGAGATAAGGAAATAAAAAAGAAAACTATATTTTATGTTTTTTACCATCTGAGGATTTTAACATCTTCCGGTATGTAAAAACTTATTGAAATATCTTTTGAGTTAGTTACTATTTTTTTATAATGAATTTTTACTTGTTGATTTTCTCTTCTGTTTTGCACATCAATTTCAAACGGAACAGCAACATTCTCTATCATCTTAAACTTAGAATATTGACCTGTTAAAATTACATTACCCGTTCTTTCTATTAATTTATAATCAACAATACCAAGTTTATTCATATCAATTGTATAATTAGAAATAAGATTTTGTGAAGAATCAGCATATGTTAATTTATACACATCTTCAATAACCGTATAAGTGCTTGGTTCTTTATATAAATGTTTTGTAAGATTCACAGAACCTATAAATGCATCCATAAGATCTGAAAAAGGTAAATTTATTCTGAAAATATCCTTTAAAACACGTTCATTTGTTTCACCTATAAATAAAGTGTTATGCAGAACATCATAAAATTTAAAATCATCTTTTGTCACTAAGATTTGAGCAAGTTCAATGCCGAAAGGTCCCATAATCAATAACGAGATTGAATCCGGTTTGATTAAAGTAACTTTAAAAAAAGCGCTTGTGTTTAATTGATTTGAATTTACTATTAATGTACCGGAGCCTTCAAAAGTTAATATCTTTCTTCTGTTTGCTTCAAGTTTTTTTATTAATCTTTCGGCTGAAAGGGATGCTTTTTCTCGAACTATATTTGTGGGTGCACATCCCGATGCGCTAAGAAATAAAATAATAATAAATGTTAATAATAATGCGTTAAGTTTTTTCAAATTTCACCTTTTTCAATTTTCTTTTTTAGTTTTTCGTTTTTAGGATCAAGCTTTAAAGCTTTTTTCCATAATTTATTTGATCTTTTTTTGTTGTTTAAATAATATTCAATATCACCCATATGATCGAGCATAGTCGCACTTTCGCCACCTTCTTTTATAGCCTGTTTAATATATTTTTTTGCAAGATTGTATTTTTTCAATTTGAAATATACCCAACCGATTGTATCTAAATAAGAAGAATTTAATGAATCAGCAGCAAGAGCAATTTTTACCATTTTTAATGCTCTGTTTAATTGTATTCCCCTTTCGGAAAAAGAATAAGCATAATTATTATTCACGATGTCATTTGTAGAATCAATTTTTAATGCATTTTCATAAATGCTGTCGCTTAAAAACATCTTATTCTGTTCATTATAAATTAGTCCTAAGGTTCCGAGTAAATTAACATCATCGGGAACAATAAGAAGAGCTCTTTTTAAGTAGTAAATTGCTTTATCATTTTCACCGAGTAATCTTAATGTAAAAGCATATCCGGAAAGCGCATTTATGTTCCTTGGTTTTAATTGTACCGACTTATCTAAAAAGGTTTTGGCTTCTTCATTTTTGTTTGTCTGTGCTAATGACAACCCCATTATTAAGTTGATAGCAAAATTTTCCGGAAACTGTTTAACTGCTTGTTTCATTAACTTTATGGCTTCATTATATTTTCTGTTATCAAAGTATAATCCTCCTAATCTTATCCACCCCTCCGTGTTCCACTTGGCAAGTTTTGTGACTTGCTTAAATTCTTTCTCCGCAAGTGAATCACGATGCAAGGACACATCAATCGCTCCTTTGTACAATTTTACCTGCCAGTCAAGAGTATCTTTATCAATAATAGAAAATAACTTATATGCAAAAGGCATTAATGTACTGTCTTTTAATGCTTTTTTAAAATATGTACTTGCAGTATTTATCTTGCTTTCAAGAGACATAGAGGGCTGGCTTAAAATAAACTCAAACTCTTTTGAAGCTTTTTTCCATTTATTATCCTCTATAAAGATTTGTGCCTTCATTTGATGTGCTTCAATATCATCAGGAATAAGTTCAAGTACTGAATTTATAGTTTTTATTGCATCATTATAATTTTTTTGCCTAATAAATAATTGCACCAATAACTTCTGTATTCGTGCATTGTTCGGGTCTACATTAAGAAGTTGATATAAAGTTTTAGCTGCCTCATCATAATTACCGAGTTTTTCATTTAATTCAGCAACACGAACAAGTACATTCCAGTCTTCCCCAATTTTATTTGTTAATTTATTGTATATTTTTATTGCCTTTGAGGGTTGTGAATTTTCATATAGTTTAGCGAGTTTATAATAGTAATTCAGCTTTGTGGAATCGATAGCAATCATCTCATTTAGAACTGTTGTTGCTGAATCAAACTGGCTTGCTGATGAATATATGCTTGATAGAAGGTCTTTATATTCCAAATTTTTAGGTTCTAACTTAATAGCTTTTTTTAATGTATGTATTGCAGGCGGAATTTTATTTAAACGGTAATAATCTTTTGAAATAGCGTAATAAATCCCACCTTTTTCTTTGGCTATCTGTACCGCTAAAATATAATATTGAATTGCTTTGTCATATTCCATTTTAGCATCAGCAGTGGCTCCATCTATAAAATATTCCAAAGATTTCTTTACATCTATTTTAATCTTTTGAGTTTTATTCTCTTTTGTATTTTTATTGTTATCTCTAGGCTCTTGATGTAATAAATTTGAGCTTGAACAATTGATTGAAATAAAAGCTAGTAATACTAAAAATAGATATTTTAACATTTGCATAATTTTTGTTCAAAAATATATTATTAAAGCCCTGTAATAACAAGATTATTCTTAACTTAAATTTATTAAAATAATTTATTATAGTTACTCAATTGATAATTAGTTTCCAGATATTATGAAAATAGAATACTTTATTCTTGTTACATTGTTTATATTTATCTTAGTCTATATAATACATCAATATATTTACAGCATTTACGAAGTAAAAGTTGTTGCTAAACCTGACACAATCCCTCCCGATAACAAATCAAAAACAATAATAAGTGTAATACCCATAAACTCATTAGGTAAGAAGGTACCTTTTCGTTCAGTCCCAGTAAATTTTAATATTATTGAAGGTGAAAATTTAATATTAACTGAATATAAAAATAGCAAAAAAGGGATTGTGGTTTTAAGAGTTAAAAATAAACCTGGGTTAGTGAAAATTGAAATAATTTCTAATTATTCTTTATTTCCAAATATAATTGAAATTAATGTAAACTAGATTAATTGAATTTATAAAAAACATTTTCATAAGTTATCTTATTTTGTTTATTTTTAGTAACTGTTATTTTTAGCAATTGCAATGCTAAAGGAATAAATCATCATGAAAAAAATCAAATTTGTAATTCTTATTTCCTTAATATTTACAACTATACATTATTGTCAGGGTTCTGCAGGGGTTGATGCTAAATTTGAATATCGCTCACTAATTGATATGCCTACTGCTGGGATTTTGGAAAAAGGGTTTGTCGGTATAACAACTGATTTAATGCCTAATGGTGTGATGATTGAGAAACTTGAAGTTGGAGTATATGATAACATTAGTTTTGGAATTTCCTACGGTGGTTCAAATATTATCGGTACCGGCAAAATAAATTGGTACAACTACCCGGGAATAAATTTTAGAGCAAGAATAATTAATGAATCCAATACATTTCCTGCAATATCTGTAGGGTTTGATTCACAGGGGAAAGGCATATATTCTAATCTAAGCAGCCGCTTTGAAATAAAATCACCAGGATTTTATGCTGCAGTTAGTAAGAACTTTTCTTTCATTGGTTTTTTAAGTTTGCACGGCACAGTTAATTATTCATTAGAAACAAAAGACGGTGATAATTTTACAAATATTTTTTTAGGTTTTGAAAAAACTATCGGTGCCAAACTTTCTTTAATCGGCGAATATAACTTTGCTCTTAATGACAACAGTATTGCTTCTGATTTTGGCAACGGTAAAGGTTATTTGAATATAGGACTTAAATTTGGAATAGATAAAGGACTTACTTTTGAATTTGATTTAAGAGACTTGCTTAATAATAAAAAATTAAATCCCAGTCCGGCTGACAGAGCAATTAAAATAGAATATATAAAAAGTATCTTTTAAATAATTTATACTTCTAACCTAAAATTTTATACAATTTTTTAATTCATTGTAGATAAATAGCTACGATTTGTATATTAAATTGTACACATTTCATTTGTAAACAGCTTAATTATAGTGTTTTCTTATTTATTTTTAGGCAAGATTATTGTATATAATATAACAAGTCAAAGGAGATGCCATAATGAAAAACTTAAAAAAATTTGTGCCGATTTTAATTTTAACACTAACCTTTTTTATTTCAGGTTGTTATACACAATTAGCTGTTAGGGATGGAGCGTCAGATGACCAGGATATAGTGAGAAATGATGAACCTACAAACGATGACCAATATTATAATGATATTGACGATACCCTAATTACTGACGACAATTATTACAACGATAATGATGATCCCCGGTATAATTTCAGTTTAAGTTTAGGATATAACTATCCAAGATTTAGCAATTTTTATTATAGAACTTATCCTTACTTTACATTTAGCACATATTATGGATATTATGATCCTTATTATTGCTGGGATCCTTATTCTGTATTCTGCTATCCTAACAATTATTACTATTATCCTAGTTCTTACTTTGGTTATTACTCTCCTTACTATTACGGCTATTATGGATATAACAACTACGGATCTTATAATGGTAATTATAAATACCGCTATAGAACTAACACTGGATACAAATTAAGAAACCATTCAGGTTTACGAGGAAAGACTTACACTAGCAAAACAAGAACCCGTACAAGAATTTCAACTACAAATACGGGAGAATACCGTAACAGAACACATGTAAAATCTACAGGTAAGAGATTTATTCAAAGAACAAAAACCATTAATAGAAACACCGGCAGAAGCGGAGTTCGAAAATCGAGGACGAGAGATAAAAGCAGAATTGGTATAATTAAATCTCCGAAGATACGAAGCAAAAGCTCTACAAGAGAAAGCAGGAAATTTAAAACTTCGGAAAACCGAAGTCCAAGGAAAAAATACACAACACCATCACGGAAAACAAAAAGAACTTACACAAGGAAAGCACCTAAAAGAACTTACAGAAGTACGGTACGATCAAAGAAACCGACAAGGAAAACTTATAATAATATACCTACTCGTGAAAAGAACAGGACATATACAAGAAGTAAACCATCGAGAAAGTCTTACAGATCATATTCACCTGCTCCGAGTAAAACATACACGAGACGTAGTCCTTCAAAAACAAGTAGAACTACAAGACATAGAGGAAGATAAATTTTGATTAAATTTTCAAAAATATTTTTGTTCTCTTTATTTATAACTTTTTTGTATACAAATAATTCTTTTACTCAAGGTATTCCGGATGTACTTAGATTGGGAGAACCGGGAATAGGTTTAGGGGCAAGGGCTTTGGGAATGGGAAATAGCTACATCGGATTAAGTGATGATGCATCAGCAATGTTTTTTAATCCGGCAGGTTTAGCACTGATAAAAGAAATTGAAGTATCCGGTGGAATAAATTATGACAGAGTAAAAAATAACACAACATTTTTTAACTCAAAAACAAATGTAAGGAATAATTCAACAAAATTTAACAGGTTCAGCATAGTGTTACCTTATCCCACTTACAAAGGGAGTTTGGTTTTTGGCGCAGCTTTTCAATCTGTAAAAAATTTCAATTCTTCAATTAGTTTTGATGGGTTTAATAACAGCTCCAATTCTATGATACAGGATTTATTGGATACAGATGTTCCTTTTGACCTCTTTCTTACCGATACAGCAAATAATACACCTATCAACGGAAAATTAAACCAAAGCGGGAATATTCTGTCAAAAGGTTCCATAAATAATTGGGCGTTTTCAGGAGCTGTTGAAATATCAAAAAATTTGTTTGTGGGATTAACTGTAAACGGTATATCCGGTTCGTTTAATTCTAACAATGACTATTTTGAAGATGATGCAAAAAATCTATACCAGGGTGAAACGGCAGTTGGAGAGCCATTTACGGCAGATTTTAAAACATTCCATCTAAATAGAATATTAAATTGGGACCTAAAGGGCTGGTTTGCTAAAGCCGGTTTACTTTATCAAATAAATAAACATGCAAGATTCGGCGCAACAGTTCAGTTCCCACAATATTATACAATTGAAGAACAATTTTTAGTCTCGGGGTACAGTGAATTTGGAACAGGCAATTTTGTAGACTTAGACACTGATAAATACAGCGACAATGTTAGATATGATATTGTAACACCATTTAAATTCTCAGCCGGATTCTCTTTTAACATTAGTGGTTTACTTCTTAATGCAGAAGGTTCTTATACTGATTACACACAGCTAAGTATCGAAAATCCAAAAGGACTCAGCAGTCAGTATGTTGGTGGTGTAAATAAAGATATAATCAATTCTCTCGATCAAGTATTCTCTTATAATTTAGGCGCTGAGTATACTATTCCAGTAGCGGGATTAAGAATAAGAGGTGGTTATTTTGTTCAACCTTCAGCTTATAAAAATGATCCGACTCAATTCGACAAAAAATATGTTACAGCAGGTATAGGTTTCTTACTTGCTCAAAATGTAGGGATAGATATCGGATATGCTCATGGGTGGTGGAAAAACATAGGTGATAATTATGGAGTAAATGTATCCCGTACATTCCAAAACATTACTTCCGACAGAATATTGGTGGATTTGACATACCGTTTGTAAAACTTCTTTGAAAATTCTAATAATAATTTAAACCCGAATTTTTGCCCACAACCCCGAAGGGGAGAAATTGGGTTTTTAAATTTTAAAACTATTCCCGTTAGGGAATAAACATTTGTAACAAAGCTATCAACGACTAAAACACAACCCCGTAGGGGTTGAATATTTTTCTTAAGCAACCTCCGATGTTACTTCATTTAAGTTAGAAAAATATTTATATAATCGTTCCTTAATTGGGAAAACATCGGAGGTTTTTCCCTAAGATGTGTTGTGTTACTTAATACCTGCTTAAACCCGGATTTTTGTTCCCAACATTAAAGAGCAGCAGAAATTGGGTTTATTATTTATCTTTAGCTTATTCCAAAATTGAAATCTTAAATACTAAAAGTTATATTTAGGTTTTACAATTAAGTAATTTTGATGAAAGAAATTATTACTGATTTTATTGAATCGTTCAAAAGATTTCACGCCGAAAAGATAAGTACATCTAAAGCTAAACTTAACGAAAATACATTTGTAAGTTTTGCTTATCCTAACAAGAACATAGATTTTAACATAATTTTTGAAAAGATTAGATTATTTACTCCCTCTTTTATATTTGAAAAATCTGATGAAGCTTTTAAAATTTTAGCCTTTGATACTACCTATTCTTTTAATGACGGTATAAAAAATAATGCAACAAAAATATCTTCCTTTATAAACAAACTCCGTAAAAATACAATAGAAAACTGGGGAAAAGAATTATCAAAAGATATTCCCCTTTTTGTTGGAGGGATGAAATTTTTAAATGATAATAATTCTGAACTATGGAAAGATTTTAATGAATCTAACTGGTTTATACCAAAATATTTATTTATTAAAAAAGGAAACTTTTCAGGCTTAATATTCAATACATTTTATAATTCATTGAATGAAATCGATAAGACATTAATTCTAATCCAAAATGATTTAAATAATTTATTCAAAGAAACAAAGGTTGACTTATCAAATAACAGCATATTTGAAAATAAAATTAGCTCAAACGGTAAGGCAGAAAAACAAGTTTGGATAAATAAAGTTGAGAACATATTAAATTTGATACGCAAAAAAGAAATTGACAAAGTTGTTTTATCACGTAAAATTTCACTAAAACTTAGCCATAAACCAAATTGGAATGATATTCATAAAAAGTTGATTGCAAATTTCCCCTCCTGTCATTTTTTTATATTTCATAAAAATAACTCTTTCTTTTTTGGGTCTACTCCGGAACGTCTTGCAAAATTTAGTAACGGTACAGTTGAAATTGATGCTTTAGCAGGTTCTGCACCAAGAGGTATTAACGATAAAGAAGACCTATATTTTGAAAATAAATTATTAAACAGCCAAAAAGATATTAACGAACATAACTTTGTAATTGACCATATAGTACATTCAATCGAAAACTCTACGGAAAATATAACGATACAAAATAAATATGAGATACAAAAACTTAATAACATCCAACATTTACATAGCAGAATATCGGCAAAATTAAAAAAAGGTTTTACCCCTTTTGACATTTTAATGAAACTTTATCCCACCCCGGCAATCTGCGGTGTTTCAAAAGAAAAAGCCTTTTCAATTATAAATGAATTTGAGGATTATGAAAGAGGAATGTATTCGGGTATTATTGGTTGGTTTAATTTTTATAACGAAGGCGAATTTACGGTAGCATTAAGATCTGCAATTACAAATGAGAAAGAATTAACTGCATTTGCCGGCAGCGGAATAGTTGCAAGTTCCAATCCAAATACAGAATTTGAGGAAACAGAAATAAAACTTAAAGCAATCCTCAATTTATTTGATGAAAAAGATTAGTGTTAACAAAAACATTATTTGGTCTACAGCCTTCGTAAATGAACTTGCTGCAAACGGACTAAAGTTTGCCTGTATCTCTCCCGGCTCAAGAAACACTCCTCTAACACTTGCTTTTGCTAAAAATAAAAAGATAGAAAAATATGTGCTAATTGATGAAAGGAGTTCGGCTTTTTTTGCATTGGGATTGGCTAAAGTTAAAAATGAACCGGTAGTATTAGTTTCAACATCAGGAACAGCTACAGCAGAACTTTATCCGGCTATTATTGAAGCTTATAAACAAAGAATTCCATTAATTGTTTGCACGGCTGACAGAGCACCAGGATTTTTTGAACGCGGTGCTAATCAAACAATAAATCAACAGAATATTTATGCTAATCATATTCGCTTTTTTTGGGATATGGGAATGCCTCAAATAAATGCTGTGAAAATTAAAAATGTTCGAAAAATTGCTCATAAATCCATTGATATTTCTCTGTATAGAAATCCCGGGCCTATTCATTTAAATTTTCCATTTAATAAACCTTTTGAACCTGATGCTTTCACACATCAAATAAGTAATGTGATAAATGATATTGCACAAAACAAAAAATCAATAATTGGTTCGTTTGCTAAAAACCAAGAAGATTTTATTTCTTATAAAAAGCTGTTTCACAATTTAATTGTTACTCTAAATAATTTTGAAAAAGGTATTATAATAGTAGGTCCCGAAAATTACATGGATGGTTTCCACAAAAAGATTGTTCAACTCTCTGAAAAATTAAATTACCCTGTTCTTGCCGATGGTGCTTCACAGTTAAGATTTCATACTCACTCAAAGAAAAATATAATTACAAATTATGATGCATTTTTAAGAAGCGAAAAATTTTTAAAAAAACATAAACCTGGTATCATATTGCACTTCGGTAGAACAATTACCTCAAAAGGATTGGAATATTATCTCGCTAAAATTAAATGTCAAAAATATTTAATTAATGAATTTGGTGATATTTTTGACCCTTCAAATAACACAACTGCTTCATTAAAATATTTACCGTCAATGTTTTGTGATGAAATTATTAATAGATTAAATAAAAAACATACTGAAAGTAAATGGTTAAATTCATTTATTAGAGCTGACATAATAACTGAAAAAATAAAAAATAAAATAATTTCAAAAGCTAAATTCCCAATTGAAAGCAGGGTAATAACAGAAGTTATTGATTTAATTCCCGAAGGATCAAATATAATGCTTTCAAACAGTACGCCTATTAGAGATTTTGATTACTTTGCTTCAAATACTAATAAGAAAATTACTGTTTTTAATAATAGGGGAGCCAGCGGTGTTGATGGAATAATATCAACTGCGATGGGAATCACGAAGAGAAGTAAAAAACCCACAGTTTTAATAATAGGTGATATTGCATTTTATTACGATTTAAATGGGCTTTTACAGACAAAGAAAAATTCTACGCCTCTTACAATTATTTTAATAAATAATAACGGAGGTGGAATCTTTAGAATTCTTCCAATATCAAAATATAAAAATGTTTTTCAAAAATATTTTTTAACACCACATAATTTAAATTTTGCTGAATTAACAAAAGGATTTGGAGTAAAGCATACTTTAATAAAAAAATGGAGCCATTTTAGGAATTCTTTTAATACAGCAATTAAAAATAAAAATATTCAAGTGCTTGAATTAAAAACAGATTCAATCCAATCTTTAAAAATCAGGGAACAATACTGGGACAAAGTAAGGCAGACCCTTTGATTATTAAGTTTGACAATGCAAATCTGAACATTGAAACTTCTTCCTTATTATCGCCTAATAAAACTTGCATTTTTTTTCTTCATGGTTTTACAGGCTCATCAGCAGATTGGAAAAATATTATTCCATTTATAAATAAGAATTTTATACCTATTTCGATTGACATAACAGGACACGGTAAAAGTGATTGTCCTGATGAATTGAATTATTATAAAACTGATTCTCTAATTGAGCAAATAAAAAAAGTAACTGAATATTTTACAATAGAAAAATTTACATTTTGCGGTTATTCAATGGGTGGCAGACTTGCACTCTCGTTTGCAAATAAATACCCGGAAAAGTTGAAAGGATTAATCTTGGAAAGTTCTACTTACGGGATAAAGGATGAAACGGAAAGAGTACTTCGGAGAAAACAAGACAAAGAATTAACGGAATTTATAAGGACACATTCTATTGCTGAATTTGTAGAACACTGGTTGAATAAAGAGCTTTTTGATTCACTTAAAAAGTTGCACGAAGAAAAATTAAATAAGATAAAAAATGAAAAGAGGAAGAATAAAAAAATAGGACTTATAAATTCTTTGTTAGGTTTCGGAACGGGAAGTATGCCTTGTTTATATGATGAGCTGAAAAGTTTGACTGTCTCTACTCTTTTAATTACCGGAGAATTTGATAGAAAGTTTACAGATATAAATAAAAAAATGGTAAAAGAGTTGCCTAATGCAAAACATTCAATTATAAATAATGCAGGACACAACACTCATATTGAAGAACCTAAAGATTTTATAAATGCAGTTAATGAATTTTTAATAAATTATTAAATATTATTTGCCAATCTCTCGATTTGCTTATTACTTATTCTCGTAACTTTTCAATATTTTTAATGATTCAATCAATTTAGATTTTTATCCGTTAGCTAACGGATTGTTTTAACAATCAAATTTATTAGGAAACATTATGTCTTATAATTGGAAACAGGCAAAAGAATATACCGATATCATTTACGAAAAGATGGACGGTATTGCAAAAATAACTATTAACAGACCCGAAGTAAGAAATGCATTCAGACCCGAAACTGTGATGCAAATGTACGATGCTTTTGCGGATGCAAGAGAAGATCAGGAAATCGGTGTAGTTTTATTAACCGGAAAAGGTCCGGCAAAAGACGGAAAATATGCTTTTTGTTCAGGCGGTGACCAGAGAATTAGAGGCGATAAAGGTTATGTTGGAAAAGACGGAGTCCCCCGTTTAAATGTTTTGGATTTACAGAAATCAATTAGAAGTATACCAAAACCTGTTATTGCTTTGGTTGCCGGATATGCAATTGGAGGAGGCCAAGTATTGCACGTTGTCTGTGATCTTACAATAGCGGCGGATAATGCAATCTTTGGTCAGACCGGACCAAAAGTAGGTAGCTTTGATGGAGGGTTCGGTTCAAGTTACCTTGCAAGAATTGTGGGTCAAAAAAAGGCAAGAGAAATTTGGTATTTGTGCGATGAATATAATGCAGAAGATGCAAAAGAAATGGGACTTGTTAATAAAGTTGTTCCTGTTGATAAGCTTGAAGAAGAAGGTGTTGCCTGGGCAAACAAAATTTTAACGCACAGTCCTATGGCAATAAGACTTTTAAAATCATCATTTAACGCCGAACTCGACGGACAGGCAGGAATTCAGGAATTAGCCGGAAATGCTACACTCCTCTATTATATGAGCGAAGAAGCACAGGAAGGAAAGAAAGCATACCTTGAAAAAAGAAAACCGGATTTTAAAAAGTTCCCGAAACTACCATAATACGTGAGACGTAAGACGAAAAACGTTAGACGATTAATACTAAAGACATAATACAAAAGTGTAAGGTTTCTTAAAAATGGATAAAAGAAATAAATTTAAAAGCTGGATTTTGGCAAGCAGACCGAAAACTCTTCCTGCAGCAATCGTACCCATAATCGTCGGTTCATCTCTTGCATACAGTGAAGAAAAATTCATTTTATTAAATTCTTTAATCGCTTTATTTTGTTCGCTATTAATTCAAATAGGTACAAATTTTGTCAATGATCTATATGATTTTTTAAAGGGTTCTGATAAAAAAGACAGAAAGGGTCCTCAAAGAGTTTTAGCAAACGGTATTATTTCAGTTAATGAAATGAAAATTGGAAGTGTTCTTACATTTTTATTGGCTTTTGTTGCCGGACTTTATCTTGTTTATATCGGTGGAATAATAATATTGATAATAGGTATTGCATCTATCCTTGCCGGAATAGCTTATACAGCCGGTCCATTTCCCTTAGCATATAATGGGCTTGGTGATTTATTTGTTTTTATCTTCTTTGGTATTGTTGCAACTATGGGTACTTATTATGTAAATACTTTTGAGTTTTCGCTTTTATCTTTTTTAGCTTCAATTCCTGTGGGAGCGTTAATCACTAATATTTTACTTGTTAACAATTATAGAGATATTAATGAAGACAAAATTGCTAACAAAAAAACAACTACTGTTATATTCGGAAAAATTTTTACACGCCGGCAATATATATTTTTAATAGTATTTTCGTATATAATTCCTGTTACATTTTTTGTGTTTTTTAATTATTCATACTTAATTTTTCTTCCCTTTCTTTCTATCCCTTTGTCGGCTTATCTAATTAAAATGCTTTACACATTAGATGGTGAAGCTTTAAATAAAGCATTGGAGCTATCAGCTAAATTATCAGGTCTCTATGGTATCTTATTTTCCATAGGCTTGATATTATGAAAAATCTGAAAATATCCTACTCTGCTTATGAATTAAAATTTAAGAAGCCCTTTGTAACATCAAAAAGTGAGATAAGTAAAAAAAAAGGATTTTTAATTAAAATATCAGATAGCTCTTTTAGCGGTATGGGTGAATGTGCACCCTTTCCTGAATTTGGTTCCGAGACAATTGAAAGAGCCGATGAAAAGCTTAAAGATTTAAATATAAAATTAAATTTAAATCCAAATAACTTTAAAGAAAATCTTCAAAATTCTTTCAAAAAATTAGAAAACTTTCCTTCATTAAAACATGGTATTGAGCAAGCTTTATTAAATCTAATATGTAATAAAACAAATATATCTTTAAATGAGCTTCTGAATGTTTCTTCAAATTCAGAAATTCTTGTTAATGCTGTTGTAGGTTTTCTGCCTCCTGCTGAATCAGTAAAAGTTTGTTCTGATTTACTTAAAGAAGGATTTAAAACTATTAAAATAAAAGTGGGAAGAGATAAATTTGAAGATGATATAAAAGTTATCAAAAAAATAAGAGATAAACTTGGGAATGATTTTAAAATACGAATTGATGCAAACGGTAAATGGAATTTGAAGAACGCTATCCTAATCCTTAACTCTTTAGAGAAATATAATATTGAATATGTTGAACAACCTGTGAACTCAATACAAGGATTCATCAAATTAAAAAAAGAGACTAAAATTCCTTTAGCAGCAGACGAATCAATTAGAACACTCGCAGATGCTGAAAAATTTATTGATAAAAAAGCAGCGGATGTTTTAATTATAAAACCTATGATGTTAGGCGGATTACTTCCTACTCTAAAAATAATTGAACTTTGTGAAAAAAATAAAATGGATGTAGTTATCACTTCTTCATTTGAATCATCATTAGGTAGATCTTTTGCTATTTTTGCCGCATCTATAGTAAAAAACAAAAATGCTCACGGTCTCGGGACAGCAAAGTATTTTATAAAAGATATTTATCCTGATCCCTACCCTATTAAAAACGGCAAAATCATTCTTAAATAAATGGATAGATTTTACAAAATATTTCAGAATGAATCAGCAGTTATAATTTCTAAGGATGAAACAATAAATTATTCTGTACTTCAAAAAAAAGTTTTTTCCGTATCCGAACATCTTTCAGAAAAGGGAGTAAAAGAAAACGATATAGTAGCTATTCTTGGAAGAAATTCAATCGATTTTATAATTCTAATTCTATCATTATGGGAAATCAAAGCTGTTCCTGTACCTCTAAATTTCAATTTAAGTCACAAGGAATTAAAATTGATATTAAACGAACTTTCTCCAAAGAAGATTTTATATGATATCAATTTGAATAAAATACATAAATTTGAGAATCAAGATAATATCAATTATCCTTTTAATTATTCTTCATTTATAAATGGAAAAAAAGAAAATAAAGAATTAGATTTAAAAAGAACCGCACTTATAATTTTTACTTCGGGTTCTTCTGGTAAACCAAAAGGTGTAAAACTAAGTTTTAATAATCTTATAAAAAGTGCGAAAGCTCAAAATAATTTTTTAGAACTTAATCAACACGATAACTATCTTGCTTCTCTTCCCTTTTATCACATCGGGGGATTTTCAATTATTATCAGGACGTTATTGTCAGGCGGAACTATTATAATCCCTAATTCTTTAAAAATTGATGTTTTGATTAATTCAATTATCAAGTATCAAGTAACATCTGTTTCTTTGGTTATTACTCAGCTAAAAAGAATGATTGATAAGAATTTTATTCCTCCGGATTATTTAAAAAACGTTCTAATCGGTGGGAGTTTTATAGATAATGATTTAATCGTTAATGCATTTGATAAAGGATGGCTAATTATAAAAGTTTACGGTTCAACAGAGACTTGTTCATTTATAACAGCTAAAAGAATAAACTCAAACAACGATATATCGAATTCATTAGGTAAGGTTATTGGTAAGAATAAAATCGAAATTGTTGACGATCATATTGCAGTTAAAGGTGAATCAGTAATGCAGGGCTATTTCAATAAACATACTGATTTTACAGGTGAGGGTTATTTTGTTAATGAAGACATCGGCTTTATAGATGAAAATAACGAATTGATTATTGAGAGCAGACGAGAAAACCTAATTATTTCGGGAGGAGAGAATGTTAGCCTAAAAGAAATAGAGAACTTTGTAACGGATTTTTATAAAATTGAAGATGCTGTTGTTATCGGGTTAGAGGATGATGAGTGGGGAGAAATTGTTGCCGTTGTTGTTGTTTCACTTGATAATGAAATGTTCCCGCTAATTGAACTTAACAATTTCTTATCGGATAAAATTGCCAAATATAAATTGCCAAAAAAACTTTTCTTTGTTTACAAAATACCCCGAAATGAAATGGGAAAAGTTATGAGAGAAGAATTGATGAAGAAAATAAATTCATAAATTATTCAACAAAGTGACCTTCAAGACCTTTTTTAACCTCTTCACTAATTTTTGTTTTTTTCCAATCTGTTCTATTGACAAAAACGTGGACAGTTCTAACATTACTGGTTACTTCCCCTTTATTGTTTTTACAGAGATAAGTTAATTCAAAAGATGAGTTTTTAAGATTTGTAACTGTAATTTCTATTTCCGTTGTTTCACCGGCAAGCAACGGCTTTCTGTATTTTGCCTCACAGTGAATAATCGGAACAATAAAATTTTCATTCCCCCAGTAGCTGTCTTTTAAATTAAAAGACTCAATCATTGCTTCGTATGCCTCGTGACAAAGTTGAAAAATCCGTCCGTAAAAAAGAATCCCCTCTGGGTCGCAGTCGAAAAAATTAATCTTAGTTTTGAAAGTGATCATATCAATGTACTATTAAACTGTTTTTTTTCTTTAAGTGATTCCGAAATTACCGAGAGTATTTCCTTTTTTTAATGTGTCGAGGTTACCGCTTTCAAACAAAACCTTTTTTGTTTTATTAGAAATATCTCTTTCCGAACTATTGCATAACTTTAGCGCCTGATCTCGAAAACAATGTCCTTTTTTCAACAAAAGAAATTCATCTTCAAACTTTTGAATTTGCATACTGAAGATTTGTTGTGTAACAAAACGATGATTGACTGCAGTTCCATAGTGCTCAAAATTATCTACGGCAACTATATAATGTAGTTGTGTTAAGGTCATGATTATAGGATTCAAATATAGGCAAAGTAGTACTGAATTAAAATAACTGAAGGGGATACACTATAAGAGGGACGATGAAAAATTCATTGTCCCTCTTAAATATTTTTTGACCGCGGGTAACTTATGTTAGTGATTACCCGGTAAAAATCTTCTTGTATATGGCGAATAACCTTGAGTTCTAACACCACCATGCCCTGAAGGTCCTTCCCCAAGGAATTCAGCAAACCAAGCTTCGTGCTCAATTTCTTCATGTAGTATAGCAAGTGCAAGATCATAAGTTCTGTGGTCTTTTCCTGCTGTTAAATCACATATTGCAGAATATCCCGCAACAGCACAACGTTCAGCATTAACCAGAACTTTTAACATTGCTTGTATATCAGTTGGATCATCGGGCAGATATGCCGGTGGACAAGCTGAGATGTTATGAAAATCTACCATATCTCTTGGCAGTTTGCCTCCCAATTCATAAATTCTAGGAACCAAAGCTTCAAAATGATTAAAGTCTTCAATTCGCGCATCTTCTGTAATTGCCTTCAGACCCTCACCTTCTAATCCAATAAGGTTAACACGCAATATTGTATAGTAATAAAACGTGGTTAATTCGGCTGATGCATTCTTTATTAACATATCAACCAGTTTATCGACATCTATACCTGTTTTTTCAACCATTTTTCTAGCAATTTGAGCCATTTCACTCTCCTTTTTAGTTAATTAATGTTTTAGATTATACCCAATGTTTTATGCTATTCGATTTTTATTCATCGAATAAAGCATTGTAAATGTTCCTTTTGTTTAACTACTATGTTGAGATGTGATAAGTGTTGTATATTATCAAGATTGTAGTAACAAAATGATTTCAACAGATTGCTTATCACTTAATTTTTAATATATATAAATTTTCTTCTGAAATCAATTTTCTTATAATAGTTAATAATTTTTTTATTATCATTATAATCTATTATAAATTATTAGAAAATTAATTGGAGCTAGTATAAAATTAATGTTCATATTTAATTTAATATATATTTAAGGAAAAAAATAACAATGAACAAAACACCATCAAATGAAGAATAATTTCCCGAGTTTACCAAAAAATCTTTTGTCACATTAGTGCACGGAAAAGAATTTGAAGATATTACATCAGAAGACCATAAAAGAAGGAAAAAGGACAGGGCACAATTCAATTATAATTTGTCTCTGTGAAATGTTTAATGAAGGTGACAGGTTTATCCTACCATTTTTTTAAATCAATTTAATATCATTTAAAAAAGGTAAATCTATTCTTAATCTTTTAACATCGTCAATATTAATTTCTGTGAAAAATATTCCTTCTTCATTTTCAATTCCAATTATCTCATTCCCCATCGGGTCCCAAACGCTGCTCCACCCGTTATATTTTATTTCCCCTGTGTCCCCTACTCTGTTAACTCCTGCAACATAGCATTGATTTTCAATTGCTCTTGCTTTTAATAAAGTCTGCCAATGTTCAATTCTGTCAACAGGCCAATTTGCAATGTTTATAATTAATTCTATTCTTTGTTTTGCGTAAAATCTATATAGCTCAGGGAAACGTAAATCATAACAAACAGATAGTCCAATATTCCATTCATCAATTTTTGTTACTACAGTTTGAGATCCTGCATTATAGTTTTTGTCTTCTGTAGAATATGTGAAAGGATGGATTTTCTTATATATGGATATTATTTCACCGCTAGAATTTATGTGTACGGCAGTATTGTAAATTTGGTTTACCTCTTTTAGTATTATACCGGCTAATATATTTGTGTTTTTTTCTTTTGCAATATTCTTGAAAAAAGAAAAACTGTCTCCGTTTAAATCTTCCGCTATTTGTTTTGAATTCATTGAAAATCCGGTCAGTGTCATTTCGGGAAAGATTAACAAATCAACAGAGGATAAATCGGTGCTGAGAATATTTAATATCTGTTTTTTATTTTTTTCTTTATCTTCCCAAACCGGTGAATATTGTATTAAACCTAATTTCATTTTTACCTTATATTATATTTATAAATATAAAAATATTTATTTGTAATTTTAAAATTAGCATAAATTTTGAATTAATATTAAATGAATACTGAGCCAAAAATAAAAGTCGGAATACTTGGTGCAACCGGAAGCGTAGGACAAAAATTTATTTCCTTGCTGGAAAATCATCCATGGTTTGAAATTACAGAAATTGCCGCATCCAAAAAATCAGCAGGTAAAAAATATAATGAGGCTGTAAACTGGGTATTATCAAATCCTATTCCAAAATCAATTTGCGAAAAAATTATTAAAGAATGCAAACCTAATCTTGAATGCAAAATCGTATTCTCAGGTTTGGATTCAAGTGTTGCAGGAGAAATTGAAAAAGATTTTGCTCAAAACGGTTACACTGTTATTTCAAATTCTAAAAATCATAGAATGGACGAGGATGTTCCCCTTTTAATTCCGGAAGTAAATCCCGACCATTTAGATATTATAAAGAATCAAAAATACAACGGTGGTGCGATCATAACAAATCCTAATTGTTCAGCAATAGGTTTAACGATCGCACTTAAACCTCTAATGGATAACTTCGGTATTGAAAGTGTAAATGTTGTAACAATGCAGGCAATATCGGGCGGTGGAATAGATTTAATGAAATCCGATTCTTTTAAAGACAATGTGATTCCGTTTATTTCCGGAGAAGAAGGTAAAATGGAGACCGAACCTTTAAAAATTTTAGGCAATTTTAATTCTGATAAAATAAAAAATGCTGATTTTCCAATTAGTGCACAATGCAATAGAGTAAATGTTTTTGATGGACATACTGAATGCGTCCAAGTGAAATTAAAAAAGAAAGTATCTTCTGAAAAAATAATTGAAGCCTGGCAAAATTTTAATGCCTTACCGCAACGGCTTGCTCTTCCGTCTGCACCAGAAAACCCTATCCATTATTTTGACAGTGAAAATTTACCCCAGCCTAAACTTCAAAAAGATATTGACAAAGGAATGGCAGTTTCCATAGGACGATTAAGAAAAGATAAGCTATTTGATTTTAAGTTTGTTGTGTTATCTCACAACACAATACGGGGTGCTGCAGGCGGAGCAATTTTATGTGCTGAACTTTTATATACCAAATCGTTAATTAAATAATTGCAATTATTTAATTTTTAAAATACTATTTAATAAAGATTTTAGGAAAAAGATATAGTTGATAAAAAAAATATTTTCTAAAATTTCTATTCGAACAGCTGCTCTTTTTGAAAGAGCCAATATGACTGAACATACCTTTATGATAATTATTGCTATTATCATTGGTGTATTAGGTGGGCTCGGTGGAGTTGCAATTCGAGCCTTAATTAAATTAGTCTCATCTATTTCATTTGGAGGAGCAAGCAGTTTACTACAAAATATTATAGACACACCCTGGTATTTTATAATCTTAATACCAATGATAGGTGGATTACTTACAGGTTTGCTTATTTACTTTTTTGCTCCTGAAGCTAAAGGACACGGTGTACCAGAGGTAATGCAGGCTATATTGCTAAAAGGCGGATTTATAAGAGCAAGAGTTGCAATTATAAAGGCACTATCTTCAGCTATTACTATAGGAACAGGCGGATCAGTAGGAAGAGAAGGTCCGATTATTCAAATCGGATCAAGTATTGGTTCAACAGTAGGTCAATTTTTCAGAGTACCGAGTAAACGGTTAAAAACGTTGGTTGGATGCGGTGCTGCGGCAGGTATTGCTGCTGCATTTAACGCACCGATTGCGGGTGCTCTGTTTGCTGTTGAAATTATTTTGATGGACTTTGCTGTCGCTCAGTTTGCTCCAATTGTTATTTCTTCTGTAATGGCAACAGTAGTATCTCATATACTTGAAGGTAATTTTACGGCATTCTTAGTTCCCAAGTATGAACTCGCCTCACCTTATGAAATTATTTTTTACTTTATTTTAGGAGCAATTTGCGGTATTGTTTCTTTCCTTTTTATAAAAACCCTTTATTTCTCGGAAGATGTTTTTGACAACAGGTTTAAATTCCCCGAATATCTAAAACCTGTTATAGGTGGACTGCTATTAGGAATTATTGCTTTGGCATTTCCCCAAATTATGGGCGTTGGTTATGAGACAATAAGCATAGCATTAAACGGTGACATGCTCTGGTATATTGCATTTATTTTAATATTCACAAAAATTATTGCTACTTCAATTACTCTTGGTTCCGGTGGATCAGGCGGTATCTTTGCACCTTCGCTTTTTATGGGAGCAATGCTCGGTTATTTTTTCGGTTCGTTTGTTCATTCATATTTCCCAAATATTACAGCTCCTGCAAATGCTTATGCTTTGGTTGCAATGGGGGGACTTGTAGCAGGTACAACAAGAGCACCGCTCACTTCAATCATAATTGTGTTTGAACTTACATCGGACTATCAAATAATGCTACCATTGATGATCACTTGTATAATAAGTACTATAATCTCCTCTAAACTATCACGTGAGTCTATCTATACTTTAAAACTTGTGTTAAGAAATATAAATATTAAAGGAGGTACGGAATCAAACATAATTAAAGAAATACCTGTTGAAGATATCTATTCCAAAAATTTTGACACTATTAACGCAACAGATAATTTCAGCAAGGTTATTAATACTGTTATTAAAAGTAAAAGCCCTGAATACCCGGTTATAGATTCGAATAAGAAAATAATTGGTGTTTTATTTTTAAATGATGTTAAGAGTTATTTGTACGAAAAAGATACTCTTAAAAATATATTAATTGCTACTGATATTGCCAAAACTGATTTTGATATTGTTACACCCGATGATACATGTGCTGATGCACTAGATAAAATAAGCAAATTAAATCAGGAGGGAGTGCCCGTAGTAAACAATAAAAGAGATAAAAAAATTATTGGAATGCTTTGGAGGAAAGATATTCAAGATGCATATTTAAAAGCAATTGAAGTTAGAGAGATATCATCAAACTTAGCAAGCAGCATTGTAATGAAGGACGAAGAGACTGATGTTCATTTCCTGGAAGGTTATTCTATATCTGAAATTCCAACGCCCAAATCATTTATCGGAAAATCAATTAAGCTATTAAATATAAGGGTAAAATATGGTGTTGATGTTCTTGCAATAAAAACAAGAATAAAGAAGAAAGAAAAGGTTAAAGCAATACCGAGTCCTGATTATATTATAAATGAAAACGATATTCTTGTAGTGGCCGGAGAAATTGGAAATATAAACCTGCTAAAAAATCTTCCTTAAAAAACTTATCTTTTTACCTCTAAGTTTTTCCTCTAATGCCCCTTTTGTAATGCTGTAATGGCTTGCATCCCATTTTACATTCCCATTCTTATCAAGCCAAATTACCTGGGGAGATTTATGAATAATATCAAACTCATTTGCTAATGCCTGGCTTAATAAGCGAGAATTAATAACGTCTACTTTTACAATATTTAGTTCTACATCTTCTTCTAAATTTGCATACCAACTATCAAGTTTTTTTTCTGTCATAAAACTCATTGTACATATCGGACTGAACTTAAATACTATAGTTTCAATATTTTTATTTGATATCTTATATTGGTTCCATTCGTCTGCATTTTTTAACAAGAAAGATCTTTTCAACTATTCACCATTTATTTTTAATATATCTGAAAAAATTAATAAGGATAAATATACCAAAAAATATTTTTTATTTAGTAGTAAAAAAATTTATCAAACCATATCCTTTTTTTGAAATCTCTTTCTGATGAGTTGTCAAAAATTCTTCAATCATTTCAGTTGAAATTACTTTGGTTATACCGTATTTAATTTTTTCTTCAGCATTTAAATAAATCTTGCCTTTGTATGGAACTAATAAATCGTATTGTTTATTGTCTTCTAATTCTTCGGGGTGAAGACTATATAAAATGTCTTTGGGGGCAGAACGAATTATGCCAACTAATTCAATGTTTGGAATACCGTCTCTTATTGCCAACACCAACCCGCCGCTGAACCCTCTATTTACAACACCGTCAATTAAAAAAAGACCGTCATCATTATTATTCGGTCTACTGACTATAGCTCTTGAAACCATCTTGTAATTCATCGGGAAACCAAACATATAAACAAAAGAACCCCAATTTAGCCGATCTGATTTTCCTATCGGAAAAGAAAAAGTAGGAAATTTTCCGGGATAATCGACAGAAAAAGTAATGCCTAATAAAGCCAAATCACTTTTGCTGTCCGAAGCTAAAATTTTGAGTCTACCTAATTCCGGGAAACCGACTGCATAAATATTTTCATTCTTTTTTACTGATATACTTTTAACAAAATCTGTTAACACACCTTTTTCATCAGCCCAATATGTAATTATAGTTTCGGGAAAATCAATAATATGGTTGCAAGTTAACAATGCCAATTTTCTATTTTCGGAATAAATTGTTGTTGCAGTACCGGAACTTGTTTTATTAAAAAATATTTTTTCAATAGCATTAGTTTCTAAATCATCAATGTTTATATCCTTTAATTCCAGTTTGCTGTTTTTATTGTAAACATAAGCTTCATAAAAAACTATACTGCTTATTCTGTGTATGGTCTCTGCCACTTTTTCTAAAATAGGTGAGCTGTCTCTATAAGGAAATTCGGTATCGTATTTTTTGTTTAAATCAGTTTTTATGTTGGTTTGATAAACAGTTGAGGAACAACCCTGCAGAATTAAAATAAAAACAAGAAGAGTTAATGCTGATATTTTAAAGTATTTCATCAAAAAGATCTCTCCGTTTTTTACAATTATTATTTATAATATAAACAAAATAAAAAAATATTGTAATGCAAATGGGGAAAATATTAAATTTTTAATGAAGAATAACAATTTGATAAAAAAACGGATTTAATTCAAAAATATCAAAATGGAGAAAATTTATTGGCTTATATCTCATTTTTGTAATAATTATATTAATAAGTCCATTCTAAAAAGGTTGGTTTTGTAATTGCAACCCCGACTGGTCGGGGGAAGCAATCTATCGATTTTGAGCTATTATTAAAGATTGTTTCGCTTCGCTCACAATGACCACCGTCAGTTTTTGCTTTCTGGAGTGAACTCAGTAATGTTAATTAATTTTAGATTAACAAAATATTTTTGTATATTTGGTATCTTTTTTTGTAGATATTTTACACCCGGAATCGGAACTTATTGCCCCGGGAAGATGTATAGAACCTGTCTACCGATAGGTAGATTTGGAATTAAAATAATAAGGAGAATGTAAATTGAGAATTACGAAGCAATTCACAAACCGCGAGAGTAAATCTTTAGATCAGTACTTACAGGAAATTGGTAAAGTTAACTTATTAACCCCGGATGAAGAAATTACGTTAGCAATTCAAATTAAAAAAGGAAGCCGTGAAGCTTTAGATAAATTAACTAAAGCAAATCTTAGATTTGTTGTTAGTGTTGCAAAACAATTTCAAAATCAAGGGCTTTCTCTTGGTGATCTTATTAATGAAGGTAACCTTGGTTTGATTAAAGCAGCCAAAAGATTTGATGAAACAAGAGGTTTTAAATTTATTTCTTATGCTGTTTGGTGGGTAAGACAGTCTATTATGCAGGCTATTGCAGATCAATCAAGAATAGTAAGACTTCCTTTAAACAGAGTAGGTTCCTTGAGCAAAATCAGCAAAGCATACCGTAACTTGGAACAGGAGTTTGAAAGAAAACCGACTACAGCAGAACTTGCTAATTTATTAGAAATGGAACCCGAAGACGTTGCTTATGCTCTTCAAATTTCCGGACGCCACGTTTCAATGGATGCCCCTTTTTCCGGAGATAACGATAAAAATAGTTTGATTGATGTTATACCAAATAAACATCATCCTTCACCTGATACTACTTTAATGCAGGAATCTTTAAAGTTGGAAGTTGAAGGAGCTTTATCCACACTTACCGAAAAAGAAGCAAAAGTACTAATGCTCTACTTTGGTATAAACGGTGAAAGATCTGCAACCCTGGAAGAAATAGGTGAAAAATTTGATTTAACCCGTGAACGTGTCAGGCAAATTAAAGAAAAAGCTTTAAGAAGATTAAAACATACTTCACGCAGCAAAAACCTTAAAGCATACTTAGGTTAATTGTATTACACAATTTTCTATGAAAAGGGACGTAAATTTTACGTCCCTTTTTTTTATTTATTTTAGATTTTAAGTGAACACAATAGTTATCCCAGGCCTGCATTACGTAGACAGGTTAATTTTAAGATTACTCCTCTTTCATCTCACGTTTTTTGTTTCTTTTCTGCCTATTTTTAATAAAATGAAGATTGTTTTACTTTTTCTCGACATATAACCTAATGGGTTCAATTACAAAATTCATTTCACTGATTTTTTTAATAGGGTTTTTTATTATATGTGGACCCGAACAAACTGAAGAAGATAAATTGATATTGTGGAAACAATAAATGTGGTATTTATTTTTATACATCTTGGCTTTTTTTATTTCATTACCAGTCCAAGTAAACTTTACTTTATCATCGGTTGTTCCTTTAACTTCAATATAAATATTATCATCAGGAAACGATCCTTTGCCAACGAATGAAAGTATATCATAACCTGCATAATTATCCACCAAGCTAATTCTTTTTATCAGACTTGAAAGTTCTTCAAACCCATTTGTTTTTAATCTGCTCATCTCATATTCCATTGCTTTCAGTTCTGCGTAATCACCTATTTTATTTCTAAATTCATCATTTTTATCATATACATTGTCACCAAATCGAAATTTTCTTAACAGTATATTCGTAATTTCAAGGTATTCTGGTTTCAAAAGAGCAGAACTATTATCTACTTCTATTAATCCAACAGCATTTAGATTAATTAACCAATTTGTTTCCTCATAAGATTCCATAACTGTTCTTTCATAAAAATATGTCTTTTGAATAGTATCGGCCTGAAATTTATTTAAAAATGAAGCGGGGCAATAATCTTGTAGTTTTATGTTAAATAATATCCCTTTAATAAAATGCTCTCTAACATTTAACTCTATGCTTGGTTTAATTGATTTGTGTAAATATCCAAGCTTTGATCCACATGGATTTATTGTAAGAATTCCCTTATCTAATTCAAGTATCTGTAACTTTAAACATATTTTTATAATTTCATCGAATGATTGATCAATTGATAGAATTCTATTTTTTAAAAATAAACTACGTAATTCGTTATAATTAAAAAAAAATTTCTTGAAATAAGAAAAAAGAGAACAAAGATTTGCAACTTCTATAAAATTAATTCTTAGCATTAGAAAATAAACTTCTGATGTGTTTCTCTACCAGGTCAAAATCAATAGGTTCTTCATCACCTAAATCTTCATCCCAAAAACCATTAATTTTATTTAGTGGGTCTCCTTCTAATAAGTTCTTAAGATTCTTAGATTTTTCTTTAAGTCTTTCATGAATTACTTTATCAATTGAATCTTTAGCTAATATAATATAATAGTTAGTTAATTCATCTTGTTTCAAGCCCAATCTGTGAATTCTATCTAGAGACTGTAAATATTGAGCACAATTAAATGTTCTATCTAGGTAAATAGCATGATGACAAACCTTGTGTAATGAAATTGATTCAGCACAAGCCGCAGGGTTTGCAATGAATATTTTACAGGAATCATCATATTTAAATTGATTTATTAATTGTTCTCTTGTCAATTCATTTTTTTCACTTGACTCAGTAGGAATTCCACCGTGAATAACTACTGGATTAAAAGAAATAAGTAGATTTTTTAGCATTTCAAGATTATGTACAAAACTTGACCATATAATTACTTTAGAATCCTTTTCTATGATTTGCTTAGTTAATTTTAATATCACCTCTATTTTGCAGGGCATTTCATATTTATGATAATTCCTAATTCCTTCCTCTAATGAAATTCCTTTAAGTTCAAGTGGGGGAATTTGAAATTCGGGGGAATATTTAATTAATAATGATGGGTTTGAAGCTATTTGCATTAATCTAACACAACGTGCCTTTCTCCAACTTCTAAGTAACTGTCTATCTGTTGAAGATTCTTTCAATTCAGATAAAAATCTAAAAGCTACACCTCTATAAATCCTAGATTGTAATTTAGATAATGATGTAGAGATTATTTTTAATTTAGGTTTTGCTAAGCCTAAATCTTTTTTATTTACTCTATAAAAAAAGGGGGCGATTTTCTTTTTTACTTCTTTTAATAAAAGCTTATCGTTCTTATTTTGAATGGAAAAGAGATATTGATTTAGTGAACCCAATGGTAATTCTAACCAATTTAGGAATGTAAATTGTGTCCAAAGGTCTTGTAAACCATTAGGCATGGGTGTTCCAGTAAGAATTACTCTTCGAGCAACATATTTTGATAGGCTTAGGACAGCTTCGGCGTGAACACCACCATATGGATTTTTAATATAATGCGATTCATCGAGAACTAATAAAAACCTTTTCTTTCTAAATAATTCAATTAAACCCTTAACGTCCCTTGAAGCAGTATTATAAGTAATTAAAAAAAGTTCGTAATTATTTTTAAAAAAATAAATGTCTTCTCTATCATCTCTCTTTAACCCAGCAATTCTTATAACTCTAGGTTTATAGTTAAAACATACCTGGAATT
>JACZTL010000019.1 GCA_022573715.1 Bacteroidota bacterium
TACTATCGCTTAGTCCTCCCGGTGCCTTACTTGTACCGCTTTGCGGTTGACCACCTACATTTATTGCAGTACCGGTAAAGTCTGATGCTGTGTTTACTTCTAATGTATATCTATCTGCACCGGTAACTGAAGACCAAGATAATGTAACATTAAGCGCTTGCCCGGTTGCTGCATTTGCCGGTGAAGCTAAAAAAGGAACACCTCTAAGTACGGTAGGAGGATTACCTGTAACACTATACCAAGGAGAATAATTTAGAGTACCGGTTGAAGCATTTGATATAATATTGCCTGTACCATCCGGATTAGATGCAACAGTCGGTCCGGAAGCATGGCCCCAATAATTATGAGTTGCAGTAACAGTTCCGGTTCCACGATTAATCACTCCGTTTCCAACATTTATACCATTCGTATTTATAAAATTATTGTCTACAATTGTTACATTGTAGGCACCAGCTGAAACATCAATAGCGTAATCTGCAGCATCAAAATTAAATGTTAATCCTGTAATAGTAACATTGGTTGCATTAACAGTTATTGCGGGTGACGCGTTAATTATTATTACGATGCCTTCACCCTTTATTGTAATTGAATCAGAAATTGTTATCGCATCATAAGTGCCTGCTGGAACATTAATAGTTCCACCGGAATTCACAAGAGCAATTGCATCTTGTATTGAACCCCCTTGCTGTACATTAACTACATCAGTAGACGCAGTATTAAATCCCGTTATAGTAATTGGTGAATCAGCTAAAATAAATCCGCCTGTTACAGTAGGAGCACCGGTACCCGTGATAGTTAGCGCTTTATTCACTGTTACAGCTTCAGTATACGTACCGGCAACAGCAGTAATTGTTTCACCGTCAGCCGTGGTACCTGCATCAATAGCTGCCTGTATTGAGGAGAAAAATGTATTATCATTTGTATTCTTTACAGGTGCAAATTGAGACCCGTCAGGTACAAATCCAGCTGCCCCACCATCACCATCTGTACCGTCATCTAACCATCGTACAAATGTTACATTGTCTGATGCAGCAACACGTGAAACAGCACCTGTTGGATCAACAAATGTATTTGAACTATGTGCCGGTCCGCTGAGATCGCCCCACCAGTTAATAGTGGCATCTACAATTGTTCCGGATGTATTGTTAACACCATAAGTTGCATTACTAAAAAATGAATTTTCATTGATTGGGCCAATGGTTGGGCTACCGCTAATTTTTATTCCAATATCAGTGTTATTTGAAATTTCATTATTACTTATAGAAGTAACAGACCCAGCAATAATCTCTATTCCAATTGGGTTATCACTTATTGTATTATTTAAGTAGGTTACATCTGTAAAATCGCCTTCCTGATGAATACCGGTAACTATACCATTTTTGATTACATTACCAGAAATAGTAACGGCATCTACATTTCCTACTGGATTTCTAAGTATTATACCATTCTTACCACCTTTATTTACACCTGCAGCACCTAAATTATTATTAGTTATAAAAATATTTTGAATTTGTGCAGCATTATCGTTTGTCAACCTAATTAAGTAAGGTTGATCAGTCGAAACTGTGGTTATTTCAGTACTGAGTGTATTGCCGTCAATAGTACAATTACTCATACCAGCATTATTGATACCTTGCAAGACTTTACCACTAAATGTATTACCGTTCACTTGTATGTCTGTCACTTCACCAAAAGTATGGGTAGGATTAAGATAAATACCAAAACCTTGTATATAATTTACATTAGACACGGGTTCGTCACCAATGAAATTATTATCATTTATGTGCAAACCGCTATAGTCATTATTCCCACCAGTTTGGAAAGCATAATCATCAGTTGGTAAATAGATTCTATTATTTAGAAGATGGAAATTTTGTAATGGATCACCAGTAATTAAAATGCCTCCATTACCAGATGTACTTAAATCTATTGTAAATCCTTGAACAGTAACGTTAGAAGCACTAATCCGTAGATCAATATCATCATTACCATTTGCTAAGAGAGTGGTAGTTGTACTATCACGAGAACTAACATAATCATCTGCCACTAAAGTTAAAGAAACTGGTATGTTAACTCCTATATTTGGAGTTATTGAACCAGTTAAATCGTAGCTGCCCGCACCTACACGTATTGTAGATCCAGATGTTACGTTATCCACTGCAAATTGAATTGTTAACCACGGACTTCCCTGGCTTCCATCATTGTTGTCATTTCCGGTAGTTGCAACATAAAAAGTGTCTTGTGCAAAACTTGTGCTTGTAAATGCCCCAAAAAGAAATAGCCAAGAGACTATTAAAAAAGGTTTGTAAAATCGGTTCATCGCTTCTCCCTCATATATATATTGTTATTAAAAATAGTTATTTAATAAATAAGCGTAAATAATCCGTCTACGGAAAAATTATTTACTGCTTTTAGAAAATTTATTTTTTATGGCTCACTTTAACCGTTGATCCTTATAAATAATTAGGCAATCAAAATATCGGTTTTTACCTATGCCTAGAAAATAGTATCAACAAAATAGTAATATAGATAGTATTTTCAAACAGTATTTCTCTATGAGGTCAATCTTTCCCCTAAAAGACACTATTTCTTGGACATACATATAGAAAAAATCCAAGATTTGAAGATATTTTTTATTTCTTTTAGGCTAAACACTAATTTAACATTTTTTTTGAGTTAAACAAGTTAAATAACTTTTAGCACCAAACTTTTAGTCGGGTGGATAAAACCATTGCTAACATAAGGAGTGTAACCACGATAAGAGCAAACAAGCAATTTATTCAGAAGGAATGCATTCTACACAATGTACAATTAAAAATTGTTGGTGGATGATAGTGAAAAGGGATCGACAAGTAAAAATTAATCTGTCAGTAGCCGGAATCAAGTAAAAAGTAAAAATGAGGAAAAAGAAATTTGGGGTAGATTCTTCATCCGGCATTTGCCGGATTCAGAATGACGTGCTGTAAATAAATACTGAGGAACTTTATTTTGTTTTGAGAGGATAAAATAAAGAGTCCCAATAAGACAATATCTATTTTGGAAAAAGTGTTTTAAATTAGATGTAAAGCATCTGCAGTATATAAGAATGCCACCTCATAGTGTAATATTAACCTACATGGCTTACAAGATTTTAAGATGCTCTATTTGCTTGGGATAAAAAGATATTGATTTTGTTCTATGTCTAAAAAAATTAATAAACTTTATATCTGTATACCTATTCTTGAAAGAAAACTCTTGGATGATGTTGAACAAAATATTTTAGCTGCCTACGAGGTTGAACTTATTACAAACAATTTATTAACTTTTCTATATTCATTATCTTATTTTAGACTAGCATGATTTGATTCAATTCTTTTACTGTTCAAAAAGATGGTATCAATTATTACGGCTAAAATAATTACTAATAAACAGCCTATTACATTGTACCAAAGGAAGGATATGCCCGTAAAAATAAAGCAAAGGACAACAATAATTTCACTAATTATTGCGCCGTAAAATGTAGCTGTACCGCTGGCTTTCTTGAAATAGAAAGCAACAAGAAAAATACCGAGTATTGTTCCGTAAAATAAAGAGCCCAAAATATTTACTGCTTCAATCAATGAGCCCATTTTATTTGCAAACTGTGCAAACAAAATTGCAAGCATACCCCACAATACAGTTGCTCCTTTTGTAATAAATACATAATGTTTTTCTGAAGCTTCTTTTTTAAATAATCTTTTGTACATATCAACGACAGTAGTGGTTGCAAGTGAATTTATCTCCGATGAGGTAGATGACATAGATGCAGAAAAAATTGCCGCAAGAACTAAGCCTATAAGACCGACGGGTAGAAAATTTAATACAAAATTTAAAAAGATATAATTCGTATCATTTGTATCGGAGTTTTTATCGTTTTTCATCATTAGTGATTTTGCATCTTTTCTTAATGATGCTATTTTGCTCTCGGATAGATCAAGTTTTGTTTGAATGCTTTTTACTTTTACATTATCATTATTACGCATAGCATCGATTAAATCATAAACTTCTTTTTTCTTTACTGCTTGTACCAATTTGAACTCATCTTGTAGGGCTTTATAATCAGGACCGTGTTGTTCGCTTTTAACTATTTTATTTGTTTCTACAGGATTAAAAAAAAGAGGGGGAGTTGTAAACTGATAAAATACAAAAAGCATTACACCGATAAATAAAATAGAGAACTGCATTGGTATTTTTACAATTCCATTAATCAATAATGCTAATCTGCTCTGTTTTACTGATTCACCAGTTAAGTATCGCTGTACCTGCGACTGATCGGTTCCGAAGTAAGCTAACTGAAGAAAAAAACCGCCGAGTACCCCTGACCAAAAACTGTACTTGTTATTTAGATCAAAAGAAAAATCTATCGCATTAAGTTTTCCCATTTTGCCTGCAACTTTAATAGAATCCATCACGGAAACATTATCCGGTATTAAATACATTATCATATAAAATGCACCCAACATTCCGAGTGTAATTATTATCATCTGTTGGAACTGAGTCCACCCTACAGCTTTTGCTCCACCTGATGTTGTATAAATTATAACAAGCACACCTATAATTACATTTGTCCAGTATACATTCCATCCAAGCAGCATTGACAAAATAATTGAAGGTGCGTATATGGTAAGTCCGGCAGCTAAGCCTCTTTGCACTAAAAACAGTAATGCAGCAAGGGTTCTAGTTTTAAGATCTAAACGTGTTTCCAAAAATTCGTAAGCCGTGTAAACTTTTAGCTTGTGATAAAGAGGCACCGCAGTAATTGATAGGACTACCATTGCAATAGGTAAACCCAAATAAAATTGAATGAATCTCATCCCGTCTATATATGCCTGTCCGGGTGTGGAAAGGAAAGTAATTGCACTTGCCTGCGTAGCCATAATTGAAACAGTAATTGTATACCATTTCATATCTTTATTAGAAAGGATATAACCCTTCATATCTTTGCTGCCCCGCCCTTTCCAAACTCCGTAAACAACTATAAACAGGAGGGTCCCGCAAAGTATAATCCAGTCAAGTTGTCTCATTCAAATACTTTTGTAAATAAATAAAAAAGGATGATCAATAAGGTGAGATTGCCTAGGACCAAAAAATACCAACCTTTCCACGATTTAAAAAAAGGCGGTTTTTCAATTTCATTTATTTTATTGTTGTTGTTCATAATTTTAATTTGTTTTCCCTGCCGATATTAAATTCACAAAAAAGCGGTATGCACCCGGAATACCTGCCGGAAGCTGCCTGAAAAAAGAATAGCCCGTGTAAATAAAAACACCTTTCCCATATTTTGTGTAAAGCAGTCCGCCTTTAAGATTCTGTTCGTTTGTATCGTGGGATGCTATAGGTGTATGATATTTTTTATCCCAAGTATCCGCAAAATACAGACCTCGTTCCTGTATCCAATTATTAAAATCAGTTTGAGTGATTTTATTTGGATATGATAATAAAATATTATTTGGTTCTAAAAAAGTAATATCAACCTTTTCTTCAGTTACTCTATTATGCGAAATATGGAATGGATATGGTCCGATATTTTTGGTCTTCAGCCTAAAACTGTTGCTGTACTGAACAAGTAAAGTGCCGCCGTTCTTCACATAGTTTAAGAGTTTTTTGTTGTTTTTCGATAGAACATCCCTCGTATTATATGCTCTAATTCCGACAATTATTGCATCAAAATTATTTAGATTTGATCTAACAATATCATCATCACTTAATAGTTTTACTTTATATCCCAGTGTTTCAAGAGAAGTAGGAATTAAATCTCCCGGTCCCATTATATAACCGATATTATTAATAACCTTTTTAATATTTAATCTTACAAGTTTTGTCTTTGCAAATGGAAATACTGTCTTCATAGGAATATGGTTATAGTTGATGGTTACTATTCCTCTATTAAACTTTTTTCCATCTACAATTGCTTCGGGAATAAGTGTTATAGTTGAATTTGTATTGGGTGGAGTAATAATAAACGTAAATACTTTTTCATCGTATTTA
The DNA here is from genome assembly GCA_022573715.1 of Bacteroidota bacterium. Taxonomy (GTDB): domain Bacteria; phylum Bacteroidota; class Ignavibacteria; order Ignavibacteriales; family Ignavibacteriaceae. The sequence goes on from JACZTL010000019.1 coordinate 6,007, forward strand.
TTCCGAAGGTTGAAAGTAATTTCTTCCGGGATAAATTTCCAGCCGTTTTCCAATTTGATTTTAAGAATACCTGAGCAATTATTTTTATTTGTTTTTAAAGTAACTTTTATTTCCTTGCTGCTTGTATTTGGGAATAGTAAAACTTTATTATCCAGATTTATTGACACTGCAGGACGTATTTCAAATGGTCTGTATCTCTCGCCTTGCACCGGGTCAGTCCAGGAGAATTGAACAGGTTCAGTATAAGAAATATCTATTCCGTTAAATGAAAGAACAAAATTTACATTCAACGGGGCAATATTATTGGGGTTCCCGATTAATTTTTTATCTTCAACATTATATAATCCAAGCAAGTGTTCATCTTTTAGCCAGTAAGGTTGTGTAATATCAATATCTGATGGAAGCGTAATAGTTTTATCAATTCTTTTAAATTTTCCGTTCTGCAACTCTTCGTTTGATGTATAATTTTCGTTTGTAAAAGGGAACTCTATTCTTTTCAATTGTATATTAAATGGAGAACGGTTAACAAGTCCGGCGGTTATCTTAACTTGTCCGCCCGGGATTGATGAATAATCAGAAGCATTTGCTTCGAACCATATTCCGGAAGCATTTTTAATTACTTCCTTCAATTCTTCCTTTTTAATTTCAACCCAGTATTCATCTTTAATATTATTCATCTTTGAATAAGCGTCCAGTAATAAGGGAATTATTTGATACGGTCTTTCTGCATTGAAATTTTTATATGCTTTTTCTAAAATCTTGCCAATTTCTTTTCCGCCTTTTACTCTGTTCCAACTGAAATCTAATCCGTTAAATATTGATGAAGCAGGTTTATCACCTGATAACATTTGGAAATAATTCAGCGAGATTCCTCTTCTACTCGATGAACCGAACCCCTGGCTTTTATGCATACTTCTGCTAAGTGCAGAAATTTCGGTATACGAAAGACCGAGCAGAGTATTATATTCACCGAGATTTATAGAAAGCAATTTATTAGGGTCTTCCTTTCTTCGTTTAATTAGTTGCAGCCAGGCGTTCCAAATAATTCTTTTGGTTTTCCATGGCTTAACATATTTTAACTGCTCGGGAAAAATATTTGGATTTGCAGCCAGTTTAAATGCTTCTTTTGCAAGAATTGTAGAAGCAGTGTGATTGCCATGCCTGCCTTCTCCTGTACCGGGAAATCTTGTTATAATTATATCTGGTCTGAATTTTCTGATAGTCCACACAACATCGTATAAAATATTTTTTTTACCCCAAATCTCTAATGTTTCTTCTGCAGTTTTTGAATAACCGAAATCAACGGCACGTGTAAAAAATTGTTTTGCTCCGTCTAATCTTCTTGCCTGCAAAAGCTCTTGTGTTCTGATTATTCCAAGGAGTTCGGATTGTTCGGTTCCTATTAAATTTTGTCCTCCGTCTCCTCTTGTAATTGATAAATATCCTGTTTCTAATAATTTCCCCTTAGAACTGTATGCAAGAAAAGCGGTGTTCTCGTCATCGGGATGAGCTGCAATGTAAAGAACGCTCCCTAATACAGTAAGTTTCTTAATTGCAAGTTTTAGCTGAGATGCATCTAATGATTTATTTGGTTGCGAAAAAGAATTAGATATTAATAGAAAAGTGATAACCAAAAAGGTAAAAAGAATTCTAAATTTCTTATTGTTAATCATAAACTATCCGATGTTATATTGTGCTAAATAAGAGTATTATCTTCAATTAGTTATTTGATTTATTTATATTTAATGGAGCTGTTAAGTTCAATATTAAATAAGGGCTTATTTTAATATATTATATTCTATCTAATTTAAGAAAAAATTATAAACCGTTTATCATATTTTTAAAAGATAAAGGCATTAAGTAAAGTGATAATCGAATTAGGAAATATCAAGATATCAAACACAAACCCGTTTGTTTTAGTTGCAGGGCCCTGTGTTGTTGAAAATAAAAAGATGGTCTTTCATACTGCCGAAGAGTTAAAAAAAATAACATCGGAATTGAATATACCTTTCGTTTTTAAGTCGAGTTTTAAAAAAGCTAACAGAACAAGCATTGATTCATTTGAGGGACTCGGAGAAGAAGCTTTAAGGATTTTAGAAGATACAAAAAAACAGTTCGATATTCCTATTCTCACTGATATTCATTCGCCTGATGATATTAAATTAGTTTCGGGATTTGCTGATATACTTCAAATTCCGGCTTTTTTATGCAGACAGACTGAACTATTAAGAGCTGCTGGCGACAGCGGCAAAATTATAAATATTAAGAAAGGGCAGTTCCTGGCACCCGAAGATATGAAATTTGCAGCCAATAAAGTTTCATATAAGGGAAACAATAAAATTATGCTGACCGAACGCGGGACAAGTTTCGGCTATCACAATTTAGTTGTTGATATGCGCGGTTTAATAGTTATGAAAGAACTTGGTTATCCTGTTGTGATGGATGCAACTCACTCCGTTCAAATTCCTAGTGAAGGAAGTAAAAGCGGGGGCAACCCGAAATTTATTTTGCCTTTGGCAAAAGCTGCCACCGCTGTTGGTATTAGTGTTTTATTTTTAGAAGTTCATCCTGATCCGTTAAATGCCTTGAGTGATGCGGACTCACAGTTACCTTTGTCCCAATTAGAAACAATATTGATCGAAGTACAAAAAATCGATAGAGCCGTAAAAAACTATTAAATTAATATCCTTCATTTATGAATTTTAATCTCTATTTTTAAAAATGAAATATTATAAGATTAGGAGTCCAATTTTTTGACTGCAGATAGAATAATTCAAGCTGGAAAGGAAGTAATTAGGATTGAAGCCGAAGCCGTTGCCAATTTAATAAACAGCATTGACAATCAGTTTGCAAAAGCTGTCGAAGTAATTTATAATTCCAAAGGCAGGGTTATATTTTCGGGAATGGGGAAATCAGGATTGGTTGCACGGAAAATTGTTGCAACTTTAAATTCCACCGGAACGGCTGCAATTTTCTTGCACCCCACAGATGCACTTCACGGCGATTTAGGGATGGTTAGAAAGGATGATATTGTAATTTTAATTTCAAAAAGCGGAGAATCCGCTGAGATAGTAAATCTTTTACCGATGTTCAAAAGACTTCAAGTAGTATTAATTGCAATGACCGCTAATCCGAAATCATCTTTAGCTAAAACTTGTGATATTTTATTAAACATTGCTGTAAAAGAGGAAGCTTGTCCGCACGATTTAGCACCCACCACATCAACAACCGTGACATTGGTTTTGGGAGATGCACTTTCCGTTGCATTACTTCAAAAAAATGGATTTACTGTTGAGGATTTTGCTTTTCTGCATCCGGGTGGAAGTTTAGGTAAAAGATTATCACTAAAGATTAGCGAAATAATGATAAAGGACCATAACATTCCAATTGTAGAAGAAGAAACAGCCATAAAAGATGCAATCTTAGAAATTACTTCAAAACGTCTCGGTGCTACGTGTGTTGTTGATCAAAACGGAATATTAAAAGGGATAATAACCGACGGTGATTTGAGGAGAATGTTGGAAAAATCGTTAAGTATAAACGGTTTTAAAGCAAGAGATATAATGACATCCAATCCTAAAATTTTAGAACAAGATTATTTGGCTTCATTCGCACTGCAGAAGATGGAAAATCATAAAATCACATCACTTGTAATTATCAATGACGAAAAAAAACCAATTGGTATGATTCACCTGCACGATCTAATAAATCTCGGTTTACAACAAAGATGAAAATATTCCTTTATTTTTTTTTGATATTATTGTTAAGTTCTTCAGGTTGTAACAAACCAAAAGTAAAACCATTAGTTGATCCTTCTTTGGATGCAAAAAATTTACCAAGTCAAGAAAGCTGGGATACAAAGATTATTTTTAGCGATTCCGGTATTACAAAAGCAATTCTTTACGCCGGACATTTAAGGGTCTTTGAAAAAGAACAGGAAACTTTGCTGGATGAGAATATCAAAATCTATTTCTACAATTCTGATTTCAAAATAACCAGTGTGATTACTGCGAAAAGAGGAAAAGTAAACGATATCACTAAAGACCTTTATGCAATGGATAGCGTTGTGGCTGTAAGCGATAGCGGAACTGTTGTTACCACTGAAGAATTAATTTTCAGAGACCGGGATAAAAAAATCGTGTCAGATAAATTTGTAACTATCGTTTCTCCCACCGAAATAATTAAAGGTTACGGTTTTGAATCTGACCTGTACCTAATGAACTATGTTGTGTATAAAGTTACTTATATTACCAAATCAGATTCAAATCAGCATAAATGAATAAAATATCATTAATGAAAATTCTTCTTCTTTTTCTTCTTCTACCCGTTTTATTAAATGCACAAACAAATGACAACACAATCCAGGTAACAGGCGACAGCCTGGTAGGGAGAAATATTAACGGTAAGATCATTCGCGAAATATATAATCATGTTGTAATTACACAAGGCAATGTGGTGATAACGTGCGACAAAGCCGTGCAGTATATATCAGATAATAATGTTGAGCTGATAGGAAATGTAATTATTAAGCAGAACAGCATTACTATTGAAACTTCAAGAGGATTTTATTTCGGAGACGATAAAAAAACTTCCACGGATAAACCTTTGAAACTTACTGATGGTGAAATGACTTTGTCTGCAAATACAGGCCAATATTCTTTTGATAAACACAATGCTTTTTTCAAATATAATGTTAAACTTACAGATTCTTCCACTTCTTTAACTTCCGACAGTCTTTTGTATTATAAAGACGATCAAAGAATGATTGCAATGGGAAACGTTAAAATAGTTGATTCAACAAATACTATATATTGTGACAGCCTAAATTATTTTAGAGAAAGTAAAAATGCTATTGCCGATTCGAATGTAAAATTAAAAAGTAAGACAGATAATACAATTGTTTTCGGAGGACATTTGGAAAATTATCCAAGTCGGAATTACACAGTTGTATCAGTCAACCCTCTATTGATGCAGATAGATACAACCATGCAAAAATCAAATGGAAATAAACTTGAGAAAATAAAAATTGATACTTTGCTAATAAGCGCGAAATATTTGGAAGCTTACAGAGATTCACTCGATATGTATAAGGTTAGAGATTCCGTAAAAATATTACGAGGTAACTTTGCCTCTGTTAACGATAAAACATTATATTACAGAAAAGATAAAACACTTATTATAACTTTAAATAAAAAGACGAATCAACAACCTTTTTTGTGGTATGAAAATACTCAAATTACAGGTGACAGCATTAACATAAAGATAAAGGATAATAAAATCGATCTTATGTTTGCAAATAAAAATGTTTTTGTAATATCACAAAATGAAAATAATAAAAATAGATTCGACCAAACAAGCGGGGACAGTTTGTATTCATATTTTGAGGGCGGAAAACTTATTAAAACAAATATATACGGGAAAGTACTCAGCATTCATTATCAGTATGATAACGACAAAAAAAACGGGCTGTCAAAATCTTCTTCAAAATTAATGACAATTTATTTTAATGATAATAAGGTAAAAGAAATTAGACTATACGGAACACCTAATACCGAATACCACCCGGAGAGATTAGTGGAAGGAAAAGAGGATGATTTTGTGCTGCCAAAATATGTTCCTTTTAAAAATAAACCTATCAAATCTGATTTGCTTAAAAATATAAATTTAATTAATATTAATTAAAAAATATGCCTGAAACTTTAAGAAGTGAAAAACTGGTAAAAATTTATAAGAAGCGCCGTGTTGTAGACGGTGCATCTTTAAAAGTTTCCCAAGGTGAAATTGTCGGTCTGTTAGGACCCAACGGTGCCGGTAAAACCACAACTTTTTATATGATTACGGGAATGATTAGACCGGAGAGCGGCAAAATATTTTTAAATGATGAAGATATAACAAAAGTACCCATGTACAAAAGAGCACGAATGGGAATCGGTTATCTTCCACAGGAGGCATCTGTTTTCAGAAAACTTACTGTTGAAGAAAATATTTTAGCCGTTTTAGAGATGACCGGACATAAAAAAAATGAAAGGAAAGAAAAATGCGAAAGACTTCTAGAAGAATTAGGAATTACCTACATACGTAAAAATATTGGTTATCAATTAAGCGGCGGTGAAAGAAGAAGGACTGAGATTGCACGCTCTCTGGCAACCGATCCAAAATTTATGCTTTTGGATGAGCCTTTCGCAGGTATTGATCCGATTGCCTTAGAAGATATTATGAATATAGTTGCAAAATTAAAAGAAAAGGGAATTGGTATTTTAATAACGGATCACAATGTGCACGAAACATTAAGTATAGTTGATAGCGCATATATATTAATTAATGGGAAAATCTTTAAGCATGGAAATGCCAAAGAGCTTGCCGAAGACGAAGAAATCAGGCAGTTATATTTGGGAGAGAAATTTAAATTGGATAGATACTAAAACTACTTTTGAATTTTTGAAATCTCGTATAATGTAAATATTCTTGTCCTTTCCAGCCAGTGATTATAATTAAAATTTTCAACCCATTTTGGTAAATTAGAATAAACCTTCTTGAATTCCACCGAACCCGTTTTATATTTATTATCAAGCAAAAAGGTATCTGTCATAAATAATATCTTATCAAATTTATTTTCGGTTACAACATATTGAAGGCTGTCAGTATTTAATATGATCTTTGTCAGTAAATTTTTGCTTTTGTAAAAATTAGCCGGTTCGGGTGCTCTTAAATACGGGTCTTCGTTTGAAAAAATTAATTCTGTTTTAACATCTTTATAATTTTTATAGATGAATTGATAAAGAGAAACGTAATAATCAGCAGGTCGGAAACATATATTAATTAAATAAATTGAATTGACTATTAGAAACAAATAAATAAACCATCTAAATTTTTTCCCCTGTAAATAGAGACCGATTTTTTTAAACTTCTTTTTTTCTAATTCTTGTAGGGCCAAAACAATAAACAAAGGGATTATATTAATAAGCGGAAATAGAAATCTTAATTCCTTATGCCCGATTAAAAAATGAATCAGCAAAAACGGAATGAACATCCAGGTTAAAGAACTTTTAGGCTTATAAACAAACCAGAAAATCGGTAGAACAATTAGAAATAAACTGAATGGGGGAACACCTTTTATAAATATTTCGGTTATATAAAAATGCCAGGTATGAACACCGAAATTTGAGACCCTTCCTTGCAGAATATTAAATTGGAAATAATTCCATGCAGAGAATGTCCAGCTTCCGTAAAACCATTTATCAATAAATACACCGATTAAGATTGCTGCTATTATTCCGGTTGTTAGAATAATTAAATTCTTAAATTTCATTCTGTCAATAAATAGCAGCCATAAAATTAGACCGAAGACCAACAGTCCGACCTGATATCTGAAAATGAAAGCAAATCCGAAAATAATACCGATGCTAATGAGATTAAAATTAGAAAGACCTTTGTGTTTAAAATAATAAAACAGAGCAAACCCGATAAAAAACAAAGAGCCCGACCATCCTTCGGAGGAAAATCTTACATGGGAATACACTGCGAACCAAAGAAAAAAAGATAAATATAAAAACCATTTTAACAGTGTCTTTGATTTAATTTCTTCTTTGAAAGCATAAAGAAGCAGGCATACTGAAAGCAGTGATAGTAAAAAAGATAAAATTCTTAAAAATATAGCTTGAGTAAACGGGTCAGTAATACCGATTGATTGAGAAAATTTTATAATTAAAAATGCAATAGCAGGCTGTACAGCGGGTCTTAATTTTGCTTCAAATTCCCAAGGCAGATCACTCGGTTGGTTGTTACCCAATTTATAATTTGCAAACTCAAGTATTTGATAATGCTCATCAAGGTGATGAAAACCCACACTGTTTATTGATGTGATTAAATGGAGAATGAAAGTTATCAGCAGAAGCCATTTGATATTTTTGAAATCTAGTATTTTCATAAAAACTTAGTTGTTATTGTTCTCTTACTTCATTGAGTAGTATGGATGAATGGGTGCATGGTTGTATGTAAATTATTTAACTCTTTTATATTTATAAATTTCCATTTCATTCATCAATACTTCGCCGAAGGCAGGCATACAACCATATGTCCATCAACAATGGTAGTCTGGCATTACTACATTTTTTCAAAATGCTGATAATCCTTTGAATCTTTCCAATCTCCCCCCCAAGACCACCCCATTTTTTTGAACTCATTTACTAAGAATAAGTCGGCAGTAATTGTTCCTTCTACTTTCGGATTATATTTTGCCGAATTCGGATAAACTTTATCATTAAAAACTTGGGGATTTAAAAAAGGGTTTATGTCAATCGCTTTTCCCGTTGAGTGATTAGAAAGCTTCTTTGTTCCTGCAATAAATCTGTAATTAAACGCTGATGTATTATTGTCAAGCATGCTTTTTTCATCGGACCAATTATAAAATACAATGGGAATAACTTTTGCAACTTTGAATCTCTTCTCTTCGATTAATTTGAAAATACTTTTGATATCTTCTTCTAAATTTTTATTAATTACTATTTGACCCTGATGAAGTTTATCTTCAAAGGAATAATAACGTACTGTTAAAATTATTAAATTATTTTTAATGTCGTTCGGAAAGTCTAAATTTGAAACGGCTTCTGTAAATGAATAGCTGCAATCAATTATTACATTATCATCCTGCAAATTTATGCTGTTTGTATTTAATAACATAATCAGTAAAAGCAGGTAAATCATTAAATATTGTGTCTAAATTATTAAGTAACACTAATTTATAATATGAAGATACAAATTGGTAACAAAAATATAAACTTTATTTATGAATTATCGCAGTAAATAAATATATTTGAATCTATAAAAAATTAAAGGAAGAAAAATTAAATTATTTGTTACGATATTATTTTTGTTTTTTACTTTTATTGGCTGCTCAAACAAGAACGATGTTGTAAAGAAAGAATCCGGTTTGATGTTTGTTGACGATACTGTCGGTACAGGCACCGTTGCAAAAAAAGGTGAATTTATATCTATTCATTTCAGAGCCTGGATTATAAAAGATTCAACTGATCTTTTCTCTGATTGGTCTAAAGACACTACAAGGACAAAATCACGTTTGGGTGATTCATATTCTTTCAACAGACCAATTAAATATACTTTGGGACCTGAAGGCGGATTTGTTAAAGGATCAACCGAAGGAATTGAAGGAATGAAAGTAGGGGGAACTCGTACAATAATTATCCCTTCAAAACTTGCTTACGGTGAAACAGGTTTTAGAACTATTCCACCTAATTCAGATATAAAATTGGTTGTCCGGTTATTAACTACACACGAAAAAGTAGAACCTTGGAAAGTCGATTCCACAAAATATAAAACTACAAAAAGCGGTTTGAAATACATAGTAATTGAAGAAGGTACGGGTCCTGTACCTGACTCCGGGGATATTATTACTTTGAATTATTCGGGATTTTTAACTGACGGTAAAAAGTTTGACAGTTCAGTCGAAAGAGGCGAACCAATTTCTTATCCGTATAAAATTCAATCGATGGTTGCAGGATGGCAGGAAGCAACTGCAATGATGAACAAAGGTTCAAAATACAGATTGCTTATTCCACCTAAATTAGCTTATGGTGAAAGAGCAATGGGTAAAATTCCAGCTAATGCTACTTTGATGTTTGACGTTGAAATGGTGGATATAAAAAAACCGGAGAAGAAATAAAACCAATTTATTAGTCATTCTGATCCATGACTCTGTCGGGGGAAGAATCTCTAATGGGGAATCCCAAATTGCAAGCTCCAAATTACAAATAAATTTCAAACACAAAAATCTAAAAAATCCAAATACCAAATTAAAAATTATTGGCACTTAATAACTAAAAAATAATAATTGTTAATTGTACATTGTAATTTATTAAATGCTAATAGTAGCTTTTTATCAAAGAGATTGATTGTAAGTAATAACTGCTTCCAAACAAATTTAAATGATTAAGTACGTGGTATAGTTTATAAATGTTTTCCCTAAAATTATATCCTTCTTTTAGCGGGTAAGTTTCGTTGTAGGAGGTGTAAAAACTTTCACTGAAACCACCGAATAATTTTGTCATTGCAAGGTCTGCTTCCCTGTGTCCGTAATAAACGGCTGGGTCAATCAGACAGACGTTTCCGTTTTCGTTAACCATATAATTCCCGCCCCAAAGATCGCCGTGCAGAATGGAAGGAGGTTCTTCGCTTCCAGATAAAATCTTTTCAATATTGTCTTCCAAAAACGAGATCCCTTTTCCAAGATCATCGGTAACATAACCGTTTTTCTCGGCCAATTTAAATTGGAAAAATATTCTTTTGTTGAAGTAAAAAGAAGTCCAATTGTTTTTTTCATTTTCACCCGGAATGTTTATTTGTTTTGTCGAACCGATATAATTGTCCTCGTAAAATCCGAATGAGTCAGAACTGAACTTGTGCATTTGAGCAAAAGACCTTCCGAAGTCTTCGAAGAAATTTCTTTGTTTTACGCTTGCTTCCATATACTCTAACAGAATAAATGAATCGTCAACAGCAATTACTTTGGGAATGTTAATTACGGATGACTTTAAAAGTTCTTTTAATCCGTTTGCTTCCTTCCTGAACATATCGGCAGGGTGTGAATGGTTTATTTTTAAGAAGAGATTTCTTTTGTCATCGAGTGTAATTTTGTATGCATTACTGATACACCCGCCGGATACGGAAGATGAAGAAATGATTCTTGAGTTTGTAACTTGCTCTATTTTATTTGAAATGATTTTATTTATTGTCATCGATTATTTTTTCCAATAAACCATTACATGCATCTTCTAAAATATTAAGTACTTTTTCAAATCCTTCTCTGCCTTCGTAATATGGGTCGGGTACTTCATCCGTTTTATTTGTTTTGCAGAATTTCATCATCTTGTGAATTTTATTTGTGTAATTCCCTTCAGTATCCATCGAAGTAATATCCCGGTAATTTTCATCGTCCATTGTAATTATATAATCAAACTCTTTAAAATCTTTGCCGGGATTAAATTTCCTTGCAATGCTTGTAATCTCGTATCCTCTTAAATTTGCGTGCTGTTTCATTCTCATATCGGCAGGCTCGCCCGTGTGGTAACCCATTACTCCGGATGAGTCAACTGAGATGTCCCATTCCATATCGCTGTCTAAAATCTTTTTTGTCATTATTGCTTCGGCTGCGGGTGATCTGCAGATATTGCCGAGACAGACAAACAGTATTTTTGTGCTGTTCATATTTTCAAGTTAGAATTTATAAATAATAATTAATTAAGATGTAAATGTAATTTAAATTGTTTTAAAGAAACCCAATACGGTAATTGCAGAATTGGGTTTCTGAAATTGAGAAGTTATTCTTTCCCCATTATTGTTACAACAATTGTTCTTTTTCTTGCCCTGTCTCTGTGTTCATTTAGATAAATACCCTGCCAGGTTCCCAAATTCAATCTTCCATTTGTAATCGGTATTGTTAAACCGGCTCCGAGTAAAGAAGATTTTATGTGCGAGGGCATATCGTCGTTGCCTTCGGATGTGTGCAAATAATACGGTTCTTCTTCGGGAACAAATTTATTAAAATAATTCTCCATATCAGTTCTAACGGTGGGGTCAAAATTTTCGTTTAAAGTTAGAGATGCCGATGTATGTTTTATAAAGAAGTGAGCTATTCCAATTTTTATATTTTTAATCTCTGATAAAAAATTTAAAATCTCATCGGTTACAAGATGAAATCCCCTCGATTTTCTATCGAGAATTATTTCTTTTTGGTACCACTCCATTTATTCTTTTGATATGCTTTCAACATCAATTTTAATACCCCTAACATACGAGTAAGAAGTTGTTCCCAGGCAAATACCTTTGACGGAAACCATATCTGTCTCTCTCAATTTTTGAGCTTCATACTCATCAGTTTTACTTTTAAAAAAACAAATTACAGGCAGTTCATCCATAGTGGTAGTTAGTTCCAATACTTGCCGTGTATTCATTATTTTGTATAATGCTTTTACTTCGCCGATAATAATAATTTCTTTATTGAGATATTTATCGTTTGCGTTTTCAATATTGTATGTAAATTCAAAAGAAAGGTCTTCGGCTGTAATTGTAATAACATTATATTTGTTATAAATAAGATAGAATGCTGCAACTATTATAACAAAAATTATGAATTTCAGTAGAGGATGTTTCTTTTTCATATAATCACCTACTTTTATTGATTAAAATATAAAATTATCTTACGCCGAATTCAATCTTATATTTTTATTCTATCCAATCCGCAATAAAAATATTTGTATCGCCTCTTTTCTTATTAAACCTGTTGGAAGCGAAAACTAACTTTTTACCGTCCCGTGAAAATATAGGAAATCCGTCAAACTGGTTGAAAAAAGTGATTTGCTCAAGTCCCGTACCATCAACATTAATTATATACAGGTCAAAATTTCTGCCGGTTTTGCTGTTAACATTTAAAGCGAATATAATTTTTTTTCCGTCTGAGAAGAAAAAAGGAGCAAAGCTTGCTTTACCAAAATGAGTAACTTGTTTAACGTTTTTACCGTCAGCATCCATAACGTAAATTTCTAATGCGGTAGGCCTTACTAACCCTTTTTTAACAAGATCATCGTAGTCTTTTAACTCTTGTTCAGTTCTTGGTGAACTAGCTCTGAACACAATTTTTTTACCGTCTTGTGAGAAGAAAGGTCCTCCGTCATAACCTTTGTGGTAAGTCAATCTTGTCTGGTTAGTGCCGTCCAAATTCATAGTATAAATTTCCGGGTCACCGTCTCTTGTGGAAGTGAAAACAATTTTATCGCCAAGCGGTGAAAAAGTTGCCTCCGCATCATAACCTGGAGCTGTAGTTAATCTTTTTAAATTTGAACCGTCGGTATTTGCTTTAAAGATATCGAATGTATCGTAAAGCTTCCAAACATATCCTTGCGATCTGTCTGGCGGAGGCGGACAGCCGTCACCTGTCAAATGGGTGGAAGCATAAACTATTGTGGTGTCACCGGGAAAATAATATGCACAGGTAGTTTTACCTTTGCCTGTAGAAACTAATGTTTTATTTGTTCCGTCTAAATTCATTGTAAAAATTTGATCGCATTTATATTTACCGTGAGAAGATTGGTAAATTAATTTCTTTTCGTCAAACGAAAAATATGCTTCTGCATTTTCTCCGTTTTTAGTTAACATCTTTATATTTTTTAAATGTTTTTCTTTAGGGAAGTGATATTTGTCTTTTTTGTTTTGTGAATGAAGAAATGAACTAAAAAATATTTGAATAACGAATATTAGGAATGCATATTTACAGAACAATTTCATAAGTCACTATATTATTTTTTGAATGTTTGAATTTCCCGCTTTAGTTTTAATTTTAACTATTCAGGTACATGAACTAAAAAGTATTCTTTTGCCGATTCACCGATTTGTTTTGCCTCTTTAAGAGTCATATGCATATCGTCGGGTATACTTTCATGTTTACTATGACCAGCTTCAATAATAGCTAAATCTGCATCTTTTGCAGATTCTTCTAATTCTGTACAAAATGCCGTATCACCCCCGTAACATATTTTCATATTATTATGCTCAAAATTAAATCCTATTGCAGGTACTTGTCTTTTTGTTACGCCGTCAAATAAAATTTCTTTGTGTATAACAGGAAATGGCGTGATCACTAAACCCTTGCTGCTGTTAAATTTTTTGGTACCGGGAATTTCATTCAGTATAATTTTATAAGTAATACTATGTGAATAAACCTGATCAAAAGCATTATAAATTGAAATTATTTCCTTGCAGCCCTTAGGAAAATGCAAAGTAAGCGGAGTAGTTTTTCTCATTACACGCATATAAGTAAGCAAGGACCAAACTCCTCCGACATGATCGTGATGTCCGTGTGAGATAAAAATATCTGTAACACTTAAAATGTTTTTAGTACCTATTTCGGTGTTTAAATCTCTTAAAATTCCGTCTCCCGGGTCAACAATAAAATAATTTTGAGCGGCTTTAATTAAAATACCGGTTGCAATATTCGGAATAGAACAGAAAACTTTAATTTGAAAGTCATCTTTCTGCCATGATAGTGGATAAGTATTATCAATCATATTTGTTAAATGTATTTAATTATCTACTTATTATATTTACAGTTTTTAGGGTCTCTGCATCTTGCAAAGACATTGAACGAATGGCTTGATATAACAAAACCAAGTTCGTTGCTAATTTGCTCCGGCAGTTTGCTTAATCTGGGATTAACAAATTCAACAATTCTACCACAATCCATACATATTAAATGATCGTGAATTTGCCTTTTAAAATTGCTTTCGTACCTTGTTAAGTTATCGCCAAAATTTCGTTTGCTTATAAGTTCACATTTGACCAAAAGTTCAAGTGTTTTATAAACAGTAGCCCTTGAAACAGTTGATTTCAAATTTTTCATAACAATATATAAATCATCTGCACCAAAGTGACCTTCATAATCCAACGCTGATTCCATCACTTCGAACCTTTCGGGAGTGATTCTGTTTTTTTCATTTTTCAGAAATTCAGTAAATAATTCTTTTGCTTTTTCGTGTTTCAATTTTGTCTAATTATAATATTGTAATTATTTAGTATCTAAAATAACTGGGTGATTTTTTAATAGCAAGAAATTATAATAGATTAATATTAACTCATTCCTAAAATCCTTAAACCGTTAACCGCAATAAAAGATAAAACATATGCTAAGGATGAAAAAATTAATAATTGCAGAATAGGAATGCGCCAGCTCCCAGTTTCTTTTCTCGAAACTGCAACCGTCGCGAGACACTGCAGAGCAAACATAAAAAATATTATTATTCCTATAATTGAAGCGGGTGTAAAAAGTTTTTGTTCGGTATTTCCAATCTTAGCATTTCGCATTGCACCAATCATTGAATCCATTAACGAGCTGTGGCTATCGGTTACTTTAAATATCAAAGTCATTGAGCTTACAAAAACTTCCCTTGCCGCAAATGCAGCAATTAAGGATACGCCTACTCTCCAATCCAAACCCAATGGGGTCATTACCGGTTGAATGATTTTACCTAAATCAGCAGCGTATGAAGTCGCCAATCTTTCGGAATTTTTTAATCGATTAACCTGCTCTTGTGTAATGTTTTTTTCATTTACCTGCGGATCAATGTTTGGGAATGTGGTAAAGAACCAAATGAAAATTGATAAAACTAATATAACCGGACCGGCTTTTTGAATATAGAGTTTACCACTGTGCCACATATTTATTGCCACTACTTTTAATTTTGGTCTTCTATAAGCAGGCAATTCCAAAATAAAAGAAGAATTATCCTCATCTTTGATTATTTTGTTATTGAGTTTATTAATTATAGCAGCTACTAAAACTGAACTGATAGTACTGAGCAGATAGATAGAAGCCAGTACTAAACCCGCAATCCAGGCTTTATTCCCAGGGAAAAGAAATGCAAGCAGTAATGTATAAACCGGTAATCTTGCGCTGCAACTAAGCAGGGGAAGAATAAAAATTGTGAGCATTCTTTCGCGTCTGTTGGGTATTGTCCTTGCTGCCATCATTGCGGGAATAGCACAAGCAAATCCTGATAACATTGGCACAAATGATTTCCCATTCAGACCAATTTTTGAAAGCGGTCTGTCAATTAACATGGCACCTCTTGCTAGATAACCAGAATCTTCTAGAAAGCCTAATATTAAAAATAAAATTAAAATTTGTGGTATAAACACAGCTACAGAACCGACTCCGTTAATAATACCGTTAGCTAAAAACATACCGAGCCAATTATTACCAACTAATATTAACATTTCAGTTGATAATACTTGGAATATAAAACTTATAAAATCCATTATTGGCTGTGCAAACCAAAAAATACTTGTAAAAGTGAATGCCATAATTAAAAAAAAGAAAAGCAGTCCCCAGGTTTTATGTAAAAGAATTTTATCAATCTTCGCGGTTCTTGCATCTATTTGATTGCATTTACTTTTTAGCGATTTATTTGTTATAAGATTGAGTTGTTTATTTGCCTCTGTTAAGTCAATATTTTTATTCTCATTTAATTCAAAAATAGTCTGCTCTTCAATAACTTCTATTTCATTGTAAATTCTTAAAACTTCTTCTGTAGTATTTGTACCAGACGATTTAGAAGATTGTAGATGGTTGTTCTTTAATTTATTCTTGATATTATTTACATAATTTAAAAGCTTTTGTACACCTTTACCGGATCGGCTGTCTACTTTAAATACTTTACAATGTATTATTTTTGAAAGTTTATTTTCATCAATATCTAATCCTTTCTGGTTTAAAATGTCTACCATTGTAAGAGCAATAACAACATTAAAGTTTGCATTAACAATTTGTTTAACCAAGTATAAGTGTCTGGAAAGTTGACTTGCATCTACAGTAACAATTACTAAATCAGGTTTACCAAGTTTTGCGTGTTTATATAAAGAATTTATAGCAATTTCTTCATCAGTTGATTCAGGATTTAGACTGATAATTCCTGGAGAATCCAGAAGCAAAGCGTTTAGATTAAATTTTCTTTGTAAATTAGCTAATGCAGAGTCAACTGTTGAGCCAGGATAATTTACAGTTTTATAGTTTTTACCGCTGAGATAATTAAAAAGTGTTGTTTTGCCTGAGTTGGGGGAACCTGCTAAAGTTATAAATAAATTACAGGAAGAAGAATTTAGAGTCATGAAATTATAATACAATCAGCATCTGATTTTCTTAAAGCTATAACAGTACCTCTTAATGAAATTGCAATTGGATCATTAAATACTGATTTATTAACAAGTTCAATTTCCTGACCTGGTGTAAAACCAACTTCCAATAATCTTTTAGCAGATGGATGCTGGATGTTTATATCATTAATTGTTACTTTTTCACCACATTTAAGTTCAGCTGCTGTTTTCATTTTAATTCAGATTGTAACTACAATTATTATTAAGATTTAATCTATATAAAGATAAGCTTGTCTGTAATAATTGTCAAGTACTTTCTTATTTTTTTTTATAAATTAAATGTAGTGTATTTAATCAGACTTATTTTATAGGTACCATTTTAAAATCTTAATACCAAATGCATTCAGAAGAAGAACAAACAACAATTTTTTCTAAACCTGATAATATCAGAGAATTAATTTTTACACATTCCGATGTAGTAATATATAAGTATGATCATAATAGAAAAACTTATAATTATATGAGTCCCTCCATCCAAAATTTAACAGGCTATACTAAAGATGAGATTAACGATATTGGATTTTCCAAAATTGTAAAAAAAGTTGAATGTTCTTATTCAAGGGGAGAAGATAAATTAGATATTGCTGAAGATTTTTACGGCAATTATACAATTGAGACAAAAACCGGTGAAATTAAGCTTATTGAGGACATTTCTTTTCATGATCCGGATGAAGAGGGTAACCTTGCAGAAAGTATAGGCATTTTAAGAGATATAACTCAATTAAAAGAAGTATTCAATAATTTAACATTTGAGAAGAATAATCTAAATACAATTATTGACTTAGCTGATGTTATATTTACAGTAATTGATAAAAATGAAAACTTATCAAAAGTGAACAAAAAGGGTGTTGAGATAACCGGTTACACAGAAGAGGAATTATTGGGTAGTGGTTGGTTAAAAACAATTCCTCAAGAATATCGAGCTAAATTAAAAATATTGAGTCAACGAAACAGAAAAAACAAAGTAACAACTCCAATTGAAATGGAAGTACCGCTTGTAACCAAAACCGGTGAAGAAAAAATAATTACCTGGCATATTTCGGAGTTGAATAATGAAAAAGGTGAATTAGTATTCAGTGTGGGAATTGGAAGGGATGTGACAAAAAAAAGGAAAGATCAAAAGGTTCAGCAGATTATTTCTAAAATTTTACAGTTTTCAAATATTGGTGAAAGTTTGTATGATTTCTTTGATTTTATTAGGAATTCTATAAAAGAGCTTATGCCTGTAGATAATTTTTACATTGCACTTTATGATAAAGAAAATGATTTAATAACTTTTCCTTACTTTCTAGACGAAGTTGATAAAGAAGCCTTTCCTGTAAAATTTAATAGGAAGGGTTTAACTGAATATATAATTAGATCCGGTAGATCGGAACTAATTGATGAAGAACGAGATGCCCAGCTTGTAAAAGAAGGAAAAGTAGATTTGGTAGGAGCACCGGCAAAGATATGGCTTGGTATTCCTTTAAGTATAGGTGACCAGACAATTGGCGTACTTGTAGTTCAAGATTATCACAACAAAAACATTTATGGCGAAAGAGAAAAAGAAATTTTAGAAGTTATCGGTTACTCAATTTCTCGTGCAATCGAACGTAAAAAACTGGAACAAGAAAGAAAAGAATTAATAGTAAAGTTAGAAAAATTGAACTTATCAAAAGATAAATTATTTACACTAATATCCCACGATCTACGAGCTCCTTTTAATTCTTTATTAGGATTCTCTGAAATTCTTACTACTGAATTTGACACACTTACAAAGGAAGAAATAAAAGAATACTTAAATGCTATTTATGAATCATCCAAAAATTTATACAATATAACAACCAATCTTCTACAGTACTCAAGATTTCAGGTTGATAGAATGGTATACGAACCCGAGATGTTGAATCTTTTAGATTTAGTCGAACGCAACTTAAATTTATTGAAAGGTAATTATATAAAAAAACAAATTGATGTTAAGGTAGATATAGATAAGAGTTTATTTATTTTTGCCGATGAAGATATGATGAATTCGGTCATACAGAATCTCCTTTCAAATTCCATTAAATTTACTTTCAGAGGCGGTAGCATTTCAATTGATGCATCTAAAAAAATAATTGATGAAGAGGAGAAAATTGAACTTATCGTAAAGGATACAGGAATAGGGATGAAACGAGAGAACATAGATAAAATATTTAATGCCGATGTTTTTTCTACTCCCGGAACCGAAAAGGAATTCGGTACAGGTTTAGGCTTGCAATTAATTATTCAATTTGTTGAAAAGAACTGTGGAACTTTAAAAATTGAAAGTACCGAAAACGAAGGCTCTTCATTTATAATTTCTCTGCCCACTACAAAATCCACATAAAATATTCTGTATATTGAGTCACCTTATTTTTTCTTAACTATAATTAATTTTTGTATCAAAACGAATAGCTATGCTTAAAAAGAACATATCAATTATATTTTTCTTTTTCATTTATTCAGTTTTTGTTTGCTCTCAAAACAGTAAAACACTTAGGGACACAACGATTATTCCTGCAATAGAATATGAAGCCGGAGGATTTCACGAATTTATATTTGGTAAACACTGGCGTGATGTTTGGGTTACTTCCATAAAAGTAAAAATATTAGACTTAAATAATTTTGCAGGAGGTCTTACTCCATCAAAAAAAGGAGGTGGGTTTCAAACCAGAACACTTCACTTTACAGGCGCTGACGGGTTGGACTATAAATTCCGTTCAATAAATAAATATCCTGCTAAAATGCTTCCGAATGATTTAAAAGAAACATTTGTTGACGATGTTCTAAAAGATCAGATTAGTGCAGCAAATCCTATGGCTCCGCTGGTAATTGCTCCTTTATTAAAAGCCGTTGGTGTATTACAGGCAATACCGCAGTTAGTTTTAATGCCGGATGATAAAAAATTGGGAAAATACAGAAAAGAATTCGGCGGACTTTTGGGTATGATCGAAGTTCATCCTGATGAAGGAGATAATCCCGGTGATATTAGTTTTGAAGGAGCCGATAAAGTTATCGGGACCTATAAACTTTTTCATCGTTTAGAAAAAAAACGGAGCGAAAAAGTTGACAATATTGAATTTCTAAAAGCGCGTTTGATGGATATACTTTTAGGTGATTGGGACAGACATTTTGGCCAATGGCGTTGGGCTTTACTGGATAAAAAGAAAGAAAAATTATGGAAACCGATTCCAAGGGACAGGGACCAGGCATTTTCTAAATTTGATGGATTAGCACCGTCTTTAGCGGAAGCATTAATGCCGCAGCTTGTAACATTTGAAGAGGATTTCTCAAGCATTCAAAGTTTAACTTGGAACGGAAGATTTTTAGATAGAAGATATTTATCGGAAATAACAAAAGATCAATGGGATTCGGTAACTATATTTGTAATAAATACTTTAACCGATGATATTATAAAAGATGCCGTAAAACATTTCCCGCCTGAAGTTTACACAATTGCAAGTGCTGAGCTTATAAGCAAACTGATTAGCAGAAGAGACCTTTTAAAAGAAACATCACAAGAATATTATGAATTAATAAATGGATATGTCGACATTTTTGCAAGCAATAAAGATGACTTTTTACACATTAATAGGTTGAACAATAAACAAACAGAAGTTAGTCTTTACAAATTAGATAAAGATACAAAAGAAAAAACAGGTAAAGCTTTTTATCATAAAATATTTGACAATGAACTTTTGGAAGAAATTCGTATTTACCTTTTAAATGGAGATGATAAAACTATTGTTGAAGGTGATGTTGACGACGGAGTTTTGGTACGTGTAATCGGTGGACACGGAAAGGATGAATTTATAAACAAATCTAAAGTCCACTCGCATTTTCCTATAATTCCTTTTCCAAGATTAGAAAATGCAACAAGATTTTATGACAGCGGTAAACATTCAAAATTTATTGGGGAAAAGGGGACAATTATTAACGAAGACAAAATACCCGATCCTAAAAATGATTTTGAAAGATACGAAGCAAGGCAAATTGACAGAGGATACGAATGGCTTATTGCACCTATAGAACATGTAAATTCGGATGACGGAGTAGTTTTAGGTGCTGGACTTATCCTTGTAAAATACGGTTTCAGAAAAAAACCTTATGATTATTGGATGTCTCTAACAGCTTCTGTTGCTACCAAAACCGGAGGAGTTAACTTTCATTATAACGCATTTTTTAATTCATTGTATAGAGGAATAACTTTGGGAATAGAAATTCGCAGCACAGAACTTGCCCTAACAGATTTTTTTGGATTCGGTAATCAATCTTCCTTAAATGAAGCTTTTGACGCCGATAATTATTACCGAGTTGAACAAAGAGCCTTTGATTTCAGACCTTCACTAATTTTTAATTTAGCTGATCAATTAAAATATTCGCTCGGTTTTTCATACAGTAATTATAGAACAAGTTTAAAGAATCCAACGATACTAAATTCCTTTCCTTACGGAGATTACGGAACAGGTGACTTTAAGTTTTGGGGTATTAATTCATCAATTGTATTTGACACAAGGGATGTAAAACGTAACCCTTATAAAGGTTATTATATAAATGTTACAGGAGCTTATTTCCCAAAGGGAATTGATAACAAATTTAATTTTGGAAAAGCATCGTTTGATATAAGACATTATCAAACATTCAATACTTTTACAGACATTACTCTGGCATTCAGAACAGGCGGTGAGAAAGTTTGGGGAACTTATCCATTTTTTGAATCTGCTTTTTTAGGAGGTAAAGAAAAACTAAGAGGATTTAACAGAGAAAGATTTGCTGGTGATGCGTCTATTTTCGCACAATTTGAAGCAAGATTTTATTTAACAAAACTTAATATAATTATTCCGGGGCGTTTTGGGTTACATGCATTTACTGAAATCGGCAGAGTATTTCAAGAAAATATTTTTTCGGATAAATGGCACCCAACCTACGGTGGGGGATTTTGGCTGTCATTTATTGACCGTGCTTTTACCACTTCATTTTCTATCGGAAAATCAACTGAAATAACTTCATTCTATATAAGAGCAAGAATGGGTTTCTAGTTTTTTACAGGTGGAGAGAATTTACCTTTTTAATTTAATATATTCAGGTTCACATTTAACCAATCATAAATTTTATAGGAGAAATAATGAAAAGATATAGCCTAAATCTTTTTGTTGCAGCAGCTGTATTATTTTTTAGTTTTTCGGCAGTTTCTGCAAAGGGGGTAGAAATTCATAAATCCGGTAAAGGAATAATTAAGGATTATCAAAAGAATTTAAAGGAGGCACAGAAAAAACTCCTCTCACTTGCCGAAGAAATTCCGGAGAAAGATTATTCTTGGAGACCTGCTGAAGGAGTAAGATCTATAAGTGAAGCACTTGTTCACACAGCTGTGGGTAATTTATTTATTCCTAAGTTTCTTGGATTCAAGTACAGTGAAAAATTTTCTTCCAGCTTGGAAAAAGAAATGACAAAAAAAGCAGATATTATTGCTTTATTAAAAAAATCCTTCAAATTCGATAATGAATGCTTTAGTAAAGTAAATGAAAATCACTTAGGCGTTGAAGTTGATTTCTTCAACAAACAAAAAGCTACAAAAAGGTATGTGTTGCTTTTGATAATTGCACATAATCACGAACATTTGGGACAAATGATTGCTTATGCAAGAAGTGTTGGTGTTGTTCCACCTTGGTCACAAAAGAAAAAATAATTAATATAATCTGCTTCTCTTTATCATTTAAGGAGAAGCAGGGTTCTAAATTTATATTAAAATCCGCTAATTCTATTTTCAATTCTTTATATTTATCATAAGTTTGTATAACCTATTAATGATTTTATTCACAATTTATTATTCTTAATTTTATCATTTTAATTTAAAAAATTCACTTGGAAAAGATAAAAAGTCAGGCAAAAAAGGAAATTGAAGAAGATATAAATCATCTTGCAGAGGAAGGCTTTAATTTGTCTTCTATTTCAGAGAATGATTACAATTATAGTGTTAATATTTTAAGTGGTAAAAATGAAGTTAAACTATTAGTTTACTTTGGAAAGAAGGGAGTTAAAAAAGTTCTTCAAGGAAATAAAGAAACAGAATATTATCATAAAATTAATGATTTGATTTTTGGAAAAAATTTGTTTGGTTTTAAAGAAAATGAAATTGATGAACCTTCAAATTATATCGGCACGGATGAATCGGGTAAAGGTGACTTTTTTGGACCTTTAGTTGTAGCGGGAGTTTTAGGGGATAAACAATCCTTAATAGAATTAAAAAAGATTGGAGTAAAAGACAGTAAAGAATTAACAGATTCTGTAATTAATAAATTAGCCGGCAGGATAAAAAATTTAGTAAAAGGAAAGTATGAAATTATAACAATTAACCCGGCAAAGTACAATGAACTTTACTCTAAGATCGGTAATTTAAACAGGCTTTTGGGTTGGGCACATGCCAAAGTGTTAGAAAATATATTGGAAAAACACGAAGTAAATGAAGCCATAAGCGATAAATTCGGAGATGAAAAATTAATAACAACTTCTTTACAGAAAAAAGGACAGGAATTAATTCTGCATCAATATACAAAAGCTGAAAGATACACCGCGGTTGCTGCTGCATCAATTTTAGCAAGAGCAAAATTCAATTCCTGGTTTGTAATAATGAATAAAAAGTATAATGTTCAATTACCTAAGGGCGCATCAATCAAGGTTGAAACATCAGCAAAAGAAGTTATTAATAATTTTGGGAGGGATGAATTAAAGAATTTAGTAAAGCTTCATTTTAAAACAACAAAAAAGATTTTATAAATAATAAATTAAAAAAGAAAATAAAATGGCGAAAGAAGTAAGAAGAATAGGTGTATTAACAGGGGGTGGGGATTGCCCGGGGCTTAACGCTGTAATTAGAGGTGTTACAAAACCTGCACAGGATTATGGTATGTCTGTCCTTGGAATTATGGACGGCTTTGAAGGATTGGTTGAAGGAAGGGCAAAAGAGTTGAATGATGAAGATGTTTCTGGCATATTATCCCGTGGCGGTACTATTCTTGGTTCATCAAATAAAGGGGACCCATTCCACTGGCCCGTTAAGAAAGACGGTAAAATTATAATTGAAAATAGAGTGCAAAATGTTGTTAAGAATTATGAAGCTTGGGAACTTGATGCACTTATTGCAATAGGCGGTGACGGTACAATGCATATTTCACAAGAATTGGGTGCTGAAGGATTGAATGTAATTGGTGTTCCTAAAACTATTGATAATGATTTAAGTGCAACTGATCAGACGTTTGGACACGATTCTGCTGTGTTTGTTGTCTCCGAAGCATTAGATAGGCTACATACAACTGCTTCTTCTCATCATAGAGTTATTGTTGTAGAGGTTATGGGGCGTTATGCAGGATGGATAGCTCTGCATGGTGGTATTGCAGGAGGTGCCGACATAATTTTAATACCTGAATTTCCATATTCTTGGGATAAAGTCTATGAGCAGATCCATAAGAGAGAATTAATGGGTAAAAAATTTAGTTTAGTTTGTGTTGCAGAAGGAGCAAAAGCCATTGGAGAAAAGATGGTTCTGAAGGAAAATGATATTAAAAGAACTGATCCTAAAAGATTAGGCGGAGTCGGAGAAGTTGTTGCATGCAACATTGAAGAAAATACAGGTAAAGAAACAAGAGTTACTGTTTTGGGACATTTGCAGAGAGGCGGGAGTCCCACTCCTTACGATAGAATTCTTTCAACAAAATATGGAGCATATTCAATTGAGCTTGCATCTAAACATAAATTCGGGAGAATGGCGGCATTAAAAGGAAGCGAAATAAAACATGTTAGCATAGCTGAAGCAATAGCAAATTTGAAACTTGTCCAGGAAGATACCCAAACAGTTAGTGTTGCAAAATCAGTTGGAATTTCATTCGGAATATAGATAGTAAAATATATTTTAAAATTTGATTTTAGAAACTCATAATTATATATTTGATTCACTTTTTAAAAGAAAAATACGGGGTTACCGATAGAATCGGTATAAACTTCGTTCAGTTTGGTTAGAACGCCTGTCCCGACAAGTCGGGAAGGTCGCAAGAAAACAAAATATAATTTTTGTTTTTAGTTCTTTAAAAAAAATAACCGGGGTCGTAGTTCAGTTTGGTTAGAACGCCTGCCTGTCACGCAGGAGGTCGCGAGTTCGAGTCTCGTCGGCCCCGCTTTCATAATCCCTTATAATTAAAATATTTATAAGGGATTTCTTATTTTTAAATAAATTGATGTTACTAATTCAGCAGTCTATTAACAGTCTATTACAGTTTAGTATATTCAACTCATTGCTTTATAAGTTGACATAAACCTTTCAATCCGTTTAACATATTTTTGTGTTTCGTCCGGAGTGGAACTTAGATCTAACCAACCTAATCTGTTTATCATCTTTTTTACATTTCCAATTCCCCAGTTATATGCAGCCAACACAGCCGTGAGCTGCGCTTCTTCACTCAAATATTTAAATCTGTTATATAGCCACTTCAAATAAGCTGACTGAGATCGAATAGCGTGTTCCGGGTTGTTACGCCTAAAGATTGTTTTAATACACCTTTGGAAGAGTAAGCTAAGAAAAGGAATTGACCCTGTCTGTTTCGTGGCTACAACATCTTTGTAAGTTGTTGTAATATATGGGAGATTATTATTATTATGGATGCAGGTTTTGGGGGGTAAAAATCAATCTTTTAAAAGTTTGACTCATAAAATTAATTTTCTTAATATTAAATCTCTTAATACAATTTGGAGGAAAAAAAACTTTTAAATTTAACACTTGCCTTATAATTTAAACTTTTGTTTATTTGGTACTAAATAAAAAAGCCCACCCAAAAGGTGAGCTTAAAAAATTAAGTATGGGGGTGATTCTTGATAGAAAAATTCCATTGAAACCGGGATTAAGTGGGTTTGATTCCCACCACCTCCACTACTTAATAATTACAATGTACATATATTCATAAATATACAAAAATATCCAAAAATGCAAGAGAAATAAATTACAAATATTTTTTAAATAAAAGGGAAAAATATTATGGGAAAATCTAAAAAACGTGACTTCTTCACATATAACTTGTACAAAGACAAGAAAATAGTTTATATAGGCAAAACAAAAGATCTAGAAACCACAGAACAAAGACACAAAGATGATGGTAAAAAATTTATAAGCATTAAAAAAACTTCTAATAAAATGACAAACGATGGAGCTGAGAAAAAAGAAGGTGATAATCTAAAAATTTACCGCAAGAGCCACGGTGGAGATAACCCAAAATATAATAAAACAGATGATGGATAGTATAAACCCATATCTTTATATGATTGAAGAAGAGTTTAGGGAGGTAAGCGAATTTATAAAAACATTAAGAAATTATAACCCCCCCATAGCCGATGTTGATGAATCCACAACTATTCTGAATGCATTGCACATAGCTGTGGTTATTTCTTATATGCGTAATTTTACAAATAACCGCGGCTTTGAGAATATCAAAAATATAAAAGATAAACTAATACAAA
Source organism: Bacteroidota bacterium (assembly GCA_022573715.1). Lineage (GTDB taxonomy): Bacteria > Bacteroidota > Ignavibacteria > Ignavibacteriales > Ignavibacteriaceae. Next base: position 32,227 of record JACZTL010000019.1, read on the forward strand.
ATTTTGGAAACAAAGAAAGAAAACTACATAAAAAGATTAAAGATTTAAGAGATATGGAATATGCCCACTCTGATTCTTCTGCGTATGATTTTCAAATCGAGACTGAAGGTTTATTTTCACACAGCGTTAGGCCTATGCGAGAACCATTAGATGATGATGAATTAAAAATGTTATCGCTTATGGTACGCAAAATACGAACCCAAATTAATTCACTGAAAAACTGTTCAGAATAATTTTTTATTTATCCTTTCCACCGATCTTTGTACGGTATTTTTGGTGATCTTCTGCGTGTTGTTTTTTTTGCCGGTTTATCCTCATCATCTTTTTCAGCAACTGAGCGTAAGCTGTTTAACCGGCGCTGCATCATTTGCTCATCCCAATTAAGAAGGTAGTATAGGCTGGCAAGGTTACCGACTTCACAATCGAGCACTGAGTCAGCTTAGATGATCTTGCAGCAATAACCCACAGGAACCCCGGACCCTGAGAAGATATTATGTTAAGCGTGATATTTAGAAGATCGGAGAGAAAATCAGCAAGATTCAACACTCGAAAATCACTCGGAATTAATACAATGTAGTGCGTCTGAGTGCATAAATGTTTTATTTACGGCTTTTTCTTTTTAACTGATCTTATCGTAGCAGAATCATTTTTTTCGCCTGAGTAAAATTCCCTGCTCGCAACTGATAGAAATAGATACCACTTGAAACTACATTACCAAGATTGTCTTTGCCGTCCCAGTTCACAGTGTGTTTGCCCGCTTGATACTGTTCATTCACTAAAGTTATAATTTCTTTTCCAAGGATATTGAAAATTCTCAGAGTAACCTGGCTAGCCTGTGGAAACTGGAATGTTATCTTGGTCTCGGGATTGAAGGGATTCGGGTAGTTTTGATTCAAGGCAAAAGTTTTTGCTAGTCTGGGGTCAATGACGTTAGGCACATCAGTGATGTTCTGCTCTATATCGGCGTCAAGGGTGAAAGCCAAATCAGTGGCGGTACCGAAAACGTCCTCGATAGGTAACCAATTGGGTACGCCGGCAGCGGCACTCTTGAAGTGGCCTTGGGAGAGACGAATGTTTGGGTAGTTGGCGGAAGCGAAAAACGCCCTATCTAAGCCCGAATTGTCTCCCATTCCTATCGCTGCAAGCCAGTATCGTCCTGGCGATAACGTGAGATCCGCGGTATCAAAGATGTACTCCTGGATTTGTATCCCAGTCGCAGAGTCAATTCCGATTGTTGACGACCCAATTGCTTGAATAGTCGCAATGGGCGGAGCTTCGGCGGGACTGCCCAAGCCTGAGTCCATATAGATCTCCACTATAGCGTTGTTAACCAAGAAGTCTGAGTTCTGAATGAGTTGAACCGTAATGCTTTTGATTTTCCAGTTACGCCCGTTGGCAAGGGGTAGCTCAAAATCGTCCGCGGCACGAGCCTCCGGCGCACCGGTGCCCAATTCCGATGGCGTTTGAAACATCCCGTCGTACCCACCATTATTCCACAGAGGCCCGCCTCCAGCCACTGAGAAAAATTGTCCCGATATTATCCCGTTTGCTGAATCGACTTCAGTGATCTCGATGCTTCCAACCTGGTCCATTCCGATACCGATTTTATCGAACATATCCCACGGGTAATCTTGCTGCACAAGCCACTCAATTAGCTCGTTGCTGAAGTAGCCGTTATCGAACGAACCTTGTAATAGCAGGGGGTTCTCCAACAAGTCGGCCTTCAAATGAGTCAAGGTATAGGTCATTCCACCGTACGCTCCGGCTACGGGGTTGATAGCATCAACAAAAATGGAGCCTACTGGTACTGCACTGAATGTACCGCTAATCATAATCAGCGGCGTTTCCTCTGTCCAACCTGGTGGTGGATCGCCCTCCGAGTTGTCGTAGTCCGCAGGTGTAAGGTAAGAGAGTTCCAGTGCAGTAATGTTTGTTTCCGAAAACTCAATAGGGATATTCTGAAAGGCAAGAGACGCCACCATCTCGCCATGAGGCCGCGTATACTCGCCAGCTTGGGCATTCGACACGGGAGTAGGAACACCCTCAATGCTTATCGATATAATTTCACCCAACACCTCCTTGATAGCCTCCTTTATAGCTTTCTTGATGAGTCCCTTTGCATCGGTTTCAGGGTTGAAAGTAGTACCCGGTGTTTTTCTTATAAAATCCGCGATTTCTGAGAACGTCGCATTACGTAAACTATCCCATGCCGCTTTACAGGCTTCGACCTGGGCTCTCTGACTTCTAATGTCACCCATATACTCATAATATCTCTCACGGGCTTTGGCAGCGACTTTGGCTGCTTTAGCCGCATCTCGGTACGAACAGATAAACCAAAAGGCTCCAAGGCTTTGGATGAAAAATAAAGAGACTACCACGGCCAAGATTAGAGCAGCGCGACGAGGGCGTAACGTAGATTTAGTTTTCATTGTCTACTTCCTATTCTAAATTCTTAACTAAAGATATGACTTATTAAGTTGAACGACCTAACATATTAATAAACTACAAAATTATTCAGTTGGAAGTATATTTGTCTTGCATCATTTAATCTTAATATACTTTGAACATTATTTATTAGCAACCTATTCAATTAAATAGACTAATTATTTCTTCTACTATTAATTCTAATCTACAAGCGATAGCGTTATAATGCACGATATCACTCTAATCTAATTTGCAAGATAATATCCCTAAATCTTACTTAGCTATAACATATTTGTTAGATTTGTAAAGTCAGCAAATTTAACAACTGCTAATTATTTAATAAATATTGAAAAATCTCATAGTTAAAGTATTTAATAAGCAGATATTGCTTTTGAAAAGTAATGAGAAAAGTAGTACCCCAAATAAAGTGTATTATAATTTGGGATATTTTTGTGAATAATGCAAGCAAAGATTGAAAGTTGTAAGATTGCAGGTTAAAGATTGAGTCCTTCTACTATAAAACTACTACCTTCGCTCACTTCGCCAGACAAGTGTATAATTAGAAAGTAAGGTTAGCAAAATTAAGTTGCTTGTTAAGGTAGGTCGTTATACCATAGGGGAGTGCCTTTGGTATAAGTAATATTATTTTAAAAAAATTTATTGACTTTACAAATTGTGAGCTGCATTATCAGTACAGCCTAATCCTTCTACTTCAATTATTGGGCTTTACGTTTAAATAAAAAAAACTGGGAGTATAATTATGTTGAAAAAATATTATAAAATATTCTCAGTATTATGTTTCTTTCTTCTGTTTTGTTTTAACTGTACAAAATTTATTTATCCTCAAATAAATATTAGCGCATCAAAAGATGCAGACTATAATTTGAAAGAAATATTAAATAAAGACGGCAAAATTAATAAAATAATAAACGGATCATTCAATACAGAAGGATATAAATTTGAATTTGATCCTATCACATCCGAACCGGTTTTCAGTAAAATTTCAAAAAATGATTCTATCTCGATACCGCGTTGGTCTTCAGTAGGTGGAGGAGCGGACCATATGGTAAAAGTTATAACAATAAACGGGAATGATATTTACATAGGAGGAAGATTTAAATCGGTTAAAAACAGTAACGGCACTGTTGTTGCTAATACTAAACACATAGCAAAATGGAATGGAAGCAGTTGGTCTGCTCTGGGCAAAAGAACGAACAATACTGTAAGTGCAATTGCAGTAAAAGGTAATGATGTTTATGTAGGGGGTGCATTTACAGGAGTTCCAGTCACAGATGATTCCGTTGATACAAACTGCAGATTTATTGCAAGATGGGACGGGACAAATTGGCCTCCTTTATTAAAAGGTGTAGAAAATGAAATAATAATAAAATTCTGATAAATTAGTTAAACGTTTAAACAAAACATTGATTTTCTTCTTAAGAATTTTTCATAATTATTTTAAAAATGAGCTGAAAACAGATTTATTTAAATATTTTATCAAAATTCTTTAAAAATATTTGACTTGAAACTAATATTATACTATTTTCAGTTAAACGTTTAACTAAAAAAATATATGCGTAAAACAATAAAAGATGTGGCCAAAGCATCAAATGTTTCAATAGCAACTGTATCCCTTGTGCTACATAATAATGAACGTATTTCTCTCGAAACTAAAAGAAGAGTTCGTAAGAGTATAAAGCAGTTAAATTATCATCCTTCTAGATCGGCACAAGGATTAGTATCACGTAAAACAGGTAATATTGGGTTTATTGTAACGGAGGAACATTTTTTACGTACTGAACCTTTCTATACTAGAGTTTTTCTTGGATCTGAATTTGAAGCCAGAGAAAACGATTACTATGTGTTGCTTGCAACAATAAAATCCTCATTCAAAAAAGGTGACCCACTTCCAAGATTTATTTTAGAAAAAAACTTTGATGGAATTGTAATTGCTGGTAAGGTACCTGAAGCGTTTATTGAATCTCTCTTAAAATATAAAATGCCAATTGTTTTTATTGATTATGTTCCGCCATTTGGCGATTTCCCAAGTGTTCTAATAGACAATTTAAGAGGGGGAATATTAGCAACTGAACATCTCATTAATAAAGGTTATAAAAATATTGCATTTATAGGAGGCGAAATTTCGCACCCAAGTATAAGGGAAAGATTACAGGGCTATAAACTTGCACTTGAAAGAGCAAATATTTATAATAGCAATGGAAATGGACTAGTTGTTACTAATGATGAGTATCTCTCAAGACAAAACGGATATAGATCTGCTGAAAAGTTATTTTTACATAATAAAGATGTAACTGCCATTTTCGCTTCCAACAATGCTACTGCTGTTGGAGTTATACAATACCTAAAAGACAACAACTTCAATATTCCTAATGACATTTCACTAATTGGCTTTGATGATATTGAAGCAGATATGATGATAGATCCTCCGCTAACAACCATCAGAGTACCAAAAGTGGAAATGGGCACTGAAGCTGTTCAATTACTTCTGAATATTATTAAAACCAAAAATTATACGGCAAAGAAAATATTAATTCCAATCGAATTGGTTGTAAGAGAATCAATAAAAAATATAAACTATTAAGAATAGTTTTTTTACATATAGATGTTGGTGATAACAATAATGAAAGTTTGTTTGAATTAGCTGAATATAGATAATGGAAATAGAAGAAGTATGTTTTACTTATAAAGAGTTGAAAAAAATATCTACAAAAACAATTTAAAAGAAATTGCAGTAATTTATTGTTAAACTTAATTCTTAATTTATTAAACAACTAGGAGGAAAAGATGTATATTTATTCTTTTCAAAAGTCTTTTTGGGGAATAATACCAATTCTTATGTTCTTTTTCATATCAACTTTTAATATTAATGCTCAAATTAATTCAATAGGCAGTTTCGAGCAAGGTTTGCCATCATATTGGACAAAAGGTACAGAACCAGCAGGAGCAACATTAAGCTGGGCAAAAGATTCATCCCGCTCAATGGGCAGATCGCTGAAGATAGAAAAGGACTCAACATCAGAAGCAGCGATGTGGGAGTCAGAGAATATGGTTGACTTGTGGTCGGATAAACATTTCAAGGATGTAGATATAAAGTTCGGGATGTATTATATGACATCGGGAGTAAACACAGGTACTTCTTTGACAGATGATGAGAAGTGGTATGTGAGCTTTACATTTTACAGAGAAGATGGTAGTGTAATAGGGGAGACAAAGTTCGAGTTAGATCAAACTGCAGCAAGTACAGGCGGATGGGTAGCAGATACCACAGCTGTAGGAGCGGTAATACTGCCTGAGGATTCGTGGACAACAATAATCAGGTTTGTAGGTGGAAAGGATGCCACTGGTACGGTATGGACAGATGACTATATATTTGTAGGCAGAGATGGCTGGGCAGGTCAGGACTGGAACACAGCATTAGGAATACCAACGGGCTGGTTTTACTGGTTACCTCCAATAGGAGGCAATGACGGAATACTAACCGATGGATATGAGAACACGATAGTAACGGATGAGTTTGCATATCACGGACAATACTCATTAAAGTTTGATATGCTTGAGGGAACACACGATGGATTTGTTGGAACAATAAGATATGCACTAAACAGCGGCGGAGCCGGACCGATTGCTGGTAGTGTAAGCGGATCAAATGATATCACAGCATTAGATGGAGTGGGAGTAGGTGATGTCTTAAGGATCAGCGTATGGATAAAAGGGGAGAACTTATTACCGGATTCAGCCCTTGTAGTAGGGGATCCGTGGACTATAGCGATCACACCGATATTCCATACGACATTAGGTAATAATGAAGGTTTTGGAGATTATTGGGCAAGTGATATACCGTTGACGTTCCCAAATGCCACGGCATTTGACTGGACACAGTTTTATGTAGATGTAACAGTACCGGAGCCACCGGCAGGAAAGGAAGCCAAGTCAATAACAATAAGATTACATCCATTGGGAAGATGGCAGGGTACTGTTTGGATGGATGCTTTGGAAATTAAGAAAATTGGAGGAGTAACGGATGTTGAAGACGCAACTATTCCTATTGAATTCTCAGTTTCTCAAAATTATCCAAATCCATTTAATCCATCTACTACTATAAGATATGCTATTCCTCAACAATCATTTGTTGTAATAAAGGTGTACGACATAATAGGTAGAGAGGTTAAAACACTTGTAAATACTGAAAAGTCACCTGGTATTTATAATGTACAATGGAACGGGGATAATAATTTCGGATCAAAAGTAGCAACTGGAATATACATTTATCGTGTTATTGCAGGGAACTTTACTCAGGTTAAAAAGATGATACTTTTGAAGTAAATATATTGTGTAAAATGCCAGGGTACTGTGATAGTATCCTGGCTTTTTTTTAATCTTGTTTCTTTTATATTAAATATTAATATAATATTAATAATTTCTCACTATGATTAAAAAACATTTTATATCATTTATAGTATCAATCCAGATTTTCCTTTTTCTTATTTGTGTAAATTCTTTTGCAGGCACTACAGGTAAAATTGCAGGCAAAGTGATTGATGCCACAAACGGAGAGCCTGTAATTGGTGCAAATATTATCATTGTGGGCACTTCATTAGGTGCAGCTGCAGATATTGATGGAAATTTCTTCATTATAAACATTCCACCCGGAAAGTATGAAATAAAAACTTCAAGTATTGGGTACAATACTGTTATAATTCAAAATGTAAAAGTATCGGTCGATCAAACCACGAAATTAAATTTCGAATTACAGGGAGAGGCCATTAAAATGGGCGATGTAATTGTTATTGCAACTCGACCAATTATTCAGAAGGATTTAACTTCAACTCAATCTATCATCAGTGGCGAGGATATTGCAATGCTTCCCCTTGAGACAGTTCAATCTGTTGTTAACTTACAAGCAGGTGTCATTGATGGTCATTTTAGAGGTGGCCGTATAGCTGAAGTTACATATTTAATTGATGGAGTTTCAACTAATGATGTGTTTACTGGCTTACCTTCAATGGAAGCTGATATAAATAGTATTCAGGAAATTCAGGTTCTAACCGGTACTTTTAATGCTGAGTATGGTGATGCTTTATCAGGTGTTGTGAATCAAATAACTAAATTACCTGAAGATAACTATGATTTTAATTTTTCAGGTTATTTTGGTGATTATATAGGATCTAGAACAGATTTATTTGATAATATCAATAATATTTCTCCAACCGGTGTTTCCAATCTACAAGGTACATTTTCAGGACCTATACCTGGGGCAGGTAAATTACTGAAATTTTTCATATCTGGAAGATATTTTCGTGATGATGGATTTATTTATGGTAAAAGAGTTTTTAATCCTTCTGATTCTTCTAATTTCTCAGCCAATGATCCTGCAGATTGGCATGTTGGCGCAACAGGTGACGGTACTTTTGTTCCTATGGCTTTTAATGACAAACTTTCGTTGCAAGCTAAGATTGCTATTAAAGTTGGAAATGGCAGGGGAATTGTATTGAATGGATTATATTCGAAAAGAAAATTTAGATCGTATGATCATCTTTATAAGCTTAATCCAGACGGTGATTACAAAAGATTTAACGATAGTTATTTATTAAGTGTACAATATACACATGTATTCAGTAATTCCACTTTCCTGGACCTATTGACTTCGGTATTCGAATCTGATTTCAAACAATATGTTTTTGAAGATCCATTAGACCCAAGATATGTTGATCCGAAAAGAAAAAAGGATGTAAGTGGGAGTGCATTTTTAACTGGCGGAACACAAAATTGGCACTTTAATCATACTTCAAAAACGTATACGGGAAAGATTGATTTAACTACACAGTTAAATCAGATTCACCAATTCAAAACAGGAGTCGAATTTAAATACCACAATATTGATTATAAAGATTTTCAGATAATAGTTGATGCATCAACAGGAACTATACCTAAACTACCTACACCCGGATCATTTAACTTCAATGTTTATAAAACTAATCCTTATCAATTTGCTGTTTACATCCAAGACAAAATTGAACTGGATTATTTAATTGTAAATATTGGTGTAAGGTATGATTATTTTCAACCTGACGGTAAGTATCTTTTAGACCCTGATAACATTGCAGTTCTTGACGGTTTGATGCCTCCTTTTCCTAATTCATTAATGGGAACAGCAAGCATTAAATCTCAATTCAGTCCACGGCTGGGAATATCTTATCCTATTACAGATAAAGGTGCAATACATATTTCTTACGGTCATTTTTTCCAAATGCCAGCATTTGAGTTTCTATATCGAAATCCAAATTTCAGAATACCTTTAACAGGCGACTTTCCTGAAAATATCGGAAATATTATTGGTAACACTGATTTACAACCACAGAAGACTGTTATGTATGAGATAGGCTTACAACAGCAAATATTTGAAGACTATGCTATAACAGTAACAGGTTATTTGAAGGATATCCGGAACCTGCTTGGCAGTGAGATACATGTAAAAAATAACTTCAAAAAATTCAGTAAGTTAATCAATCTTGACTATGGTTCTGTAAAGGGATTTACACTTTCGTTTGAGAAACGTTTTAGTAATGGATTTAGTGCAACCTTAGATTACACTTTTCAAGAAGCAAAAGGTAATGCTTCGGATCCTAATGATGCTTTTGATAAAGCTCAAGCTAACCCTCCCATCGAAGTAAACAAACAACTTGCTCCCTTGGATTGGGATAGAACTCATGCACTTAATTTTTCTATTACTGCTGGGGTTCCCGGAGATTATATAATTAGTTCCATAGGTAGATGGGGAACTGGTTTGCCTTATACGCCAGCTATTCAAGATCAAAGAACAGGTTTGCAAAATAGTGATAATAGGCCATCGATTTTTAACATAGATATGTTCATAACAAAATTCTTCAATTTATTTGGTCAGGAATTCTCGGTATTTTTAAAAGTATTTAATCTCTTAGATACTGCAAATGAACTCCAAGTTTTCTCAGATACAGGAAGAGCAGGAACTACTTTAGAGCTTACTAGATCACAATCACAACCGCGTGGAGTTAATACTTTAAGCGAATTTTTTAACAGACCGGATTTTTATTCTGCACCGAGGCAAATTGTCGTGGGCGCATCCTTTGGATTTTAAATTGTTCAAAACCCGGAGAATTTAATTTGAAACTTAAATCACTAAATAGATTGTCTATAATTCAAACTATCTTTATTGTATGTTTTTTCTTTGTGCCGTATCAATTAATAGCGCAGAGACTTGTGGATAAAAACAAAGGGAACCATAACAATACAAAAAAAGGTTTTATGGATGGAAATTTAGTCGCTACTGTTTATTTAAACTTCGGTGAAATTGCAGACTGGTTGAATGAACCAAGCAGGAGCGGAGTATGGCCAAAAGGTACGAATCATACTTACATTGATGGTGTTGCTATAATTGTTCAGGCAGAAACCGAGGATCCAGCTGGTAATATTATTCATCCTCTTGAAACAAACTATTATGAGTTTACTCGTTTCGATCCTGCAACAGGTGTTACTTATGGTTGGTGGGCATTGCCCGGTTATGATAATCCCTTTAATTCTGCTCCGGCAAGAAGTGATGATCCGGATACATGGCCGAATTCCTGGCCCGATAGATTATCTGATTGGGACGGACTATGGAATGGATTTTTTGGGAAAGGGATTAAAAATGCCGACTTGGAAACTTTCTTTGTCTTCGATGATAATGAAGACCGGGAGTATATGTTAAATAATAATTTCTATCCGGATAACGAAGACCTTGATCGGGGAGGACTGGGTATGCAGGTTAGAACCAGAGGATTTCAATGGTCTCAGGTTCTTGCTGAGGATGCAATATTTTGGTTGTACGAGATTATAAATATGGGTACAACGGATTATGAAAAAGTTCTCTTTGCACAATACATTGATTGGGGTATTGGTGGACATGATAATTCATCAAATAATGCAGGAGACTTTAACGAATTACTAGATATTTCATACGCCTGGTCTACTGTTCCGTTTGGCAGCCCTGGTAATTGGAGTCCGGTTGGGTTATCGGCTTATGCATTCCTTGAAAGTCCCGGTCTTCAGGATGATAGAATTGATAATGATGCTGATGGATTAACAGACGAAAAGAGGGATAATGAACCTAAAGTATTCATCACTGATCCAAACCAGGACCCATTTTTACTCGACCCATTCCAGGATACGACCAGATTTAAACAGTTCTACGGTTTTTCTTGGAAACCCCATTGGGATGCAGATGAAAATGCTAATTGGAGAACTTTTCTTGATGCTAACAATAATGGTGAATGGGACGAGGGTGAACCACTTAACGATGATTTAGGCACGGATGGAATTGGACCCTTTGATGAAGCATATTTAGAACCTGATATAGACGGTACGGAAGCTAACGGTATACCCGATCAGGGGGAACCCAATTTTGGATTATTAGATAAGGATGAATCTGATCAATTGGGTTTAACAGGGTTTAAAATTTTTGCTGTACATGTTCACGAATTATTGCTTGATGAAGAAAACTGGAAGGTTCTTTCTGGATTGCCTTCACCACATGGGCAGTCACTTGTGGGCGTTAATTTAGCTAATTTTTTCTCCAGTTATCTGTTTCATTTATTTGGAAGAGATACATATTCTGCAATTCTTGGTTCTCCTCAGGAAACCGGGGAGACTGAAAGATTTTCAATGGGATTAATTTTTGGAATTGATCTGGATGATATTTTCCGCCGAAAGAAAACAGTTCAACAGATTTACAATGCAAATTACAGGTTTGCAAAACCACCGGATAAACCAATTGTAAAAGTTATACCGGGTGATCGAAAAGTTACGCTTTATTGGGATGACAGAGCCGAGTTTACGTTCGATGCTTTTTTTCAAAAATTTAATTTTGAGGGCTACAAGATTTACCGCTCAACAGAATTTGCATTTTTAGAAAATAAAGTAATAACAGATGCCTTTGGAAAGCTAACCTTTCGAAAACCAATTGCTCAGTTTGATTTAGTTGATGGCGTTAAGGGATTGCATCCAATTAATGTAAATGGGGCAATGTACAATTTAGGAACTGATAACGGGCTTAAGCATTCATTTATAGATACAACCGTTCAGAATGGACAGACTTATTATTATGCAGTTGTTGCATACGATCAGGGTTTTGTTACACAAACAATTGAAGGAAATATAGTAGGAATACCTCCTGCGGAAACCACAAGTATATTAAGAAAAGATGTCAACGGAAACATTACTACAGATATTAATACTGCAGTTGTAACGCCCAGAGCACCCGCAGCTGGTTTTATTTCACCGGGGATAAAAAACTTTTTTAGTTCCGGACCGGGAACCGGAAAAGTATCTGTTACAATTCTGGATCCGGATTCAATCAAGAATTTGCATACTTACAGATTAGAGTTTGAGGACTCAACAAAATATCATAACAATTCTTTTCCATATTATTCACTGATAGATTATACTGAAGGCGATACGCTGATTTATTTAAAACAAATTCAAGGTAATGATGATCAAACAAAGGTTATAGATGGTATATCATTGGATATTTTAAGCGACCTTGAGGTGATTATTGATAGGGATAAAACGGAATGGAAAAACGGGAATAGTAATTTCATTATCCAGGTTGGATTTGATGATAGGTTTGGTTATGGTGGATTACGTATTGACTATCCTGCAGATTTTGAAATATTATTTACTGCACCGGGAGAAGGAGATTTATCATTTAAGTCGGGTACATTTACTCAGCCTATTCAGTCTAATGTAATCGTAAAGAACATAACCGAAGGGATTGAAAACTTTCAATTCATATTTAGAGATGAAAACAATAATGGACTTTTTGATGTAGATTCCAGTTCTGCTAAAGGAGATGCTATATTTATAGTAATCGGAGATTCTGCCGGGAAACCAGCCGAGACGACATGGCCCCCACCGGGAGTTAGCTGGTCCATGACTCTGGTAAGGGATACTACACTCGTTGAGGAAGATCAAATAGAACCGCAGGAAGGAGATGTATATAAAATTATTACTAAGAAACCTTTCAGAACAGGGGAATATTTTGAGTTTATAACTCAGGGTCAGGATTTTGACTTATCCAAAGCACAGTCGGAGTTGGACAAGATAGCTGTAGTACCAAATCCATATACGGGCGCGGCTTCCTGGGAACCATTATCAAACACTGTTGGCAGAGGTGAGCGCAGAATTTATTTCATTCACCTTCCTAATCAATGTACTATAAGAATTTATAGTTTGAGTGGTAAATTAGTTCAAACTATTGATCACAATAGTACAATTAGTGATGGGCAGGAAGCTTGGAATCTGGTATCAAAAGATGGGATGGACATAGCTTACGGTATTTATATTTACCACGTTGAAGCACCAACTATTGGAGAAAAAATAGGACGGTTTGCAATAATTAAATAGAGGTTCAATAGTAAGTTTTTGCTAAAGAGGTTAAAATGATGAAAATCGTAATAAAGAAAATATTCTTTATCATATTAATACCGGTTTATTTAATGGGACAAAATACTAACGTCTCAAAAGTAGCAACCACCTCAGCCACGTTTTTAGAGATACCTGTTGGAGCTGCAGCTGTAGGTATGGGAGGGGCGTTTGTTAGTATAGCAAATGATGCTTCGGCGTTATACTGGAATGTTGGTGGAATATCTACAATAGATAAATATGATCTTCATTTAGCAAATATGGAATGGATTGGAAATACAAAATTTAATTTTGTGGGATTAGTACTTCCATTAGGTGATTTTGGAACTTTAGGATTTAGTTTCACTGCTCTTTCTATGGACGATATGGTTGTTAGAACAGTTGAAAAGCCTGAAGGCACAGGCGAATTTTTTAGTGCAGGCGCTACATCATTTGGTGTAAGCTATGCAAGAAATTTAACAGACAGGTTTTCATTAGGTCTTACTTTTAAATCTATTCAGGAAAAAATCTGGCATATGACGGCACAAGGTTTCGCGGTAGATGTAGGGACATTTTTTAAGACAGATATTCTTGGAGGAATGGTTATCGGTGCTTCAATTTCAAATTTTGGGACATCTATGAAACTTGAGGGGCGTGATACCAGGTTCTTCATTAGAGTTGATGAAAATAAGCAGGGGTCCAATGATAGAATTCCTTCAAACATTGAATTAGATTCCTGGGATCTTCCACTCATATTCAGGCTGGGTTTATCCACAAATGCTATACAAAATGATACTTACAGATTTACTGTTATGATAGATGCAATTCATCCAAATAATGATTTTGAAAGCTTAAACATTGGAGGTGAATTTTCCTTTATGGAATTTTTTATTCTAAGAGGCGGATATAATTCTCTCTTCTTAAAGGACGGAGAAGGAGGCTTATCGTTGGGATTTGGTGTGAATTCAACTCTGCTTTTTAGCGACACTATATTTCAGTTTGATTATGCATACCGTGATTTCGGAAGATTGCAAAATGTACATATGTTTTCTTTGGAATTTAAATTTTAAGGAAATTGTATTAATTGAAAATCTATCATAGAATTGTTTATAAAAACAAATATTCCTTTATACTTCTACTAATCTACCTGGGCACATCATATCCTTTACAAGACAGCTTAAAATCACAGATCCCTACTAACGATTTAATATTAGATGAGATAGTTGCCTCAATCGGATCAATTAATATCACTGCTGAGGAGTTTTCAAACAGTTATGAATTTGGACATGCATTTGTTAAAAGAAAAAGTGATTCGAAGATTCGGCATTTGAATTATATGATAAATGAAAAACTCTTAGCTTTAAATGGCTACTCGAGAAACATAGATGGAAATGATGAAATCGCATCAATCATAAAGGATTTTGAGAATGATTTAGCAACTGAGGAAATGTTTAAGGAAGATATTTTAAAAAATGTTGTTATAAGCGAAGAGGAAATTGATACAGTAGTTACACACAAACAGTTAGAGTTAGATATACGTTGGTTGCATGCACAAAATAATAAGGAAAAAGATGATCTTCTACTTGAGCTAAATATTGGAATTTCTTTCGATTCTTTATATCAGTTACAGTTTGAAGATCCAATCTACCTTGATGATAGGAGTATGAAGATAAATCGGTATCAGCTTGGTAAGAAGAATCCAGAGTTAGCAGCAATAATTGATACACTCCCTGTTGGACAGGTATCTAACCCAATAGAAGCAGATGATGGATGGTATATATTTAAGATTCATAACGTTTGGCAAAACATTATAACTACCGAAGCTGAAATGATAAGATTGAGACAAGAATCCCTTAACTCGTTGAAGAAAAAGAAGATGGATAAACTTTCAGATGATTACGTACATAAGCTTTTGATTGATCAGTACCCGATAATCAAAAGACAAGGATTTAATATTCTAAGAACATATCTTGGTACATATAATCTTACAAAAGAGAAATACGATGAATGGAATCTTTCTGAATCGCTAAAAAAAGCTCTTAAGGAATTGCAAGTTTCAAAAGATAATATTGGTCGGGTTTTATTGATAAAAATGAAACACAGATTAATAAAATTAGAAGAGTTCCTTAACTGGTATAAGAATAGAAGTCAATATATCAAATTAAATAAAACGAATTTACAACGTTTCTCAAGCTCTGTTGAAAGCCTGGTTTGGCGGATGGTAAGGGATAAGTTACTTACTGGGCAAGCGTATGAAAGAAACTTCCAGCAGACTAAGTCTGTTATAAAACAATCTAAATGGTGGAAGGATAAAATAGTTTACAGTGCTGTTAAAAAAGACATAGTAGAATCAGTTGAATTAAAGCAAGAGGAAGTAAAATATAATAGTTTAGAAAGTTTAGATGTTAAATCCAACAAAGAAAAAATAAATACGGAAATTACACGGCGGTTATTCCTCAAGCTCAACGAGTTAAAGAGGGAATATGAAATTAATATTAATCAAGATGTTCTTGAAAAAATTAATGTATCTGAAGAGCACAGTCCTAGAGCAATAGATTTTTATGTCGTAAAAAAAGGCGGATTAATACCCAGGACGCCTTACCCGACTATTGATTATGAGTGGATAAACTGGGAATGAGACTAATTTTAATTTAACTATTAACAGGTTAATGAAAAAAAATATAAAATATTTATATATCATAATATTTTTACTTGTTGGTATTCTTACATCTTGTGGGAATGAAAACGATAATGAAAATAAACTTTTGTATTGGTCTTCAAATAACCCTTACGAAATAGAATTTGCAAAATATATTGTTAATAAATGGAATAAAGAAAATCCGGATAAAGCATTCATTAAGTTTCAACCAGTACCGGAAGGTCAATCAAGTGAGGAAATAATTTTAGCAGCAGTAGTAGGAGAAACTACTCCCGATATTTATTCCAGCATGTGGCAGGGAGATGTGGAAGCTTATGCACAAGCCGGTGTAGTAATCCCATTTGATACACTTGATGGATTCATTGACTTTATTTATGAAAGATGCGATAGTTCAGTTGTAGATGAGATGAGATCGCAGGATGGGCATATCTATCAAATTCCATGGAAGATCAATCCTATAATGATGATTTATAATCAAAATATCTTTAGAGAATTAGGATTAAATAATCCGCCGCATACTTACAGCGATTATTTAGCTGCTTCAGAATTATTTAAGAAAGATGTAGACGGAGACGGATATGTAGATAGATGGTTCGGGTATTCTGAGGTGATTGTTACCTGGTGGCAAAGGTTTTTTGATTTTTATCCGTTTTATCTGGCTGCCTCCGGAGGAGCACCTCTAATTGAAAACAACAAAGCAGTATTTAATAATGAACATGCTATTGGTGTATTTTCCTTTTTAAAAAAACTATATGATAACGAATATTTTACAAGGGAGAGGTTATCGGCAAGACAGGATGTATTTTTATCAAGTCATATTGCAACAAGATTCACCGGTCCGTGGGAAATTGTGCACGCAGAGAAATTTAAACCGGAAGGATTTGAATATGATTTTTCTACAATACCTGTACCGGATGGTTTTGAAGGTCCTATCTATACTTATGGCGATCCAAAAAACATTGTAATATTTAATACTTGCAAAGACCCTCAGTATGCCTGGGAGTTTATAAAGTTTATGATTAGCAAAGAAAATGATTTGAAATTACTTGAAATTACTTCTCAACTACCACGCAGAAAACAAATAGATGCCGATAGCTTATTTACAAATTATTTCAATGCGAATCCAAAAATGATAAAATTTGCAAAGCAATCTAAATATGTAAAAGGCACAGATTCAACACCCGTATTAAAAGAAGTTTTTGATTTAATCTCGCAAGAGTATGAAGCTTGTGTTATCTATGGAGTAAAATCTCCTGAGCAAGCAATAAACGATGCAGCACATGCAGTTAATCTTTTATTTATTAAATGAATTGATCTAAGCAGTAATGAAAAAAAAGGTAGTTCCATATTTATTAGTATCACCGTATATTATTCACTTTTTAATATTCATAGCTTTCCCGGTGATATTTTCCATTGTGCTTACATTCCATAAGTGGAACATCATTTCTCCAATGGAGTACACCGGATTCGCCAATTATATAAGATTATTTCAAGACACACTCTTTTTAAAATCGATAATTAACACTCTTATATTCCTTGTAATTCATATTCCGCTTCAAATAATTGTAGCTTTATTTCTTGCTGAAGTGCTGAATCAAAAAATCTTTTTGAGAGGATTTTTCCGTGCTGCTTTCTTTCTGCCTGTTGTTGTATCCGGTGTGGTTGTAACAATACTGTGGCAGCAGCTTTACGGTTTTGATACGGGATTACTTAACAAAATACTTGTTACTTTAGGATTCGGGAAGGTTGGATGGCTCATTGATCCAAAGATTGCCATGCCTTCAATTGCTATTATGGCTACCTGGAAGAATGTAGGATTGTACATTGTATTGTTCCTGGTTGGTCTTCAAACGGTTCCAAAACACTATTACGAAGCCGCAGATCTGGAAGGTGCAACCCACTGGCAAAAGTTTTTTAAAATTACTTTGCCAATGATAAATCCAACAATATTTTTAGTTGTAATATTATCTACTGTCGGTGGTTTTTCGCTATTCATCGAACCATACATATTAACAGGTGGAGGTCCGCTAAATAGTACACTTTCTGCAGTCTTGTATATCTACAAGCAAGCATTTTTCTATTATCATATGGGTTATTCAGCAACGTTAGGATTGTTCTTTGCGCTCATAATATTAAGTGTGGTAATTATTCAAAAAAAGTTTATTGAAAGAGAAGTTTAGATAGGATGAAGAAAGCAATATTTTATCTCGTACTTGTTTTTGGAGCTTTAATGTTTCTTTATCCATTTTTATGGATGATCACTGCTTCGTTGGTTCCGGAAAGTGATATCAGTAGTTTTTCAATTATTCCTTCTACTATATCATTTAATAGTTACACACAAATGTTTGATAAAATTCCTATTGGCAGGGCACTTCTGAACAGCATATTAGTAGCTTCATCAGTAACGGCAGGTGTTCTTGTTTTTGGTTCGATGGTGGGTTATGCATTATCACGATTAGAATTCAAGGGGAGAAATTTAATTTTCTATGTTATCATCTTTACTATGACCTTACCGTTCCAGATTACTTTAATTCCTCAATATATTATCATGGTTAAACTTGGTTGGATTGATACATATTTAGCATTAATTGTTCCTTATTTAATGAATGCACTAAGCATAATAATGTTTAGGCAGTACTTTAAAAGCATACCTCAAGACTTAATTGATGCTGCAAGAATTGATGGCTGTACTGAATTAGGAATAATTTTCAGAATACTTTGGCCGAATGCTATTCCGGCTTTAGTTACTGTTGGAATTATAACTTTTATGGCTTCCTGGAATGAAGTTCTTTGGCCGCTGATTGTGATTAGAGATGAAGAATTAATGACCATGCCGCAATTGGTAACTCTTTTTGTTTTAGGAGGAAGAGCTGAATCTCAGTTAGGAGTTAAGCTTGCCTCTGCAACAATTTTAGCGCTGCCAATTGTTTTAGCGTATCTGTTCTTCCAGAAATATTTTATCCAGAGTATGGCATCTACCGGGATAAAAGAGTAAGAAATTATTAGATGAACGAAATAAAAAAATATACCGGGAATCCTATCATTACAAAAGATGATGTACCGTTTAAAGTGAACAGTATATTTAATCCGGGTGCAGTTAAGTACAAAGATAAATATCTGCTTCTTTGCAGAGTCGAGATGCCAAATGGAAGATCGAGTTTTGTCTTAGCCGAGAGTAATGATGGATACGATTTTAAAGTTGGAAATGAAACCTGTTTAACACCTAAAGATCATAAAGATTGTTATGAATATGTAAAATGGGGAATAGAGGACCCTCGCATAACTCCTGTAGGTGATACATTCTATTTAACATATACCGGTTACTCGAAATATGAACCATTGGTGATTTTAGCGGAGACAAAAAACTTTAAAAACTTTATAATACACGGACCAATAACCGAACCTTCAAATAAAGACTGCGCTATTTTTCCGGAAAAAATAGACGGATATTATTGGAAAGTTGACAGACCTACTGCCGGAAACAGAAATGATATTTGGATAAGCAAAAGCTTGGATTTAATTCATTGGGGTGGTTACAGATGTTTAATGGAAGCGGAAGAAGGAACCTGGGAAGGTCAAAAAATAGGAAACTCAACTCCACCAATAAAAACAAAAGAAGGTTGGTTAATGTTATATCACGGTGTACGAATTTTTGGCAGCTCAATGATTTACAAACTTGGAGTAATGCTTTTAGAAACAGAGCAACCCTGGATTGTTAATGGTAAAAGCAAAGAGCCAATTATATCACCGGAATTTGATTATGAAAGAGTTGGTGATGTTGGGAATGTTACATTCTCCAATGGATGGATTGTTGAAAAGGACGGCGAGGTAATGATTTATTATTCTGGTGCGGATATTAATATATGTGTAGCTACTACCAGTATTAGTTATTTATTATCAACGTGCAAATAGGGAAAACTACTTTAATGAAAAAACCGGTACTACTATTCATATTTTCTTCACTCTTGTTATTTACTTTTGATTGTGAATATCGATCACAAGAGCAACAGAATATCGGTTCATTAATTAATACGGCGCATCTTGATTTTCTCTACGAGGAAATTACAATAGCAGATCAATCAATTGGTATAATTCATATTTATAGCGAATATCCTGATTACAAATGGGTAGGGGATGATGATGAAGGCATTGCCTGCATTGATGATGCTGCACGTGCAGCAGTATTTTATTTAGAACACTATAAGTTCTATGGTAACGAATCGAGCTTAATTAAAGCAAAGAAACTGCTCCAATTTCTACTTCATATGCAGTCAAGTAATGGTTTCTTCTATAATTTTATCTTCGATGATTACTCTATAAACAGGGATCATAAGAATAGTATAAACGAACCAAACTGGTGGAGTTGGAGAGCCATGTGGGCACTTTCAAACGGATATTTAAATTTTGTGAATGTTGATAAAGATTTCGCAGAGATTATTTATAAAAGTCTTGAAAGAATAACTGAAGAATTAAAAAAAATAATTAATGTAGAGAGAGAAAAAAATATCATAAATGGTAAAGATAAAATTACCTGGCTGCCAATTAAATCTGGCAGCGATCAAGCGTCAATCATAATACTCTCTCTTTTAAATTATTATGAAATTAATAAAGATGAATCCATTCTGGAATACGTCAATAATCTGAGTGATGGAATATTGAATGTGCAAAAAGGTGATTCAACAAGTTTTCCTTACTACGCTTTTATGAGTTGGGAAAATCTATGGCACGCTTACGGAAATTTGCAATCTTATTCTTTGCTAAAAGCATCATCTGTTTTAGAAAGAGAAGACATATTACTGGCAGCTATTTCAGAAATCAACTACTTTTATAAATTCTTAATGAGCGAAAATTACTTGAGTAGTTTTTACATTGATAAGAGAAATGATGAATACGTTTCGATAGAAACAAAACAATATTCACAGATTGCTTATAACTTCAGGGTTATGGTATATGCCTGCATAGAGGCATACAATATCACTAAAGATTCTTCTTACGCAAGTATGGCAGGAGAAATAGCAAGTTGGTTTTTCGGAAATAATATAGCGGAAGCACAAATGTATTTTCCTTTGTCAGGAATATGTTATGATGGAATTAATTCACAAAATACGATTAATAAAAACTCAGGCGCTGAATCTACAATTGAAGCTTTGCTTACACTGTTAACTTTAGAGCAAAATCAAATTGCAATCAACACACTTACTAAGGTTTTGGAAGGAGGGGAAATAATTTCTAATTATGAAGAAAAAATTAAATCTATCCGATAATTGGGTTTTCAAAATTGATAATAACATTGAAGGTTACGATAAATTTAAAGAATGGATGAAATGTGAAGTTCTCGGCACAGTGCATACTGATTTATTTAATTTAGGATTAATTGAAGACCCATTTTTCGAAGATAACGAACTTAAATTACAATGGATTAGTAATTGTGATTGGTTATACAAAACATCTTTTGATTACCCGGATGAATTTAAAAGTGATTCACCGGTTATTATAGTATTTGAAGGATTGGATACTATTGCCGAAGTATGGTTGAATAAAGAACACATAGGCAATTTCAATAATATGTTCAGAAGATATGAATTAGATATCACTTCAAAAATAAAAGATAAGAATAATGAGCTTGAAATTAAGTTCACTTCACCTATAAAGTATGCAAAGTCACTGGAAGAAAAACATGGTAAATTGTACGTTGAAGTAAACACCGAAAGAGTTTACATTCGGAAAGCTCAGTATTCATTTGGCTGGGATTGGGGACCATCTTTTCCAACAATGGGGATCTACAAACCAATATATCTGTTACAAAAAGATAAGGCATCAATTAAAAACCTGAAGTTCAATACAGTAGAAATTTCCAAGAGTAAAGCAATTGTTGAAGTAGATGTTGAAGTAGAAGGCACTGTAAATTCTGATTGTATTTTAGAAATCAGCCTTTCGCTTAAAGGACAACTAATTAAAAAGAAAACGGTTAAAGATGTTTATAACAAAAACAAAATAAGGATGGAAATAGATAAGCCGGCTCTATGGTGGCCCTGTTGTCAGGGCGATCAACCACTTTATATCTTATCGGCAGTACTGAAAAATAAAAATGAAAAGATAATTGATTTAGATAAAAGAAAAGTTGGCATTAGAACAATTGAATTAATTCTCGAGGAAAATGGAGAAAACACTTTTAAAATTTATGTCAATAAAAAAGAAATATTTATAAGAGGGGTTAACTGGATCCCCACAGATTCATTTCTTCCAAGAGTACCTGAGGAGAGATATAAAAAGCTTTTCTTATTGGCAAAAAAAGCAAATTGTAATATGATTAGAATATGGGGAGGCGGTGTTTATGAGCGGGACATTTTGTATGAACTTTGCGATGAACTTGGTTTAATGGTCTGGCAGGATTTTATGTTTACCTGCGGATCTTATCCCGAATATGATGAGTTTTTAGAAAATGTAAAAATAGAGATTATTCAAAATGTAGAAAGATTGCAACATCATACTTCACTTGCTTTGTGGTGTGGAAACAATGAATGCGAGTGGTTGTGGTATCAAAATAAAGATAAAGATATTTCAAAGTTACCTGGTTACCAAATTTATCACAACCTTATACCCAGCTTACTAAAAGAAGTTGATCCGATGCGTCCATACTGGCCGTCATCACCATTTGGGTTTGATGAAGACCCAAATGATCAAATTAGTGGAAATACACATCAGTGGAATATATGGAGCAACTGGATTGATTACACAGAAGTTATAAAAGATAATAGTCTGTTTGTTTCAGAATTTGGATTTCAAGCCCCGGCGAATAAATCAACCTGGATGGCGGCATTGTCTAAAGATAATCGCCGTTGCGATAACCCTATGTTCGAATTTCACAATAAGCAGATTGAAGGGCAGAAAAGAATTTTTCAATTTTTATCCGATCATCTTCCAATGACTTGTGAATGGGATGATTTTATTTATTTAGCTCAGCTTAATCAGGGTTTAGCTCTAAAGAATTGTATTGAGCATTGGAGGGCTAATTCACCAACTACAAACGGAGCAATTATCTGGCAGCTTAATGATTGTTGGCCTGCAATAAGTTGGTCTATTATTGATTCAGATTTAATTCCTAAACTATCATATTATTTTGTCAAGGATGTTTACTCAGATCAAATACTTACTATTATTAAAGAAAATTCCACCATTAATATCAATTTTAATAATCACAGTCAAACGAAAACAATATGTGGTCTTTTAAAACTTCATATAATTGAACAGCAATCTGGAAAGGTTATAAAAGAATATGATAAACAGTTTTCCATTCAAAATTGTAGAAATAATATTATTTACAAAGTACCAATACAAGAGTTAAGAAATAGCGGAGACAACATTTTGATCGCTTCAGTTTATAATGAGAATGACAAGCTTCTGCACAGAAATTTCTATCTAGAGCAAGAATGGAAAAATGTAAAATTGCCTGTAGCGAAGTTAGAATTCGATTTAATTCAAGAATCTGATTTATTTATTTCAGTTAAGACAAACACACCGGCTTTTTTCATAGACCTATATCATCCGGATATTAACTTTGATGAGAGAGGATTCATTTTGTTACAGGGAGAGACTAAAAAGATCAAAATAATTAAGAACAACTTTGATCAAGTTGATCCAAAGAAAATGAAGGTATATTCACTTAATAAATACCTATCATCCTGATTTCAGGATATCATCATGAAGAATCTATTACAAAGTAAATTCCAAAGTTTATTAGTTCAGATCGTATTATTGAATTGTTTTATTAATATGAATATTAATGCTCAACAAATTAACATTAATAGCATAAATCAAATGCCAAATATTCCTTCACCCTATGAAATGATAGATTGGAAACAGATAACAATAAACTATGATAATTTTGTTTTCGATTTCAACCTTAGCGGACAATATCTCCCTTTAATTTGGTTTAATACAAATACAATTAACTATCCTAACCATAATAGTTTTGGGCTCCACACGGTAGTGGGAACACCATTTCCTGGTTCAGCAGAAGCAATAAACTTATTACCTGCAGTTATTAGTGCTAGTTTAGTAGGTTTGGACAAAAGCGACCAAAATGGATACAACTGGGTATTAATGAGTGAAGAATATTTTAACAAACAAAACGGTGCTGATGTTTACCTGAATCACCCCACTGGAAGTGATTGGGACGATTGGTGGTACGATATAATGCCTAATATATTTTTCTACCAGCTTTATTATATGTATCCAAATATTGGTGATTTTGGAAATCAGTTTGCAAGAGTTGCTGATAGGTGGCTGGAAGCAGTTGAGGTAATGGGAGGAAGCACAACACCTTGGCAAAAACCAAATATGAATTATCGAGCATTTAATCTTATGACAATGACACCCAATTCATCCGGTGTTCTTGAACCGGAAGCAGCTGGAGCTATTGCGTGGATACTATATAATGCTTTTGTAGAAACAAACGATCCTAATTATAGAATTGGTGCAGAGTGGGCAATGGAGTTTCTTGACGGGTTAACATCTAATCCATCATATGAACTTCAGTTAGCTTATGGTGCATATCTTGCGGCAAGGATGAATGCAGAAATCGGAACAACTTATGATGTTGAGAAATTAATCAATTGGTGTTTTAATGTTGGTCCTCTGCGTAGTTGGGGAGCTATTTTAGGTAATTGGGGTAATAATGATGTCTATGGATTAATCGGGGAAGTAAATGAAATTAATGATTACGCATTTTTGATGAATACATTTGAACAAGTTGGAGCGCTTGTTCCATTAGTTAGATACGATGACAGATTTGCCAGAGCAATTGGTAAGTGGGTTTTGAACGCTGCAAATGCAGCTCGATTATTTTATCCAAACTATTTACCAGATCAAAATCAGGATAGTGAAGAATGGGCACATCAATATGATCCGAACTCTTATATTGCTCATGAGGCTCTTCGTGAAACTCAGTATGGGCAAAGTCCTTATGCTACAGGTGATGCTATAAGCGGAGGTTGGGGGATGACTAATCTTGCACTTTATGGTTCATCTCATGTGGGTATTTTAGGTGGAATTATTGATACAACAAATGTTGAAAAAATTCTCAAATTAAATCTTTTAAAAACTGATTATTTTCACGATTCCTCTTATCCAACTTTTCTTTATTTCAATCCATTCAACGAAAATAAGATGGTAGATCTTTATGTTGGAAATGGTTTTTATGATATCTATGATGCAGTTAGCAATACATTTTTGAAGTTTGGAGTAACAGGTACAACTACAATTACAATTCCTTCGGATGAGGCTGTTGTAGCAGTTATTACACCTTCGAGTGGTACTATAACTTATATTCTAAACAAAATGATGATAGATGGAGTTGTAGTAGATTATAGATCAGGGCAGGTAGTCTCTAACTATCCTCCTCGTATAAAAAGTCTTGCTGCAGATCGAACAATTATTCTCTTAGGGGAAGATGCAAACATTTATTGTACTGCCGAGGATAGAGATAACGATTCACTTTCCTATTTATGGTTTGCATCATCAGGAATTATTAATGGCAGCGAAGCGAATGTTGTATGGAGCGCGCCAAATATAACAGGCAGCTATAATATATTTTGTAGCATTGAGGACGTATATGGAAACCAGGTTAGTGATAGTATAAATATTGAAGTTGTTGAGTATATTAATCAATCTCCAATCATTAACAGTATAAGCTCCGATCCAAGAAAAATTCATATTGGAACCTCTTCTCAGTTAGTGTGCAGTGCTATCGATCCGGACGGTGATGAATTATCATATTCTTGGTCTTCCTTGCAAGGTTCATTTAGTGGTAACGGCTCACAAATAATGTGGACATCACCAGGGCAGATAGGAAATTACTTTCTGAATTGTACAGTTGAAGATGGACGCGGTGGTGTAACCATAGATAGTATTGAAGTCTCTGTTCGTGATAAAACAATTAATCAAACTGGTGATCTTGTAGCATATTATCCCTTCAACGGTGATGCTAATGATGTTAGCGGATTTAATAATAATGGAATTGTTTATGGAGCTGCACTAGTTTCAGATCGTTTTAACAATCTAAATAGCGCTTATCTATTTGACGGCATAAACGACTATATCCAAGTTGGGAATTCTTCAAGTCTAAATTTTGAGTATTCTATAACAGTAAATTTCTGGATAAAAGTAGGTGATTTTTTTGATCGGGAAGCTTACCCTCTGTCCCAGGGAAACTGGGAAAATCGCTGGAAGATTTCAATTACAAATAGACGAATAAGATGGACTGTTAAAACAGACGTTGGTATAAAAGATTTAGATTCTGAAACTGAGTTAATACTTGATAGTCTTTACAATGTAACAGCATTATATGATGGTGTTGATTTTGAAATTTATATTAATGGTAGGTTAGATGCACTATCAACTTTTTCAGGTTCTATATTACAAACAAATATTGATTTTATGATTGGTCAGGTACTTCCGGGAAATAATCAGTACAATTTTAAGGGAGTACTCGACGATATACGTATCTACGACTATGCATTATCATTTCAGGAAATTAAAGATTTGTATGATATTGTAACATCAGTCGATGATCAATCAAGAGATTACATCCAAGATAATAATATCTTGTATCAGAACTATCCTAATCCTTTTAATAACCAAACTATCATTAAATACCGAATAAAAGAAGCAGGTGTGGTTTTCCTGGAAATCTTTAATGTCCTCGGACAAAAAGTCAGAACATTACTCAATAAAGAAGAAATGTCTGGTTCTTATTCTATCTCTTGGGATGGTAGAGATGATTTTGGTGAATATGTAGCTTCAGGGATTTATTTTTATCAATTAAGGATAAATAATTTTATGCTAAACCGTAAATTTGTTATCTTGAAATAATTTAAAAAGTTTTAAATATTTTATGCTCATGAATATTAAGAAATCAGATATTTTCCTAAAACCAGATAATACACGCGTTTTATTAATACCATTTGAATTGAGTGATAAAAATCGTATTCAAAGAATAGTAAATTATGTGTTCAATCTTTGCGAACAAGATGTGAACAAGGAAGTTGAAAAAATTTATAATGAATTCCATGATAGGCATCGAAATTTTAAAGAGGAATGTTTAATTCGTTGTGAAGAAATTATAAAATTAATTGATTTTAAGATAAGCTTATACGAAAATTGCAAAATTCTGGTCGGATCTTATTTCCTAAAGGAATTTTCTGTTGAATCTGCCGCCTTGTTTAATCCATCAATTGTCTGGCATCCGGATCAATCAAATCTTAAGAATGGTGAACGCAGATTCATTATGAGTCTAAGAGCAACCGGAGAAGGACACATCTCTTCAATTGTTTTTCGATCAGGTATTCTTGATTCTGATTGCAATTTATTTTTTGAGGAAACAAGTAAATATTTAACTGCCCCCACAAAAGTGTTTATAAACAAAATGAACTATGAACTGAATTATGATTCTGGAGTAGATATCAGTGAACGTATAATATTTCCATTAACCCCTGATGAATCGAACGGAATTGAGGATGCCAGATTTGTAAAGTTTAGTGGTTTCGATAATGATACTTACTTTGCAACTTATACAGCATATGATGGAAAAAATTTTCTATCCAAATTACTTCAAACAAATGAATTTACTCAATTTCAAATTAAGACTTTAAATGGCTCTAAATCAACAAACAAAGGAATGGCACTATTCCCTAAAAAAATAAATGGAAAATATGCTATGCTTTCCAGGCAAGACGGGGAAAGTAATTTCATTATGTATTCTGATGACCTTTATAACTGGAACTCGAAAAAAATACTAACAATACCTGAGCATTCCTGGGAATTGGTACAAATGGGTAATTGCGGTTCTCCGATTGAAACCGATGAAGGATGGTTGGTAATAACACATGGTGTTGGACCGGTTAGAAAATATTCTATCGGTGCCATTTTACTGGATCTGAATGATCCAACAAAAATGATTGGCAGACTGAAACAGCCAATTTTAGATCCTAATGAAATGGAACGTGAGGGTTATGTTCCGAATGTTGTGTACAGTTGTGGAGGAATTATACACAATGATCAACTGGTGTTGCCATATGCAATTTCCGATTATTTAACAAGTTTTGCAATTGTTAATCTAAAGGAATTGCTTCATGAATTAAAAAAATCAACATAACTTAAAAACTTAGTATTGTAAATAATTATTATTATTCATAAAATATAAAACCATAAAATGGCTGAAGTAGTATTAAAAGATGTTTCAAAAGTTTACGAAGGTAAAATCATCGCCGTCCAAAATGTAAACTTAACTGTTAAGGATAAAGAGTTTTTAGTTCTTGTAGGTCCCTCGGGGTGTGGGAAATCAACAACATTAAGAATGGTTGCGGGCTTAGAAGAAATATCATCAGGCGAAATATATATTGACGGGAAGTTAGTTAATGAAGTTTCACCTAAGAGCAGAGATATTGCGATGGTTTTTCAAAACTATGCCTTATATCCGCATATGACTGTATTTGATAATATGGCGTTCGGGTTAAAGATACGAAAATATCCAAAAGAAGAAATTAATAAAAGAGTTACAGAAGCAGCAAAAATACTTGATCTTGAACCGTATCTCAAACGAAAACCAAAAGCGTTATCCGGAGGACAAAGACAGAGAGTCGCAGTTGGAAGGGCAATTGTTAGACATCCAAAAGTATTTTTATTTGATGAGCCGCTTAGTAACTTAGATGCAAAATTAAGAGTTCAGATGAGAACTGAAATTTCCAAATTACATAATCGGTTAGGAGCTACAATAATATATGTTACACACGATCAGACAGAAGCTATGACGATGGGGGATAGAATTGCGGTTATGAAAGACGGAGATCTTCATCAGATAGACACTCCTATGAATATTTATAATTATCCTGTAAACTTATTTGTAGCCGGATTTATCGGAAGTCCTCCAATGAATTTTATTAATGGAAAAATAATTGAAACAGACAATCTTAAATTTGTTAATGATGATAAATCATTCAGTGTAGATTTAGACTCAAATAAGTATGATGGAATAAAAAATTATATTGATAAACCGGTTGTTCTTGGAATCCGCCCGGAAAATATTTACAACAAACCCGATGACAGCCTCATCCTTAAAAAACATAGTGTTAAATTAGAAGTTGCCGAACCAATGGGAAATGAAACTATACTTTATTTTAAATTAAGTGATTCTCAATTTATTGCCAGAGTTCCTGCAATTGAGAAACCTCAACCGGGTACAGAAGTCGACATTTATTTTAATTTGGATAAACTTCACTTTTTTTCATTGGATGATGAAAAAGCAATCAGATAAATGATAGTTCATTTCAACTATTTGTTTGTTGTACTTTTTTTTATTCTGTTCGGAATTCTGAGGTATGTTTTCGGTGGTAGCCCCGATTAAAAATACTTGAACAATTATTTTACTGACCTAAAGAGAAGGCAGAATCCGTTAGCTAACGGATTGTGTACAGAACGAGAGAAGCTAATAAAGCAGAGAATGATATTGAAAAGTAATTAAAATAATTACAATATTACTTAATACGAAAAGGGGGTAAGTTGACGCGCTAGTTATTATTTTTTATCCCATTCATAAATTATATCAGCAGTAATCATTGGTCTGTATATATTATGATATTTCGCAATGGTAATTCCTAAGTCTTCATTTTCGCTTACAATACTTGTATTATGAATTCCTAACATTTTGTTTAAATTATTCAATTGTGAATTAGAATCTTCAATTTTTTTAATTTCTGAAGAAAGTTCTTCTTCATCAAGATCTTCATTTACCCAAAAATCATCATACTTATTTCTCACATAAATTCGAATGTCATGATTTAACTTTATTTTATCAATTACTTCTAAAAAAAACGGACCTTCAATTATAACATTACAATTCTCTTCAATTGTTTTATTTACATCTCCTTTTAATTGATCTAATTTTAAAAACTCAGAATACTTACCTTTTAATTTTGGGGATTGGTAATTATCAAAACTTATTAGATTGGTATTGTATTTAACTGATAAGATTTTGCCCAGTGTTGATTTTCCAGCATTTAGTGAACCATCCAACCCAATAATTTTCGAATTTTTAGAAGAAATAAATTCACATAATGTATCAATATTGTTTGTTTTTAGATTCATAATTTTAAAACATAACAGCGTGATAAATAACCGTTAATAATTTGTTTTAATTTTTCCGTAATGAAATCTTCTAAAGTCATAAATCACTCAAATTATAATTTTATTTTACCTTTTTACGAATGCATTTACGATTGTTTTTAGTATCACCACAATATCCACAATACTTTTCATTAGTATTATATGCTGTCGCGAGTTTTGCATATTGCACAAATCCTTTTGTTAAATGATAACCGCATATTCTACAATAATTATGTCCTTGTTTTTTGTATTCTTCGCAATGTGGACACATTTGTTTATTCATAAATACCACATTTCATTTAAACATATAACATATTAATAACCTGCAAGAATTAATAATAAAAACTACTAAATTCTGCTGTACATTTAATAAAAAAAAGAATTAATATTTTTTTTTAATTATTTAGAAAAATTCTTTCATATTTAAAAGCATAAAAGTAAAAACAGCAGATACTGCTTTAGAGAAGGTGTGAAAAAAGCAGTACCCCAAATAAAACATTACAATTCGGGATATTTTTTGGAATAATGCAAATGAATTATAAAATTATTTTACCGACCTTAAGAGAAGGAGGAATTCGACAACTGCCGAATTGTGACGGAACGAGTAAATACTTTAAACGTAACAATATAATTAAAAAATAAATTTAACCTCTTTAATAAAAGGTAATATATATGCATAAATATGTGCTGAAATATTAGGAGTGAAAAATAGGAGAACTAATTTAGAATTGAATACGTGTAAAATTTACCTATAGACAGGTAGATTTTACATACAAAAATTTAAGGAAATACATATAGTCGTTAAAAAAACATTTTACTGATTGGTATAATTATTGTTTTATTTACTGGGTTCTGGGTTTAAGACTATTTTTCAAATCCCGTTTGCAAATATTAACAGTCTTCTTAAAGAACATAATATTTCTAATATTGTTTTAGCCAGTGTTGTAACTTCTATTTGCATCGATTCTACAGGAAGGTAAGCTTCTGAGAACGGGTATAAAGTATCTATGCTATCTGATTGTACTTGTGGCAGAACTGAGTTTTAAAGAGAATATTAAATAAAAAATATTTCTCCTCTATATGCAGAAGTCATTGACCATAGTCAGTTTCTTAAACATATATGTTAAAAGGAATTTATAATGGAAGATAAATCCAAAAAACAAGAAGAACTTGCTTCACAATTAAACAATCGTCTTTTACAGCAATTAGAAGAAAATATTAAGTTAATAGAAGAACTTGAAAGCCAAAGAGAT
>JACZTL010000040.1 GCA_022573715.1 Bacteroidota bacterium
ATCTCTTTGACTTTCAAGTTCTTCTATTAACTTAATATTTTCTTCTAATTGCTGTAAAAGACGATTGTTTAATTGTGAAGCAAGTTCTTCTTGTTTTTTGGATTTATCTTCCATTATAAATTCCTTTAGGTATAAACTTAAAATGAAATGATGAAATAGAGAAGGAGTATCGACTATTCAAAGGAGAAATATTTAGGAAAAATACATACATAATCATTACATCCTCCACATAACAATTTTTTAATAGTATATATAAAATTAATATTGTTAGTATTTGATTAAATAAATACCAATAAATTTAAATAGAGGGATAAATTATTATCTATGATAATTATGCCCCGAAGTTGAAATGTAATAATAGTTTCCCTCCTAATTAATTACATAGTTTAAAATCAGAATTATTTAAGAAAAATGCAAGCAAAAAAAGAAAAATTGTGTGACTATGTAATGACTCTTTAGAAATGACATAGATAGGATACAATAGAAATGTCAGTAAAAATAGTATTTCATTTAGATGGCGAAATAAAATTTGTTGACAATAATCTACTTTTAATTGTTGACAATATGTTGACAATTATATAAATTTTAATCTAGTATTATTATTTTACAATTCAAAAAATGAAAGTAGATATTAAAAAATTACTATTAGAAAAGATAAAGACCAAGGGGAGATTCACCATTAAAGATATTCAAGAAGAAATTGATATATCACGCCAGGCAATTCATAGACATATAAAAAAATTGCTGGAAGAAGAAAAAATTATAAAAATCGGTACTACACGAGGAGCTAAATATATTGTTTCAAACAGGAAAATCGAAACTACACAACGAATCCGCCGCATTTACAGCAGAATCGGTTTGCAGGAAGATAAGATATTACAATCTGTTTTTCTTTCTCTAAATCTTAAAAAACAAATTAATTCTAATGCACAAGAAATCTTTTCTTATGCATTCACTGAAATACTTAATAATGCTATCGAACATTCTCAATCTGGAAAAATTCTCATTGAAATTGATATCTTACGTTATGACATAACATTTACAATTCGAGACTATGGAATAGGTATTTTTTATCATATAAAAAACAGACTCGGATTACCCTCAATAGAGGCTTCAATGCAAGAACTGCTCAAAGGCAAGGTAACAACTGATCCTGAACAACACACAGGTGAAGGTCTTTTTTTCACTTCTCGCAGTGCTGATAATTTAGAAATATCGAGCCACCGCTCAACTCTTGTTTTTGATAACAAATTGGAAGACATATTTTCAGGAGCAATTAGATATTGTAAAGGCACCAAAGTCTGCTTTTACATATCAAAAAATACCAGAAGACATTTGGATACTGCATTTGATAAATACGCGGGAAAGGATTATGACTATGTTTTCTCAAAAACTTCTGTACATGTTAAACTCTATTCCTCTGTTCAAAGTCCCTTTGTCTCCAGATCAATAGCAAAACGTCTACTGAATCGGCTTGAACAATTTGAAGAAATCATAATCGATTTCTCCGGAGTTAAAATGATCGGTCAGGGATTTGCGGATCAGATATTCAGGGTGTTTCAGAAACAACATCCACACATAAAAATAGAATCTGTAAATACATCTGAAGCTATACAGGCTATGATATCACACGTTGTTTCTATGAATGATTGATAAAGGTTGACAATAATCCATTTTTATATGTTGACAATAATGTTGACATTATAAAAATCTATTTTTTTGTTTCTGTTACAGCCTACCCAGAGTTGTTTTTCGGCGGTTGCACCAAGACGGAAACACAGTAACATAACATATCAATTAATGTCACGGTACGACCGTGACAGCTTAAAAAAAGTATCTAATCCTAATGAATTTGAGAATATTGCATACGACATCAACTCTTCAAGATTTAAATTAGAATTAATACCTTTACTTCCATAATTTTTATTTATAAATCATTCCTAATATTTTTAAATTCTTATTTTATCGGAATGCTGCTTTTGGGGTCAATATATTGTTGAAATATTTTTGTTTTGATATAAAATAGGTCTTCTGCTATTTTAAAATCCACAGGGTCAAAGCTCTTAATTATTGAAATTTTCCAGCTTGTAGTAGGATAAATAAACTCATATTTATCCTTTGCAGTTGTAATTTTAACAGGCATTTTAAAATCATTAACTTCGGTTTTCCATTTATATCTTAAGCTTGTCTCTTTACCTTTTTTTGTAACAATTATATTTAATTCCGGTACAGAAGTTTTTCTGAAATACTGTTCAAAAAAATAATTGTAATCGTTTCCCGTTTTTTTATTTATGTAATTGAAGATATCAACTCCGTCTATAGTTTTGTGATAATATTTTTTTTGGATGCCCCGTAAAATAGAAAACCAAAGGGAATCGTTATCTATTATACTTCTTAGTGTGTTAAGTACAAGCTGACCTTTGTTGTACATATCACCCGAACCTTCTTTATTAACATTGAACGGACCTATGATGGGTTTGTTGTTTCTTATGTTTTGCTTTTTGCCGTTTATATATTTTAACGCTTCATCGTGTCCCCAATAATATTCTACGTATAATGCTTCTGCATAAGCACCAAAACTTTCGTGAACCCACATATCGGCTACATCGTTAGAAGTAACATTATTTCCCCACCATTCGTGTGCGCTTTCGTGAATAATTATAAAATCAAATTTCAATCCAACCGCAGAAGAAGTCCTTCCCACATAACCAAGCCAGTAGTGATTTCCGTATGCAATAGCACCTTGGTGTTCCATTCCGTTATGAGGCGCTTCAATTAATTTATAACCGTCCTTATAAAATGGATACTTACCAAAATAATACTCAAAAGCAGTAAGCATTTTTTTCACTTCTTTAAATTGTTTTTTTGCTTTCTCAAGATTTTCCGGCATTACATAATAATCCAAAGATAATTCCTGACCGTCTTTATGTATGTAAGTATCACTAAAATGAGAAAACTTGCCTACGTTTATAGTAACATTATAATTGTTTATCGGTGATGATATAAACCAGTTATATTTACTCCATCCTTTTGGAAGTTTTTCAATTTTTCTAAGTTTTCCGTTTGAAATATTTTCTAATCCTTTGGGCACAGTAATACTTAACAGCATACTGTCGGGTTCGTCGGACTGGTGGTCTTTGTTTGGCCACCACAGACTTGCACCCGTTCCCTGACAGGTAACTACAACCCAAGGATTACCTTGCTTATCGGTTTTCCAAGTAAATCCTCCGTCCCAAGGCGGGCGGTTAGCAATTTGGGGTTTGCCCGAATAATAAAAATCAATGTAATGGTTTGAACCTTTTTCTAATTTTTTAGGAAGAGTAATAAATACAGCTCCGTATTCTCTTGTGTAGCTGCAAACCGTTCCGTCTTCAAAAAGTATTTTATTTACTTTCATATTAGGAAACAGATCTATCTGCATTTTATTAAAAGGAGTTACAACTTTAAAATTAATTCTGTTGTAACCATTAATTGATTTTTTAGAAGGGTTAATTTTTATATCAAGATGATAATATGTTACATCATAATTAGTACGAAGAGGGGTCAACATTCCTCTTAAAGTATCCTGTCTTGAAGTTCTTTCCCACTCAAAATTTAATGTTTGTTGAGCAAAGAGAGGAAATGAAAAAAAGCATATAAAAAAAGTAATTAGAGTGATATTAAATTTTAAATTCATATTTAAAACCTATTAGTAAATTTATATTTGAAAATATTTCTAGGATAAGCTAAATGATATTTATGGAATTTACAATCAAAAATAAACGAATGAATAATGATTAGATAAATATTTTGAATTTGAATTATGAAATGAAAAAAGTATGGATGAATGATTGAATGGATGTAGGAAAAATGAGTGATAAAGAATATTAATAAGTTTTTATCTGGTAGCTACTGGATTCATTACTTACAGCCATATCTACTATTAAAATTAGAAAGTAATGTGATATTAATAAAAAGGAAAGCTTTAAAATAAAAATTTGGCAACTACCTACTCTCCCACGCAGTTGCCCACGCAGTACCATCGGCGTACAGGGGCTTAACTTCTCTGTTCGGAATGGGAAGAGGTGTAACACCCTGGCTATAGTCACCAAAAATTAAAAAAATTAAAATAAAAAATGAAAGAAGAAAGAGTAGAGCCAATCTTAGAAAACCATAAACCTGTGAATAAAAATTTAATGGTTAAGCCTCACGACCTATTAGTACTGCTCGGCTGAATACATTGCTGTACTTACACCTGCAGCCTATCAACCTCGTAATCTCCGAGGAGTCTTCAGTCCCGAATAATCGGGAGGGATACCTTATCTTAAAGCGTGCTTCGCGCTTAGATGCTTTCAGCGCTTATCACAACCGCACGTAGCTACCCAACGATGCCACTGGCATGACAATTGGTGCACTAGAGGTGCGTTCACTTCGGTCCTCTCGTACTAGAAGCGACCCTTTTCAAGTATCCTGCGCCCACAGAGGATAGGGACCGAACTGTCTCACGACGTTCTGAACCCAGCTCACGTACCGCTTTAATGGGCGAACAGCCCAACCCTTGGGACCTTCTTCAGCCCCAGGATGCGATGAGCCGACATCGAGGTGCCAA